>NZ_BAAAQW010000006.1:416065-417426 GCF_039531875.1 Sinomonas flava | reverse complement strand
AATCAACACCATCAAAAAAATGGCATCAACGAACTTGGCACACTATTGAGTTCTCAAACAACAGGCCCCGCAAGTGCATCCACCGGATTTTCTTCCGGTTTATCTCCTCGCGGCAACGAGATTCAATCTTACCTTCTTCGCACCCGCTCTGCAAATTCCGCTTTTCTTGGAAACTGCTTCACGACTGCGAGCGATCAGGGTTCCGGAGGCGCGCTCAATCAGCGGCCATCCGGGCCATTCTCGAAGGGGATTTGCCGCTCTGGACTGCCTCGATGTTCTCTCGGCCGCCCCGGCGACTCAGAAAACATTACCGGCCACGACGGCCCTCCTCCAAATCCGCCGCGTGTGCCCTTCGTTACACGCGGGCCTCGGGGGTCACGAGGAGATACCCCGGTGGGGTACTTGACGCATACCCCTCCGGGGTATAGCTTTGACGGCATGGAGCACGTCGTGGACACCGAGACGCATGGAGGACCGCCGTACGGGTACTCCTCCAACAAAGAGGCCTACCTGCGGCGCCTCAAGAGGATTGAGGGCCAAGTGCGCGGAATTGCCCGGATGGTCGAGGAGGACAAGTACTGCATCGACATTCTGACCCAGATGTCAGCGGTCACGAAGGCCCTGCACGCGGTGAGCCTCGGCCTGGTCGAAGAGCACATCGGCCACTGCGTGGTGGGCGCTGCCAATGAACCGGACCCGGCCAAGCGCGCCGGCGAGATCGACGCCAAGGTGAAGGAGGCCTCCGATGCCATCGGACGACTGCTGCGGTAGCTCCGGCTGCTGCACCGGCTCAGACACGTTCATTCCCCTGTCCCGCCTCGCGGCGGGAACAGGCCAGACACCCCTTCAGCCAGACCTTCCCCAGCCAAGGAGCATCGCGATGACCCACTTCACCACCACCGTGCACGTCGACGGCATGACCTGCGGCCACTGCGTCAGCTCGGTCACCGAGGAGCTCGAGGCGATCGACGGCGTCGAGAGCGTCTCCGTCGACCTCAAGGCCGGTGGCGTGTCAGAGGTGACGATCGACTCGAACCGCAAGATCAAGCACGAGGCCATCAGCGAGGCCGTCGCCGAGGCGGGCTACCTGGTCGTCGCCAACGACGCGTAGCCGATGGGTACCTTCCTGGAATCCACACCAGCGGCCCCACGGATCGTCGAGCTCGACATCGAGGGCATGACCTGCGCGTCATGCGTCAACCGGATCGAGCGGAAGCTGGGCAAGATCGAGGGCGTCCACGCCTCGGTGAACCTGCCCCTCGAGTCCGCCCGGGTCGAAGTGCCCGCCGGCGTGACCGACGAACAGCTGCTCACCACCGTCGAGTCCGCCGGGTACACGGCCCGGCTCAAGGGCCTCGGCA
>NZ_BAAAQW010000006.1:361785-416036 GCF_039531875.1 Sinomonas flava | reverse complement strand
ACGCCGGCCACACGCCGTCGTCCGTCCCGGTGCCCGCGCCCGAGGCGACGGCTCAGGCACTCCCAGCCGACCCTGCAGGCGCGCCGAACGCGGACCCAGAACCGGCCTCTTCGGCCCGGAGCCGCGCCGATGTCCTGCTCCCCCGACTCGCGGTCGCAGCCGCCCTGACGATCCCGGTGTTCGTCATCTCGATGGTGCCGGGCGCGCAGTTCGCGCACTGGGGCTGGTGGGCGGCGGCACTCGCGCTGCCCGTCGTCACGTGGTCGGCGTGGCCATTCCACCGCGCCGCGGCCATCAACGCCCGCCATCTCGGCTCGACCATGGACACGCTCGTGTCCCTCGGCGTCGCCGCGGCCTACCTCTACTCGCTCGCCCAGCTCGTCGCCGAGCCCCGGATGACCGAACACCCCGGGATGGAGATGTCAGGGAGCGGCGGAGGGCTCTACTTCGAGACCGCAGCAGTGGTCACGACCTTCCTGCTCCTGGGCCGGTGGCTCGAGGCCCGCGCCAAGTCGCTCGCGGGGGACGCGCTGCGCGCCCTCCTGGACCGCGGGGCGAAGCGCGCCACGGTGCTGCGCGGCGGCGTCGAGACGGTGGTGGCGGCCGAGAGCCTCGTGCCCGGCGACCTCTTCGTGGTGCGGCCGGGCGAGACGATCGCGACCGACGGCACCGTCCGCGAGGGCTCCTCTGCCGTGGACACGTCCCTGATCACCGGCGAGTCCGTCCCGGTGGAGGTGAGGGCCGGCGATCCGGTCACGGGCGCGACCGTCAACACCTCCGGCCGCCTCGTGGTCGAGGCAACACGGGTCGGCTCCGAAACGACGCTTGCGGCGATGGCACGCCTCGTGTCCGAGGCGCAGACGGGCAAGGCGCCGATCGCGCGGCTCGCCGACCGGATCAGCGGCGTCTTCGTGCCGGTGGTCCTCGTCATCGCGGCACTGACGTTCGTGGCATGGCTCGCGTTCGGCGGATCGCTGCCCGACGCGTTCACTGCCTCGGTCGCGGTGCTCGTCATCGCGTGCCCCTGCGCTCTGGGACTCGCCACGCCTGTCGGCCTGCTCGCGGGAAGCGGGCGCGGCTCCCAGCTGGGGATCCTGATCCGCGGCGCGCACGTCCTCGAGGACACCCGCGCCGTCGACACCATCGTGCTGGACAAGACCGGCACAGTCACGACCGGCCGCCTCGCGCTCGATGCCGTGGACGCCTTCGGCTCCTGGGACGAGGCCGGGGCGCTGCGGCTGGCGGCCGCCGTCGAGGCGGGAAGCGAGCATCCGCTCGCACGCGCCGTCGTGGACGCGGCCCGGGCCCACGTGCCTGCCGCGCAGGGAGCCTCCCACACGGGCGGTGCGCGCGACGGCGTCGCGCCCGACGCCGAGGGCCTGCCCGACGTCGTCGGCTTCCGGTCGTCGGCGGGCGGCGGGGTCGAGGGGACGGTGGACGGGCACGAGGTGCTCGTGGGCCGCACCGACTGGATCGCGGAGCGCGCCAAAGCGCCGGGGGCCAGCCAGCTGGCCCGGTTCGCCGAGCGCGAGGCGGCGGGCGCGACGGCGGTATGGGTCGTCGTCGACCGCGTACCGGCGGCCATCCTGAGCCTCCGTGACACGGTGAAGCCCGGCTCCGCGGAGGGCATCGCACGGCTCAAGGCGCTCGGGCTGAGGCCCGTCCTGCTCACGGGCGACAACGCCGCGGTCGCCGCGAGCGTGGCCACCGAGGTCGGGATTGCCACCGAGGACGTCCACGCCGGGGTCCGGCCGGAGGGGAAGGTCGAGGCGGTCAAGCGGCTCCAGGCCGGGGGCGCCCGGGTCGCGATGGCCGGCGACGGCGTGAACGACGCCCCCGCACTGGCTCAGGCGGACCTCGGGATCGCGATGGGTTCCGGCACCGACGTGGCTAGGGAGGCCGCCGACCTGACGGTCATGGGCGACGACCTGGGACAGGTGGCCACGGCGATCGAGCTGTCGCGGGCCACGCTCGCGATCATCAAGGCGAACCTGTTCTGGGCGTTCTTCTACAACGCCGTGGGCATCCCCGTCGCAGCCCTTGGGCTGCTCAACCCGATGATCGCGGGTGCGGCGATGGCTGCGAGCTCGGTGCTCGTCGTCGCGAACTCGCTGCGGCTCACGCGTTTCGGCCGGTAGCCCTCCCCTCTCGGGTACGGACAAGACGCCCACACGCCCTCTCGGGTACGGATAAGACGCCCACACGCCCTCTCGGGTACGGGCCACTCAGCAGGCTCGTACCCGAGACCGTCCACAGGATGATTTCGCGTACCCGAAAGGGGTGGGGAGGTTATTTCGCGTACCCGAGACGGGGGGCGGGGAGACGGGGGTGGGCGGGGTCAGGCCGTGCCGAAGCGGACGGCCGCCCGGGCCTTCGCCTTCGCCGCCTCGTCCTCCCGGTTCCGGGGAGGGGCACTCGTCACGAGGTCATCCAGGAGGTGCGCCGTGATGTGGGCGATCTCCTCGACGGCCCTGTTGAAGGCCTCCTCGTTCGCCTTGGACGGATGGGTGCTCCCGCTCACCTTGCGCACGTACTGCAGCGCTGCGGCGTGAACTTCCTCGTTCGTCGCGTGGGGCTCGAAGTTGTGCAGGACTCTGATGTTGCGGCACATGCCGTCAATGCTAGGCGGGTCGCTCCACGATGGGCAGGGCCCCGGTCGTGAGCTCGGAGCCGAGTCCTCGCACCTCCAGGTCAGCTGCCGGCAGGGCCTCCGGCGCCGTGTCGGGAACGGCCTGCTCCGCGGGGGCGCGGAGCTCGTCCATGCGGACCATGATGACGCCGCCCACGATGAGCCCTCCCCCGAGGAACTGCACCGGCCCGGGGACGTCGCCGATCATGAGCCACGACGCGACGACCGAGAACAGGACCTCGGTGAGGGAGACGAAGCTCGCCACCTTCGAGCCGAGCCTCTGCCCGGCGACGATGCCGAAGACGTACGCGGCGACGGCAGCGATGAGGGTGATGCCGAGGACCGGGACCAGCCAGCTGACCTCTCCCCCCATGAGCTCGACGCTGCCGAACGTCGCCGCGACCGGCAGCAGCCCCACCACGGCGAGGACTCCGATCGTTGCCGCGCCGAACACCATGCCGCCGGCCACGGTCACAAAGGGCGGCAGGACGCCGTCGGACTTGGCGGTCAGCACGAAGTACACGGCGAGGCAGACGGCGGCGGCGGCCCCCCAGAGGACGCCGATCGGGTCCACGGTCGCGCCCGTCAGGAGGTCGAGGACGAGCACGAGGCCGAGCATCGCCACGGCCGTTCCCGCGACCGTGAGCGCGCCGGGGCGGCGACGCGTGCGCAGCCAGAGCCATCCGACGATCATGATGGGCGCGAGGTACTCGAGCATCAGCGCCACCGGCGGGCTCATGCGGGCCACCGCGTTGAAGTAGAAGAACTGGCACAGGGCGATCGCCACCGCGCCGTAGGCCGCCATGAGCCCGACGGCGCCGCGGAGCCGGCCCCACTGCCCGCGCATCATCCACAGCGCCGGGACTGCCATGACGAGGGCCGCGAGGGTGATGCGCGCGCCCACCACGGCGCCGGGAGTCCAGCCGGACTCGAGGAGGGACTTCCCGAGCGGGCCGGAGATCCCAAATGTCGCTGCGGACAGCAGGGCGAAGACGAGTCCGGACGCGGAGCGGTTCGCGGCGGATCCATTCACGGCACGCACAGGGCACCTCCCAGGGCAGAAGTCACACGTGATGTCAGGGGTCAAACATGGGTATGGTAATGACAGTAGACACCCCGGCACCGTCAGGAGTCAACGTGATCTTCGCCCATGACACGGAGGTGGCGCTCAAGAGCGCCGTCAACCTCGTCAACACCCTCGACGCGGACCGCGGCGAGCTGCTCGCCACCGGTTCCGACCTGGACCGCTTCCTGGAGGAGGAGGGGTTCAGCGGCTCCCGCACGCACGACGACGGGGAGCTCGCCGCTGTCCGCCTCCTACGGTCGCGCCTGCGGCGGCTGTGGGATGTCCCGGAGGACGAGGCGGTCGAGATCGTAAACGCCCTGCTGCGCGAGGCCCGGGCGCTCCCGCAGCTCGTCAGGCATGACCACTGGGACTGGCACCTGCACGCCACCACCCCGGAAGCACCGCTCGCCGACCGCATGGGGACCGAGGCCGCGATGGCGTTCGTGGACGTGATCCGCTCGAAGGAGCTCGACCGGCTGCGCGTCTGCGCCGCCGAGGACTGCGAGGCGGTGCTGATCGACCTCTCGAAGAACCGGTCGAAGCGCTACTGCGACACCGGGAACTGCGCCAACCGCGCGCATGTGCGCGCCTATCGGGAGCGCAGGGCGGCCAGTTAGCGCGAGGAGGGGTCGCCGTCGTGCGTGTCCGTGCCCTCGGCACCGCCGTCCCCGCCCTCAGACCGAGGCTGGGCGCGGTCGGAGGAGCGGAGGTTGATGCCGGAGCCCTTGCCGAGGTGGTCGGCGTTCTCCTTGTAGCTCATCGAGAGCATGGCGGCGGCCACGAGGCAGACGATGAAGGCGATGCCGGCGCCGCTGAACGCGAGGTCGAAGCGGAGGCCCTTGTTCGTCCCGCCGGAAGCGAAGAACAGCACCGCGAAGAACGTGATGACGGCGAAGAACGCGGAGAACAGGAGGGGCCCCTTGATCCCGACGCGCGGTCCGCGTGGCGATTCGGACATGGGCCCTCCTGAACTGGCCGGGGTGGGATTCGTGGTGTTCTACGAGAAGTAGAACCTTAGTGATTCTAGGCCACGACGCCGCGTGGCGAGGAATCATGCCGCAGGCTCAGGCCCGCGATGGCCAAGAGCACGCCGGTGATGATGGCTCCGCCGCCTGAGACGCCGAGGAGCGCGTGGGCTCCGAGACCGGCGAAGAACGGCAGGATCGCTCCTGCACCGAGATGCACGACGCCGGTGATCACCTCGTCGCGGGCGAGCGGGCTCCGGCCTCGGCCGGCGATGCCGCGGAAGAGGTCCGACGCGCCGGTGAGCACGAGCGCCGCGGCGCCGCCGGCTGCAAGGACGACCGGCTCCGGGGCAGCACCGAGCGCGATCGCGGCCGCTGCCGCGAGCCCGTAGGCCGCCGAAGCGACGGTCCTCTGGGTGCCGCTCGGCCTCGCCTCGGGTTCAGCGGACCGGCCCTCTCCCCTGAGCTGCCATGCCTGCGCGACGGCGAGCCCCACGAAGTATGCGCCCAGCGCCAAGGCAGCTCCCGCCGTGGTCGGCTGGCCCCAGAACACCGTCACCGCGCCGAAGACGAGGGCGACCGCGGCGCGCAGCGCGATGGGCCGCCACAGGGCCGGGCCGGGCGCTCCGGCCGAAGGGAGCGGGTCGGCAGGCACGCCGGGAGCGGGGGTCGAGGGGGTTTCGGGCACGGACCAAGTCTAGCGAGCCCTGTTCCGCAGGTCAGTGCGCCCCCAGGACCATCCAGGCGTTCGAGCGCGCGCGGAGGCCGAGGGTCACGGCCCGGGCCAGCATGTACCCGCCGGCGAAGGCCACCCAGAGCCACATGAGCCCGCCCGGGCCTGCGAGGCCGGCGGCTCCGACCCAGACCACGAGCGGCGCGTACACGACGAGGTTGAGCACGCCGGCGAGGGCGAGGTAGCGGGCGTCGCCGGCGCCGATGAGCACGCCGTCCAGCACGAAGACGTACCCCGAGACGGGCTGGCTCGCGGCCAGCACGAGCAGCGCCGGCCACAGGGCCTCGTGGACCTCGGGATCGGGCGTGAAGATCCAGCCGATCCACGGAGCCGCCGCGGCGAGGATCGCGCCGGTGAGGAGGCCGAAGCCCAGTGACCAGCGCACCATGACGCGGGTCAGCTCGCGCGCCCGCGCGGCATTCGAGGCGCCGAGCTCCTTGCCGATGAGCGCCTGGGCGGCGATCGCGAGGGCGTCCAGTGCGAAGGCGAGGAAGCTGAAGAGGGTCATGGCGAGCTGGTGGGCGGCGAGGTTGGCCGGGCCCTGCTGCGCCGCGACGACCACGGCCGCGAAGATCGCGGCCCGGAGCGTGAGGGTCCGGAGCATGAGCCACGACCCGACATGCGCCGCTGCTTGGAGCCCACGGCGGCTCGGAAGCATGCCGACCCCCTCGTACCGCATCCTGTGCAGGACGATGCCCATGTAGACCGCGGCCATCCCGAGCTGCGCCAGGCTCGTGCCGATCGCCGAGCCCGCGATCCCCCAGCCGAGCCCGTACACGAAGGCCAGGTTGAGCAGGATGTTCCCCGTGAAACCGACGGTCGCGACGACGAGGGGCGTCCGGGTGTCCTGCAGCCCGCGCAGGGCGCCCGTCCCGGCGAAGACGAGGAGCATGCCCACGAGCCCAGGCATCGACCACACCAGGTACTGGATCGCGTAGGCCTGGACCTGGGCGGACCCGCCGAGGACGCCGATCACCGCAGGCGCCGCAACCCAGCCGAGCACCGCGAGGGCCACCCCGAGGAGCAGAGCCAGCCACGCGCCGTCGCGCGCCGCCGCCATCGCGTGTCCCATCTTCCCGGCGCCGAGGAACCGTGCGACCGCCGGCCCGGTCCCGTAGGCGAGGAAGACCATGAGCCCGACGGCGGTCTGCAGCACCGTGGTCGCGAGGCCGAGGCCCGCGAGCTGCTCCACGCCGAGATGGCCCACGATCGCGGAGTCCGCGAGGAGGAACAGGGGCTCGGCGATGAGCGCGAAGAACGCCGGGACGGCGAGGCGCAGGATCTCGCGGGGGGTGGAGCCCGGCTGAAGGCGGGACGAGGCGGTGGACGGGGTCACGGGACCAACCCTATGAGAGGGCGCCGACAGAAAGCCGCGAGAAGCGGGCGGGGTCTCTGTTCAGCCTACGATATTCGAGTTAGTCTTATTGACATGAAATCCGCGGCCTCGTCCCGGACGTACGTCATGACGAAGCGGGCCGAGTCCGCAGCGGCCACGGCCGAGCGCATCCTCGATGCAGCAGCAGGCGAGTTCGAGGACGGCGCCGCGATCGCCGCCATCACGCTCGACGCCGTCGCCGCTCGTGCCGGGGTAAGCGTCCAGACCGTGCTGCGGAGGTTCGGCGACAAGGATGCGCTCTTCGCCGCCGCCGCCGAGCGGCAGGCCGTCCGCGTCGCCGCCGAACGGGACGTCGCCGTGGCGGGTGACCTGGAGGACGCCGTCGCCAACCTCGCAGAGCACTACGAGCGCGACGGGCGCCTCTCACTGCGCCTCCTCGCCGAGGAGGCCTCGTCGCCGTTCATGGCGGCCGTCACCGGCGCCGGACGCGCCTACCACCGTTCCTGGTGCGAGCGCGTCTTCGCACCCTGCCTCGAGGGGCTGGACGACGCCGCCCGCGGGCGCCGTCTCGCCCAGTTCGTCGCCGTGTGCGACGTCTATGTCTGGAAGCTCCTCCGGCTCGATGCCGGGCTGAGCCCCGAGGCGTACATCCAAGCAGTCCTCGAGCTCCTCGAACCCCTGATCCGGAGGACATGATGTCCCGCATCCTCGCCTACACCTCACCCGCCATCGGCCATCTCTTCCCCATGACCCCCTTGCTCCTCGAGCTCACACGGCGCGGGCACGAGGTCCACGTGCGCACTCTCGCCGACCAAGTCGACCTCATGCGCGGCCTAGGGCTGGCGGCGGAGCCCATCGACGCGCGGATCGCCGCTGTCGAGCACCACGACTTCGGCGCCAAGAGCACCCTCGCCGCGCTGTCGGCTTCGGTGGACGTCTTCGTCCGCCGAGCAGCGTTCGACGACGGCGACCTCCTCGCCGCGATCGCCTCAACGTCCCCGGATGCGGTGATTGTCGACTTCAACTCGTGGGGCGCCCGCGCAGCTGCCCAGGCCTGGGGCGGCCCATGGGCCGCGTTCTGCCCCTACACCCCGCCGGTCACCTCGCAGGGCACCCCCCCGTTCGGCCCGGGCCTCCCTCCCCTCGCGGGACCCATGGGACGGCTCCGCGACCGCTTGCTGCGGCCTCTCATCATGGGCCAGCTCGAGAAGCGGTTCCTCCCGGGGATCAATGGGGTCCTCGCGGCCAACGGCATCCCGGCCGTCACCAGCGCCGACACGTTCTTCCGGTCCGCGCCCCTAACTCTGGTGACGACCTCGGAACCCTTCGAGTACCCGCACCCCGACTGGGCGCCCGACCTGCGCCTCATCGGCGCCCTCCCGTGGGAGCCCGCGGCCGACATGCCGGCCTGGGCCGAGGAGCCGGGCTACCCGTTCGTCCTCGTCACGACGTCCTCCGAATACCAGGCCGACGAGAAGCTGGCCCGGGCAGCGGCTGGCCTCGCGGGAGAGCCGTTCCGCGTGGTCGTCACGATGCCGGCGGGTGTGGCAGACCTCGGGCCGCTGCCGGCGAACGTGCGGGTAGAGAGGTTCGTGCCGCATGGGCCGATACTGGCGCAGGCCTCGGTCGCCGTCACCCACGGCGGCATGGGCGCAACCCAGAAGGCACTCTCGGCGGGTGTTCCGGTCGTCGTCGTGCCGTTCGGGCGGGACCAGCTCGAGGTCGCCGCGCGGGTGGTCCACGCCGGTGCGGGTGTCCGCCTGAGCCCGAGACGGATCACACCGGAGCGGCTCCGCCGCGCGATCCTCCGGGCGGCCACTATGGCCGAGGGCGCGCGCCGCGTCGCCGCCGGGTACCGCGCCGCCGGCGGGGCCGAGGCCGGAGCGGACGCGATAGAGGCCCTGCTGGGCCAGAAGCTGCCGGACGGTCGGAAACTGCACAACTCAGGACCGGGAGCGGCCTCGTAAGGCTCGCACCGACCCTGAGCTGTGCGGTTTCAAGCGCTCAGGGAATCGCTGAGCGCCGGTGGCTAGGCGCCGTGGCCGTGGGCTTCGGCGTCGACCTCGACCATCTCGGCGGCATCCTCAGCCGGCGTGTGCGGGTGCGGGCCGACGGTGCGCTGGCTGCGGTAGCGCATCACGCCGATGGCAACCACGACGGCGGCGAGGCCGACCGAGAGCCACAGGGAGTCGCGTGTGCTGTCGAAGAAGGCCATGCCGACGATCAGCGCGGCGATGGCGATGATCGAGAACCAGGTCAGGAACGGGAAGAGCCACATGCGGATCTCGAGCTTGGTGCCGGCCGCGTCCGCTCGGCGGCGCAGGATGAGCTGGGAGATCGAGATGACGAGCCAGACGAACAGCGCGATCGCACCGGAGGTGTTCACGAGGAACAGGAACACAGTGTCAGGCCACAGGTAGTTCAGGCCCACCGTGACGAACCCGACCACGGTGGAGACGAGGACGGAGCGGACGGGGACGCCGCGGCCGGAGATGCGGCCCCACGACCTGGGGGCGTCGCCGCGGGTCGAGAGCGAGAAGATCATGCGGCTGGCCGTGTAGAGGCCGGAGTTGAGGCAGGAGAGCACCGAGGTCAGGACGACGATGTCCATGATGGTGCCGGCGCCGGGAATGCCGAAGCGCTCGATCACGGCGACATAGGGGCTCTTCGCGACGGAGGCATCGTCCCAGGGCAGGAGCGTGACGACGATGGCCATCGAGCCGATGTAGAAGACGAGGATGCGCCACACAGTCGAGTTCACGGCCTTGCGGACGGCGGTGACCGGGTCCTTCGACTCGCCGGCGGCGATGGTGGCGATCTCGGCGCCGAAGAAGGAGAACACGACGACGAGGATGCCGGCGAGCACGGCGTCGGCGCCGTTCGGCATGAAGCCGCCGTGGCCGAGGAGGGTCGAGGTTCCCGGGGCGGGGACGCCCGGGATCAGGCCGAGGATCGCGGCGACGCCGGCGATGAGGAACAGGATGATCGCGGTGACCTTGACGGAGGCGAACCAGAACTCGAACTCGCCATAGGACTTGACGCTCCACACGTTCGTGAGGGTAAGGGCGATCATGAGGACGAGCGCCCAGATCCACTGGTCTACGCCAGGGATCCAGCGGTGCATGATCGCAGCGCCGGCGGTCGCCTCGATGCCGAGGACAATGATCCAGAACCAGGCGTAGAGCCAGCCGATGCTGAACCCGGCCCAGCGCCCGAGCGCCTTGTCCGCGTAGGACGAGAACGAGCCGGTCTCAGGGTTCGCAGCCGCCATCTCGCCGAGCATGCGCATGACGAGGATGACGACGACGCCGGCAGCCGCGTAGGCGAGCAGGATGCCCGGCCCTGCCTGCTGGATGGCTGCGCCAGAGCCGACGAACAGGCCGGCGCCGATGACGCCCGCGATGGCGATCATCGACAGGTGCCGCGGCTTGAGGGTCTTGTGGAGTTCGGGTTGGGAAGCCATGGGGGCCAACTTCCGTGAGGGGGTGCAATGCCGGAATTAATGGTGAACCCATGCCGGGCGAGCATGCCGTGGACATTGCACGAACTTTTCCCGCTGGCGTGATGCAGAAGACCAAAATGGTTTACACACGGACAACGTTCGTTACCCAGAAAGTATCTCGCAACGTGGATGAAACGTAGCCTCGGCCACCTCCCCGCGTTGCGCGGC
Source organism: Sinomonas flava (assembly GCF_039531875.1). Lineage (NCBI taxonomy): Bacteria > Bacillati > Actinomycetota > Actinomycetes > Micrococcales > Micrococcaceae > Sinomonas > Sinomonas flava. The sequence goes on along the minus strand of NZ_BAAAQW010000006.1, from coordinate 405,637 downwards.
TCACATCACGAGGGCCGGACGCGCCATACTGACGGCGTGGCCACCCAGTTCTTCACCGCTTCCAGCATCGACGGCTTCATTGCCGATCCCGAGCAGTCTCTCTCCTGGCTTCTGAGCCGGGACGTCGACTCCGCAGGGCCGATGGGCTACGACGCGTTCATCGCCGGCGTGGGCGCCCTCGCGATGGGAGCCACCACGTACCGGTGGCTCCTGGACCACCCTGAGGCAGTCGGCGAGGGTTGGCCCTACCAGCAGCCGGCGTGGGTTTTCACGCACGGCAGCCTGGAGGCCATGGGCGGGGACATCCGCTTCACCGCGGCGCCCGTGGCCGAGGTCCACGCGGAGATGGCGGCCGCCGCCGGCGGGCTGAATGTGTGGGTCGTGGGCGGGGGCGACCTCGCAGGCCAGTTCGCCGACGCCGGCCTCCTGGATGAGGTGTGGGTCCAGTACGCTCCGGTCGCGCTCGGGGCAGGCTTCCCGCTCCTGCCGCGGCGCCTCGAGCTCCGGCTCGAGGACGTGGCACGCAACCGGGACTTCGCCTGCGCCCGGTACTCGGTGGTGCGCTGATGGCACCCGCCGGGACCATCGACGTGCGGCCTGCGACGGCGGAGCGGTTCGACGACGTCGCGACGATCCTCGGCCCGAAGAACCCCGAGGCGACAGTCTGCTGGTGCCTGAGCCACCGCCTCGACTCGAAAACGAACCGGTCGCTCGTGGGACGCGAGCGACGCGAATACGTCCGGGAGCTCTGCTCCCGCCAGATCCCGCCGGGCGTCCTGGCATACCTCGACGGCGAGGTGTGCGGGTGGGCCGCTGTCGCGCCGCGGGCGGAAGCCCACCCCTTCGCCCGCTCGACCAAGATCCCCCACGTCGACCACGCACCCGTGTGGAGCGTGTGGTGCTTCCGGGTCCGGTCCGGGTACCGCAGGCGGGGAGTCGCGCAGGCGCTCCTGGACGGTGCGGTCCGGTTCGCACGGGACCACGGCGCGCCCGCCATCGAGGGCTACCCCGTGGACAACCATGGGAAGAAGGTCGACCTCACGATGGCGTATGTCGGCACGCGCTCCATGTTCGAGCGGGCGGGGTTCACTCCGGCGGCGGAGACGGCGTCCGTGTCCGGCGGCTTCCCGCGGGTGCTCATGCGCCTCGATCTCGCCTGAGACTTCCCATCGGCGCTGCGGACAGCATCTGTCCGCAGCCGTCGCTAGCGTGGGCGCCATGGCTATCGCACGGACACCATCCCTCGTCATCGACTGCCCTGACCCCGCAGCACTCGCCCGGTTCTACGGAACGCTCCTGGACTGGCGCGTCGAGGAGGAGGCCCCCGACTGGGTGGAGCTCCACGGCGAGGACGGCCGGCGCATCGACTTCCAGGGCGTGCCGGACTACCGCGCGCCGGAGTGGCCGGGCCAGGAGCACCCCCAGCAGATGCACCTCGACGTGGTCGTCGACGACCTGGACGCCGCCGAGCAGGCCGTCATCGGACTGGGCGCGACCAAGCACGAGCACCAGCCGGGCACCACCTTCCGGGTCTTCCTCGACCCGGCCGGCCACCCCTTCTGCCTCTGCCAGGCGTGACGCCCTAGGGGTGGACGAGGATCTTGACTCGGCGGGGATCCTGCCGGAGCGGAGGAGCTCGATCACCTCGGCGTGGTCGCCGCAGTAGGCGCTCGTGCCGATGAGGTTGAGCTCGCGCATCACGAGGCCGAACATGTCGATCCCGGCTTTGTGGTCGACGACGATCACCTGCTGGACCCCGACCGCGGCCACCTTTTCGCCGACCTCGAATCCCGTCACGCCCTCGCCCGTAGTAGCGCGTCGCCTTCATGGCGCTCCTCCCGACGTGGTGTGCGGGTTCAGTGGGTGTGATGGGTCTCGGCCAGCGCGTACACCGGGGTTTCCAGCCCCTCGAACCGGGCCTTGAGCTGGAGGGCCAGGTACTTCGAGTAGTGCCGCGACTGGTGCAGGTTGCCCCCGTGGAACCAGAGGTTCTCCTGCTGGGTGGGCTTCCACATGTTGCGCAGCTCGCCCTGCCAAGGCCCCGGGTCCTTGGTGGTGTCGGAGCCCAGGCCCCAGCACTTGCCAACCTTGTCCGCGACCTCCTGCGAGATGAGCTTGGCCGCCCAGCCGTTCATCGAGCCGTACCCCGTGGCGTAGACGACCGCGTCCGCCTCGAGGCGAGTGCCGTCGTCGAGCACCACCGCGTCCTCCTCGAGGTGTGAGACCTGGCCGTTCGCGAGCCGGATCGCGCCCTTGGCGATGAGCTCGGACGCGCCGATGTCGATGTAGTAGCCCGAGCCGCGACGGAGGTACTTGAGGAAGAGGCCCGATCCGTCGTCGCCGAAATCGAGCTGGAAGCCGGCCTGCTCGAGCCCGGCGTAGAACTCCCTGTCCCGCTCACGGATCTCGTCGAATGCGGGCCGCTGGAAATCCGGGAGGACCTTGTACGGAATGGAGGCGAAGATGAGGTCTGCCGTCTCGTGGTCGACCCCGTTTGCGAGGGCCTCCTCCGAGTACAGCGGGCCCAAGACCACCTCCATGAGCGAGTCCGAGCGAACGATGTGCGTGCTCGACCGCTGGAGCATGGTCGGCTCAGCACCGTTCTGCCACAGGTCGGCGCAGATGTCGTGGGCCGAGTTGTTCGACCCCACGACGACGACCTTCTTGCCGGCGTACTTCGCGCCGCCCGGGTGCTGGGAGGAGTGGTGCTGGTCGCCGCGGAAGACCTCTTGGCCAGGCAGCCTGGGGACGCTCGGGATGCCGGACATGCCGGTGGCCATGACGAGGTGGGTCGGGGTCAGGGTGAGCTCAAGGCCTTCGCGGACCACCCTGACGGTCCACTGCTGAGCGTCCTCGTCGAAGGACGCGCTCGTGGCCTCGGTGCTGGGCCAGTAGTCGAGCTCCATGATCTGGGTGTAGTGCTCGAGCCAGTCGCCCATCTTGTCCTTCGGCGTGAAGACCGGCCAGTGGTCCGGGAAGGGGAGGTACGGCATGTGGTCGTACCAGACCGGATCGTGGAGGCACAGCGAGTGGTAGCGCGAGCGCCACTGGTCGCCGGGCCGCGGGTGCTTGTCGATCACGAGGGCGGGGACCCCGAGCCGCTTGAACCGCGCCGCCAGGCCGATGCCTCCCTGGCCGCCGCCCACGACCAGCACGTAGGGCTGCTCGTCGATGCCGAAGGATTCTGCCCGCGCGCTCCGCCGGTCGAGCCAGTTCTCGGTGGAGACGTTGACGCCGTGCTCCGCCCCCCGCTCCCGCCGCCGGCCTGCAGGCTCGGGGAAGTCGTTGAGGCCCTGGGCGCTGGACAGGAACGTCCACGCCCTGCCGTCGCGCAGCCGGACGAGCCCCTTGCCGTGGAACGCCCTGTTGCGGAAGGTGTACCAGGCCTCCGTCACGCCGTCGGCATCGGCTGCGCCCGTGACCTCGAGGTCTCGCGGCCACGCCTCCGGCCCCACGGCAGTGAGCATCGCCGCGATCTCGTCACGCCCCTCCGCCGTGTGGATGTTCCACGTGAGGCTCGCGAGGTCCCGCCAATAGCTCTCGTCGCCGAACAGCGCGGCGGCAGCCGTGACGTCGCCCGCCGCGAACGCCGCCTCGAGGTCCGCGAACCACGCCCTCGCCCCCTCCAGCGCCGCTGATGTGCTTGCATCACTCATTGCACTTCTCCTTTGAACGCCCGAGCTGATGCGTATGACGGTATGGCGCGCGTCACACCGGCGGGAGCGTTGCAGAACGTTGCAGACGCCCGTCCACCGGACGTCGAGAAGTCACATCCGGGGGAGCCAGGCCGCTCGCGTCGAGGAGTCAGGGGCGCACGACGGCGGCCGGTACCGTCAGGCGGTACGGCCGGCTCTCGATGAGCCCGCCGAGGCGCTTGCGCAGTCGGGAAAGCTCCGCGCGGACCGTGACCTCGGTCTGGGCACTCTCGAGCCGTGCGAGCAGCTCGCGGGTCTCGAGCCCCTGTGGATGCGCGGCGAGGAGGGCCAGGAGCTCGAAGTGCCGGGCGCTGACAGGGATCTCCGTGATCTCCGCACCAGCGCGGAGCACGGCGGCGGGACGGGGCGCGGCCCGGAGCTCCAGCTCAGCCGAACCGCTGGCAGCACGCAGGACCCAGCCGCCGGCGAGCGGCTCCGCCTGGATCCGGCCCAGACCGGCGACCCACGTCAGTCCCGGCGCGAGTCCCGCCGGCAGTCCGATCCGTTCGCCCACGCCGAAGCCGTCCGATGAGGCGACCCAGCCGGCGTCGTCCACGACAACTGTCCTTTGAGAGGCTGCGGGCTGGGAGCGGGCGGCCTCGAGTGCGAGGCGGCGCAGCTCGCCGTCGTGCTTCCGGCCGAGGAGGTCCGTCGCTTCCCGGGCGGCGATTGTCACGAGCGAGAGCGTATGAGGGTGCGCGGTCCGGTAGGAGCCGCTGAGCGTCACGACGCCGAGCAGCGAACCTGTGCGGGGGTCGAAGAGCGGGGCACTCGTGCAGACCCACGGATGCTGGTCCTCTTCGCCGTGCTCCGGCCCGAAAATCTGGACGGGCCGGCGCTCCTCCATCGCTGTCCCGAGGGCGTTCACGCCGACGTCTCGCTCGCGCCACCGCGCGCCTTGGACGTAGCCGAGCTCCTCGCTCTTGCGCCGGACGGGACCGGGGCCGGCCACCCAGAGCACGTAGCCCTCGTCGTCGCTCACGACGAGCTCATTGCCGGCCTCGGCTGCCAGCGGCAGGAGCCTCTCCTGGAGCAGCGGCACGACGGCGGAGAGGTCCTCCGCGCGCTCGCGCCGCTCGGACACCTGCTGGTCCCCCAAGGGCCGGTGCTGGGGCGGGAGGCTCCCCTGGCGCTGCCACGCTCGCGCGATCACCGGTCGCAGGAGACCCGGGATCTCGCTGGTGGACTGCCAGGCGCGGTGGAGGCGCAGCAGCTCGCGGGCCTTGGCGGCCGGGTCGTCGAAGACCGTGAGGGCAGCCTCGAGGCGCGACTGCATCACGCGCACCTCCTCGGCCGGGATCCCTGCCCCAGGCGGGGCGGTCCCACCAGAGTGGCATGGATCACGGCCGTTTGGACAGGGCTAGAACCCGCCTCCCTCGCCGCCCGAGTCCGCGGCCATGTTGGCGAAGCGCGAGTAGTGGCCCTGGAACGCCACGACGATGTCCTTGGTCGGACCATTGCGGTGCTTCGCCACGAGGATGTCCGCCTCGCCGGCGCGGGGCGACTCCTTGTTGTAGACGTCCTCGCGGTGGAGAAGGATGACCATATCGGCATCCTGCTCGATGCTGCCCGACTCGCGGAGGTCCGACACCATGGGCCGCTTGTCCTGGCGCTGCTCGGACCCGCGGTTGAGCTGCGACAGGGCGATGACGGGCACCTGGAGCTCCTTGGCGAGCAGCTTGAGGGCACGCGAGAACTCAGAGACCTCCTGCTGGCGGCTCTCGACCTTCTTGCCGGAGCTCATGAGCTGGAGGTAGTCGAGGACCACGAGCTTGAGGTCGTGCTGCTGCTTGAGGCGGCGGCACTTCGCCCGGATCTCCATGAGGGACATGTTCGGCGAGTCGTCGATGAACAGCGGCGACTCGTTCAGCGGGCCGAGCACGGAGGCGATCTTCGACCACTGCTCGTCCCGCAGCGTGCCGCGCCGCAGGTCCTGGAGCTGGATGGATGCCTCGGCGCTCATGAGTCGCATGGCGATCTCATTGCGGCCCATCTCGAGGGAGAAGAAGACGGTGGCCATCCTGTGCTTGATGGCGGCGGAGCGCGCGAAGTCGAGCGCGAAGGTCGACTTGCCAACGGCCGGGCGCGCCGCGATGACGATCATCTGGCCCGGGTGGAGGCCGTGGGTGAGCTCGTCGAGCTCGTAGAAGCCGGTCGGAACCCCGGTGATGCCGCCGCCGCGGTGGCCCGCCGCCTCGATCTCGTCCATGGCCCCCTCCATGACCTGGGAGAGCGGGACGTAGTCCTCCGCCGTGCGGCGCTCGGCCACGGCGTACACCTCAGCCTGGGCCTGGTTCACGAGGTCCTCGACCTCACCGTCCTGCCCGTAGCCAAGCTGCACGATCTTGGTGCCTGCGCCCACGAGGCGGCGCAGGACTGCGCGCTCGGCCACGATCTCGGCGTAGTACCCGGCGTTGGCCGCCGTGGGGACGGACTGGATGAGCTCGTGCAGGTACGCCGGACCGCCTACGCGGTTGATCTCCCCGCGCTTGGTGAGCTCGTCGGAGACCGTGACGGCGTCCGCAGGCTCGCCGCGACCGTAGAGGTCGATGATCGCCTCGTAGATCGCCTCATGGGCGGGCCGGTAGAAGTCGACCCCGCGGACCACCTCGACGACGTCGGCTATGGCGTCCTTGGAGAGCATCATGCCGCCGAGCACGGACTGCTCGGCGACGATGTCCTGCGGTGGGGTGCGGGCCGCGTCGGAGTCCCTGAAGGATGGCGCTGAATCGACGTGGGAAGCGGACACCGGCAACACCTCGGGCACTAGCTATCGTCCCGGAGACGGCGCCCGCGCGACGCCTCTCCGGAGGAATGAGGAAACGCTAACGGGACCCTCCGACACTCGTGAAGCCCGCTGTCCACCCCCCTTGTGGACAACCTGTGGAACTCGCCGCTGTCGTTGTTCACAGAAGCTGTGGACAACTGTGGATATCTTCGCCGGATCTCGAATAACCCCGTTCTGACGTGCGGAAACGCGATGCACAGCATGTGGACCAAAGATTTTTTTCCACAGGGGCAATCCACAGCCCGCGAATTCGTCCCGGCGCCGACTGATGTGCTTTCGCTCATGTTGGCCGCCAAATGTGACATGAGCCACATATATTCATCCCGAGGCCCGTTATGCCATGCCCGCGGCGGAATATCGCCCGTTCCGCCTCGTCGGCCCCATCGTCAGCGACTACGCTGGAAGCACCCCTTCCGCCACCCGAGAAGCCCTGATGGAAAACCTGTTGCCCCCGCTCCTCATCCTCCTTGCCGTCGCGGCCGTCGTCGTCATCCTGATCCGTCTGGGCTCACGCAGAAGCCGGGCATCCCTCGACACGGCCATGGCCGGGGGCCCCGAGGCTGCGGCCGCCGCATCGGCCCGGCTCACCGAAGACCAGCACCAGGCGATCTACTCCCTCATCGCGAGAGGGCTCGCCGTCCAGGCCATCGCCGTCTACCGGCAGGCCACGGCCAGCAGCCTGGTCGAGGCGCGCAACGCCATCCTCCTCCTGGAGCGCTACCCGCAGCCCTTCCGCGGCAGGGCGGCCGGGGAAGCACCGCAGAACGCCGAGCAGGCCACGGAAGCCGCGGCGACGACGTCTGCGCCGGCATCGACGCCGGAGCCGCCGGCAGCGCCTGCAGCCGACCGCGAGACCCCGGCACCCGCGGCGCCCGAGCCCCCCGCCGACGTCGTGCCTTCCGCGGAGGCGACCGGCCGCGATCCCGAGGCCGAGGGCGAAGCCGAGACCAGGCCTGCCTCAGCGCGCCCCGCAGCCAACGAGCCGCGGCCGCAGCGCTTCCCGTACCGCTACAGGGCGATCGTGAGCGACGGGCGCCAGACCCTCGAGGTCGCGAGCAACATGCTCAACGACGAGATCTACGGGGAGATCAAGGCCCTCGCGCAGATCGGCGACGCCGAGGACGCGGCCCAGATGCTGCGCCGGCACTCCGACATCAGCATCGATGAGGCCCGCGCGTTCGTCGCGCTGCTCTGACCTGGGGCCGAAGCGCGCTGCCCTCTTCCGTCCGGGCGGCCGGACCCGGCACAGCCCTAGACCTCGGTCTCCTCGAGCACTCGGAGGGCGTTGCCCCAGCACAGGGCATCCACGTCCTCGCGCGACCAGCCGCGCTCCCCGAGCGCGTCCAGAAGCGGCAGATAGCCGGCCACGCCGTCCATGCCCACCGGGAGGTCGACCGTGCCGTCGAAGTCGCCCCCGAGCCCGATGTGCCGCGGACCGACGAGCTCGCGCGCGTGCTCGAGGTGGCGCACGACGTCGTCGACCGTCGCCTCGGGTGTGGGGTTGTGCTCGAGCCACTGAGAGAACGCGGCCGCGGCCTGCGGGTCCTCGGCAGGCGCGACGTCGTGGAAGCCCACCGGGAGGCCGAGTTCGAGGCGCTTGTCCCGCAGCGCGAGCGCGTGGGCGCGACAGGCCTCCGAGACGAACTTCGGCACGAACGTGACCATGAGGACACCGCCGTTGGAAGGCAGCCGCTCGAGCACGGCGTCGGGGGCGTTGCGCGGGTGGCTGCAGACCGCCCGGCAGGAGGAGTGGGAGAAGAGGACCGGCCTGCTCGTGGCGTCGAGGGCGTCCTCCATGGTGCGGGGAGACACGTGTGACAGGTCCACGATCATCCCCAGCCGGTTCATCTCGGAGACGACCTCGCGGCCGAACAGGCTGAGCCCCGTGTCCTCGCCGCGTCCCATCGCCTCCCCGGTCGCGGAGCAGGCCCAGGGGGTGTCGTCGTTGTGCGTCAGCGTCATGTAGCGGACACCGAGACGGGCGAGCATGCGCAGGACAGCGAGTGACCCCGCGATGCTGTGCCCTCCCTCGGCGCCCATGAGCGAGGCGATCCGTCCCCGCCCGGCGGCGCCGCGGACGTCCGCAGCGGTCGTGGCGAGCTCGAAGGTGTCGGGGTGCGCCTCGACGATGCGGCGGACGCAGTCGATCTGCTCGAGGGTCGCCACGACCGACGCTTCCGGGCTGAGCGTCGACGGGACGAAGACGGACCAGAACTGCGCGCCCACCCCGGCCGCGCGCAGCCGCGGGATGTCCGTGTGGAGGAGCGGCTGGCCGTCGGCGAGGCCAGCGGCCTGCACGTCGTAGCCGAAGTCCTGGCGCAGCGCCCACGGAAGGTCGTTGTGCCCGTCGAAGACCGGGGCGTGGGGCTCGGGGGCGTGGGGCTCGGGGGCGTGCTGGCGCTGGGCGGGACCGGGGGCAGGCTGCATCACGTCATCGTACGTCTGAGGGTCACCTTCTGGGGGTCACCCGACGGGACCCCCAGAAGGTGACCCCCAGAAGGCGACCCTCAGAAGGCGACCCTCAGAGAGGCTTTCTAGACCGCGCCGGTGAGGTCCGCGAGAAGCTCCTCGAAGGACTTGTCTTCGGGCCGCGTCGCGACCTTGGGGAGCCGTTGGGCGGCTGTAGGCGCGGCGTCCTCGCGGTCGGCGAGCTCCCGGACGAGCTCGACGGCGGCGCGCTCCACACGGGCGGACAGGCCCCCGTTGAGGGGGCGCACCCCCTCGCCCTGGCCCCAGTCGGTGGGCGCCGCGAACACGCCTGTAGCCACGATGCGGGCCCGGAGGTAGCTGAAGAGCGGGCGCATGGCGAAGTCGATCACGAGGCTGTGGCGGGCGGAGCCGCCGGTGGCACCGAGCAGGACCGGGATTCCCTCGAGCGCGCGCGGGTCGACGACGTCGAAGAATGACTTGAAGAGACCGCTGTAGCTCGAGCTGAAGACGGGCGTCACGGCGATGAGGGCGTCTGCACGCTCGACGGCGGCGATCGCCTCGGCGAGGTTGGGCGCGGCGTAGCCGGTCACGAAGTTGTTCGCGATGTCGACGGCGAGGTCGCGCAGCTCGAAGGTCGTGACGACGGGCGTGAGCCCGGCCTGGCGCGCCGCGTTCTCCGTGGCCGCGCTCAGCTGGTCGGCGAGCAGCCGGCTGGAGGACGGGACGCCGAGTCCCGCGGAGATGACGACGATGTTCGTGGGGGCTGCCATGGTGCCTCGTTTCGCTCGGCGGACCCGGATGCCGGATCCATGCGTTTGCATCTACCTGCTCAACCGCGAGAGGGCGGACGCTATTCCCGGACCTGTCCCCCGGACCGGGTCAGCTGGACCGAGACGCGCAAGGGCCCCCGTCGCACATGGCGGCGGGGGCCCTTGAGGTCCAACGTCCCGCAGTGCGGGAGCGTCGCGCGAGGACTACTTCCCGGCGACAACCTCGAGGTTGACGACAGCGGAGACCTCGTCGTGCAGGCGCACGGTGACCTCGTACTTGCCGGTGGTCTTGATGTGACCCGGCAGGAGCACGCGGCGCTTGTCGATGGCACCGAGGCCAGCAGCCTCGACGGCGCCGGCGACAGCCTCAGGACGGACGGTCCCGAACAGGCGACCCTCCTTGCCGGCCTTCACCTCAAGACGCACGGGCGTCTGGTTCAGGGCAGCGGCCTGGGCCTGCGCGGCCTCCAGCGACTTGTGCGCACGCGCCTCGCGGGCGGCGCGGATCTGCTCGACCTGCTTCTCGCCACCCTTGGTCCAGGTGAGCGCGAAGCCGCGCGGCAGCAGGTAGTTGCGCGCGTAGCCGTTCTTGACCTCGACGACGTCACCGGCGGTGCCGAGACCCGACACCTCGTGAGTCAGAATGAGCTTTGCCATGGTTTATTGCTTCCCTTCTCAGCCGCGGCCAGCGCCGGAGTAGGGGAGCAGGGCAACCTCGCGGGCGTTCTTGATCGCCTGGGCGATCTTGCGCTGCTCCTGCACGGACACGCCGGTCACGCGGCGCGCGCGGATCTTGCCGCGGTCCGAGATGAACTTGCGCAGCAGGGCGACATCCTTGTAGTCGATGACAGTGATGTCAGCGGCCTTCAAGGGGTTGGACTTTGGTTTCGGCTTGCGGATTTCAGCCTTGGCCATCGTGGAGCTCCTTCAGTCTCTGGAGCCCGTGGACTTCGCCACGGGATGGTTGGTGTTTGTTGATGGAAGGACGGATCAGAACGGGGGCTCGGAGTCGTTGCCGTTGCCCCAGCCGCCGCCGGAGTTGCTGACGCCCGGGGTCGCCCACGGGTCGTCCTGCTGCTGGCCGCCGCCGGAGCTGCCGCCCCAGCCGCCGGAGCCGCCGCCCTGGTTCTGCGAACCCTGGCCGCCGCCCCAGTTGCCGCCGGCGTTGCCGCCGCCGAACTGGCCGCCGCCGCCACCGAAGTTCCCGCCCTGGCCTCCGCCGAAGTTGCCGCCCTGGCCGCCGGAGCGCTGGGTTCGGTTGACCTTCGCGGAGGCGTAGCGCAGGCTCGGGCCGATCTCGTCGACCTCGAGCTCGATGACAGTGCGCTTCTCGCCTTCCTTGGTTTCGTACGAGCGGCTCTTCAGCCGGCCGCTCACGATCACGCGCATGCCCTTGGTGAGGGACTCTGCGACGTTCTCAGCGGCTTCGCGCCAGATCGACGCGCGGAGGAACAGGGTCTCCCCGTCCTTCCACTCGTTGGCCTGACGGTCGAACGTGCGCGGGGTGGAGGCCACGGTGAAGTTGGCGACGGCCGAGCCGGACGGTGTGAACCGCAGCTCCGGGTCGTTCGTCAGATTGCCGATCACCGTGATGGTGGTCTCGCCTGCCATGCTTCCTCCTGGTTCCGTGCCTGCGTACTAGAGATTCGTCGTACTGGTGGGTGAGGGAATCACGCCAAGACTACTTGGCGGAGACCTTCTGGTCCTCGGGGCGGATGATCTTCGTGCGGAGGATCGTCTCGTTGAGCGACAGCTGGCGGTCCAGCTCCTGGGCCGTGGCCGGCTCAGCGGTGAAGTTGACGACGGCGTAGATCGCCTCGTTCTTCTTCTTGATGTCGTACGCGAGGCGACGGCGGCCCCAGATGTCCACCTTGTCGACGGTTCCACCGTCGGTGGTGATCACCGAGAGGAACTTCTCCAGCGACGGCTGGACAGTGCGCTCGTCGACCTCGGGGTCGATGAGGACCATCAGTTCGTAAGGACGCATGTGTGAACCCACCTCCTTTGGGCTAAGCGGTTGCGGTCTCTCCGCAACAGGAGGTTCATGTGCGTGTGCCCGTGCCCCCGGCCGCGGACGGCCTGACACACAGACTGCACTATCTTACCGGACGCCCCACAGTCCCACGGACGCGCATGTGGACAACACAGTGGCAGGGGCTCCTGTGGAGGACGATCCACCCGTACCCGGCCCGGAGCCGGCCGTCCATCGAGGCGATGGTCCGGGTACCCAGGTCCGGGTGCGGACGGGGGTGCCGACCGGCCTGCGGTCAGGGGGACGAATGGCGGCACGCCCAGCCTTCAGGGTTCATCGGCTCGCGGCTGCGGCCGCCGGGGGGCTGCTGGCGGTCTGGGGACTCTCTTCCGCCGTCGCGGTCTCTCCGGCGTTGCCTGCCGGCGTGGCGTCAGGCGGTATGAGGGTGGACCAGCAGGAAGGCCGACGCCCGAGCCGAAGCGCAGCAACAGGCCGACGCCCAGCAGGCCCAGCCCGCGCCAGCGCCGCAGCCCGCCGCGGTCTTCATCCCCGTGGTCGGGGTCGGGGGCCAGGTCGCAGTGGACGCGTGCGCGGGCCCGGTCCGCTTCACCCCGGTTATGGTGTCGGTCAGCATCGCGGAGCACGACCTCTGCGGGGGGGTGGGACCGGATGGGCTGGATCCAGCCGGACACCGTCGTCTCCGTGCAGGGCTTCGGCACCTTCAGCGCGGTCCAGCGGATGGTCGTCCCGCAGGGGGCAAAGGAAGGCGTCCTGGGCGGATTCGCCGGCGGGTACCCGCCGATCTTCCTCCAGACCTGCATCCCGGGGACCTCGGAGATGCTGCTCATCGCGCTCCGGTAAGGGCCCGGGACACGGCACGCCCGTCCATGGACCGTCCAGCAAGAGGTGCGAAGATCGGGCGCATGAACACTGACTCCAGCCGCGAGCTGTCCCACCGCGCGCGGGTTGCCCGACTCCGGATGTGGTGGATGGCCGGCGTCGGGCTCGTGGTCCTCGTGGCTACGGGCCTGCTGACGTCCTGGTGGTACGCCCCGGCGGCCGGCTGGGGCGCGGCGGCCATGCTGTACAACGTGTGGATCTGGGTGCGCATCACGCCGATGGATCCGGAGCAGACACGTCACCACGCACGCCAGGAGGACCCGCGACGCAGCACCCGGGACTTCCTGATCCTGAGTGCCAACGTGGCGGCGATCATCGCCGTCGTGATCGTCATCGTCGCCGGGAACCAGGCCAACGGTGCCGCCAAGGCCGCGTTCGCACTCCTCGCCCTCGTGGTCGTCGCCGCGTCCTGGCTGATGGTCCACACGCTCTTCACCCTCAGGTACACGGAGCTGTACTACGGCGCCTCCCCGGCTGGCGGGATCGACTTCAACCAGGACGACCCGCCCCAGTACACGGACATCGCGTACATGGCGTTCAGCCTCGGCATGACCTATCAGGTCTCGGACACGGCCATCAAGAGCCACGAGATCCGCGTCGAGGCGCTCAAGCACAGCATCCTCGCCTTCGTCTTCGCGACCCTCATCCTCGCGGCGACGATCAACCTCGTGATCGGGCTCGCCGGCCAGGGCTCCTGAACGCCGTTCCGCCCGCCTCAGCCGACGAAGAACCGCTCCGCCGCCTTGGACAGCCGCCACGGGTCCTGCACACCGGCCAGTTCGCGGGCCGAGTGCATCGACAGGAGCGGGATGCCGACGTCGACCGTGCGGATCCCGAGGCGCGTGGCCGTGATCGGGCCGATCGTCGAGCCGCACGGCACGTCGTTGTTCGAGACGAACTCCTGGTACGGCACTTCCGCCTCACCACACAGCCGCGCCCACAGCGCCGCCCCCGGCCCGTCGGTCGCATAGCGCTGATTCGCGTTGATCTTCAGCAGCGGGCCGCCGTTGAGGAGCGGGTGGTTGGCCGGGTCGTGCCGCTCGGAATAGTTGGGGTGGACAGCGTGGCCGGCGTCCGCGGAGAGGTGCCAGGACGCGGCGAACGCACGACGGCGCTCGGTCGCCGACGCGCCGAGGCCGTCGCCGATGCGCCCCAGGACGTCCTCGAGGAAGGGCCCTGCGGCACCGGAGCGGGACGCTGAGCCGACCTCCTCGTGGTCGAACGCGGCGAGGACGGCGATGGGTTTCGACTCCGCTGCGCTGCGCTCAACCACCGGGTTCGCGTGCTGGTCGAGGAGGGCCGCGAGGCCGGCATGGACGGACGAGAGGTTGTCCAGGCGGCCGGACGCGAAGAAGCCGCCGTCGGCCCCGAACACCGCGGGCTCCTGCGTGTCCGCGAGGACGATGTCGTACCCGCCCACCTCGGCCGGGTCCACGCCCGCCTGCTCGGCCAGCAGCGCGAGCAGGTCCGTCGTGCTGGGGTCCCCCAGCCCCCAGACGGGGTTCATGTGCTGCTGCTTGCCGAGCTTCAGCCCGTCGTTGACGGCCCGGTCGAGGTGGATCGCGAGCTGGGGGAAGCGCGCGAGGGGACCGGTCGCGACAAGGTGCTGCGCGCCGTCGTGCGTCACGAGGCGGCCGGCGAGGCGCAGCTCGCGGTCCAGCCACGAGTTCAGGAGCGGACCGCCGTACACCTCGACGCCGGCCTGCAGCCAGCCGAGGCGGCCGGTGGTCGGCTTGGGCTTGAGCTTGAAGGTGGGCGAGTCGGTGTGGGCGCCCAGGATGCGGAAGGGCGTGGTGGGCCGGGCGCCGTCGGGCACGGTCCAGGCGATGAGCGCGCCGTCGCGGACCACGGCGTAGGCGCCGGGGGCGCTCGGCCATTCCTCGGTCTCGGACAGGAGCTCGAACCCCGCCTCCGCGAGCCGCCGCGCGCCCTCCGCGGCGGCGTGGAAGCTCGACGGCGAGGCCATCACGAAGCGTCCGAGGTCCTGGGCGTGGCGGTGCGCGGCGGTAGGCATGGCCCGAGTCTAGCCAGCGGCCAGCGGCTGGCCTCCCCTCACGGCCGCGCGTACCGCTGCACGAAGTTGCGCAGGATCTTCTGCGGCTCGCTCACGTGCGCTCCTCTGGCCCGCTCCTTGACGGCCTCCGCCTCCTCGGGCGGGAAGTACCCCGAATGCCGGTAGGCGTCGATGCGGCGTTCGAGGCCGGCGAGGTCGAGTTCGGGGTGGAACTGGGTCGCGTAGAGGTTCCGGCGGAAGCGGAACATCTGCACCGGGCATGTGTCCGACCCGGCGAGCAGCGCGGCGTCGGGCGGCAGGCTCCGGACGGCCTCCTTGTGCCCCACGTAGGCGTCGAACGCGGTGTCCACGCCGGCGCAGAGCGGATCGGCGAGCCCGACGGCGGACAGCCTCACCTTCACGGGTCCCACCGGTTCCCCGAAGCGGCGGTCGACGACGGCGCCGCGGTGCGTGCCGAGGAGCCCGACGCCGTAGCACGCGCCGAAGAAGGGGAAGTCCTCGGCCACGATCTGGTCCAGGAGCACCCGGATGTCCGCCTCGACGCGCTTCTGCAGCGGCGACTTCTCCCAGCCTGGATCGGATGCGGTGAACGGACTCCCGCCGAGGATCACGCCCGAGTAGTCCTCGAGGCGGATCTCCGGCAGCGGCGCGGCCTCCGCGCGGACGCGGTGGAGCTGCTCCGCGGCGAGGCCGCCGTAGGCGCAGAAGGCACGGTACTCGTCGTCGGCGACCTCGTCGTGGTCCCGGGAGCCGATCAGGAGGAAGGGCCTCATGGGGCCATTGTCGTCCCCTCGTGGGGCGCGGTCACGTCCCGGCCCGCCGGTCAGTAGTCCGGGTTGCTGGGAACGATGAGCCCGGTCTCGTAGCCGTAGACGACCGCCTGCACGCGGTCCCGCAGGTGCAGCTTGGTGAGGATGCGCCGCACGTGGCTCTTCACGGTGGCCTCGGAGAGGAAGAAGCGGTGTGCGATTTCAGCGTTGCTCAGGCCCTCGCAGATGGTGCGGAGGACCTCGAGCTCCCGAGGTGTGAGGTCCTTCAACAGCGGGTCCGGGGCGGGCTGGGCCGCCGGAGGGCCGGCACCCTGGCCGCGCACGAAGGTCTCGAGGAGCCGCTGGGTCACGCGCGGGCTCACGACGGCGTCACCGCTCGCCACGAGGCGCACGGCGGTCACGAGCTCGGCCGGGGCGACGTCCTTGAGCAGGAACGCCGACGCACCGGCCTGCAAGCCGGCGAAGGCGTACTCGTCGAAGTCGAACGTGGTGAGGATGATGACGCGGGCGGCGCTGTGGGCCGCGGCGATCTGCTTCGTGGCCTCGATCCCGTCCATGACCGGCATGCGCACGTCCATGAGCACGACGTCGGGCGCGAGCTCCGCGGTGAGCCGCACGGCCTCGGCGCCGTCGCCCGCCTCGCCGACCACCTCGATGCCGTCCTCGGACTCCAGGACGAGGCGGAAGCCCATCCGCAGCAGCGGCTGGTCGTCGACCAGCAGCAGCCTCAGTGTCCCATCGCCGGATCCGTCGTCTGCGCCCGTCATGCGTCCCCCTCGTTCCAGTGCAGCGTCGCCTCCACGACCCATCCTCCCCCGTCGCGCGGACCCGCGTGCAGCGTCCCGCCGTACAGCGCCGCGCGTTCCCGCATCCCCGCGATCCCGCCCCCCGTGCCGAGGCGGGCCGACCCGGCGTCCCGCGCGGCGCCGTCGTTCTCGACACGGATCCGCACGGTGCCCCCCTCCCGGGCCACCTCGACCCCGACCCGTCCGACGGCGCGGGCGTACCGCAGCGCGTTGGTCAGCGACTCCTGCACGATCCGGTACACCGCGAGCTGGAACGCCGGGTCAGCCGGCAGCGGCGCACCGGTGAGAGTCAGGGCGGCGGGGAGGCCTGCAGTGCGGAAGCCCGCGACGAGCGACTGGAGGCTCTCCGTCCCGGGTGAGGGCGTGCGGCTCACCTCCCCCGAGTCCTCGCGCAGGACCCCGAGGACCCGCCGCATGTCGGACAGGGCGGTGCGGCCGGTGCGCGACAGCTCCCCGAGGACGTCCTGCGCCCGGGCAGGATCCTTCCCCGTCACCTTCGCCGCGCCGTCGCTCAGGGCGATCATGACCGTCAGGGAGTGCGCCACGACGTCGTGCATCTCGCGGGCGATCCGGTTGCGTTCCTGGGCCGAGGCGAGCTCGGCGTGCCGCATGGCCCAGGCGCGCACCTCGGCCTGGTGCTCGCGCGTGCCGCGGACCCAGATGCCCAGTCCCGCGGCGAGCAGGTCCATGAGGAGCACGGACACGGCCGCGACCAGGCCCACGTACCGCGCGTTGTCCGGGATCTCCGGGCCGTGGGGGGTGTAGACGAACGCGTAGTACACGGACGCGGGGACCGAGGCGAGGACCGAGGCCCCGAACGCGACCGGAGCAGGGGCCACGACGGCCACGGCATAGAGCGCGAAGAAGATCGCCGCGCTCATCACCGAACTGTTCGGCGACTGGTAGAGCAGGGCCGCGTCGATCGCGACGATGACGACGAGGACGGCCCACGGGGAGCGGCGCCGCCCGGCGAGGGCAATCTGCTGGATCCCCAGGAGGGCGAACAGCCACCAGCGCCCGTGCACGGCGAGCTCGACGAGCAGCGGCACGGCAAGGAACACCGCGGCACCCACGACAATCCAGTCCATTGTCAGCGGGTGGTCGGCGAGATACGCGCGGACGCGGCCCCGCCGTGGCGGGACCGCGAACGCCGTGGACGGCGCGGGCGGCGCGTGCACTTCCTCTCCTGGCTTGTCCGGGCTCGTTCCTAGACGTCCCGCTGCCGGAGCGTCGCGAACGCCGCCACGAGCAGCGCCACGACATAGGCGGCAAGGACCAGGGTGCCCTGCCACGGCTCGAGGTACGCAGTGTTGAGCGGGGCCGTCGAGCCTGCCTCCATCATGGCGTTTGCGGCGTTCGTCGGGAGGTACTTGCGCGCCTCCTTGAAGAAGTCGCCGGGGATGAGCTGGAAGATGATCGGGAGGACGAACAGCGCCGCGACGAGGAGCACGATCGCGCCCGCCGAATTCCGCAGGAGCGCGCCTAGGCCGAGGCCCATGAGGGCGACCGCGGCGACATACGCGGCGCTCAGGAGCATGTGCCGCTGGATGTCCCAGCTGGCCATGTCGAGGTGCAGGTCGTAGTTGCCGAGGATGGGCTGGGCGACGAGCCCGCCGACGTACGCGCCGACGTACGTGACGACGAATCCGAGGACGACCGCGTAGGCGGCCTTCGCGCTGAGCACTGGCCAGCGCTTGGGAACCGCGGCGAAGGTGGCGCGCGACAAGCCCGACGTGAACTCAGCGCTGATCATCAGCACGGCCAGGGAGCCGATGATGAGCTGGGAGAAGGACACGCCCGCGGACGGCAGCTGCGGCACGATCGAGGCGACGTCGATCGCCTCGCGCGGCCCCGTCGCACCGCTGCGCTGCGCGGTGAGGGCCTGCCCGACGCCCCACGCCTGGAGGGCGGAGAACCCGACCATGAGTGCGACGGCGCAGAGCAGGAGGATCCTCGTGGACAGGAGCGAGAAGAGCTTGATGCGCTCCGAGGCCAGGACACGGAAGAAGTTCGGGCCGGTGAGCGCCGGCGCGCCGGCGCTGCGGGCGGGGTGGACTGCGGTGCTCATCGGTTCGCCTCCTGGTTCTGGACGCCCTGCACAGCCGCGGGCGCGGCGGCCCGCTCTGGCGAGGGGCCGGCGTCGTGCGCGTGGCTGGTCTCGGAGCGGTACTCGACATCGTCCTTGGTCAGCTCGAGGTAGGCCTCCTCGAGGCTTGCGGTCAGAGGGGTCAGCTCGTAGACGAGGACGCCCGCGCCGAGTGCTGTCTGGGCGATCTCGCGCGGCTCGAGCCCGGAGACCTCGAGGAGTTCGCGCTCCTGGGCCCGGATGCTCACGCCCTCGCGGGCCAGGAGCGCGGCCAGCTGCTCGGGGCGGTCCGTGCGGACGCGCGTGCGAATCTCCCCCCGGCCGTCGAGGATGTCCTGGATCGGCGCGTCCGCGATGATCCTGCCGCGGCCGATCACGATGAGGTGGTCCGCGGTCTGGGACATCTCGCTCATGAGGTGGCTCGAGAGGAACACCGTGCGGCCCTCGGAGGCGAGGTACTTCACGAGGTTGCGCACCCACAGGACGCCCTCGGGGTCGAGGCCGTTCACCGGCTCGTCGAGGATCACGACCTGGGGGTCGCCCAGGAGCGCCGCGGCGATGCCGAGCCGCTGCCCCATGCCGAGGGAGAACCCCTTGACCTTCTTCCGGGCGACGGCGCCGAGCCCGGTCATGTCGATGACCTCGTCGACGCGCGAAGTGGGGATGGCGTGGGTGGCGGCGAGGGCCCTCAGGTGGCTGTAGGCGCTCCGGCCGGGGTGCACCGCGCGGGCCTCGAGGAGCGCTCCGATCTCGCGCAGCGGCGCCCGGTGCTTCGCGTACGGCTCGCCGTTGACGGTCACGGTGCCGCGGGTCGGGGCGTCGAGGCCCATGATCATGCGCATCGTGGTGGACTTGCCGGCGCCGTTGGGGCCGAGGAAGCCGGTCACGCGACCGGGGTGGACGGTGAAGGTGACGCCGTCGACGGCGGTCTTCGCGCCGTAGACCTTGGCCAGGTCTCGGGCCTGGATCATGACACTCCCCTTGGGTTCGCTGTGGACCGACACCTCCACGCTATGCCGCTCGGGGGGCCGCCGCGACGCCCGGGAGGATGAACCTCTGCACCCGTGGGGCATCCGTATCCTCCGGAAGGACTAGTCCGCCTGATCGGGTTCGGCCCCCCGCGGTGAGTAGACGGTCAGTGCGCCCGGCTCGACCGTGATGGTGGCGCGGCGGACGCCGGGGATGACCTCGCCGTCGACCGCCAGGATGAGCGCGCCCTTGCGCGCGGCGACGTCGAGCGTCCCTGCTTCCCACATGTGGGTCACGGGGCTCTTCTCAGTGGTGCCCGTCGCGACCGCGCCGAGGACCCTCAGGCGGGCGAAGCGCGGACCGGCGCCGATCGCGCGGAGGTCGAGGACGCCGTCGTCCACGATGGGGCGCTCGAGCGGCGCGAGGTCGCGCGGCCAGTAGCGGCCTCGGCCGATGAAGAGGATCCAGAGCCTGTGCCGGCCGCCGTCGACCGCGAGCCGTGTGGGGGTCGAAGCCGAGAACGTGGCGAGTGCCGCCAGCGCTGCGGCCGCCCGCTTGCCCAGGGCCGGGAAGCGGCGGAGCAGGTGGTCACGGCGGCGCACGAGGTTCGGGTACACGCCGATGCTGCCGGTGTTGAGCATGACGGCGTGGCTCACGTCCGGCTTCTCGAGCGCTCCGCGCTCCACCCGCACCCGGCCGAGGTCGCAGCGGATGGCATGGCCCGCCCCGACAGCCTCGGCGACCTCGTCGGGCTCAAGCGCGCCGACGTCCCGCGCGAAGTGGTTGAAGGTGCCGCCGGGCAGGACCACGAGGGGGAGGCGGGTCTCCGCGCAGACCCCGGCGATGGCCCCGACGGTGCCGTCGCCGCCCCACACCCCGAGGGCCTGCACCCCCGGACGCGCCGCCAGAGCGCGGGCGGCATCGAGCGCATCCTCGTCCTCCCGCAGCTCGTGGACCTCGGCGCGGGGAAAAAGGGTCGCCAGGCTCGAGCGGACGCTCTCCTCCGTGCTGCCGCTGAGCGGGTTCACCACGATCACGAGGCCCTCACCGCCCTCGAGGGCGGGTGCGGGGGCCGGCGTCGAGCGCGGCTCCGGTGCGGCCTCCTGGCGGGGCCACCACGTCCGGGTCGCGAGGGCGGCCCCAGCGCCGAGCGCCGAGCCGAGGACGACGTCGCTCGGCCAGTGGGCGCCCGTGTGCACGCGCGAGTATGCGACGCCGGCCGCGAGTGGGGCGAGCGCGGCGCCGAGGGCCGGGCTCACCATCCCGACGCCGGCGGCGAACGCGACGGCCGACGCCGAGTGGCCGCTCGGGAGGGAGGAGCTGGTCGGCTGCGGGTGGAGGAACCGGTAGGCCGGGAGGCTCTCCGGGTGGGGGCGCGTGCGCGGCAGGAGACGCTTCGCGATGAGGTTCACGCCCGCGGAGGCGACTGCGACCGCGAGCAGACCGTGGGCGGCAGCACGCCGCGGGGGCCCCTTCCTGGTCGAGAGGCCGGCCGCGATGGCAATCCACAGGACGGAGCGGGTGGCAGCGCGCGTGAGCCAGGAGAAGGCCCGGTCCCACGGGCCAGCGGGCAGCGCGCCAACTGCTCGGACGATCCTCCGGTCCACGCCCGCCAGGACATGGAACGGTATGCCGGGCGGCCGCAGCCGGCGGACGCTCAGGCGGGAGGGATTCATGGGGAGAACCCTACTGCGCGGTCTCCTCGGCCGTCACGGTCTCCTTGCGTGTCACGCCCGCGAGGAGGAGGGCGACCACGATGGGCACGAGGATCGCGAGGAGTGCGGGGCGCAGGCCCACGTGGTCTCCCAGGAGGCCAAGGAAGGGGGGCCCGGCGAGGAACGCGACGTACCCGACCGTCGAGACGACGGAGACGCGTGCGGCAGCCTTGCGCGGGTTGTCTGCCGCAGCGGACATGCCCATCGGGAAGGTCAGGGCGGCACCGATCCCCCACAGGACGGCCCCAACGGCCGCAACCCAATAGGTACCGGCAAGGGAATATGCCACAAGGCCCATGAAGGCGGAGACCATGCTGATGCGCAGCGCGTTCACGCGCCCGATCCTGTCGATCACCGGGCCCCCGAACCAGCGGGCGACCGTCATGGCGCCGACGAATGCCGCGAACAGCCCTGCGCCCGCGGCCTCGCTGGCCCCGAGGCCGTCCACCGCGCCCTTCGAGATCCAGTCGTTGCCCGCCCCCTCGGTCAGCGTCGCCCCGAGCACGACGACGCCAATCAGCAGGGTGCGCGCGTCCCGCCACGCCTCGAGCGCGCCCCCCTTGCCAGAGGCGGCCGCGTCCCGGGGCGCGCCGGCGCCGTCACCGGTGTGGTCGGCGTCGTGCGTGTGCGGCAGGAAGTGGCGCGGGGCGACGGCCATGACGAGCACGACAGCCAGGATGATCCCGAAGAGGTGCAGCGGCAGGTCCACGCCCGCCGCGCTGAGCCCGGCGCCGACGACGGCGCCGAGGAAGGCGCCGCCGCTGAAGGCGGCGTGGAACTGCGGCATGATGGTCCGGCCGAGGCGGTGCTCGACGTCGGCGCCCGCGAGGTTCTGGGCCACGTCCCAGAATCCGATCCCGGCCCCGAAGACTGCCAGGCCCGCGGCCACGGCGACGTGCGAGCGGATCAGGAGGCCGACGGCGATGACGGCGCCGCCGGCGATCGCGAGGCCGCCGCCGAGGCGGACCGTGCGCTTCAGGCCGATCCGGTCGGCGACCGTGCCCGTGAGCGGAAGGGCGATGAGGGAGCCGATCGCACCGACGAAGAGCAGGAGTCCCATCTCGCCTGTCGTGATCCCGAGGGTCGAGGTGACCGAGGGGATGCGCGCTGCCCAGGACGCGAAGATGAAGCCGTTGGTCGCGAAGACCGTGAAGGTCGCGAGGGCAGCCGCGCTGAGGGCTGCGGGACTGGCGGTGCGGGAGCTCATGCGGTGAGTGCCTCGATGCCGTGGTCGGTAGGAGATGCGGTCGCGTGGGTGTGCACCCGGGGTCGGTCACGAGGATATCCGCCCCCACGCCCGCGGCGGTGCGCCGCCGCGGGCACACCCGGTTTGGCCCACGGCCGGACTGGGCAGGGCCTGTCCATGGATCACAAGGAGACCCTCGGCAGCCCCGAGCCGGAGCCGCGCGGCGGTCTGGACAGGGACCCCGAAGACTGGGTGACCGGGGACGAGCCGATGACCGCCGCCCAACGCAGCTACCTCGACACCCTCGCACGCGAGGCGGGCGAGGAGCTTCCGGCCGACCTGAGCAAGGCCGAGGCATCGGAGCACATCGACAGGCTGCAGAAGAAGAGCGGCCGGCTCTCCGAAGGCTGAGATGCCCCTGCTACTGCCGGTGTCCCTCGCCGAGCTCGTGTGAAGGGTCCTACCCGCCCCAGACGTCACCAGCCAAGAGGCGCGCCGCCTCGGCACGGGCCTGATCCTCGCTCAACCCGGCCGACAGCAACCATGCGAGCAGTTCCCTGCTTCGTTCCGACGAGCGGAGGTCCGCTGACGGCCGCTGCGGGAGTGGCTCCTCCCGGAAGGCCAGGGCGGGAAAGCGTGGGCTCCGGCCCCGCCCGTCATTCCGGGGCCGCTTCGTTTCGGGATACATGGAATTCCGCCTGACTGACGAGGGGCCGGCCGGCGGGGAAGACCCAACAGGCCACGTGGGGCTCCATCAGCTTGGGAGCTGCCCCTACATCTATGATCGCCCCGTCCAGCCGGGTTTGACCCGCCGGGCGCCGGCCGAGTCTACCCGGCCTGCGTGAGGAACCGGTCGAGTAGCGGGCCGGAGATGGTCGCTCCCAGCCCTCCCTCCTCGACGAAGACCGCGACCGCGAGGTCGCCGTGGGTGCCGATGATCCAGGCATGGGTCTTCGGCGGCGTGTCGGTGCCGAACTCCGCCGTGCCGGTCTTGGCCCCGACCGGTCCGCCGGGCACATCCGCGAGGAAGCCGGCGTGCCCGCTCGTCACCACAGCGCGCATGAGGTCCTGGAGGACGGCCGCCTCCGCGGCGGTCACCGGGGGCCCGGCCGGAGCGGACGACGCCGCGGGGCTCGCCGGGGCACTCGACGACCCGGCCGGCGTCGTGCTCGCAGAGGCACTGCCAGAGGGCGTCGACCCGCCGACGACGAGCTGCGCCGAGACGGGAGCGCCCTTCACGACCGAGCCGGCCATGACCGCGGCGGCGAGCGGGGAGAACAGGATCCTGCCCTGCCCGATCATCGAGGCGGCGTGCTCGGTCCCGGCGGCATCCGCCGGCACGGACCCGAGGAAGGCGGCAGCGCCGAGCCTGGGGGCGTCCACGGCGACGCCGAGCGACGTCGCCGCGGACTCGAGCTGCGCCTGCGAGACCTTGTCCCGCTGCGCGATGAAGGCCGTATTGCACGAGTGCGCGTACGCGTCCCGCAGCGTCACGTCCCCGAGGGACGAGGCCGGGTAGCCGGGGGCATTGGAGAAGGTCCGGCCGTCCACGGTGAGCGTCGGAGTGCACTGCACGCGGGTCTCGGCGGCCGCGCCCTGCCGGATGAGGGCGAGCGAGTCAACTGTCTTGAAGATCGACCCGGGCGCGTACTGGCCGAGCATCGCCGTGTTGTACCCGTTGCTGCCGGGCCCGGAGGCCGCGGCGAGGACTGCGCCGTCGGAGGGCCGCAGTGCCACGATCGCCGCCGCCGGCCCGACCCCGGCCAGCGTGTCCTCGGCGAGCTGCTGGAGCCTGAGGTCCAGCGTGGTCGCGAGCGGTGTGCCCGACACGGGCGCGGACTCGAAGAGCGTGCGGCGCGCACCCGGCGTCGTGCGGAGCTTCTCGGGGGTGAGGTCGGCGGGCTGGGCGTAGACGGCGAGGCCGTCCTTCCCGCGCAGCTGCGAGTCGTACTGCGCCTGCAGGCCGGCGACTCCGGTAGTGTCGCCGGCCTGGAGCGCGCCGTTGGAGGCCTGGACCTGCTCGGCAGTGGCAGGGCCGACGGTGCCGAGGACCGGCCGGGCGAAGGTGCGCGTCGGAGCGAGCGGCATCGTGTCCTTGACGGTGATCGCCCCAGGAACGGCGGCGATCTCCAGGTCAGTGGGGGTGCGCCCGGCCTCGTCGCGGAGCACGATGGCCTCCACGAATGCCTTCTCCCCTGCGGCGGCGACCTGCTTCGCGTACTCCGCCGGATCCACCTTGAGGAGCGCGGCGAGCTTGGCCGCTGCGTCGGCCTGGCCCTCGGCGGGGACCTTCGCCTTGTCGATCCCCACCCGCAGGACTGGGCGGGCCGTGACGAGGGCAGTTCCCCCAGCGCCGAGGATGTCCGCGCGCGGTGCGGCGGTCGTCGCGAGCGTGAGGACCTCGGCCTCGCCGAGCTGGGGCGCGAGCAGGTCCGGCTTCCACTGCGTGAGCCACCGGTCCCCGTCCCGGGCGAGCTGCGCCGTCGTCTGGTAGGACCACTCCTGCCCGGCAAGCTTCCACGAGTAGTCGAGCACGACGTCGGCCTTGTCGCCGTCGAGCTTCGGATCGCCGGCGGTGACGGTCGGCTTGACCTCGCCGAGCCCCTTCACCGTCGACTCGACCTTCTCCTGGGCCGCCGCGGGCTCCGTCCCCTTCAGCGGCGCCTGCGAGACGTCGAGGGCGGAGAGCGCCGCCGCGAGCTCTCCCGCGGCCTGCTTGGCAGCGGTCTGGCGGCCGTCGTCGCACGAGGTGAGCACCGCGCCCGTGAGCGCGGCGGCGAGGACGAGAGCGGCCACACGGAAATTCCCCATGGCCACAGCCTAGGGTGCTCCGCTCGGCGGCTCCGTGTCACAGACTGCACAACTCGCGGCCGCATCGACGTGGTTCAACGGCGTCGCTGCGGCGAGTTGTGCAGTTTCCCACGCCTCACAGCCGCAGTTCGAGCAGCACCGTGTCCCTCCACGTGCCCGCGAGGCGACCGTGCGCCATGAGCGCGATCCGTTCGCGGCGGCCCACCTCACGGAAGCCGAACTTGCGGTGCAGGGCCAGGCTCGGCAGGTTCTCGGGGAACACGGTGGCCTGGACGGTCCAGATCCCCCGGTCCCGGGAGGCGTCGAGGAGCGCTCCCATGAGCAGGGTCCCCACGCCGCGGCCCCCCGCGGCCGGGTCAACGTAGAGCGAGTGCTCGGCGACGCCGCGGTACACCTCGCGCGCCGACACCCGGGCGGCGCCCGTCCAGCCGAGGACGTCCGCAGCGTGGCCGTCCGTGGAGCCTTCGGCGACGAGCACGAACTCCTTGGTCGCCGCGAAGGCGTCCCACGTGGCAGGCGGTGCCGACTCGAACGTGGCGTCGCCGGCCTCGATCCCCGCCGCGTAGATGTCGCGGATGCGGGGCCAGTCGTCGGCGGTGGCGGGCCGGGTGCGGGCCGGTTCCCGCATGGAGGGCGCGTCCATGGGCCGATCGTACGCTGACCCTGAACCCGCGCCCGCTACATGCGGCGCGTGGTCCTGGCCGTCGCCACGGCCGTCCACGGGTCCTCGGGCCATGGATGCTTGGGGTACCGCCCGCGCATTTCGGCCCGCACCTGCGCGTACGGCCCAGACCAGAACGATGCGAGGTCCCCGGTCACCGCGAGCGGCCGCCCGGCCGGGGAGAGCAGGTGGAACAGCACCGGCACGCGCCCGTCGACGAGCCGCGGTGTCTCGGCCCACCCGAAGCACTCCTGGAGCTTGACCGCGACGACCGGCAGGGGGCCAGAGCGGGCCGCTCCGTCGTCCGCCATCCCCGCATCGGCAGTCTCGGGGTACTCGATCCGCACGCGCGAACCGCTGGGAACCGCGAGCCGCTCAGGAACGAGCTCGTCGAGGCGCGCCGCCTCCGGCCAGGGCAGGAGCCGGCGCAGGGGCTCCGCGAGGTCGATCCGCCGCACGCTGGCCCCGCCGGCGAGGGCGTCGAGCTCGGGGGCGAGCCACTCTTCGAGCCGGGCCAGCAGGGCCGCCTCGGACACGTCGGGCCACGGGTCGCCGAGCTCGCGGCGCACGAGTGCGAGCCGCCGGCGCAGCGCGTCGGCGCCGCCTGACCAGCCGATCGCTCCGAGCCCCTGGGAGGCAAGCGCGCGGGCGACTGCCGCGTGCCCCTCCTCGCGCCCGGGCCGCACCGGCGTGGACGCGAGCTGGATCGCGCCGAGCCGCCGCTCGCGGCGTGCCACGACGCGGCCGTTCTCGAACCGCGCCTCGACCCTGTCGGTGAGCAGGTGCGCGGCGGCGAGCTCCGCGGCCTCCTTGGTGAGCGGGGCGGCGGCACGCACGACGGCGCCCGTCCCCGCGGCGTCCCGGCCCGCCGCCCGCGCTGCGTCGGCCACGGCGAGCCACTCGTGCCCCGCGAGGGGACTGCCGGCGGGAAGGCCTGCGCGCGTGCCCGAGGCGAGCAGGTACTGCTCGCGGTCACCCTGCACACGCCGGGCCACGAAACCCGGGAATGCCAGCGCGACGACCACGCCGGCCTTCTCGGCATCCGTCGCCGCCGCCACTGCCGGGCCGGCCTCGCCTCCGGGGGCAGCGTCACCGCCGGGGCCTGCGAAGCGCTCGAAGCGCCGCACCTCGTGCGCCCAGGCACGGGCCTGCGGGTCGGAGCCCGAGCGCAGCGCGGCGAGGAGCCGGCCGAGGTCGGACCCCGGCGGCCGGAGGCCGCGGGCCACCATCGCGATCGCCTCTGCCGCCATCCGGGCGCCCACGAGCGGAGACCCCTCGAGCAGTGCCCGGCCGAGACGCGGGTCGGCCGGGATGAGCGCCAGCGTGCGGCCGAAACCGGTCGCCTGGCCCGAATCGCCCACGGCACCGATGGCCGAGAGCACCGCCACGGCGTCGGCCAGTGCCGCGCCGGGGGGCACATCCGGGAGTGCGAGCCCCTGCCCCCCGGGCGCTCCCCAGCACGCGAGGACGAGGGCGGCCTCCGTCAGGTCCGCCGAGGCGATCTCCGGCGTCGAATGGGCCGGCGCAGCGGCGAAGGCCCGCTGGTCGTAGCAGCGCACCACCCGCCCTGGCCCTTGGCGCGCGGCACGTCCCGCCCGCTGCTCGGCCGACGCCCGCGAGCACGAGACGGTCACCAACCCCGACATCCCGCGGGATGCGTCGCGCCGGGGCTCCCGGGCCAGTCCCGAGTCGACGACGAGCCGCACCCCAGGAACCGTGAGCGAGGACTCGGCCAGTGCCGTCGAGACCACGATGCGGGGCCCGTCCCCCGGGCCTCGGCCCGATACCGCCCGGTCCTGCTCCACGGGAGCGGCCTGCCCGTGCAGCTCGAGGACATCGGTCCCCCGCACGCGCGACCGCAGCCGGTCCGCCACATGCCGCACCTCCCGGGCGCCGGGGACGAACACGAGGGCGTCGACGTCCCACCCCGCCGCGCGCGCCGCGGCGTGCTCGGCCCCCGCTGTGTCGGCGATGTGGTCGAGGAACGCGCGGGTCACCCCCCGCTCGTCCAGCCGCGGAGCGGTCGACGGCGCCCACCCCACCTCGAGCGGGTGCAGCGCCGAGGGGCAGTCGACGACGGGGGCCGGGCGGCCGGCGTCGTCCGCGAGGAGCGCCGCGAACCGGGGGGCGTCGACGGTCGCGGACATCGCCACGAGGGTGAGGTCGCCGCGCAGCTGCCGGACCTCGGCGAGCATCCCGACGAGGAGGTCGGTCTCGAGCCCGCGCTCGTGGACCTCGTCCAGAACCACGGCGGCCACGCCGTCGAGCCCGGGATCTGCCAGGAGCCGGCGCAGCAGGACCCCGGGGGTCACGAACTCGACCAGAGTCGAACCGCCGGCCTTTCGCTCGCCGCGCACGGTGTAGCCGGAGCGGTCCCCGGGGCGGCTTCCGTCCAGCGCCGCGAGCCGGTGGGCGGCCGCCCGGACGGCGACCCGGCGCGGCTGGGTGACGACGACGCGCGGCGGCGCCCCGCCGTCGTGCGCCGTGGGCGTCCAGGACCGGTCCGCGGCCCGCAGCGCGAGGTTCGCCACGACTGGCGGGACGAGCGTCGTCTTCCCGGTCCCCGGGGGTGCCTGGACCACGGCCGCCACGCCCGTGTCCCGTGTGAGTACCGCCTCGAGCTCCCCGAGCGAGCCCGCGAACGGCAGGCCGGCACCGATGTGCGCGAGGTCGAAGGGCTTCGGGGTCGCCGGGGAGGTCACCGCTCCATTGTGCCGCCCCACGGGTACGCGCCCACGGGGCTCCCGCCTCAGCCCACGGGGACGCGCGCGGCGGCACCGGGATGGTCTGCGGCGAGCCGCGGGCCCTTCCCGAGGACAGCCTCGCGGAACGTCGCCCCGGGAGCCGATTCGGCGAGGAGGCCACGCCGGCGCAGCTCGGGCGAGACGAGGCGGGCGAACGCGAGCAGGTCCGCGGGCCGCACCGCGGAGGTCAGATTGAACCCGTCGATGCCGCCGTCCTCGGCGAAGCGCTCGAGCTCATCCGCCACGGTCGCCGGGGAACCGACGATCACCGGCCCGCGGCCGCCGATCGAGACGAACTTCGCCACCTCGCGCAAGGTCCAGGTGCGCTCGGGGTCGAGCAGCGTGAACTGCGCGAGGGCGGACTGGTTGGCCTCGCTCCTGATGTACGTCAGGGGCGCGTCCTGGTCGAGGCCGGAGAGGTCCAGGCCGGTCCAGCCGGCGAACAGTGCCAGCGCCGCATCGGTGTCCACGTGCGCCTCGTAGTCGGCGAGCTTCGCCGCGGCAGCCTCGTCGGTCTCGGCCACGATCACCGTGGCGATGTTGAAGGCCTTGACCGACTCCGGGGCCCGCCCGGCGGCGGCCAGCTCGGCGCGGAGCCCGTCCGTGTACTTGCGCGCCTGGGCCGGCGTGGAGGCGGCGAAGAACACGGCCTCGGCGTGCCGCCCCGCGAAGGCGCGCCCGCGGGCCGAGGCCCCGGCCTGGAACAGGAGCGGCGTCCGCTGCGGGGACGGCCCGACGAGGGCCGGCCCGGGCACCCGGTACACGTCGCCGTCGTGCCCGATCCCCCGCACCCCGGCGGGGTCCACGAACACGTTGGCCGCGGCGTCCGCGACCACCGCCCCGTCGTCCACGGAGCCCTCCCAGAGCTTGTAGACCACGTCCATGAACTCCTCGGCGCGGTCGTAGCGCTCGTCGTGCGGGATCTGGGTGTCGAGGCCGAGGTTCCTTGCGGCCGACTCCTGGTACGAGGTCACGATGTTCCACCCGACGCGCCCACCCGTGAGGTGGTCGAGCGTGCCGAACTTGCGGGCGAGCAGGTACGGGTGCTCGTAGGTGACCGAGGCCGTGACCCCGAAGCCGAGCCGCTCCGTGGCGGCCGCGAGGGCCGAGACGATGAGCAGCGGATCCAGCGTCGGATACTGCACGCCGCCCCGCACGGCGGCGTCGGCGGAGCCCCCGTGGACGTCGTACTGGCCGAGGATGTCGGCAAAGAAGATTCCGTGGAACCCGCCGTCCTCGAGTGCCTTCGCGAGGTCGGTCCAGTACCCGAGCTCCGCGAATCGGTGGGCCCCCGAGTCGGGGTGACGCCATAGCCCGGGCGACTGGTGCACGGGCACGAGCATCTCGAACGCGTTGAGGAGCAGCGGCTTGGTCATGAGGCCTCCGTGAGTGCGGTCTGGGCAGCGCGTCCCCGGGCCGGGTCCTTCGCAGCAAGCGCAGCGGCGGTGGTGAGAATCGCGAGGAACACGAACCAGCCGCACACGAGCCACGGCTGGCCGCCGCCGGCCTGCAGGAGCGAGGCAGCGACGAGCGGGGTGATCGCAGCGGAGAGGACGGTGCCGACCTGGTACCCGAAGGAAACGCCCGAGTAGCGCAGCTCGGTGGGGAACTGCTCGGCGAACCACGCGGCCTGAGGGCCGTAGATGGCGTCGTGCAGGATGTTCATCCCCACGAGAAGGACGAGGGGCAGGAACGCGAGGTTCCCATGGTCTAGGAACCAGAAGAACGGCCAGATGAGCACCGCGACGCCGATTGCGGCGCCCACGGCGATCCGCTTGCGGCCGATCCGGTCCGAGAGCCAGCCCCAGAACGGGCCCGAGAAGAGGCCGATCGCCGAGACGATGAGGATGGCGGTGAGCCCCGACGCCGTGTCCTCGCGGCGGTCCTTGAGGTAGCCGAGGATGTAGACGGTCATGAGGGTGTAGATGGCCGGCTGTACCAGGCGCAGGCCGACCGTGACGAGGATCCCGCGCGGGTGCTCGCGGAGCACCCGGACCACCGGCCGCGCGACCACGCGGTCCTGTTCCTGCACGGCGGTGAACTCCTCGGCGTCGGTCACCCCGAGACGGATCCACAGCCCCACCAGCACGAGGGCGCCCGAGAAGAGGAAGGGGATGCGCCAGCCGAAGGCCTGGAACTGGTCGGTGGTGAGGAAGGCTTGGGCGAGCGCGTAGGCACCGGTGGCCAGCAGCATTCCGGCCGCGGAGCCGACCTGCGTGAACGAGCCGAAGAAGCCGCGCTGTCCCGCCGGGGCGTGCTCCACGGAGAGCAGCGCGGAGCCGCCCCACTCCGCGCCGGCGGAGAGGCCCTGGATGAGCCGCAGCAGCACGAGCCCGGCCACGGCGAGGATGCCGATCGCGGCATAGTTCGGCAGGACGCCGATGAGGGTCGAGGCCACGCCCATGGTCAGGAGCGACCACACGAGCAGCGCCTTCCGGCCGATCCGGTCGCCGAGGTGACCCGCGATCACCCCGCCGAGGGGCCGCGCCACGAAGCCCACGGCGTACGTCGCGAACGAGGCGAGGATGCCGACGAGCGGCGAGGCGTCGGGGAAGAACTGCTTGTTGAAGACGAGCGCGGAGGCCGTGCCGTACAGGTAGAAGTCGTACCACTCGATGGTTGTCCCGACGAACGCCGAGGCGAGGATGCGCCGCTTGGCGCGGAGGGTCGCCCCGAGCCCTGCGCGGGTGGGCGCGGTCAGCTGTGTGGCCATGGAGGTCCTTCGTGTCACGGCGTCCAGCTCCGCGGGGCGCCATACTTACGACGCCGGTCTGCCGACGCCGTCGAATCCTCACCTGGAGCACCCCGCTACAGCAGGAGGGTTGCCGTCCGGCCAGCCAGGGCTTGCCACCGGATCTCTTGATTCTTCTTCAGGATTGTTCCGAGACCGGCCGCGGTCCCGCAAAGCGCCTCGTCACAAAGCGCAAACTGCGGGGCCGCGGTGCCGGTCAGGGAGTGTCCGCGCTGGGCGTGCCGGGCGTACTGATGCTCACGGTGACACGCGTGCCCTCGCCCGGTGCCGAGGCGACCGCCATGGTCGCGCCGGCCTCCTCGACGCGCTCCCTCAGCGCGCGCAGCCCGTTGTCGCGAGTCGCAGCGCCAGCGGCCGCATCCGTCGGGTCGAAGCCTGCGCCGTCGTCGCGGACCTCGAGCGTCACCTCGTCCTCGAGGTAGGCCAGGCGCACGACGGCGGTGCTCGCCTGCGCGTGCTGCCAGACGTTCGCGAGGCTCGCCTGAGCGGCCTTGAGGAACGCGTCCTCTGCGTTGTCGGGCAGGGGGCGGGAGGTCCCTTCGAGGTCGAAGCGGCAGGTGAGGCCCGTTCCCCGTGCTGACGATGCGGCGGTGGTCCGCTCGCACAGCGTCCGGAGGGACTCTGCAAGGCGGGGGTCCTGGCGCTGCGCGGCCGGCTGCCGGATCGGGGCCTCCCGCGGCGGCTTGGGTTCGGGTTCTGTAGGCTGGACGACCGCAGGCTGCGCCTCGCTGGGCGCGTTGGGCGCGGGCTCCGCGCCTGAGGCGGGCTGTGGGGCCGGCAGCCGCTCGATAGCCGGCTGCGGAGGGAGCGGGAGCTGAAGCTGGATGAAGAACAATGGGATGGCGACCCAGGCGAACTCCGTGCTGACGGCCACGAGCACGGCCCACAGCGCGCACATCCCCGCGAGCCAGTGCAGCCGGTACTGCGCCGGATCGAAGGGAAGGCCCTTCGCGGGCCGTTTCTGGAGCACGATCCCGGCCGCGTACGCCGCCGCGAGGAGTCCGACGAGGGGAAGCACAATGCCTGGTGCGGCCCCGGCTGCGTCCGGAGCCGGGGCAAGGGCGCGGACGGTCCCGATCAGGAGCAGGAGCGCGAAGGCCACGTGCAGTGCCGTGGGAAGCCACCGGAGGACCCGCTCGGCCGGCGTCGCGGGAGGATCTGGGGAAGGCTGGGGAGTCTGGGCTGCCGTTGCTGGGGGGCTTGAGCGGCTGAACATGGCCCCGAGCCTACCCGCGGCCCCCGCGCGCGCTGGGGACATCGCCCGGAGCTTCCTCAGAGACGGGCGGGGGCCTTCCGGCGCTGTTCCCACCAGCTGCGCAGGCTGTCGAGGGTGACGACGTCTGGCGCGCCGTCGAACGCGCCGCCCTGCGGGTCGTCCTGCCGGCTGCGGCGGATCGGGTCGCCCGCGGGGTCGTAGATGTCCATGACGACCTTGACGCACAGGTACACGAGCGCGCCCATGTGCGCGAGGATCGCGCCGACATAGTAGGGCGAGTCGATGTTGTTCTGGGGCGGTCCCCCGCTGGTCCACTGCCCGAGGTACATCCAGACGGCCGCCCAGTGGACGGCCTCGACGGCCATCCAGATGAGGAAGTCGCGCCACCGGGGCCGCGCCAGCGCCAGCAGCGGGATGAGCCACACGACGAACTGCGGGGAGTACACCTTGTTCGTCAGGATGAACGCCGCCACGACGAGGAACGCGAGCTGCGCGAGCCGCGGACGCCGGGGGGCGTGGAGCGCGATCACGGCGATCACCGCGCACAGGACCACGAGCGAGACGGTGACCATCGCGTTGATGCCCGGGGCGTCGAGCATGATCCAGTGGAGCCGCTCGGCGATGAGGTTCCAGGCGAAGTAGATCGAGGAGAAACCGGCGGGGCGCTCCCTGGTGAAGTCGAGGAAGTACCCCCAGCCGCGCGGGTTAATGAGGAAGATCGGCAGGTTCACCGCAGTCCACGCCCCTGCCGTGCCGGCGACCGTGAGCAGAAGCGGGCGGTACTTCCCCGTACGGACCGCGAGCACGAGGATGGCGCCGAGCACGACGATCGGGTACAGCTTCGTGGCCGTCCCCAGACCGATGAACACTCCTGCCCACACCGGCCGGTCCCGGGCGAAGGCGAGGAGGCCCAGCGCGAGGAGCGCGACGGCCCACATGTCCCAGTTGATGAATCCGGAGAGGATGGCGCCGGGCGCGATCGCGAGCATTGCTGCGTCCCAGGGGCGCCGCCGGTTCGAGCGGGCTGTCGCGATGACCGCGATGAGCCACATGACGGTGATGAGGGCCGCATTGATGTCGAAGTAGGTGGTGGCCCGCGCGTCCGAGACCCCCGAGCCGGGGACGAGGAGCGCCGTCGCCCCCGCGATGAGCCCCATGATCACGGGGTACTCGAAGAGGGCGTCCTGGGTGAAGAACGGCAGGACGCCCTCGGCGAGCCCACGCTCCTTGAAGAGCGTGGGCAGGTCCGAGTAGCACGTGGCGTAGAAGTGGGTGGGCGTGTTCCAGCCGTTGACTCGGCAGTAGCCCTTGATGACGACGCCGATGATGGCGGCCACCGCGGTCAGGACGATGAGCACCCGCTCGGGCGTCCAGAAGCCGCTCTTGACGAGGCCGGGCGCCGCGTGGTCCCCCAGGGGGCCCCCGATCGACTCGGAGAGGGTGTGGAGGAGGGGGTCGTTGCGGGTCGGCGAGATCACCGCGTACGGCTTGGGGGGCTTCTCGTCGGTTCTCGACTCCATGCCCCCGAGCCTACCGGCCCCCAGACGGCCCCTCCGCCCTAGACCGCCGACGTCAGGCGGGCGAGCCAGTCCTGTGCCTCGGCGATGTCGACGCGCTGGATTCCGGCCGTGTACCGGCAGTTCTTGCTGCCGAAGCTGACGATCCCGATGACTTCCCCGTTGAGGAACACGGGTCCACCCGAGTCCCCGAAGCAGATGCCGCCAGTGCCGCGCGCGTCGTTGTCATTGCCGTTGGCCTCGACGATCTGGTGCTCGATCTTCCCCTCCAGGGGCATGTCGACGTAGCGCCGCTCCATCGGGAAGGCAATCGGCGTAGGCGTCTGGGGGCCAGAATCCGGCTTCCCCATGACGTCGCCGTAGCCCACCGCCCGCACGATCGTCTTGGGCACGTCACCGGGACGGATGGCGTCCAGGGTGCCCAGGCCCGCCAGCGGGTAGGTGGGCTGGGTGACCGGGGAGTCCAGGACGATGACCCCCAGGTCGTTCCAGTTTTCCGTGTCCGTGAACTGCGAGTAGCCGGGGTGCGTCTGGGCCGTGCCGGAAATCTCGCCCTCGAGCTCGACGGCGGTGTAGCCGACGGCAGGATTCTTGGCTGGCGGAAGTCCCGTCGTCGGTCCTGGGGAGATCTCGGACCGGAACGATACGTACGTCTTCCCGACCACGCCGTAGGTGCAGTGCCCGGCGGTCAGCAGGACCGTCGGTGAGACGAGCACGGCCGAGCAGCGGGACCGCTGCGTCCCCTGCGGCCCTTGGATATAGGACACGATCCAGGCCACGCCGGTGTGCTCCGTGTCGCTTGTCCCACCCGTGCTCGCTTGGGCAGGTGCCACCCCCACGACGAGGGCGAACACCGAGATCAGAGCCGCAAGGGCGGCGGCGAGTTTCGTGCGCATGATTCCCCATCCCCGTGCGCCGGTGCGCACACGGGGAAAATTCTTCACGACGAGACCGGGGCGGCCAAGTGCCGGACGTGAGATCCAGCTCACATCCGGCACTTGGACCTCACGCTCAGTGAATGGGCATCGGCATGCCGATGGCGCGCCATGCGTCCTCGCGGTGACGCTCGATGCGGCGCTCGTCGATGCGGCGGCCCAGCAGGTGGCGGAAGAGTCGGTACACGCTGTTCACCTCCTTCCGGATGGGGGGGACGGACGACGGCGCAGCGGTCGCCGCCGGCGCGACGGTCACCGCATGCGCGGAGTCCGCCAGGGAGGACGAAGTGATGGAGGGGGCGGGCGAGGGCATGGGGAAGCTCCTTCGAAGGGGCCATCAAGGAATCAGCCCAGCAGGAATCAACGCAGGGCAGATGAGGGCATGGAAGAAGGGTCGGCAATTCCGCAGAAGAACACCGTGTGGGACGCGCAGAAATGCTCAGGAAAAGGGCGCAGAAGTCCCTCAAAATGCCCGCGCGAAATTCAAGGCAGGGGAATTCTGAGGAATTGCCGCCTCAGGCCGCACAGAGCTAGGTGGCCGTGAGAACGGCCCCGACGGCGCGGGACGGAACGCGGGAACTGCGGCAGACACACCTGTCCGGGTGCCGGCTCGCGCGGAGAACCCAAGAGGAAAGGGCTGAAGCGCCGAGAGGCTGATGCCGTCAGGTGTACGCGGAGGTCAGGACCGTCCGCCCGTCAGAACGCGGATCGCGTCGAGGAAGAGGTCAGGAAGATGCCTCGACACGGAACGGGAGGACGCCATGGAACCGCCACGCCGCATCATTGCCGCCGTGGTTGAGAACCTTGGTGACGATCATTGGTCCACCCTCCTTCGCTACCGTGGTGACATTCGGGGGCCGCCGAGGAACTATTCCCGGGGCACGGGAATAAAGCTAGCCCAGCCTCTGGATAAAAGGCAAGGGGAGGCTGAAGAAAATGCCAGGAGAAATTATCGGGGCAGGAGGCTACGGGCAGGAGGTTACAGTCCCCAGGCCTCGATGGCAGGAGTCCTCTTGTCCCATCCGAGCCGGCAGGCCTTCGCCGTGCCGAGGATGAAGTGCCGCCCCTCGGTCGCGGGGAGCGCGAGCCACCGCGCGGCCAGAATGCGGCAGAAGTGGCCGTGCGCCACCACGAGCACGTTCTCGTGGCCGGAAGTCCTCACCCTCTCGACAACCCGATCGGCCCGGTCCCCCACGTGCGTCAGCAGCTCACCGTTGGGCACGCCGTCGTTCCAGATGAGATAGCCCGGGTTCTGCTTGCGCACGTCGGCCGAGCGCACGCCCTCGTAGTCGCCGTAGTCCCACTCAACCGCGTCCGGCTCGAGCTCGGCGTCCGGGAAGCCGGCGAGCTCCGCCGTCCTGCGGGCGCGCTGCAGGGGTGAGGTCAGCACGAGACCGAACCCGACGCCGTCGAGCGTCTTGGCCGCCTGGCGTGCCTGTTCCTCGCCCTCGGGGGTGAGCGGGAGGTCGGTGAGGCCGGTGTACTGGCCGCTGCGGGACCATTCCGTCTCGCCGTGGCGCAGGAGCCAGAGCCGCGTGAGACCGTAGTCTTCCGCGCCCGGGAGGCCCATGCTGTGCATCTAGTGCTCCTCTTCGTCTGCCGCGGCGCCGGGCGCTGCGGCTGCTTCTGGCTGCTGCGTCCACCAATCGAGCAGTCTGGCCCGCGCCTCGTCCTCAGAAGCCGGCCCGTTCTCCATCCGCTCGTTGAGCAGGAACGCGTAGGCACGGCCCACGAGCGGGCCCGGGCGGATTCCGAGGGCCTCCATGATCTGCTGCCCGTCCAGGTCCGGACGGATGGCCGCGAGTTCCTCCTGCTCCGCGAGCTCGGCGATCCGCCGTTCGAGGTCGTCGTAGGCGAAGGAGAGGCGGTCGGCCTTGCGCTGGTTCCGTGTCGTGACGTCGGAGCGCGTGAGCCGGTGGAGGCGCTCGAGGAGCGGCCCGGCGTCGGTCACGTACCGGCGGACTGCGGAGTCGGTCCAGCCCGATTCCCCGTACCCGTAGAAGCGCATGTGCAGCTCGACGAGGCGGGCCACGGCCTTGATCGTGTCGTTGTCGAACCGGAGAGCCTTCATGCGCTTCTTCACCAGCTTGGACCCGACCACGTCGTGGTGACGGAAGCTGACCGCGCCGCCCGGCTCGAACCGACGCGTGGCCGGCTTGCCGACGTCGTGCATGAGCGCGGCGAACCGCAGCACGAAGTCCGGACCGGGCACGGGCCCGTCGGGGCCGGTCTCGAGCTCGGCAGCCTGCTCGAGGACCGTGAGGGAATGGTGGTAGACGTCCTTGTGCCGGTGGTGCTCGTCCGCCTCGAGCTGGAGCGCCGGGATCTCGGGCAGCACGATGGCGGCGAGTCCGGTGTCGACGAGGAGGTCGATGCCCGCGCGGGGGGCGGCCCCGTTGACGAGCTTGACGAGCTCGTCCCGCACCCGCTCGGCCGAGATGATCTCGATCCGCTGGGCCATCTCCGTCATCGCGTCCCGAACCCCCGGCGCCACGTCGACGCCGAGCTGGGAGGCGAACCGGGCTGCGCGCATCATGCGCAGAGGATCGTCCGAGAAGGACAGCTCCGGGGTGCCGGGCGTGCGCAGGACGCCGGCGTGGAGGTCGTCGAGGCCGCCGAAGGGGTCGACCAGCTCGAGCGAGGGCAGGCGGAGCGCCATCGCGTTCATGCTGAAGTCCCGCCGCTGAAGGTCCGCGACGAGGTCGGTTCCGAAGGCGACGGCGGGCTTGCGCGATTCCGGGTCGTAGGCCTCCGCCCGGTAGGTCGTCACCTCGATCTGATGCCTGCCCTTCCGCAGGCCGATCGTGCCGAATTCCCGGCCGATGTCCCAGTGCGCATCCGCCCAGCCCCTGATGACCGCGATCGTCTGGTCCGGGCTGGCATCCGTGGTGAAGTCGAGGTCCGGAGACGTGCGGCCCAGGAAGAGGTCGCGGACGGGGCCGCCGACCAGGGAGAGCTCGAAGCCCGCCTCCGCGAAGCGCCGGCCGAGCTCGAGGACCACCGGATCGACCTCGAAGGCCTCGGCCGTCTCGGCCGCGTCCTCCGCGCCGGCACCGGGGATCGTGTCCTTCGAACCCGTGCTGTGGGGGCCCTTGTCCTTCAGGCCCGCCCCGTGCCTGCCCTGCGCTGTCGTCTCATCTGATGCCATAGTCCTTAAAGCTTGGCAGATCCCGGCGCGGGCGACCCTCCCGGGCCGGCCGCAATCGCGGCAGGGGCCGTGTTCGTTACAGTGGACTGCATGGTCATCCCGTTGCCGAGCGATCCTCAGAAGAGGAGGAATGCGCCCCTGCCGTCGGCAATCGGGCCGCACATCGCCCCGGCTGGGCACGGCTATCCCTCCTCCCTCCCCACGGTCGAGGAGGTCTCGGCGGGCGGCGTGGTCGTCGAGACGAGCGACCCGAACCTGCCGGTCGCGATCATCGCCCGGCTCAACCGCGGCGGCCGGCTCGAGTGGTGCCTCCCCAAGGGCCACCCGGAGGGGCGCGAGTCCAATGAGCACGCAGCCATCCGTGAGATCAGCGAGGAGACCGGCATCCGGGGCGAGATCCTCGCGCCGCTCGGGAGCATCGACTACTGGTTCACGGTCACGGGGCACCGCGTGCACAAGACCGTCCACCACTATCTCCTGCGCGCCGTCTCAGGGGACCTGACCATCGAGAACGACCCGGACCACGAGGCGGTCGACGTCGCGTGGGTCCCCATCTCCGAGCTTGCCCGGCGCCTGTCCTTCCCGAACGAGCGCCGCATCGCGGACCTGGCCCGCGAGGTGCTGCCCGAGCACCTGCTCTCGTGAGGTAGGCATGGCCTCTCCCAAGTCAGTCCCGGTGTCCGAGGCGCGCTCGAGCGCCA
Organism: Sinomonas flava; assembly: GCF_039531875.1. Taxonomy (NCBI): domain Bacteria; kingdom Bacillati; phylum Actinomycetota; class Actinomycetes; order Micrococcales; family Micrococcaceae; genus Sinomonas; species Sinomonas flava. Next base: position 367,051 of record NZ_BAAAQW010000006.1, on the reverse strand, counting down.
TCATGGCCGCCGGCACGCTCATCTCCAGGGCGCTCGGCTTCATCCGCTCGTGGATGCTCATCCTCGCGCTCGGCCTCGGATCCACGGTCGCAGACACCTTCGTCAACGCGAACAACCTCCCCAACCTGATCTTCCTCCTCGTGGCAGGCGGCGTCTTCAACGCGGTCCTCGTGCCGCAGATCATCAAGGCGAGCAAGGCGGCCGACGGCGGAGCGGACTACATCAGCAGGCTCCTGACACTGGGCGTCCTCGTGATGTTCACGCTCACGGCCGCCGTCACGCTCGCCGCGCCGTGGGTCATGCAGCTGACCACCTCGGGGTACAGCCCGCAGCAGCTGGCCCTCGCGACAGTGTTCGCGTTCTGGTGCCTCCCGCAGATCTTCTTCTACGGCCTCTACGCCCTCCTGACCCAGGTGCTCAACGCGCACGGCGCCTTCGGGCCGGCGATGTGGGCGCCCATCGTCAACAACATCGTGGCGATCGCAGGCCTCGGGATGTTCGTGTGGATCTTCGGGGCGAACCGGACGAATCCGCACAGTCTGGACAACTGGACGGGCGCCCACACGTTCTTCATCGCGGGGCTCTCGACGATCGGCGTGCTCGTCCAGACCGCCCTGCTGCTCCTGCCCGTCATCCGGCTCCGCCTGCGGCTCCGGCCGGCCTTCGGCTGGCGCGGGGTCGGCCTCGGCACGGCGGCACGCCTCGGCGCGTGGACCCTCGCGACGACCGCCGTGGGCCAGCTGACCTTCCTCTACGTCATGAAGATCGCCTCCCAGCCCGGCGCCGAGCGCGAGCGGCTGCGCGAGGCCGGCGACCCGCTGTGGCAGCAGATCCCCGGCAACACCGTGCTGGAGATCGCCTCCCAGCTGTACCTGCTGCCGCACTCGATCATCGCGCTCTCCCTGGCGACGGTCCTCTTCAACCGGATGACCGAGGCCTCGCAGGCAGGCGACCGTGCGGGCGTCCGCGAGGCCCTCTCGCACGGCCTGCGCACCATGGCCGTCGCCACCGTCTTCGCGGCGCTGGCACTGTTCGCCCTGGCGGCGCCGCTGGGCATGTTCTTCTCGGGCGGCAGCGCCTCGGACGGCGTCATGCTCGCGCAGACACTCAGCATCCTCGCGCTGAGCACGCCCTTCATGAGCGCGAACTTCATGATGGCCCGCGTCTTCTACGCGAAGGAGGACGCCCGCACCCCGTTCAAGATCCAGCTGTGGCTCGCGATCCTGAACGTGGTCGGCGCCTTCGCCATCCAGTACGTGCCACCGCGGTACATCATCTTCTCCATCGCGAGCCTCTACACCGTGGGCAACATCCTGTCGGTCGTGCTCAGCAGCCACTACCTGCGCAAGCAGCTCGGCCATCTCGACGGCGCGCACGTCGCCCGCTCCTACATCCGCATGGGCTACGCCGCCACGGGCTCCGCGCTCGTGGGGGCGGTCGCCGTCGGCCTCCTGGGCGGCTACCGGCCCGAGGGCTTCATCTGGAGCTCGAACTGGGCCGCCCTGGCCGCCATCGCAATCATCGCGGTCCCGATGCTCGTCGTGTACTTCGTGCTCCTGCGGCTCTTCCGCGTCACCGAGCTGCAGGACCTCCTCCGCCCGCTGCTGGGGAGGCTGGGCGCCCGGGTCGCGGGAGCGCCGTCGCCCGCCGCCGCGCACGACGGCGCCGCTGCCGCCGCCCGCGCGCGCGCCGATGATGAGAACCCGGCCACCGCCGCACTGCAGATCATCTCCGACGACACGGGCATCATTCCCCGCATCTCGGGCCAGTTCGATCCGGTGATGTACCGGGCCCGGCCCTCGAGCGCGCGGATCGAGCGCGTGCCCGGGCGGCGCACGTTCCAGGGTCCCCCAGGGCAGAACCCGCATTTCCCGGAGGACTGAGCGTCCGGCCGCTCAGGGGCGCGCGGGCGCGGTCCGCTAGGATCACTAGCAGCACAGGGCAACGCCGACGGCCGCGCCCGCGCCAGCGACCAGGAGGTTTCCGTGTCCCAGTCCATCGACGTCGGCACAGTGCTCGGGGGGCGGTACAAGGTCACGTCCTCGATCGTGTCGTCCCAGGAGGGCGATCTCGTCCTCGACGGCGTGGACCAAGTCCTCAACCGTCCCGTGAGCATCCTCGTCTCGGGACCGTCCAACGCTGACCAGCTCGCGCAGAGCGCACGTGAGGTCGCGACAGGCGAACGCCACGGCGCCGTCCAGGTCCTCGACCTCGGCATCAGCCACGGATCCACCTACCTCATCACCAACCACACGTCGTCGGCGGACCTGCTTGACCTGATCGTCCCGCAGGACACCCCTTACGTCGAGCCGTTCTTCACGGACACCCTGGGCAGTGAGATCTTCGGGCAGCGGCGGTCCAACGAGCCCGAGACATACGACGGCTCCTATGATCCCAACCACCGCGACCAGTACATCCAGTACGACGACTACGGCCAGGACGAGTCGCAACGGAATGGTGCGGCACGAAACGGCGACGCCCCCTCGGGGACGCAGGAGCCGAGGCCGTCACGCTTCCCGGCGCCCTCGCAGGGTTCGGGTCGGGCTTCGGGGCCGGGGAGCGCCGCTTCAGCAGGTGCGGCCGGGGCAGCGGCAGCCGGAGCAGCGTCGATCCCGCCGCCCCCGCCGGCTCCGCCGCGCTCTGCGCCGGGCCAGACGGGCGGCACCCATCCCGGCGAGGAAGGAACCGCGGGCGGTGCCAAGCCCAAGGTGACTCCGTGGCCGGCCCGGCCCGGATCTCCCGAGGAGCAGTCCTCCGGCAGGGAGGCGCCCACTGCGGCGGCGCCTCAAGTCCGGCCTTCGTCTGAGCCTGCGACCCGGGCGCAGCCCTCCCACCTGCCGTCCGGTGACGCGGGCCGTGCGGGCGCAGCCGCCGCAGGAGGAGCCGCCGCAGGCGCTGCTGCAGGCGCAGCCACCCGGGGCGGGAAGGAAGCAGGCTCGCCGGACGCCGGCCAGGGCCGTCCGCACTATCCCTCCTCACGCCCGGCTGCGTCGCTCCCTCCGCAGGCGAGGGGGACTGCGGCGTCGACCGACTACGACGACGAGGACGACGAGGAGACCCGCCCCCGTTCCGTGCCCTGGCTGGTCGGCGGGGTGCTCGCCGTCGTGCTCATTGCTGCCCTCATCTTCGCCTTCACCACCCTGGGCGGACTCTTCCAGCCGCAGCAGCCTCAGCAGACGGCTGGCGGCCAGCCGCAGCCGACGCAGAGCCAGGGCGCACCGGCAGCGCCGTCGGCGCCCTCGAATGCGCCGACCACTGCTCCGGCCGCGCCGCCAGCCATCGACAACGTCACGCGGATCAATCCGAATGACCTGCAGTTCGCGCTGAACTACGACAGCAAGCTCGCTGCGACGTTCGACGGGAACACAGCGACGTACTGGTCGGACATGGAGTTCGCCCGCGAGGACTGGGGAGGCTTTGTCCGGAGCGTCGCCCTCGCCGTCGAGCTGAAGGACAAGGTTCCGGTCAAGCAGGTCACTCTCAGCCAGTCCGGCGGCTCCGGCGGCAACCTGAGCATCTACACGAATGACGAGCCCAGCCTCTCGGGTGCCACCCTCGCGGGCACGACGTCGTTCACCGGACCGCAGGTCTCTGTACCGGTGGCGAACAGCCCGAGCGCCAAGTACGTCATCATCCAGATCAACTCGCTCCCCAGGCTGTCCGCGCCGAAGACGCAGTACAACTTCGGTCTGCGCCTCACCGAGATCAAGGTCGAGTAGCAGCGAACGTCCCGGAGGGCGAGTCTCCCACCGGCGTCTGAAGATGAGCCTGTGGGGCCCCGGAGATCTCCGGGGCCCCACTGCTTCCTTGGGTACGCTTGGACGAGAGCGCCCCGGAATATCGACGCCCGTCGGTATGTTGTGGGTCGTAACGGCCCGCGCCAAGATCAAAAGGGAGAGGCACAGACCCTGTGAGCATTGAAGAGACCGCCGGAGACATCCGCGACGTCATTGTCGTCGGTTCTGGTCCGGCCGGATACACCGCTGCCATCTACACTGCACGAGCCAACCTGAAGCCGTTGATTTTCGCGGGATCCGTCACCGCCGGCGGCGAGCTCATGAACACGACCGAGGTCGAGAACTTCCCCGGGTTCCCCGAGGGCGTCATGGGCCCCGAGCTGATGGACAAGCTTGAGCAGCAGGCCGCGAAGTTCGGCGCGCAGATCGAGTTCGAGGACGTGGAGTCGGTGGACCTCGAGGGCGAGGTCAAGTCTGTCACGCTCGCCAGCGGTGAGACGTGCCGCGCCCGCTCCGTCATCATCGCGACCGGTTCGGCCTATCGCGAACTCGGCCTGCCGAACGAGAAGCGACTCTCCGGCCACGGCGTCAGCTGGTGCGCAACCTGCGATGGCTTCTTCTTCAAGGATCAGGACATTGCCGTGGTCGGCGGCGGCGACTCGGCCATGGAGGAGGCGCTCTTCCTGACCAAGTTCGCGCGCACCGTGACGGTCGTGCACCGTCGTGACAGCCTGCGTGCCTCGAAGATCATGGCTGACCGTGCACTCGCGCACGAGAAGATCCGCTTCGCCTGGAACTCCGAGGTCGCAGACGTCGTGGGCGATGACAAGGTCTCTGCTCTCAGGCTCCGGAGCACCGTCGACGGATCTGAGTCGGAGATCAACGTCACCGGTGTCTTCGTCGCCATCGGCAACGACCCCCGCACCGCCCTCGTGAAGGACGTCCTCGAGCTGACGGCGGAGGGCACCATCGCCGTGCAGGGTCGCTCTTCCAAGACGAGCGTTCCCGGCGTCTTCGCCGCTGGCGACGTCGTCGATCCCACCTACCGTCAGGCCATCACCGCTGCGGGCTCCGGCTGCGTTGCTGCCCTCGACGTCGAGCACTACCTCGCCGACGTCGGAGCCCGCGCCCTCGCGCAGCAGGCCTGAGAAACCACAAAAGATCGGATACCAGCTATGAGCAACGCCAAGAACGTCACCGACGCTGATTTCACCGATTCCGTACTCATGTCCGAGAAGCCCGTCATCGTTGATTTCTGGGCGGAATGGTGCGGTCCGTGCCGCAAGCTCGGACCGATCCTCGACGACATCTCCGTCGAGTACGCGGACCAGGTGGAAGTTGTGAAGGTGGATGTCGACAACAACCCGAACATCGCCGCCGAGTACGGGATCACCTCAATCCCTGCCGTCTATCTCTTCGAGAAGGGCCGGGTCACCGGCACCGTGATCGGGGCTCGACCGAAGCAGTACTTTGAGAAGGAATGGAGCGAGGTCCTCTCCAAGTAGGACCGTCTGCTGCTCCAGGGAGGG
>NZ_BAAAQW010000006.1:246075-361739 GCF_039531875.1 Sinomonas flava | reverse complement strand
TTGATTGACCGCGTTTCACGTGAAACGACGCGCTATCGTCGGCCCAAATGAGCCTCCTTCGGCTTAGGCAGGACACGACATCTAGCGCCACCGCGACAGGCACCCCTGAGCGTGAGTATGGTTCAACGTCGCCAGCCCGACGTTTCACGTGAAACTCCGCGAAATGCTGTGGTCCTGCCCCCGGCGCACCCCCCGCTCAGCACACGCGCACGCACGCGCGCACGACCAGGAAATCGCCTTCCAATCCGCAAACTCCGCCCATTGAGCCACTCCGAACGGTCCAAGCAACCGGATTGGAACTCCAAGCAAATCTGTATGTGAGCTCCCGTCGCACGAATGCGAGCGTCTGCGACACACTTCTCCCACGATGCCCGACCCCTCGCTGTTTTGTTCATCACTCACCCCTCTCTGACGAACGGGGGCATTCTTGGCCATCAGAGCTCGGTCGAATGCGGCTGTCCTAGCAGCACGAAGAACACCACGGCTCTCGGACGGCTTCCCGGGACAGAAGAGCGAGCGCGCAAACTTAGCCCGATGCTCGGATGGTGGAGTGCATCTTCGGTCCTGTTGCTCGATAGACCTGGAGCGCCGAAGCTCGGGCCCCTGGCGCTGCTATCGGGCGCAACGCATCAAGCATTCGGGCCCTGCGTCAACCCGATCATCGTGCCATCTCAGGCCTGACAGGTGTTGCGCCTTTGTTCGCCCTCATGATCTACGCCCTCTGTTTCACGTGAAACAAAGCCTGCGCCCCGACCACAGCTTCGCGGTGGACGGTCTGCGGAACCAGCGAGACACCGGCGAGAACCACTGGCTGGCAATGACCAGCAGTACCGCTGAACGCAGACGCTCAGGCGCTCACTGGGACGCGCCGCGACGCGCCTCCTGGCGTTCATCCGAGAACTGTGGAGTGCGCCCACGCTTCCGCCCTCTCGAGCACCGACCATACCGCGTACTGGGCCAGACGTGAGAGCCCATTCGGCCGCACAGTGCACTGTCCACGCCTCGCGACAAGGGAAGCTGCCGTGCATCCGTGAGATTCACGCGCCACAGAGGGGGCGGTAGGAACGAGGGGCCTGCGGGTGCAGGAACAGATGCGTGCTGCAACTGCTGATCAGGCCCCCGCTCTGACCGGGGCCGACATCCACTGGCCGGCCGCCGTTCAAGTGCGCCGAGCGATTCATTAGTGGGGTTACGACCACCCAAATTCCGCTATCTTGGATCTGGCCGGCGCGCGCTCTAGCCTGGTCCGGTTGCTGACCGATGCGGAACGTAGAACTGGTCGACCGCAATGACAGGCAGTACTGACCAGATGGCCGAAGCCCGAAGAATGCCGGGGTAAGCAGTGAGGTGACGGATGCCAGACCTATGGCGTCCATCGCGCATCCACGATCCGCGAGTCACCGAAGGTGCGCGCATCGTGACAACATCAGCGGGACACCTCCATCAGGTCTCCGGCCCCGTCGCTTGTTCTATGCAATTCGGGACAGCCTTCGCAGCCACACAAACGCTGGATCGAGTCGGCATTGCAGCTGACGCTGTATTTCACCTTGGCGTCTTGAAGTCAAACTGCGGTACCGTCCGCCAGAGATCGTGTCTGCCGGCTCCTGGGCTGTTGCCACTTGCACCAGCAAGAGGGGGCAAGGGGCGTCCTCTGCGTCGGCGTTTCACGTGAAACATGGATGACTGTTTGTCCCTTTGGTGTCAGCCGCTCCGCCCGCACATCATCCAGTATCTCCTCATCCAGCATCTCCCTTGCGTTTCCGATCCGTGCGGCCGAACAGTGCGGAGAATGCGATCGACGCGTAGGGCGTCAGCCTACCCACCTTATGGCGTCAGCCTACGCACCACCGGGAGCCATAAGATGCTTCAGATCGGGGCCGAATAGAAGGTATGGAACAGACCGTCGACCCTGGTCCCCGTGGCCAGTTGAAGGGGCGAGTGTCCCCTAACCGGGCCAACGAGGAGCGCTCGGGCCTTGCCCACGGGCAGTCCACAGCGTGCGATCCGCCGACCCGGGGGCACAATGGGCTCAGTTTATCCACAGCCAAATCCACAGGCACTGTCCACAGTGAGATTCACACAATCCACAGCTCGCTGACCGGCTATACCTCAGCGCTGCCACGCGGTGCGTCTCCTGGGTCAGCGACGGGTGCAGTGCGAGGGACCGGAAGCAGCAATGCCCAAGCTTGGCACCAATGGTCATTTCGCCTCACGGACGCGTTTCTGCAGCGGATTCGGGTAGAGGTCCCACGCCTCAGCCTCGCTCGCCACGCGCGTGGCACGGCCGTGGTCTCCCCGCCACGTCCAAGGAGGTGCGCGGGATTGAGTAGCGACGCCGAAGTAGCCGGTGGGCGACCGCCACGCAGGACCTTGCGCGCCCCTGTCCACACGGGATATCCACACGGTTATCCACAGGCGCTGTGAGGGGCGGCTTCCGGATTCCCACATCGATATCCACAGGCTCTGCTTGACCTCGACCTAGGTTCGCGCCGGTGAACCACACACGCCTCAGGGCTTGGCAAGAGATGTTCCTTCTCGAGCGTCCGACCAGTAGTGGCTGTCCACATGAGGCGAGCTATCCAAATTGAGCTAAGCTGCGTTGCGCACCCTAGGTGAACCGGACGGCCTCGCTTCTCCCGCATAGCCCTCCGGAGCGCCGCGGACGACCGGTAACTTTGGGTCTGACCCGAGAACCCTCATCGAAAGCTCGGCGAGGGCGCGCGGCCGCGCTCTGGCATGATCGGGGTCCAGCCCAGGCCGTGAGTCGACGCCGGGTTTGGCGTGCTGCCACTGCCGTAAGCCCATACCCGCAAGCCGTTCAACACGAAGTGCGTCCGCCGACCGCTCAGGGTAAGCAGACATCAGGCAGTGGTGCGCACGGCTAAGTGCGCGCACCACGATCGATACGACCGTGCCGAAGCTGCCGCGCCGTCCTAGAAGCTGCCGCAGTCCCACACGGCTGAGCCCGGCGGTCGCATAGCCAGTCACGCCGGTGGGCTCTGCCGGGGCGGCCCCGTCGACCGACACACGACACCAAACGGTGCCCAGGTTTCACGTGAAACAGGACGGATCGATAAGTTGTCGTAGGTCGGCGCGAAAGAAGCGGGACGTAGATTTCGCAGATCGGACTTGCTCAAGTGATCACTCGGTACACAGCGGTCTTGGGTATGGATCCTTCCTGCTGCTTCTTTGCTGGATCACCGGGGGCGGCCCTCGTTTCGCGAGGGCGAGGCGTGGCGGCTTCTCCATCCTCCGTAGATTCGTCGTATGGACCGCCCGTGCGGCCGACGGCGGGACGAAAGTTCTGGTTCTACTCGCGCTTAAATCGCGCTCCGAGTAGCTGGCCTGTTGGCTCGTCCTTTAGGAAAGTAGGCCCGCTGGTTTCACGTGAAACAGAAGGAGCCGATCGCTGAAGTACGCCGACTGCCCTGAGCGGTCGGCCGCACTAGCTGTCCAGAAGACTAGGCGCAGGCAAGCCATCAGCTCGCGGCGACGAAGACGACCGGATTCTGTCAGCGCGCATGCCCGACAGCGCGAAGCGTCCCCACTGAACGACGGGGGGCGGGTGTCGCGCGGCGCGAAGGAACGCGACGCGATGCGAAGGAACGCGAATGGAGCCGCCCGCAAGCCTCCGGCATTCCATCCTAGAATGCAGGATGTGCCGTTTCCGGTGCTGTCTTACGAGGGCGTGATGGCGTGCCGGTTAACGCTGTCCCCGCTTTCCACTTCCCGTGGGCGCGTCCCGCGCGAAAGGGGGGCACGTCGCGTAGACATCCCGACGCAACTGGATGTACGCCCACGTTGCCACGATGACCTTGCGCGACTGGCGACCATCTTTGCTGGCCCACCGTCCGCGTCTGGATCCACCTGAACCAACCACGCACTGACGCAGTAACCGGTGGTAGCCAGTTCGGCGCCCATTCTCGCTCCATGCCGCGCTCCATTTGGCCGCGCACGATTGCCGGAAGAGCGCCGATCCCCCTGGGCGCGCACCTCTCGCCCACGTGCTCAGTGACCGCGCCAGTGTAGGTGATGCGCTTCCTCGCGTCAGCGCAGCACCGTGAAAAGCACGGTCGACGGTACAATCCCGGTGCTGCACAACCGTATGACGGCAACAGACGGCGCGATGGGGCCCGCCACAACTGCCCATTTCCGCCTGTGGCCGCACGTCCTCGCGACTCGAGGGGCAGAGAAAAAGGGGCGTTTCACGTGAAACGCCCCTTCCCACACGTATTCAGATCACTCCTCTTCGGGACTGATCAGCGCCATGATGCGATTCAGATCCTCGACCGACGCAAACTCGATGCTCACTTTGCCCTTTCGAGCACCGAGCGTGATCTTCACGTTCGTGTCGAGCCGGTCAGCCAAATTCGAGGCGAGGAAGTCGAGCCGCTCGTGGCGCGCGTTCGGACGAGGAGCAGACCGTCGGGCATCCGCCGGCTCCTGGTACAGCGCGACAGCCTCCTCTGTTGCACGGACAGAGAGGCCCTCGGCTACAATCTTCTGCGCCATGCGCTCGACCGCCACGTCGTCAGGAAGGGACAACAGTGCCCGCGCGTGGCCAGCGGAGAGAACCCCAGCAGCCACACGGCGTTGAACCAGAGGCGGCAGGCGAAGCAAACGGATGGTATTGGAGACCTGAGGTCGAGAGCGGCCGATCCTGTCCGCAAGCTCCTCATGTGTCGCTCCGAAGTCCTCGAGGAGCTGCTGGTAGGCGGCAGCCTCTTCGAGCGGATTCAGCTGGCTCCGGTGGAGGTTCTCGAGCAGCGCGTCGCGAAGCAGTGCGTCGTCGCCCGTATCCCGCACGATGGCAGGAATGGTCTCGAGGCCAGCCTCTTTGGATGCACGCCAGCGGCGCTCGCCCATGACGAGCTCGTACGGCTCACTACCGTCTTCGGTTGATTTCCGAACGACGATCGGCTGTAGGATGCCGATCTCCCTGACGGAGTGGACGAGTTCGGCCATCTCCTCCTCGTCGAACACGGTCCGCGGCTGCTTACGGTTCGGATGGATGTCCGAGACACGAAGCTCAGCGAACTGAGCTCCCGGGACCTCGACGAGATCCAAGTCGTCCGCCGAGGCGCTCTTGGCAGCGGGACGGCCCCCACGTCGCCCTGCTCCGGTGGACAGGCCAGCGTCCGTCTGACCAGCTGCAGATTCAGCTGCCCTGGCGCGCGAGGTCGCGGAGGGCGCCTGCTCTTCGGCGGTCGCATTCTCTCCATCGATTGACGGAGCCACCGGACCGCTCTTCTCCGCCTCGGTGACGCCGTTCTGGGCTGTGGCGGCATCAGCCGCTTTCGGCCGCGTCTGGTCCTCTTCGACACCGACGCCAGCGTCGGGCCGTCGGGCGCTGTCCGGGAAGAACAGGTCGACGGGGCGAGATGAAGGCGACGTCGTATTCCCCGCGGCGGGAGCCGTGCTGGGGATCAGGGCACCCAGCCCCCTGCCCAGTCCTCGGCGCTTCTCGCTCATAGCGGTAATCCTCCCTCATGCCCACCGTTTACGGGGCAAAGTGGCTGTCTGAGTGCTTGCTGCGTGTCGGGGAACCCGAAGGCCCTATCGCTCGGCAATCTCGGCCGCGGCCTCGAGATAAGACAGCGCGCCTGTGGAGGAAGGGTCGTACGTCATGACGGTCTGCTGGTAGCTTGGCGCCTCAGAAATGCGTACCGAGCGCGGCACCACGGCCTCGAGGACCTGCTGGGGGAAGTGCTCACGGACCTCCGCGGCGACTTGCGCCGCAAGGTTCGTGCGACCGTCGTACATCGTCAGAAGGATCGTCGATACCCTGAGGTCCGCATTGAGGTGCTTCTGGATCATCTCGATGTTCTTCAGAAGCTGGCTCAGCCCCTCCAGCGCGTAGTACTCGCACTGGATGGGGATGAGGACTTCACTCGCTGCGCAGAACGCGTTCACGGTCAGCAGGCCAAGGCTCGGTGGGCAATCGATGAAGATGTAGTCGAGCCGCGGCTTCCCCTCGGCCTCGCGCTGCTTGGCGTAGTTCTCGATCGCCCGGCGGAGCCGCTGCTCCCGGGCCACGAGCGACACGAGCTCGATCTCCGCGCCCGCGAGATGGATCGTTGCCGGCGCGCATTCGAGGTGCTCGACGTCGGGGCACTGGGCCACGACATCGCCGAGCGGAGCGTCGTTGATGAGGACGTCGTAGATGCTCTCGACCTCTGCATGGTGCTCGATGCCGAGCGCAGTGGAGGCGTTGCCCTGAGGGTCGATGTCGATGACCAGCACATTGAGTCCAGCCGAGGCCAGGGCGGCGGCGATGTTGACCGTCGTCGTGGTCTTGCCCACCCCGCCCTTCTGGTTGGAGACAGTGAAGACCCGGGTCTTCGCGGGACGCCGGAAGGCCCGTCCCTGCAGGCGTTCGCGCCGACGGGCCTCATTCGCGAGCTGGCTCGCGATGGGACTGCCCTCGTCGAGTAGGTCGAGGAAGGTGGGACCCGAGGAGGACGAAGAGGTTTCACGTGAAACGTCGGCCGCAACCGGCACGGGTTGAGTTGGAACCGTAGTGGACGCCGTAGCGAGGGGACGGGCTGAGCCGAGGGTCAGGAACGGAGGGATTCTCTGCGCTGCCGTCTCTCCACTGCTCACTGGGTACTCACTCTCACCTTGCGTCGTTTGCCTCCTTCTAGACTAGCGGCTGGAGCCGCCAGCAGAGGCAGGTCAGGGCTGTCCGACGGTGATGCGCACAATGGTCGTCGGTTCGTCCAGGAGATCCTCCCCGACTGTGCGGACCACCGGTGAATGGCCCTTGTACTTCTTGATGGCCTTGGCCGCCTTCTCCACCTCTTCTGACGCACTCCGGCCCTTGATCGCCACGAGCACTCCGGAGCCGGCAAGCAGCGGAAGCGTCATCGGAATCAGGGTGGAGAGCGCAGACACCGCGCGTGCGGTGACGAACTCGGCGTCGACCTCACCGACAGCCTGCTCTGCGCGCGCACGGAGCACGGAGACGTTCTCCAGGCCGAGATCGTCAATGACCTCCTCGAGCCACGTGACGCGGCGCTCGAGCGGTTCGATGAGCGTCAGCTGCAGGTCGGGGCGGGCGATCGCGAGGCATAGGCCCGGCAGGCCGGCGCCGCTGCCGACATCAGCGACCGCGGCACCGACCGGGAACTCGGACTCGATGACGGCGCAGTTCAGCACGTGCCGGCTCCAGAGGCGCGGAACCTCCCGCGGCCCGATCAGGCCGCGCTCGAGGCCGGAGGTCGCGAGGTGCTCCACGTAGCGGCGCGCGAGCGGGAGCCGGTCACCGAAGACCTTCGTCGCAGCCTCGAGCTCGGTGCCGGCAAGCTCGGGGGCGGTCCCCACGGCGGCGTCGGCCGCCTCAGCATGATCCGCCATCAGCTCAGTCGGCCGAGACGACGATGTGCCGGCCGGCGCCCTCACCCTCGGACTCACTGGTGAATCCGAGCTCGGCGATGGCGTCGTGCACGATCTTGCGCTCGTAGGAGCTCATGGGGTCGAGGTGCACGGTGGACTCACCGGCCTTGACCCGTGCGACGGCCTTCTCCGCGATCTCCTGGAGGCGCACGCCCCGCTCGCCGCGGTACCCGTTGATGTCGAGCACGAGGCGCGAACGGTTGCCCGTCGCCGAGAGGACGGAGAGCCTGGTGAGCTCCTGGAGCGCTTCGAGGACTTCGCCGTCCTGGCCCACGAGGATGTCGAGGCCCTCGGCGTCGTCGTCGCCCACCACGGAGAGGTAGGAGCGCCCGTTGCGGACCTCGATGTCAATGTCCCCGTCGATGTCCGCGATGTCGAGGAGCTCCTCGAGGTAGTCGGCGGCGACGTCGCCCTCTTCCTCGAGGCGGCTGAGCGGGGTCATTGCGGCGGTGTCGTCGGCGTCGTCGCCTTCGGGCAGGTTCACGGCAGTGCTCTCTGACGTCATGGCTTCTTCTTCCTGTTCTTCCGCACCGGCTGCTGGCGCTGGGCCTTGGGCTCCGGCGGCGGGGGCATGTCCTCGGGCTTCATGGTCTTGCCCGTGGTGACGTCGATGGGGGCCAGCCCCTTGGCGGCGCGGCGCTCGTTGAGGGCCTTCGCTGCGGGAGAGCCGGGAGCGGGCATACGGCGGATGACGTAGAACTGCTGTCCCATGGTCCAGAGGTTGGAGATCGTCCAATAGATGAGGACGCCGATCGGGAAGTTGATGCCGCCGATGCCGAAGACGAGAGGGAGGATGTAGAGCAGGATCTTCTGCTGGCGCATGAACGGGCTGGCCATGGCCGCCTCGGACATGTTCTTGGCCATGATCTGCTTCTGCGTGATGAACTGCGAGGCGGTCATCGCGACGATCATGAGGATCGAGAGGACGGCCACCGAAACCGCGTTGCCGCCGCCGCCGTGCAGGAGGGACGCCGAGAGCGGCGCGCCGAAGATCGAGCCCTGCTCGAACTGGACGACCTGGTCGTGCGTCATGGCGCCGATGCCGGTGGCGCTCTTGTTGGCGTTCGAGATGCCGGAGAGCACCTGGAACAGCGCGAAGAAGAACGGCATCTGGATGAGCATGGGGAGGCAGGCCGAGAAGGGGTTCGTGCCGTGCTTCTTGTAGAGCGCCATCTGCTCCTGCGCCATGGCCTGGCGGGACAGCTGGTCGGTCTTCCCCTTGTATTTCGCCTGCAGCTTCTGCAGGTCAGGCTGCAGCAGCTGCATGCCGCGCTGGGCCTTGATCTGCTTGACGAAGACGGGGATGAGGGCGGCGCGGATGACGATCACGAGGCCGATGATCGAGAACGTCCAGGTCCAGCCGGACGCGGCGGGCAGGCCGATGAACGTCAGCCCCTCGTGGAAGGCCACCATGACAAAGGAGACCAGCCACCGGAAGGGCTCCATGATTGCGCCCAAGATGTCCATCAGTTATTTCCTCGTGTCGTCATCGTCAGTCTTTCCAGTAGCGATCGGGGTGGTTCAGCACCACGATCCGGGGGACGCGATCGTCCGGCCAGTGCGTGTGGCCTTCCGGCACGTTGTCGATCCCGCCCGCGTTCCACGGGTGGCAGCGGAGCAGCCGCCGCACCGCCAAGTACGATCCTCGCACAGCGCCGTGAACCGTGACCGCTTCGAGCGCGTAGGCGGAGCAGGTCGGGAAGAACCGGCACACCTGTCCGTAGAGGGGGGAGATCACGGCCCGGTAGGCCATGAGCAGCAGGATCAGGACCCGCCGCGGGAAGGTCCAGACCGCACGCACGACGGCGCGGGCCCACCGTGGCAGGCCGGCCCGCCGCGGCGATCCCTGGCTCTCAGCGGCCGCTGTCATGCCGGTTCGTCTCCTCTCCGCGTCCCTCGACGATGGCACCGGGCCCCAGCCTTCGCAGGGCAGCGCCGAGCGCGGACTCGTAGTCCTTCGTGAGCTCGGCCCAGGTGGACTGGGCTGAAGCCGGAAGGGCGCGTACGACGACGTCGATGCCGGTGGGGTGGCGCCTGAGGGTCGCGGCAGCCGCCTCCCTCAGCCTCCTCTTAACGAGGTTCCGGGTGACAGCGTTCCCTACGGCCTTGGAGACGATGAATCCGAAGCGGCTCGCGTCGGTGCCTGTACCGGCCGCATACAGCACGACGTTCCGGCGCCCTTGTCGGACGCCGGAACGTACGGTGTGCGTGAAGTCGGTGCCGGTGCGCAGGCGGTGGGTCGCGGCGAGCATCGTCTCACGACCTCAGCGCGTGCCTGCTGTCCGGGCGGGCCGAGTCAGGACTCAGGCCGAGAGGTCAGCGCGGCCCTTGGAACGGCGGGCCGCCAGGATGGCGCGGCCGGCGCGAGTGCGCATACGAAGGCGGAAGCCGTGCTTCTTGGCACGACGGCGGTTATTCGGCTGAAAAGTCCGCTTGCTCACGGTCTCACTCCAGTGGATCCAGGGCGCCTGCAGAACGGGAATGAACTGGCGGACGCTGCGTATGGGGGGCCTGCCGCCCCGCCGCGCCTCATGCCGTCCGCCGGCCACCAGCCTTCCCGTTCAGGGTTGGCGTCGTGGCGGCGTCCGAGGGCATGCGACAGGACAGTAGGCAGACACAAAGGACTTAACGACGTTAGGGCACGACGGCGCGCGGCGTCAATTCGGGTGCGCGCGAGCCGCGCCGCGAGACCGCCGGCGTTCTTTCCCCAGCCTGTGTCCAACGGCACTCACAGCCCTGTGGACAGCGTCCTCCCGCGGGGCAGGCGGCGAACTTCACCAGTGTAATTCATAGGCCCCCTGAACCCAGCTATCGTCCGGGTTGCCCGATCATCTAGGCTGTCCCAGTGCCCTCTTCCACGCCTGTGGGTATCCCTGTGGATGGAGCTGGCCGGGGGAACTGGACCGCGACCCCATGCCGAGGGGACGCCATCGTCGGTCACATCACGTCACACGCCGCCCTGCCGGCAGGAGTTAGAGGAGTCCATGGGACCTGAGGAAGCCAACGAGGCCAACACGCTTGGCAGTTCGTGGCGCCGTGTCGTGCGTCTCCTCGAGGAGGACGACCGGGTCTCGCCGCGCCAGCGCGGCTTCGTGTCTCTGGCCCAGGCCCAGGGCCTCATCGGTTCGACGCTGCTCGTAGCCGTCCCGAACGAGCTCACACGAGAAGTGCTCCAGGGCCAGATCAAATCCGCGCTCGACGACGCGCTCCGCTCGGTCTTCTCCGAGGACATCCGCTGCGCGATCGACGTCGACACCGACATGATCCCGGTCCGCGAGGAGACGTTCGAGGCAGTCAAGCGGCCCGAGATCCGCGAGGACCTCCGGCCGGCGCCGACTCCGCCGACTACCTCCCAGGAGGTCAGCCGCCTCAACCCCAAGTATGTGTTCGACACGTTCGTGATCGGCGCCTCGAACCGGTTTGCCCACGCTGCTGCAGTGGCCGTGGCAGAGGCTCCCGCGAAGGCGTACAACCCGCTGTTCATCTACGGCGACTCGGGTCTGGGGAAGACCCACCTCCTGCACGCGATCGGGCACTATGCCCGGCGGCTCTACAACGGCATCCGCGTCCGGTACGTGAACTCCGAGGAGTTCACGAACGACTTCATCAACTCCATCCGCGACGACGAGGGCACGAGCTTCAAGACCACGTACCGCAACGTGGACCTGCTCCTCATCGACGACATCCAGTTCCTGGCCGGACGCAACGCCACGCAGGAGGAGTTCTTCCACACGTTCAACGCCCTGCACAACAGCAACAAGCAGGTCGTCATCACCTCGGACCAGCCGCCGAAGATGCTGCACGGCTTCGAGGACCGCATGAAGTCCCGCTTCGAGTGGGGGCTCCTAACGGACATCCAGCCGCCCGAGCTCGAGACGCGCATCGCGATCCTCCGCAAGAAGGCGAACAACGACGGCCTCTCGGCGCCCGACGACGCACTCGAGTACATCGCCTCGCGCATCTCGGCGAACATCCGTGAACTCGAGGGCGCGCTCATCCGCGTGACGGCGTTCGCGAGCCTCAACAAGCAGCCCGTCGATGTGGCCCTCGCGGAGATGGTGCTCAAGGACCTCATCACGGACGACTCGGCCCTCGAGATCACCGCGGAGCAGATCCTCACCGAGACCGCGGCGTACTTCAAGCTCTCGGTCGAGGAGCTGAACAGCAAGTCCCGCACCCGCACGCTCGTCACCGCGCGCCAGATCGCGATGTACCTGTGCCGGGAGCTGACCGACATGTCCCTGCCCAAGATCGGCCAGGTGCTCGGCGGACGGGACCACACCACGGTGATCCACGCCGACCGGAAGATCCGGGAGCTGATGGCGGAGCGGCGGGCGATCTACAACCAGGTCACGGAGCTGACCAACAAGATCAAGCAGGCCCAGCGCGGGCTCTAGTCCTCCACACGGCGGAGGGGAATCACAAAGATTCGTGTCATTCGCGCACCTTATTAACAGGGTGCTGTGGACAACCCTGTGGATACTTAAGTGCACATCGGCAGGGCATGGGCTTAAAACCCCTCCTGGACCTGTGGAAGGCACGAATGACAAGAATCATGGCGTCCACAGCCTCCCCCAGCTGCATGCGCAGCCGATCAACATCCCGTGAACACCCCGGATCCGCACCAGTCCGCGGCCAGAAGCGGTTTTCCACAGTTTCCACAGCAGTTATTAACACCACGAATCCCAAGAATCTGAAGATCCCTGAATAACAGCAACCCCGTGCCGCGTCCCGCCGACCCCCACGCAGCAATCCCCCTTCCCGCTCCCGCTTGAACGCGGCTCCAGTCATGGGGCTAAGCTGTGGTCAGCGCGCCGAGTCCGCACCTTTCGTGTCATTCGCGGCCCGCTGCCCTGAACCTGCGCCTCAGCGGCCATGACGAGACAGCGACGAAAGGCGGAAGACCTCCGTGAAGTTCCGAGTCGAACGGGATGTCCTCACCGAGGCCGTGAGCTGGGCTGCCCGCTCGCTTTCGCCACGCCCGCCCGTTCCCGTCCTTGCAGGCCTTCTCCTCAAGGCGCACGACGGCGTCGTGAGCCTGAGCAGCTTCGACTACGAGACCTCCGCCCGCCTGGAGATCCCAGCCGAGATCCGGGAGGAAGGGACGATCCTGGTCTCCGGGCGGCTCCTCGCCGACATCTGCCGAAGCCTCCCCGCCGCCCCGGTCGACGTCGAGACCGACGGGACGAAGGTCACGCTGACGTGCCGGCGCAGCTCGTTCCACCTCGCCACGATGCCCGAGGGCGAGTATCCGTCCCTGCCTGCCGTGCCCGACATGCTCGGCACGGTCTCGGGCGACACGTTCGCCAAGGGTGTCTCGCAGGTCATCATCGCGGCCAGCAAGGACGACACGCTCCCGATCCTGACCGGCGTGCGGATGGAGATCGAGGGCGAGCTCATCACCCTGCTGGCCACCGACCGGTACCGCCTGGCCATGCGCGAAGTGCCGTGGCAGCCTGCCAACCCCGGCACCTCGACCTCTGCGCTGGTCAAGGCCAAGACCCTCAACGAGGTCGCCAAGACCCTCGGCGGGTCAGGCGAGCTGAACCTGGCCCTCGCCGACGACGAGTCCCGTCTCGTCGGCTTCGAGAGCGGCGGCCGCACCACGACGTCGCTCCTGGTCGACGGCGACTACCCCAAGATCCGTTCGCTCTTCCCCGACTCCACCCCGATCCACGCAGTGGTATCCACCCAGGAGCTCGTGGAGGCCGTGCGTCGCGTCTCGCTCGTTGCCGAGCGCAACACACCTGTCCGGCTCGCCTTCACCGACGGCCTCGTCACCCTCGACGCAGGGACCGGCGAGGACGCCCAGGCGTCCGAGGAACTCGAAGCGCAGCTGACCGGCGAAGAGATCACGGTCGCGTTCAACCCGCACTACCTCATCGAGGGCCTCAGCGTCATCGAGACGCCCTTCGTGCGCTTCTCGTTCACGAGCGCGCCGAAGCCGGCCATGATCACCGCTCAGCGCGAGCTCGAGGGTGAGGACGAGGACGACTACCGCTACCTCGTGATGCCCGTCCGCCTGCCCAACTGAGGCCCGGCCCACCGCCGCCGCCCCCAGCCACCAGCCCGCTCTGCTCAACGAAGGGACACCGACCATGCACATCGGACTCATCGGCCTGGGGAAGATGGGCTTCAATATGCGCGAGCGGCTACGCCGCGGTGGGATCGACGTCACCGGCTACGACCGCAACCCGGACGTCACCGACGTCGCCTCCGTCGACGAGCTCCTCGCCAGCGTCCCGGCGCCGCGGACGATCTGGGTCATGGTGCCGGCCGGCCAGGTCACGGACGCGGTCATCACCGAGCTCTCGGAAAAGCTGGCGCCCGGCGACCTCGTGATCGACGGCGGCAACTCGCGGTTCACCGAGGACCAGCGCCACGGCGAGCTCCTCGCGTCCAAGGGCATCCGGTTCGCCGACTGCGGCGTCTCCGGCGGGGTCTGGGGGCTCGAGAACGGCTATGGGCTCATGGCCGGCGGCGCCCCGGAGGACATCGAGCGCGCGATGCCGCTCTTCGATGCGCTTCGTCCCGAGGGCGAGCGTGCCGACAGCTTCGTCCATGTCGGCGGCATCGGCGCGGGCCACTACGCCAAGATGGTCCACAACGGGATCGAGTACGGCCTCATGCAGTCCTACGCCGAGGGGTACCAGCTCCTCGCCTCGAAGGACATCATCACCGACCTCCCCGGCACGTTCCGCGCGTGGCAGAAGGGCACCGTGGTCCGCTCCTGGCTCCTGGACCTCGTGGTCAAGGCCCTCGAGGAGGACCCCGGGCTGGTCAACATCGACGACTACGTCGAGGACTCCGGCGAGGGCCGCTGGACCGTCGAGGAGGCCATCGCCAACGCCATTCCCGCCCCGGCGATCACGGCCGCGCTGTTCGCCCGGTTCGAGTCCCGCACGGACTCCTCCCCGGCGATGAAGATGGTCTCGGCGCTGCGGCACCAGTTCGGCGGGCACGCCACGCGCCCGGCCAAGTAGAGCGGAGCCCCGCGCCCCGGTGTACGTCGAACGCCTCTCCCTGACCGACTTCCGCTCCTACACCCAGGCGGACCTCGAGCTCTCCCCCGGTGTGACCGTCCTGGTGGGCCAGAACGGGGTCGGGAAGACCAACATCGTCGAAGCCCTCGGGATGCTCTCCACCCTGGGCTCCCACCGCGTGAGCTCTGACGCCCCCCTCGTGCGCTTCGGCGCCGACCGTGCCCTCGTGCGCGCGGGATTCGTGCGCGGCGCGCAGCGATCCACGCTCGAGCTCGAGATCAACCCGGGACGCGCGAACCGTGGCCGCATCAACCGCGGCAGCCCCCTGCGCGCCCGCGACCTGCTGGGCATCGCCCGCACCGTCCTCTTCGCCCCCGAGGACCTCGCCCTCGTGAAGGGCGACCCGTCAGCGCGCCGGAAGTTCCTCGACGAGCTCCTGACGGTGCTGCTCCCCCACCTCGCCGGCACCCGCGCCGACTACGACCGCGTCCTCAAGCAGCGCAACGCGCTGCTCAAGAGCGCCCGGGCCTCGCGGTTCTCCCGCCGGTCCTCCGGCCCCGATTCCCGGGACTCCTCGGGCGGCGCCACCGTGGAGTCCACCCTCGACGTGTGGGACACGCACCTCGCGCAGGCCGGCGCCCGGCTGCTCGCGGCGCGCCTGACGCTCGTCGACCGCCTCGGTCCGCACCTCGACGCCGCCTACGCGCAGCTCACCGACGGGTCGAAGGTTGCCCGGGCCGTGTACAGGTCAAGCATCGAGGGCGCGGTGCCTGACGACGACTCCGAGGCGGCCGGCGCGCCCGAGGAGGCGGACGGCGTCGTGCGCGGGGACGCGGCGGCGGGCCGGGAACCTGCGGACGGCACAGCGGACGACGACGCTGGCTCGCCTCTGGGCGGCGGCCGCGGACTCGCGGGGCTCGGCGTGGCGGAGATCGGCGAACGGTTCCTGGCCGCACTCGCCGAAGCACGACCGCGGGAGCTCGAGCGCGGGCTGACGCTCGTGGGCCCGCACCGCGACGACCTCGAGCTGCTGCTCGGCGACGCTCCGGCGAAGGGCTTCGCCTCGCACGGGGAGACGTGGTCGTTCGCGCTCGCGCTGCGGCTCGCGTCCTACTACGTCATGCTCGACGACTCTTCCGTGGCCGGCGACGAGCCCATCCTCATCCTCGACGACGTCTTCGCCGAGCTGGACGCCACCCGCCGTGCCCGCCTCGCCGCGATCGTCGCGAAGGCGGAGCAGGTGCTCGTCACCGCCGCGGTCGACGCCGACATCCCGCCCGAGCTGGGCGGGCGCCGGGTGCGCGTGGTGCCCGGGGGCGTCGACGACGCCGACGCCCCTCTGCCGGAGTCCGACCGTGGATGAGGCTCCGCGTGGCGGGAAGGATCCCGTCGGCCAGCCCGCGAAGGAGAATCCCGAGCGTGCCGCGGAGGGTGTCGACGCCGCGCGCGCCGCGCTCAACCGGGTCCGCAGCGCCGCGGAGGCCCGGGGGGAGGTCCGGGTCCGCGCGACCGGCCCTCTCGTGCCGGGGCCCGGCGCACCGGCCCCGAAGAAGTCCCGGCAGCGCGCGCCCGAGGGCTACAGCGGGCGGGACCCGCTCGGGCTCGGCAGCGTGGTGAACCGGATGGTCGCGGAGCGCGGCTGGTCCTCGCCGGTCGCGGTCGGGTCCGTCATGTCCCGCTGGCGCGAGCTGGTCGGGCCGGAGGTCGCCGCGCACTGCACCCCGGAAACCTTCGAGGGCACCGTCCTGCAGGTCCGCTGCGATTCGACGGCGTGGGCCACGCAGCTGCGCCTGTTGAGCACGGCGCTCCTGGACCGCTTCCGGCGGGAGCTGGGCGACGGCGTCGTGACCCGGCTGCAGATCCTCGGGCCCGCCGCGCCGAGTTGGCGCAAGGGTCCGCGCCATGTGCGCGGCCGGGGCCCGCGGGACACCTACGGGTGAGCCGTGCCCGTGACCCGCTGCGTGTGACCCCCAGGAGGTGACCCCCAGGAGGTGACCCCCAGGAGGTGACCCCCAAGGAGGTGACCCCCAGACGGGAGGAGGGGCGATCCCGTGGACGGCGCGCAGGCCGCTCAGAAGCCCGGGACCCACACTCCCCCTTGATCGAGGCTCGTCGGGAGTCGCTTTGCGGCCTTTCTGGCCCGCTGAGCGGCATCCGCGGCCGTGTTGTCCGTTCCCGCGCGCGCGAACCGGTAGAATTGACACGTTATGCCTGCCGAACTGAAGAGGGGTCGAGACCGCCTGTGGCTGACGAGAGTGCAGTGAACCCGTCCAGCGATCAGCAGGGCGTTCCCAGCGGAGACCGGAGGGACGCCAAGGAGTACGGTGCCAGCAGCATCACGGTGCTCGAGGGCCTCGAAGCTGTCCGCAAACGCCCTGGCATGTACATCGGCTCCACCGGCCCGCGCGGCCTCCACCATCTGGTGTACGAGGTGGTCGACAACTCGGTCGACGAGGCGCTGGCCGGATACTGCGACCACATCCAGGTGACCCTGCAGGATGACGGCGGCGTGCGCGTCGAGGACAACGGCCGCGGCATCCCGGTGGACATCCACCCCACCGAGGGCAAGCCCACGGTCGAGGTCGTCATGACGATCCTCCACGCCGGCGGCAAGTTCGGCGGCGGCGGGTACGCGGTCTCGGGCGGTCTGCACGGCGTCGGCATCTCGGTCGTGAATGCGCTCTCGAGCCGGGTGGACACCGAGGTGTGCCGCCAGGGCCGCGTGTGGCGCATGTCCTTCCGCGACGGCGGCCACCCCGTGGGAGGCCTCGAAGAGGGCGAGGCGACGGACGCCACCGGGACGATCCAGACCTTCTACCCAGACCCGACGATCTTCGAGAGCACCGAGTTCGACTTCGAGACCCTCCGCGCCCGCTTCCAGCAGATGGCCTTCCTCAACAGGGGCCTGCGCATCACCCTCACCGACGAGCGCCGCGGCGAGGAGGAGGAGAGCGAGGTCGCCGGCGAGGACGCCGACGCCACGGTGCCCGCCGAGGAGTCCGCCTCCACTCCGACGCGCCGCGTCGTCGACTACAAGTACGACGAGGGCCTGCTGGACTACGTCAAGCACCTCAACTCCTCGAAGAAGATCGAGGTGATCCACGACGAGGTCATCGCCTTCGAGAGCACCGACCACGAGCGCAAGATGGCCCTCGAGGTCGCGATGCAGTGGACCACGGCCTACGCCGAGTCCGTCCACACCTACGCGAACACCATCAACACCCACGAGGGCGGCACCCACGAGGAGGGCTTCCGCGCCGCGCTGACCTCGCTCGTGAACCGCTACGCGCGCGAGAAGGGCATCATCAAGGAGAAGGACGACAACCTCACCGGCGACGACATCCGCGAGGGCCTCACCGCCGTCGTGAGCATCAAGCTCGCCGAGCCGCAGTTCGAGGGCCAGACGAAGACCAAGCTCGGCAACTCCGAGGCGAAGGGCTTCGTCCAGCGGGTCGTCACCGACCAGCTCGGGGACTGGCTCGAGCGCAACCCGAATCCCGCGCGCGAGGTGATCCGCAAGGCGATCCAGGCCTCACAGGCCCGCATGGCGGCTCGGAAGGCCCGCGACAACGCCCGTCGCAAGAGCCCGCTCGAGTCCTTCGGCATGCCCGGCAAGCTCTCCGACTGCTCGAGCAAGGACCCCTCGCGCTGCGAGGTCTACCTCGTGGAGGGCGACTCGGCCGGCGGCTCGGCGAAGCGCGGACGCAACCCCGAGACCCAGGCGATCCTTCCGCTGCGCGGCAAGATCCTCAACGTCGAGCGCGCGCGCCTCGACAAGGCCCTGGGCAACGCCGAGGTCCAGTCGATGATCACGGCGTTCGGCACCGGGATCGGCGAGGACTTCGAGATCTCCAAGCTGCGGTACCACAAGATCGTCCTCATGGCGGATGCCGACGTGGACGGCCAGCACATCACCACGCTGCTGCTGACCCTCCTGTTCCGGTACATGCGCCCGCTGATCGAGAACGGCTATGTGTACCTGGCCCAGCCGCCGCTGTACCGCATCAAGTGGTCGAACCACGCCCACGACTACGTGTTCAGCGACCGTGAGCGCGACGAGGCCATCCGCACCGGCCTCGCCAACGGGCAGCGGCTGCCGAAGGAGAATGGCATCCAGCGGTACAAGGGCCTCGGCGAGATGGACTACACCGAGCTGTGGGACACGACCATGGACCCCGACCGGCGCACCCTGCTGCAGGTGACCATGGAGGACGCGGCGGCCGCGGACCAGACCTTCACCGTCCTCATGGGCGACGACGTCGAGTCCCGCCGCCACTTCATCCAGCAGAACGCCAAGGACGTCCGCTTCCTGGACATCTGAGCCGTCCCGAGAGCAACTAGAGGAGAGAATCTGTGAGCGACGAGACTCCCGAGAACCCCGGCTCCGGCGACGGCACCGAGGTCGGCGGCTCCCCCGTCGAGGGCGTCCTGCTGGACCGTGTCGAGCAGGTCGACCTGCAGACCGAGATGCAGCGGTCCTACCTGGACTACGCGATGGCCGTCATCGTGGGCCGCGCCCTGCCGGACGTCCGCGACGGGCTCAAGCCCGTGCACCGCCGCGTCCTGTACGCGATGTTCGACGGCGGCTACCGCCCGGACCGCGCGTTCAACAAGTGCGCGCGCGTGGTCGGCGACGTCATGGGCACGTACCACCCGCACGGCGACATGGCGATCTACGACGCCCTCGTCCGCCTCATCCAGGACTGGGTCATGCGGTACCCGCTGGCCCTTGGCCAGGGGAACTTCGGCTCCCCCGGCAACGACGGCGCCGCAGCCCCCCGCTACACCGAGACCAAGATGGCCCCGCTGGCCATGGAGATGGTCCGGGACATCGACGAGGAGACCGTCGACTTCCAGGACAACTACGACGGCAAGAACCAGGAGCCCACGGTCCTGCCGGCGCGGTTCCCGAACCTGCTCGTCAACGGCTCCTCCGGCATCGCGGTCGGCATGGCCACCAACATCCCGCCGCACAACCTGCGCGAGGTGGCCGACGGCGTCCAGTGGTACCTCGAGAACCCCGAGGCCACCCGGGAGGAGCTCCTCGAGGCCCTTCTGGTGCGCGTCAAGGGCCCCGACTTCCCCACCGGCGCGACGATCCTGGGCCGCAGGGGCATCGAGGAGGCGTACCGCACAGGCCGCGGCTCCATCACCATGCGGGCCGTGGTCAATGTCGAGGAGATCCAGGGCCGCACGTGCCTCGTGGTCACCGAGCTGCCGTACATGGCGAACCCGGACAACCTCGCGATGAAGATCGCCGAGCTCGTCAAGGACGGCAAGATCGGCGGCATCGCCGACCTCCGCGACGAGACCTCGGGCCGGACCGGCCAGCGCCTCGTGATCGTGCTCAAGCGCGACGCCGTGGCCAAGGTCGTGCTCAACAACCTGTACAAGCACACCCAGCTTCAGGACAACTTCGCCGCGAACATGCTCGCGATCGTCGACGGGGTGCCCCGCACCCTCTCGCTCGACGCCTTCGTGCGGCACTGGGTCACCCACCAGATCGACGTGATCGTCCGGCGCACCCGGTTCCGGCTGCGCAAGGCCGAGGAGCGCATGCACATCCTGCGTGCCCTCCTGAAGGCCCTCGACATGCTCGACGAGGTCATTGCCCTCATCCGCCGGTCCCCGACCGTGGACGAGGCCCGCGAGGGCCTCAAGTCCCTCCTCGAGATCGACGACATCCAGGCGCAGGCCATCCTCGACATGCAGCTGCGCCGGCTCGCGGCCCTCGAGCGGCAGAAGATCGTCGACGAGCACAACGAGCTCGAGGCCCTCATCGCCGAGTACAACGCGATCCTCGCGGACCCGACGCGCCAGCGGCAGATCATCTCGGAGGAGCTCACCGGGATCGTCGAGAAGTACGGCGACGACCGCCGCACCCGCATCGTGGCCGGATTCGACGGGGACATGAGCGTCGAGGACCTCATCCCCGAGGAGGAGATGGTCGTCACCATCACCCGCGGCGGCTACGTCAAGCGCACCCGCAGCGACCAGTACCGCCAGCAGATCCGCGGCGGCAAGGGCGTGCGCGGCGCGCAGCTGCGCGGGGACGATGTCGTCGAGCACTTCTTCGTCACGACCACGCACCACTGGCTGCTCTTCTTCACGAACCTCGGGCGCGTGTACAGGGCCAAGGCGTACGAGCTCGCCGAGGGCGGGCGCGACGCGAAGGGCCAGCACGTGGCGAACCTGCTCGCGTTCCAGCCCGATGAGCGGATCGCCCAGGTCCTGGACCTGCGCGACTACCAGCAGGCCCCCTACCTGGTCCTGGCGACCAAGGGCGGCCTCGTGAAGAAGACCCGCCTCGAGGACTACGACACGAACCGCTCCGCCGGCGTCATCGCGATCAACCTGCGCGACGGCGACGAGGTGGTCTCCGCCCAGCTCGTGAGCGAGACGGACGACCTCATGCTCGTGTCCCGGCACGGCCAGTCCCTGCGGTTCACCGCCGACGACGACGCGCTCCGCCCCATGGGCCGTGCGACGAGCGGCGTGACCGGCATGAAGTTCCGCGACGACGACGAACTCCTCACCGCCGACGTCGTGACCGAGGGGTCCTTCGTCTTCATCGTGACCGAGGGCGGCTACGCCAAGCGCACCTCCGTCGAGGAGTACCGGGTGCAGGGCCGCGGCGGCCTGGGCATCAAGGTCGGCAAGTACCAGGAGGAGCGCGGGCACCTCGTCGGAGCCCTCATCGTCCAGGAGGAGGACGAGGCGCTCGTGGTCATGGAGGGCGGCAAGGTGGTCCGCTCCGCCGTCACCGGCGTCCCCGCCAAGGGGCGCGACACGATGGGCGTCATCTTCGCCAAGCCGGACAAGGGCGACCGCATCATCGCGGTGGCCAGGAACAGCGAACGAGCCCTCGGCGAGGAGCCGGGCGAGGAAGCCGCTGACGGCCAGGCCGGCGAGGAGTCCGCAGAGGCACCCGCCGAGGAGTCCAGCAGGCAGTCCGGCGATGCCCCGGGGCAGGCGGATGCCGTAACGTTGGCTGGAGACCAGGACCAGAATCCGGGAGGTAACGAGTGAGCACGCCCGAGAACGCGCCGTCGTCCAGCGGCGGCTACCCGCAGGCGGCACCCCCGTCGCGCCCGCCCCAGCGGCCCTCGGTGCCGCCGTCGAACGCCCCCCAGCGTCCGGCCGAGCGGCCGCTCACGGCGACCGCCGCCCAGCAGCGTCCCACGGGCCCGCGCCCGAACCAGCGCCCGGGCCAGCCCACGCTCGTCCGTCCCGCGCCCAAGGCGAAGCAGCGGCGTGCCCGGCTGATCGTGAGCAAGGTCGACACGTGGTCGGTGCTCAAGATGGCCTTCCTGCTCTCGGTCGCGCTCGGCATCGTCACCGTCGTCGCCTCGATCGTCCTGTGGACGATCCTCGACGTCACCGGGATCTTCGACAAGATCAACGGACTGCTCGGCGAGGTCGCCGGCGCGGAGAGCGGCGGGTTCGACCTCAAGAAGGTCGCTTCCCTCGGGCAGGTGGCCTCGTTCGCGACCATCATCGCCGTGGTGAACGTCGTGCTCCTCACCGCGCTCGCAATGCTCACGGCCGTTCTGTACAACATCTCGGCGACGCTCGTGGGCGGCATCGGCGTGACCCTCACCGACGACTGAGACCCGCTCGCGCCGGCGGCGACGGCGATTTGGCCGCGGGCTGGGATGTGCTGTAGAGTCATGTCTCGGCCCGAGGGCCACAGGGGCGTATAGCTCAGGCGGTTAGAGCGCTTCGCTGATAACGAAGAGGTCCCAGGTTCAAGTCCTGGTACGCCCACGGACCCTGCTTACCGGCATCGGAGGTGCCCGTGAAGAGAATGATCGCACTCGTGATCGCCGCTCTTGCGGGCGCTTTCCTGTATCGGAAGGCGAAGGAGTCCGAAGCCCAGAAGGATATCTGGAGCGGTTCGACCGACACGGTCGAGTAGCACCGTCCGCGGGCAGCGGGGGCATGGCGCAATTGGTAGCGCACCTGCTTTGCAAGCAGGGGGTTAGGGGTTCGAGTCCCCTTGCCTCCACCCATACGGGAAGGACCCGGTACCCACGGTGCCGGGTCCTTCCGCATCTCAGGGCGCGCGCCGCTCCCGAGGCCGATGAAAAAGGGCTCACCCGCCGAACGCGTTCGCGTACTCCTTGAGCGCCTCGTCGAGGAACTGCTGGACGACGCCGTCCCCCGTCACCGCCACGACGGTGCCGCGGTCCAGGGTCGGCTGGGCCCGCACGACGGCGGCGTCCCGCGCCGCGAGCGTGGCGGACCGGGCGGCGTCGGCGGCGTCAGCGTCGCCGTCGTGCACCGCCCCCAGCATGCGCACCGCGCTGGCGAGCGCCGTCCCGTAGTGCGCCGCGGCGGCGGACCAGGCCGCCACATCGGTGGCGTACCCGGGCTGGCGGAGGTGCGTCAGGAGCTCGGGCACGCGCTCGAGGAGGCGCGCGCGCTCGGCCAGCCCGGCCGGCGTCGTGCGCCCGGAGCGGTAGGCCGACCAGAACGCGTCCACGTCCTGGGACAGCGCGGGTGCGGGGTGCGGGTGGTAGTCGAGCTGCCAGTTCTGGTTCAGGTCGGTGAAGGCGCGGAGGGCCGCGAGGGCGTCTGCGTCCCCGCCTGCGAGGTCGGCAAGGGCGGCGTCGAGGGAGGCGCCCGGGTCATAGGCCGGTCCATTCCAGGTCATGTCCGCGTACGTCGCGATGCCCGGCAGGGACGCGTACGGCTGGATCATCGGGTTCGAGACCATGCCCACGAGGCTCTTGTAGAGGTCGCCGTCCCGCTCCTCGACGGCGCTCAGGAACAGGCGGTCCTGGGCGAAGTCGTTGACCGGGAAGTTGTCCCACACCAGGATGCTCCGGGGCTTCCCGGGCGCGCCATAGGTACTGCGCGCCGCGCCGGCCGAAGCCGAGGTGATCCTGTGCGAGACGATCTCCTCGCCCGTCCACTGCACGACGATGCGTGCGTCGAGGTCCCGGCCGAGCCGCGACTTGTACCGGCTCGTCTCTGCCCCGCTGTACTCGGTCGGCACCATCTGGAGCGGGGCGAGGTCGGGGAGGTCGGTCTCGAGCCGGTCGCGCAGGCGGTTGAGGAACCAGGCCTGGGCCTGTGCGAGCCCGGCCGAGCCGCCTGCCGTGAACCGGCTGCGGTCCTCTGGGCACGTCAGGCCGCCGCCGATGTCATCCAACGGAATCACGAACTGGCGGATCCCGAGGGCGTGGACTGACGCGATCTTGGCGGCCGCGGTGTCCAGGTCCGAGGCGCGGGAATAGCAGATGTCGAGGCCCGGGGAGAGGGCATAGGCCACGTCGATGTGGTTGCGCTGGCCAGCCGCGACGAGGTCGCGGATCTCCCCGATGGCGTCGTCCGGGTACGGGTCGCGCCAGCGGGCGCGCAGGTATGGGTCGTCCTTGGGCGAGTAGACGAACGTGTTCATCTTCGACCGCGCCATCGCGTCGAGCACCGCCGAGCGGGCCTCGGTGGACCAGGGGAAGCCGTAGAAGCCTTCGATCACCCCACGCGTCCCCAGGAGCGGCCAGTCGGCGACGCTCACCGCGGCGAGCCGCCCGCCGTCGAGGAGGCGGCGCAGCGACTGGACGGCGTAGAAGGTGCCCCGGGGGTCGGCGCCGGCCAGAACCGCCGTTGGCCGACCCGAGACGGTCCCGGTGGCGAGCACATACCCCTCCGGACGGCCCAGCGCGGCCGTGCGGCTGCCGTCGTCGGCCGCGGACCGCACCCCCCGGAGAGCATCCTCGAGCGGACCGCCGCCGCTGTGCTGGGTGCCGAGGTACACGACCGTGCCCGCCGCGGACGCGTCGCCCTGTGGCGCGGATGACGTCGTGACAACCTCCCGGGCGACCTCCCTCACGAGCGTGTCGAGGGCCGACCGCGCCGCTCCGTCCGTGCTCTCGTCGATGACGAGGGTGACCTTCCCGGAGAAGTCCAGCGCGGCGCCGTCGCCTGAGATGTGCTGCGGTGCCGGGTACAGGGCCGGCCCCGCGTAGGGCGCCGACGAGGCACGGCCCGTGACGAGCCACCCGACGACCAGCACCGTGGCGAGCAGGAGCGCGAGCACCGCGAGGAGCCCGACGCGTCCGCGCCGCGCCTTCAGCCGGGAGGAACCCATGGAGCCCACGGCACCAGAGAACCACAGCCGAGGCCTGCGGCGGTACTGGCGCACGGCCGCGCACGGCCGCACTGGCGCACGGCGGCGGCGCCGGCGCACGACGGCGGTACTAGAGTGGGCGGGTGATCCCCCTTGTCGTCGTGCTCGGCGTCCTGGGAGTCTCCGCGTCCGGTCCGCTCATCGCGGCGACGCTCGCCGGGACATCCGTGACCGCCCTCGCGATCGCGTTCTGGCGCAACGCGATCGCCGCGGTCGTCATGGCGGCGCCGGTCGCCGTGCGGAGCCCGCGGCAGTTCGGGCGGCTCGGGAGACGCGAGTATCTCTGGTCGGCGATGGCCGGGGTTGCGCTCGCGTTCCACTTCGTGTGCTTCATCGGCTCCCTCACCCTCACCTCCGTCGCGGCGTCGACTGCGCTCGTGTGCCTCCAGTCCGGCTGGATCGCCGTGTTCGGGCTCCTGCGCGGCCGCCGGCTTCCCGTGCCCGTGCTCGTGGGACTCGGGCTCGCGTTCGCGGGCGTGGTCGCGATCACGGGCCTGGACCTCGGCTCTTCCCCGCAGGCGCTCCTCGGCGACATCCTCGCCCTCGCCGGCGGAATCCTCGCCGGCCTCTACACGATGGCCGGCGGCAAGGCCCGCCAGACGATGGGCACGGGGACCTACACAGCCCTGTGCTACGGGATCTGCGCCGCCCTCGTCGCCATCATGGCGCTGGCCACCGGGCAGCGGCTTACGGGATTCGATCCTGCGGGCTGGGCGGGGATCCTCGCGATCACCGTCGCGGCGCAGCTCGTGGGCCACACGGCGTTCAACTACCTCGTGGCGACGCTGAGCCCCCTGGTGGTGTCGATGTTCATCCTGCTCGAGATCCCCGGGGCGGCCCTGCTCGCCGCCGCGTTCCTCGGCGAGGTGCTCCCCGCCGGGATCTACGCCGGCCTCGGGCTCATCCTCGCCGGACTCGCGGTCGTGGTGCTCGGGCAGCGCCGCACGCGACGCGAGGCCCGTGCGCAGGCGGAGCTCGGCGCAGACTGAGGCGGCGTGGGTTTCGACTGCGCTCAACCGGCGTGGGATTTGCGGTCAGCCGGCGTGGGTTTCGACTGCGCTCAACCGGCGTGGGATTTGCGGTCAGCCGGCGTGGGTTTCGACTGCGGTCAGCCGGCGTGGGTTTCGACTTCGCTCAACCGGCGTGGGTGTCTGCGGTCAGGCGGCGCCCTCCCGCTCGGCCCGGTCGGCGTAGGAGGCCGCCTTCTTCGCGTGGCTCGCGACGTGGGCCGTCGCGGCGGCATGCTCGGCTGCCCGGGCCGCGGAACGGGCTGCGGCCGACTGGGCCGCCTGCGCGGCGTCGTGCGCGGCCATGGCGGCGGCGCGCGCCTGGAAGACCTCGATCTCCCCCCTGAGCCACGCGCGGGCTGCCTCGACCGCGCGGCGCGGCCGGTCGTCGTCGTGCCTCTCCCGCTCGAAGAGCGGCAGCACGCGCTCGGCGCAGTCGGCGGCCCACAGCGCGAGCGCGTGGTGCTCCGCCTCGCTCTGCTGCCCGGCCGCCATCGCTGCCTCCCTGCGCCGTCCTCGGGGCTAGATGCCGCCCCGCTTGACCGGAGGCTGGTTGGCCGAGTGAATCGCGCGGAGCAGCTTGGCGGGATAGTACACCGAGAAGATCACGGCCATCGGGGCCCGGAGGGCGATCTTCTTGATGTTGTGCGCCTTGTAGGTGCGGTCGAAGCGCTGGACGTAGTAGCGGTAGTCCTTGGGCGAGTCCTCGAGCCGCCGCGCGGACATGCCCGAGACCATCTCGGGCCAGTACTGGATCTTCAAGCCGTGCTCGGCCAGATGCAGGGACAGGTCGATGTCCTCGTGCATCTCATCCTTCTCGTCGCGGCACGTCGAGCCGCGGATGGTCTCCCACGCCGTACGGCGGATCGCCATGTTGGAGCCGAAGAGGAAGTGGTACTCGTGGCGCGAGAGCTTGAGCAGGAGTTGGCGGACCTTGTCGTCGGCCTTGAGACCGAAGCGGCGCATCGGCATGTCGTAGTAGATCACCGGACCGGTCGCGGCCTGGACCTCCGGGTCCATGAAGGCCCGCTGGACCTCCTCGACCCAGTCGGGCTCGAGGAGGGAATCGGCGTCGATCCGTCCCAGGACGTCCCCGGTCGCGTGGTCGAGGCCGAAGTTCCGGGTCGGGATGAGGCCCTGTTCCCTGTCCTGCGTCAGGAGGCGGATGGGCGACTCCGGGTACTCCTGCGCGAGCCGGCGGACGATCTGCGCCGTCGTGTCCTTGGACAGGTTGTCCACGACGATGATCTCGTGCGCCGGGACCGACTGGTAGATCGCGGCCGTGACGCACTGCCGGATCACGCTCTCCTCGTTGTACGCCGGGATGACGATCGACACGCTCGGCGGTGCGGGGGTCGTCGTCGGGGAGGCGGCGGGTTGGGGAGGCATCATCCACAAATCTAGCAAAGCAGCCGGGCAGTGGAGCGGGCCCCGTCAAAATGACGGGGCCCGCTCTGGACGATGGCGGCCGCTCCCAGGGGAGCGTATCTGCCGGGTCAGGACGCGGAGCCGTCCTTGCCGCTTTCGCCCTTGCCGTTTTCACGCTGGGAGGCCTCATGGACCGAGCGCATGGCGGAGGACGGGTCCTCGGCGATGTGCTTGCCCTCGCCGAGGGAGTCGGAGCCGGTGTCCGCAGCAGCGGTCTCGGCATCGGCCCGCTCGGAGTCGGCAGCCTGCTCCGGCGCCTCCTCGAGCACCGCGGCCTGGCCGGCGTCGAACGCTGCCTCGGCCTCCGCTTCCGCCGCCGTGGACGCGCTGGTGTCGGCGGCCTCCTGGGCGGCGACCGTCTCGGACAGCGGGGCATTCTCAGTCAGCGACGCCTCCGAGGCGGGGATCGTCTCGGTCGGAGTGCCGGCACCGGCGACAGCCGTGGCCCCCACGGCGCCCGTCGAGGTGCCAGCGCCGGTGGAGGTGCCAGCGCCGGTGGAGGTGCCGCTGGCCGGGACCGGCGCGGGAGTGCTCGCCGAGGAGGTGCTCGCGGACGACGCCGCGCCCCCCGCGGGCTGGACCGGAACCGGGGTCTTCCACGGGTCCTCGACCGGCTTGGCCGCCTTCCACGCCGCGACGCCCGCGGCCACTGCGGCTGCGACGACCCCGAAGACGAGCAGGCCCCGGCCCTTCTTCTTCTTGGGCTGGACGAGCTGCTCCGACGCCCGGTGCGCGGCCTTCTGTGCGGCGACGACCGCCTCCTTCGCGGCGGCGTCCGCCTGCCGCACGACGCCGGACTCGGCGAGGCGCTGGGCAACGGCGTCGACGCGGGACGGCGCGACGGCGAGCCCTCGGTTCACCGATTCGGCGGCGTGCGCGATGCCCTCCGAGATCTTGGGCAGGTACTGGTCCGCGGCGTCCTTGATGGCGGGCGCGGCTTTATCGACGGCGCCATGGAGGCGGGGAGCTGCACTGTCCACCGCATCGGTGATGCGGGGGGCGAGCTGGGACAGGCCTTCCTGGATCCTCGGGGTGACGGTCGCGACCCCTTCGGCGAGGTTGTGGGCCGCCGACTTCAGGCCCTCCTGGATCTTCGGCGACGCGGAGTCAAGACCCTCCTGGATCCGGGGGACGGCCCACTGGACGGCTGCGTCGACCCGAGGCTGCGCCCAGTCCTTGGCGGTCTCGATGCCGGCGGCCACGTTCTGCTCGATGTCCCGCACAACATCGCGGGCGATCGCTTCCGTACTGTTCAGGCTCTTCTCGACTGATTTCTTCACGGCTACCTCCGGAATGTGCTGGAACCAACGCCAGCCTACGTTGACGTCAGGCGCGCGGGCTATGGTCCCGCGCTCGGCGACACCGTACAGTTACCCGATTTCACCGAGCGCGGAACCTGATGACTCCCCGAAAACGCCCGCGTGCCCCGTGGAAGAATGTGGGCCATGAGCGCTATCGCAACTGCCAAGGCAACCATCCACACGAACCACGGCGACATCGTGGTCAACCTCTTCGGCAACCACGCGCCGAAGACCGTCAAGAACTTCGTGGGCCTCGCCACCGGCGAGCAGGCGTGGACGCATCCCGAAACAGGCGAGGACAAGACCGGCACGCCCCTCTACAACGGCACGATCTTCCACCGCATCATCAAGGACTTCATGATCCAGGGCGGCGATCCTCTGGGCAAGGGCATCGGCGGTCCCGGCTACCGCTTCGACGACGAGATCCACCCCGAGCTGACCTTCAAGGAGCCCTACAAGCTCGCCATGGCCAACGCCGGCATCCAGGGCGGCAAGGGCACCAACGGCTCGCAGTTCTTCATCACCACGGTGGACACAAGCTGGCTCCACGGCAAGCACACCATCTTCGGCGAGGTCGCGGACGACGCGTCCAAGAAGGTCGTCGACGAGATCGAGGGCGTGCGCACCGGGATGCAGGACCGTCCGGTCGAGGACGTCGTCATCTCGTCGATCGACGTCGAGCAGCTCTAGAGCCGCACGGCCCCTGCACTGACAAGCACTGGACAGACGAACTGTGAGCTATGGAAGCCCGGCGGCCGGGCCGGAGGCCGTCCCGGTCTGCCCCCGCCACCCTGACCGCGTCTCCTATGTGAGCTGCCAGCGGTGCGGCCGGCCGGCGTGCCCCGAGTGCCAGCGCCCGGCCGCCGTGGGCTTCCAGTGCGTCGACTGCGTCCGCGAGCTCAGCGCGCAGTCCTCGACGCGGACCATCTACGGCGGCACCGCCCGGCCGGGCGGCCGCCCGGTGGTCACGTTCGCGCTCATCGCAGCGTGCGCCCTCGTCTACGTGCTGCAGTGGGTCATCCCGAACGACGCCGTGTACCAGGACTTCGCCTACGCGACCCTGCTGACGGGGATCGAGCCCTACCGAATGCTCACGAGCGCCTTCCTGCACGCGCAGTCGTTCGTGCTCCACATCGTGGTGAACATGTACACGCTGTGGATCTTCGGGCAGGCGCTCGAGCCGGTGCTCGGGCGCGTCCGGTTCCTCGCGGTGTACCTGCTCTCCGCCGTCGGCGGCTCGGTGGGGTATTTCCTGCTCACGCCGCCGGGCCTCGGCGGGGTGGTCGGCGCCTCGGGAGCGGTGTTCGGCCTCTTTGGTGCCCTTTTCGTGGTGATGCGCCAGCGGGGAGGCGATTCGCGCCAGCTCCTCGTCCTCATCGCCATCAACGCGGTCCTGGGCTTCGTCATCCCGCAGATCGCCTGGCAGGCGCACCTCGGCGGCCTCGTCACGGGGGCCCTCGCCACGGCGGCCATCGCCTATGCACCGCGCGGCCGTCTCCGCACCCCCGTGCAGGTGGGCGGGATGGTCGCGATCGCCGTCGTGCTCGCCGTGGTCACGGTGGTGCGGGTGACGGCCCTCGACCTCGGGCCGGGCGGTGTGGCTGCGTAGCAGCGCGCAGGCCGCCGGAATGGGCAGAAGGAGAACCCCTGTGGACCTATCCACAGGGGTTTTCCACATTGTGCACAACTTACAGGACTGTAGTTACTGGCGCGTATCCCCCGCAGGACGGGGGTGGGTCACGCATCCCGGGTCCTGGGGCGCCTGCCAACCGGCCGGCCGTCCCCATGCTGGGGACAACTTTGCCCCCGACCCTGTGGACGGCTGTGGACAGAGCAGGGACCCGGGATCGGGTCTGTTCAGAGGGCGCCGTCCGCCAGCAGCGCGTCGAGCTTCGCGTAGCCTTCCGTGACGCCGCCCTCCATCCCGGCGGCGAGCATCGCGTCACGGTCCTCCACCG
The DNA here is from genome assembly GCF_039531875.1 of Sinomonas flava. Lineage (NCBI taxonomy): Bacteria > Bacillati > Actinomycetota > Actinomycetes > Micrococcales > Micrococcaceae > Sinomonas > Sinomonas flava. The sequence continues at coordinate 331,532 of NZ_BAAAQW010000006.1, read as the reverse complement.
ACTCGTAGGTCGAGTGGATCTCCAGCCGGCAGCGGCCTCCCGGCAGGTCCGTGAACGTGCTCGTGTCCATTTCGACGTGCCCGGGCGCGCCCTCGAACTCGAACGTCATGACGACGCGGCTGGGTTCGACGACTTCGTGGAAGGAACCGCGGAAGGCATACTCCCCGCCGGACGGATCGCGCTGCACGAAGCGGTAGGAGCCTCCGGTGCGCGCCTCCATGTGCTCGATGACCGTCTCAAGCCGGTCGGGACCGATCCATTGGGCGAACAGCTCTGGATCGCAGTGGGCACGGAACACACGTTCCCGCGGTGCGTCGAACTCCCGGACGATGTCGATGTAGGGCGAGCCTGCGTCCGCCCGGATGTCGGTGGTGTTGGTGGTGGTGCTCATGGCTGGTTTCCTTCCTCGGCGGCCAGGAGGGCGTCGAGGCGGCGGTACTTCTCCTCGGTCCGATCCCGGTACGCCTCGATCCACAGGGCGAGGGGGCCGAATGCGCTGGGTTCCAGATGGCAGGGGCGGCGCTGTGCGTCGCGGCTGCGGGTGATGAGGCCAGCGTCCTCGAGCACCTTGAGGTGCTTGGACACGGCCTGGAGGGTCACGGTGAACGGCTCGGCCAGTTCGTTCACGGTCGCGTCGCCCTGGGCGAGCCGTGCCACCAGCTTCCGCCGCAGCGGGTCGGAGAGTGCCGCGAAGGCGCGGTTGAGCTGGTCCTCGTCCGCGGCTGCGGTCTCCAGATCCGCGGAAGCGGGTGTCGACGAAGCCATGGCGTTCCTCCGGTCTGCCGTCCGTCCCTCCCCCGAAGGGGGGAGGATGCGGTGTAACCTAGTATTCAACTTACCCATTGATCAACCTTCTGGTTGAATACTTCGACGGTACGCCTCATATCCCTCAGCGGTCAAGCGTCAATCCACAGGACTTATCCACAGTGTGTGTAACTTACATTCCTGTAGTTCACGGGATTCGACGCCGCAGCGGCGGGGATGCCCGAGCCTACGCCGGCCACCGGCCAAGGTTTTCCCCACCTGTGGACAACTCTGGGCATAACCCCTGTTGGAAAGTGGACAACGCTGTGGGAAGAGCGGGGCATGGCTTGACCGAGTAATGCCGGGGCACTGATCTATGATCAGCGGAGAGCCGCCGCTGGGCGGCGTGGAGAAGGAGGCAGCGGTGGACGCACCGCGCGTCAGTCGGAGGGCACTCCTCGCGGGCCTGGCCGGGATGGTCGGCGCTGCAGCCACCGGCTGCGATGACATCGTCCCGGCGGCGCTGTCCGACGGAGACTCCGGGGGCAGTGATCCCTCGGCCGGCGGTCCTACGGGGGCCCCGGCGGACTCTCCTACACCGACCCCTACTCCCACCCCGACTCCCACGAGGCCGCGCTTCGTCTCCGACTACACGATCCCGCCGGTCCAAGGCGGGCTGGCCCCCGTCATCACGCGCGTGGCGACGAGCCAGCCGGTCGTCTTCCTCACGATCGACGACGGCGCCGTGAAGCGCCCCGAGTCCCTCGCACTGCTCACGCAGTACGACTACCCGGCCACCCTGTTCCTCGCGAAGTCCGCGATGGGCGACAACCCCCGGTTCTTCACGGACTTCCAGAAGGCCGGCGACCGCATCCAGGACCACACCCTGAGCCACGACACGTCTATGAGCACCAAGGCATATGCCTACCAGCTCGGCGAGATCACGGGGATGAGGGACTACATCGCCGCGACTTACGGCGTCGCACCGACCCTCTTCCGGCCACCCGGCGGGGCGTACTCGAGCACGATGCGCAAGGCGGTAGCGGACGCCGGGCTCAAGGCGATCATCCACTGGGAGACCAAGGCGAACGCCGGCAAGATGGACTACCAGTACGGAAATGCGCTGCGCCCCGGGGACATCGTGCTCATGCACTTCCGCGAGGAATTCGCCGCGGACCTGGCGGCCTTCCGCGCTGCCCACCTCGCCGCCGGACTCACCGTGGTCCGCCTCGAGGACTTCATCGGCGCCTAGGGGCCCTGCTCTTTGTCGGTGCCCCGGCGTAGGCTCTGGCCATGAAGGTGCGGCCATGAGCAATCTTGAACTTGATCCCCCCGAGACCCTCTGCGCCGAGTCCCCGGCGCCGCCCGGCGTCGAGGTGATCGAGCCGCGGGATGTGCCCCTCGGCGGACCGCGCGCGATGCCCGTGCGCAGGACGCTGCCGTCGAAGCAGCGCTCCCTGGTAGGTGCCTGGTGCTTCCTCGACCACTACGGCCCCGACGACGTCTCGACGACCGGAGGCATGCGGGTGCCGCCACACCCCCACACCGGGCTGCAGACCGTCAGCTGGCTCTTTACGGGCGAGATCGAGCACCGGGACAGCGCGGGCCATCAGGCGATGGTCAGGCCCGGTGAGCTCAATCTCATGACGGCCGGACGCGGCATCAACCACTCCGAGTACTCCACCCCGTCCACCACCGTCCTGCACGGCGTGCAGCTGTGGACCGCGCTCCCCGAACCCTTCCGGAACGCCGCGCCGGGCTTCGAGCGCTACGTGCCGCGCGCCGTCGTGCTCGAGGCCGACGACGGGGGGCGGCTCGGCGAGCTGCGGGTCTTCCTCGGCGAGCTCCGCGGTTCGGCCTCCCCGGTGCTGACCTACAGCGCGATCCTTGGCGCAGAGCTCGTCCTCGAACCTGGCGCCGCCGTGGACTTCGCGGTCGAGCCCGAGTTCGAGCACGCGGTCCTTCCCGACGGCGGCGACGCCGAGGTGGAGGGAGAGCGGATCGCGGGAGCCCACCTCGCCTACCTCTCCCCCGGGCGCGTGCGCCTGCGCCTCCGCAACCCGGGCCGGGCGCCGCTGCGCGCGGTGCTCCTCGGAGGGCCGCCTTTCGGCGAGGAGATCACGATGTGGTGGAACTTCGTCGGCCGCTCGCATGAGGAGATCGTCGCCTACCGATCCGCGTGGAACGCCCAGATCGGGGTCGAGGAGGCGGCCGGTGCCGAGGACGACGCCGCCCGGTTCGCGCCGGTCGTGGGCCTCACCGGCGGTGAGGGGCCCCTCCCGGCTCCCCCACTTCCCCACGTGAGGCTGAGACCCCGTCCAAGCGCGCGGACCGGCAGCGCGCAGACAGAAAGGAACCCGATGACCGCAGTGCAGGACACACCGGAGGAATCGACCGCCGCCCGCCATGCCGCCCACTTCGTGCACGCCGAACAGCGTCACCGCTACGAGGTGCACGTGGGCGATGCGACGGTCGGGTTCGCCCAGTACCGGCTCAAGGAGGAGGGCGCGGTCGTGGCGTTCGACCACACCGAGGTCAGCGACGGCTACTCGGGGCTGGGGCTCGCGAGCCGCCTCGTGACCTTCGCCCTGGACGATGTGCGGTCCAAGGGACAGCGCATCCGCCCCTACTGCCCCTATGTGCGCGCTTTCCTCAAGCGGCACCCGGAGTACCAGGACCTTGTGGTCGACGGGTTCGAGGGCTGAGCCCTCTCCGCAGGGTCGCCTGTCCACACCCTTGTCCACCGCGTGGATAACTTACAGCGGTGTTCTTCGCGGTGACCGGCCGGTATCCACGGTTTTTTCCACAGCCTGTGGATAACTTTCCCCCGGAAGTTCACAGTCTGTGGAGGGTCCGGCGCAGAGTGGCGCCTAGCATGGGCGGATGGCCGAGATGCAGGGGACGGGCAGGCCGCTGGCGCTTGTGACGGGGGTCGGCAGGGCCGTGGGGATCGGCGCGGGCATCGCCCGCGAGCTCGCACGCCAGGGCTGGGATCTGGCGTTGTCGTACTACTCCCCCTACGACTCGCGCATGCCGTGGGGAGTCCAGACACACGACGTCGGCCGGCTCGCCGCAGAGCTCGAGCTGGTGGGCGCTGCCGTATCAGTCGTCGAGGCGGACCTGTCCGACCCTGACGTCCCGGCCCGGCTCCTGTCCGATGCGGGGGCGGGAAGGCCGGTCCGCGCGATGGTCCTGAGCCATGCCGAGTCCGTGGACTCGGGGATCCTGACCACGAGCAGCGAGTCCTTCGACCGGCACATCGCCGTCAACGCGAGGGCGTCCTGGCTCCTCGTGAAGGCCTTCGCGGAGCAGTTCCCGCCCGATCTCGCGGGTCTGGGCCGGATCGTCGCGCTGACCTCGGACCACACGGTGCACAACCTCCCGTACGGAGCCAGCAAGGGAGCCCTCGACAGGATCGTGCTGGCCGCCGCCCGGGAACTCGCACCTCTCGGCATCGCCGCGAACGCCGTCAACCCCGGACCCGTGGACACCGGGTGGATGGACGAGGACACCCGCCGCGCCCTGGCCGCGCGGCAGCCGTGGGGCCAGCTCGGCACCCCGGCCGACGTGGCCGGCGTCGTGGGTTTCCTGCTCAGCGACGCCGGCGGCTGGATCAACGGCCAGCTCCTCCACGCAGACGGCGGCTTCTCGGCACCCTGATGTATTCCATCCATGGAACGTTCGGTTCCTGTATTCCAGGGAGGGAGTATTTCCCGCGGAGGAATGCCGATGGTCAGCGCCGTGGGGTGGTCTCCGCTGGTGTCTGGGTGGGGACCACGGCATCTGGTCCCGCTGCCGAGCTGCCGTGATCGTCCTCGAGCGAGGGGCGGTTGCGCAGGAAGGCTGCGAGGACCACCGCCGCCACGCCCGCAGTGGCGGCCACGAGGAAGGCGGCCCGGAACCCGGCCATCGCCGCGTCCGCAGGGGGAAGCGTGCCGACCGCCGAGTGCGCGGTGCTGGCCATGACGGCGACGAGGAGCGCCGTCCCCGCCGCCCCGGCCACCTGCTGGAGCGTGCTCAGGATCGCGGAGCCGTGGCTGTAGAGGCGGCGCGGGAGCGGATTGAGGCCGCTCGTGAAGGTCGGCGTGAACAGGAGCGCGAGGCCCAGCGAGAGGACGACGTGCAGCCCGAGGACGAGCCACACCGAGGTGTCGGGGGCGAGGAAGCTGAACGCGAACAGCACAGCCGTGATGAGCGAGGTCCCCGTGAGCGTCAGCGGCAGGGGACCCACCCGGTCGAACCACTTCCCCACGGTGGGCGCCAGGAGCCCCATCACGAGCCCGCCGGGCAGGAGCAGGAGGCCGGTGCCCAGGGTGTCGAGACCGCGCAGCTGCTGGAGGTACAGCGGAAGCAGGATCACGACGCCGAACAGCGCCATCATGCCCACCATCAGCAGAGCGGTCGCGACCGTGTACATCGGGTACGCGAAGGCCCGCAGGTCCAGCAGCGGCGAGCCAGACCTCTGCAGCGCAAGCTGGCGCAGCACGAATGCCGCGAGGGCCACGGCCCCGATCACGAGCGGCAGCACCGGTCCGGGCCCACCGGACCCCTCGCCGCCCAGCTGGCTGAGGCCGTACACGACTCCGCCGAACGCGGGCACGCTCAGGACCACCGAGAGGAGGTCGAGGCGCGGCTTCTCCCCCTCCGGGGCACCCCGCAGCTTGGAGGCGCCGAACACGAGCGCCGCGACGGCGATCGGGAGGACCGTCAGGAACATGAACCGCCACGAGAGGAACTGGAGGATGAGGCCTGACAGGGTGGGTCCCACGGCGGGCGCCACCGAGATCACGATGCTCACGGTCCCCATGACCTGGCCCCGGCGCGCGACCGGGATGAGGGTCAGCACGCTCGTCATGAGCAGCGGCATCATGATCGCGGTGCCCGACGCCTGGACGACGCGGGCGAGGAGCAGCACGCCGAACCCCGGGGCGAGGGCGGCGAGCAGCGTGCCCGCACTGAAGAGGCCCATCGCCATGAGGTAGACGGTGCGGGTGGTCAGGCGCTGCAGCACGAAGCCTGTGGTGGGGATGACCACCGACATGGTCAGCATGAACGCGGTCGCGAGCCACTGGACCGTCGAGGCGTCCACGTTGAGCTCCGCCATGAGGCGCGGCAGGGCCACGTTCATGATCGTCTCGTTGAGGATGACAACGAACGCAGCGATGACGAGGACAGTGACGACGAGGCGGTTCTCGCGGCTGATCTCATGCTTCGGGGGTGCAGAAGGCAAGGGGGCTCCTGGGAGGGTGGTTCAGGACGGCGTTTGAGACGTACAACTGCGCCAGATGCCGGGCCATTCCCGCGCGCAGATGGTGGTAAAGACCATTCTTCCAGAATCTGGGCTTATCCACACCGGCAGCGGGGCCTGGTTCACGCACCCCTGATGTTCCGTGCCCGGTACCCCGCGAAGCCGACCGCGACCAGGGCCGTGGTGATGGCGAGGATCCACCACACGGGCGCCCACTCGGCGTCGGGCGCGGTGACGCGAGGGATGACGTGGAACGGGCTCGTGTTCAGCAGCCAGTCCGGCGCCTTCAGCAGGGGCCCGAACAGGGTCAGGACGAGCCAGTAGACCACGAGGAGCCACGCGATCCAGCGCAGGGTGGGGAACGCGCCGACGAACGCGAGGCCGACGGCGGCGGTGAGCCACAGCGCCGGCACGGCCGCAAGGGCCTGGCGGGTGACGTCGCCGACCTCGACCTGCGCGCCCGTCGACGCCGCGGTGACGGCGAGCACGACGCCGCCGATCGACATGGTCACGGCCGGCGCCACGAGTGCCACCGCGGTCGCAGGGGCGAAGTGGCCGTGCCGGGAGAGGCCGGTCGAGAGGAGCCAGTCGGCGTGCCCCTCGTCCTCCTCGGCGGCGAAGCGGGCAGCGATCTGGATCCCAAAGGTGCCGCCGGCCAGGGCCAGCATGAGCAGCAGCATCGAGACGAACGTGAGCGTGAGGTCGGCCTCGGTGGTGGCCCGGGCGGCGAGGAGCTGGCGGACGAAGGTGTTGCGCTCGTAGAAGTCGCGCATGGTCCCGGTCACGAGCCCGAAGACGAAGCCGAGGAACACGAAGGTCGCGAGCCAGATGAGCGTCGGGGCGCGGTTGAGCGCGGCCGTGTGGCCCCAGATCCCTGCCCTCCACCGTGCCGGCCCGGGTCGCTGCCCCACGAGGCCCCCGCCGAAGTCGCGCTGCCTCGACAGCAGGCCTCCGACCACGGCGGTCACGAGCCCGGCCGCCAGGAGGAGGACGAACGGGAGCACATTGCGCTCACTCGCGGGCCTGATGAGCTCGGCCCATCCCATCGGGTTCGTCCAGAGCATCCACTCGCTGTCCGCGAGGGTGTCCGAGACGCCGCGCAGGACATAGCTGACCACGAGGACGCCCGCCGCGAGGGTGTTGGCGGTCCGCGACCAGGAGCCGATCTGCGACGTCACGGCCGCCACACCGGCGAACGCCACTCCCATGCCGCCGATGAGGCTGCCGAGCGCGAACGCCTCGGCCGGCTGCGCGCCGGAGGCGGCGAGGGTGCCAGCGACGATGAGGGCCACTGCCGCCGAGGCGAGCCAGGCCAGGAGGACCGCCGCCGCGAGCCGCGCGTGCGGGCCCACCGCCCCCGAGTCGACGAGTTCGGCCTGCCCCGAGTCCTCGGCGGCGCGGGCGTGCCGGGTCACCGCGAAGACTGCCATCAGGGCGGCGAAGAACATGGCGAAGACCTGCATGCGCCAGACCGTGAAGCCGAACGGGTTATCGAGGTGGTGCGCGGGGCCGATGAGGAGCGTGAACGCCGGGTTGGTGCTCAGCGTCTGCTCGAGTTCCTTGGCCTCCTGAGGGGTGGCGAACACCGTGGAGTAGCTGTTGTACACGGTGGCGGGGAAGAACGCGATGATCAGGACCCACGGCGCAAGCTTGAACCGGTCGGTCCGCAGTCCCAGGAGCAGCAGCCGCCACGTTCCCGTGAAGGCCGTCATCACTCCCCCTCGGCTGGTGGGCGACCGCGGTGCCGGCCGTGCGCACGACGCCGCCACGCGCCGTCGTGCGTCTCCTCGCCGCTCGCGGTGCTTTGGCCAGCGGCGTCCTCGTCGGGCGGCATCCGGTCGCCGTAGTGCTGGAGGAAGAGGTCCTCGAGGCTGGGCGGGGTCACGGTGAGCGTCCGCACGCCGTGGGCGGCGAGGGTGTTCATGGCGGGGCCGAGGCCGTCGGAGTCGACGCTGAAGCGGACCCGGTGGTCCTCGACGTGCAGGTCTGCGAGGCCGGGGACGCGGGAAAGTGCGGCGGCGTGGCCGGAGGCGTCGTCGAGGGTCGCGGCGACGTTGGTGCGGGCGTGGGTGCGCATCTGCTCGAGGGTCCCCGTCTCGACGACCCTGCCCTGGCGGATGATGCTGATCCGGTCGGCGAGGGCCTCGACCTCGGAGAGGATGTGGCTCGAGAGCAGGACGCTGCGCCCCGCAGCCTTCTCGCGGCGGATCTCCTCGCGGAACAGGGCCTCCATGAGCGGGTCGAGGCCGGCCGTGGGCTCGTCCAGGATGAGGAGCTCGGCTTGGGAGGCCAGGGCCGCGATGATCGCCACCTTCTGCCGGTTCCCGGTCGAGTACGTGCGGCCGCGCTTGCTCGGGTCGAGCTCGAACGTCTCGATGAGCTCGGCCCGCCGCGCCTCGTCGAGCCCGCCGCGGAGCCTGCCGAGCAGGTCGATGGCCTGACCGCCGGTGAGGGAAGGCCACAGGCTCACGTCGCCGGGGACGTAGGCCACGCGGCGGTGCAGGCGGACGACATCGCGCCACGGGTCCCCGCCGAGCAGTTCGACGCGCCCGGCGTCGGCGCGGAGGAGACCGAGGAGCACGCGGAGGGTCGTGGACTTCCCGGCGCCGTTGGGACCGAGGAAGCCGAGGACCTCGCCTTCGCGGACCTCGAGGTCCAAGCCGTCGAGGGCGCGGAAGGAGCCGAAGGCCTTGACCAGGCCGACGATCGTCACGGCGCTCATGGTGCGATCGTAGGCCTGGCGCGGGCCCGGGGGGAGGTGCCGTGCTGGGAGGTGCCGGGCGCGCTGCTGCCCACTTCTCCCTCGCGACACGCCCGGGCCGCCGCGACACGCCGCGTTCTGCGGGGCTCAGCCCTTCGGGATGTGGGCGGGACGGCGCGGGTGTGGTGCCGCGCGGGCCCTGCTGGGACGGGGGCTCGGCGGCGTGACTCTCGGCACGGATGAACGTTGGGGGAACCGAACGGCAACGGCGGCTTGCTAAGCTCTTAAAGCTCCGCCCCCTCCAGGGCTGCGAGCCGCCCCCTGAACAGACCGGAACGGTCGCGCGCCAGCGTGCCCGCTGCCGGCCCGCGCCCGAGAAGAGGAGAGCCCGCCCCTCATGACCGCACTGGCCGAGCCCGACTACTACGACGACTTCGACTCCGACTTCCGCTCCGAGCTGGATTCCAAGTACGAGGAGGGGTTCGGCTTCAGCCCGCAGCTCGACGACGAGGACGAGGACGACGGCTTCGACGACCTGTTCGAGAACATCTTCGAGGACGAGGATGACGACGAGCCGGTCAAGCCCGCCGCCGCCCCGAAGAAGGCGACGGCGAAGGCGGGTGCGGTTTCGGCCGCGGGTGCTGGCGCCAAGGCCGGTGCGGCGCACAAGAAGACCGTCAGCTCGAAGTCCGCGCCGAAGGCTTCCGAGGTGGTCGTGACGACGATCGCCGAGCGCCGGGCCGCCCTTGCTGCGCAGGCGGCCGCGCCGGTGCGCGACGTGGAGGCGGACGACGACGACCTCGACCAGCCGCTGAGTGCCGCGCCGGCCGCTGTCGTCGCTGAGGTCGCGGGGGAGGCCGCTGAGGTTGTCGAGGAGGCTGCGGCTGTTGGTGAGGCCGCGCCTGCCGTGGAACCGGTGGCTCTGCGGTTGGTGCCGTCCGTGGTTCAGACCGTTGTGGCCGAGGCCCGTGCCGCTGCTGAGCAGGCCCGCGCTGCCGCCGACGCCGCGGCGGCCGCCGCGAAGAAGGCTGTGACGGATGCGGTTGCCAAGGCCGCTGCCGCGAAGGCTGCCGCCGCGGAGGCCTCCGCCGCGGAGCAGGCCGCGCAGGCCGCGCTTGCCGCGTCGGCGGCCGCGGAGGAGGCCGCCGTCCGGGCCGCCGCGGAGCTAGAGCTGGCGCGCGCTTCGGCACCGGTGGAGGTGACGTCGGCGCCAGTGGGGGTGACTTCGGCGGCGGTGGAGGTGACGTCGGCGCGGGTGGAGGTGACTTCGCTGTCAGAAGGGGTGATCTCGGCGGCGGTGGAGGTGACGTCGGCGGATCCGAACTTCGCCCCGCACATCGCGCCGGTGAACCGGCACGTCGAGTTCCTCCGCAAGCTCCGCCCGGGCTTCGAGGTCCCCTACGTCGACCCCATGCACTCCGTGGACGAGTGCCGGATCGTGAGCCTCTTCTCCAACACGGGCGAGGCGAGCCCGAACGGCTACGTCTGGGCCGGCGACGACGCCGCGGCCACCCGCCTCCTCGGCCTGCAGTACCAGCTCGGCCTGCGGCCGGAGTGGATCATGCCGTGGAACGCCTACCCCTGGTTCACACCCGGCGAGGCGAACGGCAAGCTCACGCCCGAGCAGCTGCACGCCGGCCTCAAGCCGCTGCTGACGTTCCTCAAGGCGGTGCCGCGCGTGTCCGCGATCGTCGCCCATGGCACCGAGGCCAACCGCCTCGCGCAGATGCTCCTCAAGACCGACAACCCGCTCATCTGGCGCCGCGGCCTCAAGGTCTACAAGGCCCGGGCCCTGCACGGCCGCGCGTTCGCCGGCTCGAAGGAGCGCCAGACCGAGTGGCTCATCGACATGGGCCGCGCATACGCCGACGCGATGGCCCGCGCCGGCCTCAAGACCGGGCGCTGAGCACCCCAGACACACGAGAGCGGACGACGGCGGCCCCTCGGCCGGCGTCGTCCGCTTCGGTCTGCGCGGTGCTACTTGCTGCGCGGCTTGCGCAGGTGCGACACCGGGTCGGAGTCGAGGGCGACGGCCTTCTTGGCCTTCTTCGCCGCGCGCTGCTCCTTGATGGTCTTGGACGGTTTCTTGTGGGTTTCGGGCTGGTGAGGCTGCTTGTCAGGCATGTCTGAGCTCCTTTGATCATCCCCCCGATGTTCACGAAGGATACGCCGGTAAGATGCTGGGCACCATGCCCCCTTCGCCTGCTCCTGCATCGTCCAGATCCTCGCCCCCGGCAGCTGTGAGGATCGACTCCTGGCTCTGGGCCGTCCGCGCTTTCAAGACCCGCTCCGCCGCGACGGCTGCATGCCGAGCCGGACATGTACGGCTCAACGGGAACCCGGCCAAGGCGTCCCAGACCGTCGTCCCGGGCGACACGATCCGTCTCCGGCAGGCGGGATTCGAGCGGATCCTCGAGGTCCACGTGCTCATCGTCAAGCGCGTGGGCGCCGAGGCCGCGTCCAAGTGCTACACCGACCACACGCCGGAGCGCCCGCCGGCGCCGTTCCTCGGCCTGCCGCAGCGCGACCGCGGCGCCGGGCGACCCACCAAGAAGGACCGCCGCGAGATGGAGCGGCTGCGGGGGGAGAGCCGGGGGAGCTAGGGATCCTGGTCGGCCGTCTAGTTGGCCTTTGGTTCCTTGCCCATGGAGTGGAAGAGCTGGGTGGAGGACAGGGCGTTGAAGGGCATCGGGATGTTGTGCTCGAGGCCCTTGAGGTGGGCGGCCTTGAGGTCCTTCAGGAGCACCGCCAGTGCCGTGTCCGCGGTCCATTCGGAGACGGAGTCCCAGTTCCGTGCGACCCAGCTGTCGCCGGTGCTGGCCTTGAACAGGTTCAGCAGCTCGTCCTGCGGCAGGCTGTAGTGAGCGCCGAACGCGAGCCCACCCGCAGGGACAGGACCCCGCAACCGCAGGGACAGGACCCCGCAACCCACCCGGGTTGAGGGGTCCCGTCCCTGCGCCTACGTTATTCTCCGCTGCCCACTGGGTAGGCCTTTGCTGTGTTCCTGCATCCGGCACGGCAAGGACGGGGTGATTTCGTGGAGGACACGTCAGCCAAGATGGATTCGGCCACCGACGACGGCCTGACCGAGGCCGTCCAGGAGGCCGGGGCGGTCGAGCTGCTGCTCATCCGGCACGGCGAGAGCGAGGGCAACGTCGCGGCCACCGAAGCGCGTGAGGCCGGCGTGGAGGTCATCGACGTCCCCGCCCGCGACGCAGACGTGGACCTCTCCGGCACCGGCCGGGACCAGGCCAAGGCGCTGGGCACGGCCCTGAGCCGGATCGTGGCGGACCTCCGCCCGGACGCCGTCGTGTCCTCCCCCTACGCGCGGGCCCGCCAGACGGCCGAGATCGCGGTGGAAACCGCAGGTTGGCCGCTGCAGGTCCGCACCGACGAACGGCTGCGCGACCGCGAGCTCGGCATCCTGGACCGGCTCACCCGCTTGGGCGTGGAGAACCGCTACCCCGAGGAGTCCGAGCGGCGGGCATGGCTGGGCAAGCTGTACTACCGACCGCCGGGAGGCGAGTCCTGGGCGGACGTGGCCCTGCGGCTGCGATCCGTCCTTGCGGAGCTGAACAGTCTGGGCATGGGACACCGGGTGATGCTCGTGTGCCATGACGCCGTGATCATGCTGTTCCGCTACGTGCTGGAAGGCCTGAGCGAAAGGGAACTGTTGGACCTGGCAGCCACGGAGACCATCCTCAACGCCTCCATGACCCGGTTCGTCCGCCCCTCCGGCGTCGGGCCGTGGACGCTGGAGAGCTTCAACGTGGCCGACCACCTGACGGAGCAGGGCGTCGCCGTCACCGAGCACGGGGGAGACACCAGTGCCCGGCCGCACTGATCCCTCCGGCGCCACCCCGGTCACGCCGTCGCTCCTGCGGGAGTGGCCGCTCCCGGCCCCGGGCCATGACAAGTACTCGCGCGGGTCCGTCCTGGTGATCGGCGGAGCCCGGGCCACCCCCGGCGCGGCGCTGCTTGCCGGAGTCACAGCCCTGCGCGCAGGAGCGGGCAAGCTCACTCTGGCGGTGGCCGAATCGGTGGCCCCGCAGCTGGGGGTGGCGCTGCCCGAGTGCGGCTCGATCGGCCTGCCGGAAACCGCGGAGGGCTCGGTCCGGCCTGAGCTGGACAGGATCTCCTCCTACCTGGACGGTGCAGACACGATCCTGGTGGGGCCCGGGCTGGACGACCCCGACCTTGCCGCGCAGCTGCTCGTCGCGCTGCTCGAACGCGAGACCGATGGTGGCGACCGGCCCCGTGGTGACCGGCCCGGTGGCGACGCTGGCGGGCGGGGAGGGCCCGCCGTCGTCCTCGATGCCTACGCCCTGAGTGCCCTCGCGCCGCTCGAGGACCGGCTGGACCCCTGGCGTGGGCGGCTGATCCTCACGCCGAACATCAAGGAGGCGGCGGTCCTGCTGGGCCGCGACGTGGACGACCTGGAAAAGGACCTGGCCGAGATCTCCGGCAGGTTCGACGCCGTGGTCAGCTGCCACAGCCTCATCGCCCAGCCGCCCGGGCTGGATCCGGAGGAACCGGAGCTGTGGCAGGTCACCACCGGCTACGGCGGCCTGGGCACCTCCGGCAGCGGGGACGTCCTGGCCGGCGCGATCGCCGGGCTCCGGGCCCGGGGAGCCAGCAGCGTCCAGGCGGCCTGCTAGGGCACCCACCTCCACGCCTCCGCCGGCGACCGGCTGGCCAGCCGGCTCGGTCCGCTCGGGTTCCTCGCCCGCGAACTCGCCGACGAGCTGCCGGCCCTCATGCTGGAATTCAGCGTGGGGTGAGGCCCGCATCTGCAAGACTCGTCCCCATGACTGTGAACCCCCGAGTAATCGCTGGCACGTCCGTGGGGCCCGTGGGCTTCGGCTGGATGAACCTGAACCACGCGTACGGCCCGCTGCCCGCGCGCGAGGACGCCGCGAAGCTCCTGCTCCACGCCCTCGACTCGGGCGTGACGCACTTCGACACCGCCACGATCTACGGCGCCACCGCGAACGAGACCCTCCTCGGCGAGACCCTCTCGGGGCGGCGGGACGAGTTCTTCCTCGCCTCCAAGGGCGGCATGCTCGCCGGCGACGGCGGCCGGATCATCGACGGCCGGCCCGAGGCCCTCCGCGCCCACGTGGACGCGTCACTGTCCCGGCTTCGCACCGAGAAGATCGACCTCTACTACCTCCACCGCTGGGACCGTCGCGTCCCGATCGAGGAGTCCGTCGGCGCCCTCGGCGAGCTTGAGCGCGAAGGCAAGATCGGCGGCGTCGGCCTCTCCGAGATCGGCGCGGACACCCTCCGCCGGGCCCACGCCGAGCACCCGATCGCCGCGCTGCAGAACGAGTACTCCCCCTGGACCCGCAACCCCGAGCTCGGCACCCTAGAGGCCTGCCGCGAGCTCGGCATCGCGTTCGTCGCGTTCAGCCCCGTGGGCCGCGGCGCATTCGGCGGGGTGCTCCGCGACCCGCAGTCGCTCCCGGACTGGGACTTCCGCCGCACCGTTCCGCGGTTCGACGCGGACCACTGGCCGGCGAACCTCGCCCTCCTCGACCGCTTCGGCGCCCTCGCGCACGACGCCGGGTGCTCGCCTGCGCAGCTCGCCATCGCCTGGGTGCTCTCCCGCGGCGAGCACGTCATCGCGCTGCCCGGGACGCGCAGCGCCGCCCACCTCGACGAGGGCCTCGCGGCGGGCTCGCTCGAGCTGCCCGCCGCTGTCCTCGCCAGCGTCGACGAGCTCGTCAACGAGCGCACCGTCTCCGGCGGCCGGTACTCCTCGGCCGGGCAGGCCGACGTGGACACCGAGGAGTTCCCGGCCGCATAGCCGGCGCCCGACCGCGCCGCGCAGGACGGGACCACAACAGGACCAAAGTGGGTAGGGGCGCACGACGCCGACCGCTAGGCTGGCGTCGTCGGCCCACCTCTGGGCCGGCGCCGAGGCGAGATTCGGGGGAATCGTGAAGAAGCTGCCGCCTGCCGTCGTCGTGCTCCTCTGGATCGCTGCCGTGCTCCTGGGGTGGCTCGGGCTCGCGACGCCGGCCGCCGTCGCGAGCCCGCCGTCCGAGGTGGTCGTCGAGGACACGGCCGGCGCCCTCTACCGCCCGCAGCTCGACCCGGCGCTCGCACAGATCTCGTTCTACGAGCCGACCAAGGTCGCCGTCTTCACGCGGGCGGGCAGTCCGAGCGACAACCTCAACGAGGAGGTCCTGCGGTTCGCCCGCGACCGTCATCCCGAATGGCTCTCGGCGGACGGTCAGAAGTGGGCCGACGGTCTCTTCGTCTTCGCCCTCGACACCACCGGGCGGCAGGTCGGGACGTACTTCGGGGAGAACCGCAAGGTCGGCCTGGACGAGCAGGCCGCGATCCAGGACGACACCCGCCAGCTGTTCCGCGAGGCGCAGTGGACCGACGGCGTGATCGCGGGCGTGAAGTCCGCGGCCTCGAGGATCGCCAGGCCGTGGTACCTCTCCCCGGCGGTCCTCATCACGGCGGGGGTCAGCGGGCTGGTCGGGCTCGCGGGCGCCGGGACGTGGCTCGGGATCAGGGCGTGGAGGCGGAGGAAGTTCGCCGAGGCGCTCGAGAGCGGCGACCGCTCGTACTCTTCGGTCACGATGCGCCTGGACGAGACCGAGCTCAACGCCTCGACGATCCCCGAGAACTCGACCTACGGCACGCTC
This sequence comes from Sinomonas flava, assembly GCF_039531875.1. Lineage (NCBI taxonomy): Bacteria > Bacillati > Actinomycetota > Actinomycetes > Micrococcales > Micrococcaceae > Sinomonas > Sinomonas flava. The sequence goes on along the minus strand of NZ_BAAAQW010000006.1, from coordinate 316,177 downwards.
GTGCTGGAGCGCTGGCACAGCTTCCGGCAGCAGCACCGCGAGGCGACCGAGCTCCGCGAGAGGCTCACCGCGCTGGACGCGAAGGGACGCTCGGTGGGCAAGAACCTCGCCGACGCGCGCCGCTACGAGGAGCTGTGCCAGACCCTCGACGGGCTCGACGACGCCATCGCGGACTCGAACTCCCTGCTCAACCTCGACTCGCGCTGGCGGGAGGCCTGGCGCAATCAGGCCGGTGACCTCGTCGAGCAGCTCGACGGCGTCGAGACGATGCTCGGGGAGGCGAAGACCGCGGGGACGCCCGAGACGGCCGCCGCCCTGCGGGCAGGGGCGCAGCACGCCCGTGACGAGGTGGAGCGCCTGGCCGCGCGGCTCGAGGACCGCAGGGTCAGCCCGGACGAAGCGCTGGACCACCTCGTGGCCGAGCGCAGGCGCGTCGGCGAGCTCCTCGACCGGCATGCCGACGCGGTGATGTACGAGTACACGAAGAACGAGAAGGAGCGCGACCTCATGCGCGGCAAGATCGAGAGCTCCGCGCAGGACTGGCGCCGGGGTCGCCGCACCCGCGGGAGCATCCTGGATGTCGCCTACCCGACGCTCCCGATCATCAACGTCATGGCCTACAGCAACGGCATCAACGCCGGCTACAGCGCCGTGAACTCGTCCCGTTCCTCGTCGCAGAGCACCGGCTACGGCAGCAGCGGCGGCAGCTTCTCGGGAGCCGGCAGCTCGTCGCGCTTCTGAGCAGGCTAGGAGCCCTGGAACCTCAGGATGCGCTCGATCGCCTTCTCGACCGCCTCCTGGCCTGCGGCGAAGGAGAGCCGGACCGCGCGCCACCCGTGGACGGCGTCGAAGTCGGTCCCGGGCACGAGGGCCACGCCCTCGGCCTCGAGCAGGGCCCGGCAGTACTCGCGGGAGTCGCCGAACCGCGTGAGCTGGTCCCCGAGCTCGGCGTACAGGTAGAACGCGCCGTCGGCGGGCGCGGCGGGCCCCCATCCCAGCGCAGGGAGCGCCTCGAGCAGCGTCTGCCGGGTCTTGGCGTAGCCGGCGACCCACGCGTCCGCCTGCGCGTACGCCTCCACCGAGAACGCCTCGACGGCGGCGAGCTGCGAGGGCGCGGGCGGGCACAGCGCGACGTTCCCGGCGAGGGCGTCCACGGCCCCGACGAGTTCCTCGGGCAGCAGCATCCAACCGAGCCGCCAGCCCGTCATGCCCCAGTACTTCGAGAAGCTCGAGATGCCGATCGCCTCCCGATCCACCTCCCACGCGCACACTCCGCGCGGGCTGTGCTCGTCCGCCACGGAGCCGGGGTAGGTGATCCCGTGGTAGATCTCGTCGCTCACGAGCCGGACGTCGTGCGCCGCGCACCAGTCCGCCAGCGCCGTGAGCTCCTCGCGGTCCACCATCGTCCCAGTCGGGTTCGCGGGCGAGGCGAGCACTACGCCGGCGAGCGGCCCGCGCTCGGAGGCCGCGGCGTCGAGCATCGCGGGGGTGGGCTGGTAGCGGGAGTCCGGGCCGGCGTCGACCTCGACGACCTCGCAGCCGAGGGCGGCGAGGATGTTCCGGTAGGCGGGGTACCCGGGACGGGCCAGGGCCACGCGGTCCCCGGCCTCGAAGGCGGCGAGGAAGCCCAGCATGAAGGCGCCCGAGGACCCGGTCGTGACGGCGACCTGGGCGGGATCGACGTCGAGCCCGTACCAGCGGCGGTAGTGGCCCGCGATGGCGGTGCGGAGCTCGGCGGTCCCGAGGGCGGGCGTGTAGGACAGCGCGAGGCCCGAGCCGTGGATCTGGGCGGCCTTCGCCGAGACGAGGTCCGGCGCGCCGCCCGAGGGCTCGCCGGCGCACAGGCTCACGACATCGCGTCCGGCCGCGCGCAGCGCCTCGACCCGGGCCAGGATGTCCATGACCGCGAACGGCGGGACGTGCGAGCGGGACGAGGCGGCGAGGCGGCGGAGGCTCATGCGCTCCAGCCTGCCACACGCCGCCCCTGCGCCCGGCGGCCTCAGGCGAGGCTGATGAACATCTTCTCCAGCTCGGCGACCTCGAGGTCGGAGTCCGGCTTTGCCATGCAGGCCTGCAGGTTGGTGGCGATGATGCTGAATCCGGCCTTGTCCACGGCGCTCGAGACGGCGGACAGCTGCGTGATGATCGCCTTGCAGTCCTGGCCCTCCTCGAGCATGCGGACCACGGCGTTCAGCTGCCCCTGTGCGCGCTTGAGCCGGTTGATGGCCGACCTCATGCTCTCCGGTTCCACGTTCACGGTTCCTCCTTGGTTTCGCTCTCCCAATTATACCCCTCCCCGTATTTTGACATACCCCTGTGGGTATCCGCATACTCGGATCAGGGCCACTGACGGCCAGACCACCACGACCAGCCCGGAGGGAACCATGATCGAGACCACCACCGCGCAGACCGCCGAAGCAGCAGCACAGGGCGCCCAGATCATCGATGTCCGCGAGGACTTCGAGGTCGCCGACGGCATGATCCCCGGCGCGCGCCACATCCCGATGGGCCAGATCCTCGCGCGCCTGGACGAGCTCGACAAGGGCCGGCCCGTCAGCGTCGTGTGCCGCTCGGGCAACCGCAGCGGCCGCGTCGCCGAGGCGCTGACCTCCCTCGGCTACGAGGCGTACAGCGTGGCGGGCGGCATGATGCAGTGGCAGGCTGAGGGCCGCCGCGTCGAGATCCCGGCGTGAGCACGCTCTTCCTGGGACTGCTCGCCGCGCTCGGCGTCGGCGCCGTCATCGGGCTCTTCGGCTCTGGGGGCGGCATCCTGGCCGTGCCCGCGTTCGTGCTGCTCGGCCTGTCCGCGCACGACGCCGTCGCCGCCTCGCTGCTCGTCGTCACGGCGGCCGCCCTGGTCGCCCTCGCGGGCGGCGCGTGGCGCCATGTCCGCTGGGGCATCGCCGCGACCTTCGCGACCTTCGGCGCTCCCGCCGCGGCGCTCGGGGCGATGGTGGGCAAGAACATCCCGGGGCCGTTCCTGCTGCTCGGCGTCGCCGTCCTGGCGGTGATCGCGGCCCTCGCGGCGATGCGCCGGAAGACCGAGCACGCCGGGGAGCCCGGGTGCGCGAAGGGGTCCGTGCCCGCGCGGCTCCGCTGCTGGGCGCCGAGCGTCCTCGCCGCCGTCGTCGTCGGATTCCTCACCGGGCTGCTCGGCGTGGGCGGCGGGTTCCTCCTCGCGCCCGTGCTGCTCGTCATCCTGCGCCTGCCGCTGCGTGTGGCGGCCGCGACGTCGCTGCCCGTCATCGCGGTCAACTCCATCTCGGGGCTCTTCCAGCACAGCGAGCAGATCCTCGGCGCCGGATCGGCCGGCGTCCCCCTCGGCTACCTGGCCGCGGCCGCGCTCGTCGGATCGCTCATCGCGTCCCGCCTGAGCCACCGGGTGCCACCTCACGTGCTCCAGCGCGCCTTCGCCACGCTGCTCGTCGCAGTCGGCATGGGCACCGGCGCCGTCGGAGCGGTGCAGCTGCTCGCCTGATCCCCAGTCACAACCCCGTCCTCCGTCACCCCGTCCCGAAAGGCCACCTCCATGGGCTTCTTCAGCAAGCTGTTCGCCAAGCCGTACACAACCGTCTCCGCAGACAGGGCCGCCGAGCTGGTCCGCTCCGGCGCCCTCCTCGTCGACGTCCGCACCCCCGCCGAATGGCGCACGGGCCACGCCCGCCGGGCCCAGCACATCCCGCTCGACTCCCTCGCCAGCCGCATCCGCGGCCTCCGCAAGGACCGCGAGGTGGTGGCAATCTGCGCCTCGGGCATGCGCTCCGCAGCCGCCGCCCGCCAGCTCGCCGCCGCAGGCCTCACGGCCTACTCCGTGCGAGGCGGGATGCACGCGTGGACGGCCGCCGGGCTCGAGTAGTGCCCATCGCTGGGGCGGTGGCCCCGCCGGGGTAGCGTGGGTCCATGCAGCAGCAGGTAGCCCTCGTCACCGGCGCGTCGAGCGGGATCGGCGAGGCGACCGTCCGCGCCCTCCTCACCGCCGGCTTCACCGTCTACGCGGCGGCACGCCGCACCGAGCGCATGCAGGGCCTCGCGGACGACGGCGCGCGCGTCCTCGCGCTCGACCTCACCGACGACGCGTCCATCACCGCGGCTGTCGCGGCGATCCTGGCCGAGGCCGGGGGCATCGACGTCCTCGTCAACAACGCCGGATACGGCTCCTACGGCTCCCTCGAGGAGGTGCCGATCGAGGAGGGCCGCCGGCAGTTCGAGGTCAACGTGTTCGGGCTCGCGCGGCTCACGCAGCTCGTCCTGCCGGGCATGCGCGAGCGCCGCTCGGGGACGATCGTGAACGTGTCCTCGATGGGCGGGAAGTTCTACGAGCCTCTCGGCACCTGGTACCACGCAACCAAGTTCGCCGTGGAGGGACTCTCCGACTCCCTGCGGATCGAGCTGCGGCCCTTCGGGGTGCGCGTCGTCATCATCGAGCCGGGCGCGGTCCGGTCCGAGTGGAGCGGCATCGCCCGGGACACCCTGCTGGCGAGGTCCGGGACCGGGCCCTACGCCAAGTATGCGCGGCGCGTCGCGGGAGTCTTCGCCCTGTCCTATCGCGGCACCCTGGCCGCGAAGCCCGAGGCCATAGGCGCCGCGATCCGGGACGCGGTCCTGTCCGAGCGGCCCAGGCCGCGCTACGCCGTGGCCGGCGGGGCGCCCATCGTCCTGTTCCTGCGCCGGCTCCTCCCCGACCGGGCCTTCGACCTCTTCGTCCGCGCCGTCTACCGCCACTGAGCGGGCCCGGGCCTCCTGCCCGCCCTCGGTTCCGACCACCCGGCGATCGTAGCCCCGCAGTGAGTCGGCAGCGGCCCTTGACCCGGCGCCGTCGTGCGTGCCTAGCATGCGAACCGGGGCCGCGACGGCCCCGCGCCGCACGGGAAGGGGAACGCCATGGGCAGGCTCACGGTCGGGTCGCAGAAGGGGACGGACATCCACCCGAACGGCCCGCATACCGTCTGCGCCGCGCCTGCGGACGAGGTCAGCGGCGCGCTCCCCGCGTTTCTGGGGGGCTGACGTGGCCGAACTCGACGAGCTCGACGGGCAGTACGCCGAGGTCGAGGGGCGCGGCGCGGTGACCTTCATCCGCTCCTACTCCATCCCGTCCTCCACCGTCTGGGCGGCGGTGAGCACCGAGGGCGGTCTCGCCGGCTGGTTCCCCTCCCGCGTGGCCATCACGCACGAGACCGGGAGGATCGCCTTCAGCGGTGACCCCAACCAGCCCGCGAGCATCGAGCGGATCGTGGACTGGGAGCCTCCCCGGCGCTGGGCCTTCGAGTGGGGAGGGGACCTCATGGAGTTCCTGGTCGAAGGGTCGGACACGGAGGCCGAGCTCACCCTGCGCAACTGGCTCGGTGACAACACCGCTGCCGCCCGCAACGCGGCGGGCTGGCATGTGTGCCTGGCTGAACTGGAGAAGAAGCTCGGAGGCGCGGTTCCCGCGGGGCCGCATGCCGAGCCAGGCCCCGGCGGGCCGCCGGACTGGGAGTCCCTCTACGATGCCTACGTCGCCGCCGGCCTGCCCAGCGGTGCCCCTGTCCCCGGCCGGGAGGGCTGACGCCGCTCTCAGCGTCGCGCGGCCGGTGCGACTAGTTGGCGCCGGGGCCCTTCGCTGCCTTCGAGGCCTTCTCGGCCGCCTTGCGGGCCGCCTCGGACGCCTTCGCCGCAGCCTTGGCGGCCGCCGGGTCCGGCTGGGACGCCGCGTTCGGATCCGCGGTCGCCTCCGCAGGCGGCGCCGTCTCGGACGGCTGCCCGTCCACGGTCGCCGGGTTGGAAGCCTCCTGCGTTGCGGGGGCGGACGGCGAGGGCTGCCCCTGCGGCGAGACCATCGCGGTCAGCGCCAGGGGAACGACGACGAGCAGTGCCGCCGCGAGCAGCACGCCGGCAACGAGCCACGCCAGACCCCGGCGCCGGTCCCTGCGCCGCGGTCGCGGCGCTGCCGGTGCCAGCCGCTCGGCGTCGTCCTCGTCGTCCTCGTCGGCCAACGACGCCGGGGGAGCCGGTGTGGCATGTGCCGCGAGCGAGGGCTGCTGTGCCGTGATGGGGGTCCGCCGGCCGGCGGGCATGACCCGTGTGCCGCCGTCGTGCGGGGTCGGGCCGGCCGCATGCGCGGGAAGCACCTCGGTTCCCGCGGCGGACGCGAGGACGTGGGTCGTGGCGCCGTCGGACGCTGCAGCGTCCCCGACCGGGCCGGCCGCGGGGGCTTCTCCCTTGAGGACGGCCAGGACCTCGGCCGCGTCGGGCCTGTCGGCGGCCCTGCGCGCCGTCATTCGCGGAAGGAGCGCCGCCCACGGCTCGCCGAGCACATCGGGCACCGAGGGGTCGCGCAGCAGCCGCGCCACCGCCGCCTCCACCGCGCCCCCAGTGAACTCCATGCGCCCCGTGAGGCACTCCAGGAGCACGAGCCCGAGCGAGTACACGTCAGAGGTCGGACTGACCTTCTCGCCGCGTGCCTGTTCGGGGCTGAGGTAGTTCGCCGTGCCGATGGTCGTGTTCGTCAGGGTCAGCCGCGAGGCATCCGTCAGGCGGGCGATCCCGAAGTCGGTGAGCTTCGCGGGCCGGCGCCTCCCGGGCCTGGCGTCTGGGACGAGGATGTTGGCCGGCTTGACGTCCCGGTGGACGATGCCCAGGTCGTGCACGTAGGCCAGTGCTGAGGCGACGTCCACGCCGAGGTCGCGGACCTCGTCGGGGGAGAGGGGACCGGAGGCCAGGCGGCGCCGGAGGTCCGTTCCGTGCACGAACTCCATGACGAGATAGGAGAGGTGGGAAGTCCCGTCCTCGGCAGTGTCGGTCCCGACGTCGTAGAGGCGGACCAGGCCTGGATGGCTCAGCCGCGCGAGCACTTCCATCTCCCCGCGGCGGCGCTCCTCGTGCCGGGGATCGGCCGTGCCGCTCCGGAAGGTCTTGACGGCCACGTCGCGGCCCAGGACCTCGTCGCGCGCGCGATGCACCGTGGCCATCGCACCGCTGCCGGCCACCTCGAGGAGCCTGTATCTGCCGCCGACAAGGGTAGGTTGGAGTTCCGTTTCGCTCTCGGCCACGTTCCGCCCTTCCCTGCCGTGTACCCGCCACGTCCGGGCATGGTTCCAAGCGCCAGAGACAAGCCTATCGGAGTGCCGCAGGGTTCTCGGTCTGTGACTGAACAAGGCGCGCGCCGCCGGCTGTGCCCCGGGCGCCGCGCCTGGTCCATGCCGCTCAGCTCATGGGCGAATCTTCGTATATTCCCATATCGGCATTTTCGGGTGGGCGCACGCCTCGGATGGCCAGCGCTCGTACCCGAGATGCGTGAGGGGCGGATGATCTGTACCCGAGACGGTCTGGGGGGCGATTTTCTGTACCCGAGACGGCGGGGGCGTACCCTGAACGCGTGTCAGAGTTCCGCCATCTGAGCGCTGCGATCGCGCTGTCGCCGCGTGCCGTCTCGGCCTTCGCCGGCAATCCGGCGAACCTTCCCCGCTGGGCCGAGGGTCTAGCGGGAGGCATCCGCGAGGAGCACGGCCGCTGGATCGCCGAGTCGTCGATGGGGGAGGTCGAGGTGCGCTTCGTGGGGGACACCGATGCGGGGATCCTCGACCACGAGGTCAGGCTGCCGGACGGCAGCACCGTCCTGAACCAGTTCCGCATCCTCGCCGACGGCACGCACAGCCTGGCCGTGTTCCATCTCCGCCGCGCCGAGGAGATGACGGATGAGGACTTCGAGGCCGACGCCGCGGCCGTGCAGAGCGACCTCGACACCCTGCGCCGCGTCCTCGAGGGCGGCGCGTGACGGAGACGTCCCAGCGCTCGGCGGCACCCGCCGTCGTGCGCCGGGGGATCCACCGCGCGTGGCTCGTGGCGGCCGTGACGCTGCTCGCGCTCGTGGCCGCGGCCGCCTTCCGTTCGACGACCGGTGCCCTGTTCGAGCCGCTCGAGGCCGAGTTCGGCTGGACCCGGGCGGAGACGTCCGGCGCGGTGACCGCGAACCTGGTCATCTACGGGCTCGTCGCCCCGTTCGCGGCGGTGCTCATGGAGCGGTTCACCCTGCGCAAGGTCGTGGCGGCGGCGCTGCTGCTCGTCGCGGCCGGCAGCGGTCTGACCACGCTGATGACAGCCGCCTGGCAGCTCTGGGTCCTCTGGGGAGCCTTCATCGGGGTCGGCACCGGGATGCTCGCGCTCGTCTTCGGCGCCGTCGTGGCCAACCGCTGGTTCGCCGCCCGCCGCGGACTCGTCATGGGCTTCTTCTCCGCGGCGAACGCGTGCGGCCAGCTGGTCTTCCTGCCCGTCGTCGTGCACCTCGCGTCGCACGAGGGGTGGCGGACCGCCGCGGTGCTCGTCGCCGTGTTCGCCCTCGCGATCGTGCCGCTGCTCGCGTGGCCGTTCGCGAACTCGCCCGCCGAGGCGGGCACCCTTCCCTACGGCGCCGCTGCAGACAGCGCGCCGCAGCGGGAGGAAGCGGGCGCCGTCGCGCGCCGGAGTGCCGCCGCGGAGGCGATCGCGATCCTGCGGGAGTCGCTGCGCTCGAGGGCGTTCTGGATCCTGCTGTTCACCTTCTGGGTGTGCGGCTGGAGCACCAACGGGCTCATGCAGACCCACTTCATCCCCGCCGCGCACGACCACGGCATGGCCGCCACCACCGCCTCGGGGCTGCTCGCGCTCATCGGCGTCTTCGACGTGATCGGCACCGTGGCGTCGGGGTGGCTGACCGACCGGATGAGGCCGTGGCTCCTGCTCGTCGCGTACTACGCGCTGCGCGGGGCGTCCCTCCTGACGGTCAACGCGTTGCTCGGGCCGGACGTCGAGCCGCCGCTGTGGATCTTCATCGTGTTCTACGGCCTGGACTGGGTCGCGACCGTGCCGCCCACCGTGGCGCTGTGCAGGGAGCACTTCGGGGCCGCGAAGTCCTCGGTGGTGTTCGGGTGGGTCTTCGCCTCGCACATGGTCGGCGCCGGGGTCGGGGCATTCCTCGCCGGCTGGGGACGCGAGATGTCAGGCTCGTACCTGCCGGCGTGGATGTCCGCCGCGGTGCTGTGCTTCGCGGCGGCGGCGAGCCTGTTCTTCCTTCCCTCGTCGAAGAGTCACCTTTCGCCCGTCGAGGGGTCGCCCGTCTCCCGTTGAGGAGGCGGGGATCTCCGGCGGACGAGCCGGTCCCCTCGACCCGCTGTGTCCGTCCTCCCCAGCTTTCGCCCCCGATCCTCCCCAGCTTTACGCTTCAACCCATGCCGCTGCTGGGCTCGGCCGCGCCGGAGAGCTGAGGCCCCGCCGAAACGTGGGGAAGAGCGCACGCCTCACCCTCCATCCCGGGACCGGCCGGCTCGAGCCGGTGGCGCGCACGGCCGGAACTCGACGGCGTCGCGGCCGTCGTGCACCGGGGAGCCGCCGCGCGTCGTCGCCCTCGAGACCCGCTGCGCGCGGGGGCAACCACGCCGCCGGGCCCCTGGCGTGGGGCGCCCACCTCAGCGCACGACGGCGAGCAGCCTCGCCCGGGTGCGGGGCAGCGCCACCGCGGCCACGAGGACGCCGGCCGCGACTCCGATGACCGTGTCGAGCGCCCGGAATGCCACGAGGACGGTGGGGTCGGCGGGAGCGGCGAGCTGGGTCATCATCAGGATCAGCGGGGTGAAGAAGCCGAGGGCGAGGCCGTAGTGCCGGGCCATGAACAGCTCGGTCGGGAAGAGCAGTGCCATGACGGCGAGGGCCGCCGAGGCGGCGTCGAGGCCGGGCGCGAACAGCGCGAGCGTCACCGCGAGCCCTGCGAAGGTGCCGAGCACCCGGTGGCCGCTGCGGCGCAGGACGCTTGGCAGGCCCGGGCGCAGGTGGCGCCCCGGATCGGCCGCGGCGAGCGGAATGACGGCCGAGGCGATGGCCCAGTTGGCGTGGTCGACGCCGAGCAGCACCCCGGCGGACCCGGCGGCCGCTGTCGCGAGGGCGTAGCGGCCCGCATGGGCCGCGGTGAGCGCGAGCCGGGACTGCCCCGGCTCGGTCTCGTGGCGCATCAGACTGGCCGGCGACCCTCCGCCGAGCAGCCCGAGGGCCACCGAGAACGCCGCGGTGGCGGCGCAAATCGCCAGGCCAGTGGTCGGTGAGACGCGTCCCGGCGGGACGGTGGCGAGTGCTCCGAGCGCGAAGATCCCGAAGAACGGGCCCTGCGGGTTCAGGCCCAGCCCATCGGTCGCCACCGCGGCGGCGTACGCGAACGGCACCGCGCAGGCGACGAGGAGCCAAGGACCCGCCTGTGCGGCCGCGACGAGGATGCCGATCGATGCCCCCGCCAGCAGGACCGACCCGGCCTGGGCCTGGTGGCGGAGGCGGAGCCAGCGCGGCTCGCCGCGGCCGTACATTCCGGCGAAGGAGCCGAACACCGCGTAGATGATGAGGTCCGGCCTGCCGGCCAGGACCAGCGCCAGGCCCGGCACCGCGAGGCCGAGGGCCACCCGGCACGCGTGCAGCCACGCGCCGTCGTGCGCGGCGGGCAAGCGTGGTGCGGCAGGCAGGCGGGGCGCGGCGGGCAGGGGGTAGTCCGGCACATCTTCTCCTGGGTGGGTCCTTCCCAGCCTCGCCCACCTGCTCCCCCGGCGTCCAAGCGGTTCTTCCGACCGGTCGATCGGCGCCGCCTATCGAAAAGGCCCGGGCCAGCCATCCGCGTGGTCCAATGGGCGCATGCTGTTCCGCCAACTGGAGTACTTCGTGGCGCTGGCCCGGGAGCGGCACTTCGGCCGGGCGGCGAGTGCGTGCTTCGTCTCGCAGCCCACCCTGTCCGAGGCGATCCGCAAGCTCGAGCGCGAGCTCAGGGTGCCGCTCGTGCGGCGCGGGCACGCGTTCGAGGGCCTGACCCCGGAGGGCGAGAGGCTGGTCCACTGGGCCCGCCGCATCCTCGCCGACCACGACGCACTCCGTCAGGAGGTCACGGCCCTCCGCACCGGGTTGACGGGGGAGCTGCGCGTCGGCGTCGTGCCCGCGGCGGCCGCCACGGTGGCCGAGCTGACGGATGCGTTCTGCGCGGAGCACCCGCTGGTTACGGTGCGGCTCGAGACGAGCCTGCGCTCGGCCGAGGTCATCGACAGGATCCATGCCTTCGACCTCGATGCCGGCGTGATCCACCCCGGCAGGCAGGACACCGACGGCCTGCGCGTGACGCCGCTGTACGAGGAAAGGCAGGTGCTCGTCGCAGGAGCGGACCTGCTTCCTGGGGCACCCACGCGGGTCGAATGGGCGGACGCCGCCGAGCTGCCCCTGTGCCTGCTGAGTGCCGGGATGCAGGGCCGGCAGGTGGTCGACGACGCCTTTGCGGCCCGCGGGCTCACCGCGACGCCGCGCCTCGAGGCGGACTCGATCGTCACGCTGCTCGCCCACGTCGGCGCCGGGCCGTGGGCCAGCATTCTGCCCGAATCATGGGTGCGCACGATGGGCGCGCCTGCCGGGACCCGCGTGCTCGAGCTGGGCGAGGAGCCGACGACCGCGGCCGTCGCCCTCGTCACGCCCGCCGGCGAGCCCGGCCCGGTGCTGGCGCGCGCGTTCGCCGCCGTCGTTCCCCCGCGCGCTTCAGGGGGCCGGCAGCGGCAGCCCCGCCCCGCGGCGGGCGTCGGCGCACGACGGCTGCGGCTCGGTTCGGGCGGCCGACCCGCCGACGACTGCGGCGGGGTTTCCGAATGTGCCGCGGCGGGTATGGGTCCGGGGTCACGGCTATTCAGGGCCCATAGGCACAAGCGATCCCCCTGAGGGATGGAGGTCTGATCTTGGCTGGACTGAGGGATTTCAGCGATGCCGAGCTCGATATCCTCCTCAGCATCGCCGTCCAGGAGAAGGCGTCGGCAGACGCTGGACTGCGCAGGGCGCAGGCCAGGGCCGAGGATGCGCGGAGGGTGCTGCAGCGGCTGATGCGGGAGGCAACTGCGCGGCGTAATTGAGCGCGGCTTCTGGTCAGCAGACCCCGAATTCGTCCGCATAAACCGCGCCATTCGGGGTAGTCAGCCATGCAAAGCGAGCTCTGACGAATACCGACGAAACGGAGGACGCGATGCCGAAGACGGACAAGAGCGGAAAGGCGAGGAAGGACGAACTCCCCTCGACGATTCAGCGCTCGGGCAAAAAGGCGCAGCAGACCTTCGCCAAGGCCCACGATTCAGCTGAGGAGAGCTACCACGACGAGGAGCGGGCCCACCGCGTCGCCTACTCGGCCCTGAAGCACACGCACGAGAAGGTCGGTGACCACTGGGAGCCCAAGGAAGGCAAGGGCCCGTCCGACGAGCAGGCCAAGGGCGGCAAGACGACTCGGCGCGAAACCCATGGAGGTGTTGATGCCAATGCATCGAAGCAGCACCTCTACGACCTCGCCAAGAAGCTCGACGTCCCGGGCCGTTCGCACATGACAAAGGGTGAGCTGGTCGACGCGCTGGAGAAGGCAAACACGAAGAAGACAGCGCAGAGCCGCAAGAAATAGGGACAGACATTTCCCTGGCGGAGCGAGTTCCTGTCCGAAAGCAGTTCTCTACATGTAAAGTCGGCGTGCCGGGAAGGGGACAGCCCGGCGGCAGGAGACGACCTCATGAGCACCACAGCCGACTCGCCAGAACGCCACGCGCTGGCGCCGGGCGACCGCCTCGCACTCCGTTCGGGGACAGAGACCCGCACGGGCACCATCACCGACGCGCCCTCCTCAGGCTGCGTCCGCCTCGCCGACGACGCGACGGGCCGGATCGTGCTCGTGGACCTCTCCCACTGGGACACCGTACTGCTCGACACCTCTTGGCCCGCACGGCACGTGGATGCCGGCGGCCAGTGGCTGCGCGACGCGATCGCCGCCGACCCCGACATCCTCGGGCTGGGCGCCCTCCGTGCCGCCCACCGCTCCCACAGCGTGCACGCCCTCATCCTCGATGACCCGGCCACCGGCACTCGCTACGCCGTCGACATCCAGCCCGGACTGGCCGACGCCGCGCAGCTGGAGCGCGCGGCGTCCGCTGCCGCCGCCGAGCAGGGCCGCAGCCCGCACACTGTCGTGGTGCCCGTCGTCGTCGCCGAGCAGGTCCCGGAAGCCCTGCGCCCCACGGTGGGGCTCGTGGTGCAGATGGCCGCGACGGACACCGGCCACGGTCTCCGCCTCGTGCCCACCGTCTTCGCCGAGGAGACAGGCGCGGCGGGGAGGCTCTTCGAGGCGTGCACCGGCGCCGCCTGACCCAGTGGGCCCCCGAGCGACCGACGGCCACCCCCACGCGGCCAGCACGCACGACGGCGACCACGCGCCGTCGTGCCTCAGCCGCCTAAGGCGAGCATCGCCGCGAGGGTGACCATGAGCACGGCCACGAAGCCGTCGAGGATGCGCCAGGCCGAGGGGCGGGCGAAGAAGCCGCTCAGCGAGCGGGCGCCGTAGCCGATCGTCGGGAACCAGAGGGCGCTCGCGGTCGCGGCGCCGGCGCCGAAGGCCCAGCGCCCGTCGCCCTGGGCGTTCGCGAGGGAGCCAAGGAGCACGAGCGTGTCGAGGTACACGTGGGGGTTGAGCCAGGTCAGCGCCAGGACCGTCGCGACGGCGGCCCACGCCGTTTCGTTGCCGCGCGCCTCGGAGGCGTGCAGGGCTCCGGGCCGCAGCGCCCGCTTGGCCGCGAAGAGTCCATAGGCGGCCAGGAATGCCACACCGATCCAGCGGACCACCTCGAGGAGCGACGGCGCGCTCTGCACCACCGCTCCGACCCCGGCCACTCCGGCGAAGATGAGGGCCGCGTCGCTGGCCGCGCACACGAGCACCACCGGCAGCACCCGCTCGCGCTTGATGCCCTGACGGAGCACGAACGCGTTCTGCGCGCCGATCGCGACGATGAGGCCGAGGCTCGCGCCGAGCCCCGCGAGGTAGGAGAGGATCACCCTCCGACGGTACGGAGCGCCATTCTGAAGAGCAACTAACGATATCTGTATCTGCATTAGCATCTCTTCATGGACTTGGAGCAGCTGCGGGCGCTCGCCGCCGTCGTGGACCAGGAGACGTTCGAGGCAGCGGCGGACGAGCTGCGCATCACCCCCTCCGCCGTCAGCCAGCGGATCAAGGCGCTCGAGCGCAGCGTCGGCAGCGTCCTCGTGCGCCGGCTCAAGCCCGTGGTCCCCACCCCTGCGGGGGAGCGGCTCCTGCGTTCGGCCCGCCAGCTGCTCCTGCTCGCCGATGAGGCCCTGCTCGCCCTCCGCGCCTCGGGTGCCGACGGCAGTACGCACGACGCCGCGGGCTCGGTTTCCGGGGGCGGCGGCGCCGGGCGGGCGGAGCGGCTCAGGGTGCCGATCGTGGCGAACGCCGACTCGATCGCGACGTGGCTGCCGCCGGCGATCCGCGAGGTCGCGCTGGGAGGGCGGATCGCCGTCGAGCTCCTCCGCGACGACGAGCACGCCACCGCGGACCTGCTGCGCTCCGGGGACGCTGTGGGGGCAGTCACCGCGGACCCGCGGCCGGTGCAGGGGTGCAGCGTGCGGCCGCTGGGGACCATGGTCTACCGGGCGAAGGCGTCGGCCGAGTTCGCGGCGCGGTGGTTCTCGGGCGGGGCGACCGCCGAGGCTCTGGCCGCGGCACCCGTCATGCAGTACGACCGGAAGGACTCGCACCAGCTCGCCCTGCTGGCGCGGGTGGCGCCGGAGGCGACCCCGCCGCAGCACTTCATCCCCGACTCGGTGCAGTACGTCGAGGCGGTCGCGGCGGGCCTTGGCTGGGGCATGGTGCCCGACCAGCAGGACCCGGACGGGGTCCTGGTGGAGCTGGACCCGTCCTGGAGCGAGGACCTCGAGCTGTTCTGGCAGTCGTGGACGCTCGACTCGCCGGGCCTCGAGGAGGTGAGCGCCGCCGTCGTGCGCGCCGCCGGCGTGCTGCGACCCTCGTTGGAGATCTAGCACATTCCCTCGGCCGTCTGACGGCCGGTCACTTCTGCGCCACGTCACCCGCGGCCGCCGGGGGGCCACGCCTCCCGGCGGCCGCGGATGCCCCCAAAGACGCCAATGCGAGGACCCAGCTCCTCGCATTGGACATGTAAAAGATATGAGACGGGGACTGCTGTGGCCAGTGCCCGCGGAGATCCCTCCGCCTCGAGGGCCGCTTCCGTAGGCTGTGACGCGGAAGCACCCAGAGCGAAGGGAACCACCCATGTCCTACACGGCCGCCGAGAACCGCTACGACTCCATGGAGTACCGCTCCACGGGGCGGAGCGGCCTCAAGCTCCCCGCCCTCTCCCTGGGACTGTGGCAGAACTTCGGGACCGACCGGTCCGAGGAGACGCAGCGGGCGATCCTGCGGCGCGCGTTCGACCGCGGCGTGACCCACTTCGATCTCGCCAACAACTACGGACCGCCGTACGGCCGCGCCGAGGAGAACATGGGCCGGTACCTGCGGGACGACTTCGCGCCCTACCGGGACGAGCTGATCATCTCGACCAAGGCCGGCTGGGACATGTGGCCGGGGCCGTACGGCCAGGGCGGCGGGTCCCGGAAGTACGTCCTCACGAGCCTGGACCAGTCGCTCAAGCGGCTCGGGCTCGACTACGTGGACATCTTCTACAGCCACCGTTTCGACCCCGAGACGCCCATCGAGGAGACCATGATGGCGCTCGACACCGCTGTCCGGTCCGGGCGCGCGCTGTACGCGGGGATCTCCTCGTACTCGGCGTCGAAGACCCGCGAGGCCGCGCGGATCGCGCGCGACCTCGGCACTCCGCTGCTCATCCACCAGCCCTCGTACTCGATGCTCAACCGCTGGATCGAGGAGGACCTCCTCGACGAGCTCGCAGCCCAGGGGATGGGCTGCATTGTGTTCACCGCGCTCGCCCAGGGCCTCCTGACCGACCGCTACCTCGACGGCATCCCCGCCGACTCGCGCGCGGCCCGTGAGGGCTCGTCCATCCTGCCCGGCCATCTGGACGAGAGGGTCCTGACCCACGTGCGACGGCTCAACGAGATCGCTGCCGGCCGCGGTCAGAAGCTGGCCCAGCTTGCCCTCCAGTGGGCTCTACGGGACCCCCGGGTCACCTCGGCGGTCATCGGCGCCTCCTCGGTCGAGCAGCTTGACACCAATCTGGATGCGCTGGCCGGGCCCCCGCTGACCGAGGAGGAACTCGCCGCGATCGACCAGGACGCCGTGGACTCCGGCATCAACCTCTGGGCGAAGCAGACGACGGACTAGGAGAGCGCCTCCGCCCTCGCGGGGGTCCGGGCTGCCGACGGCGGCCCGGACTTCCGCGCGAGGCGTGAGGGCCACCAGATCGCGGGGCCGATGTCGTAGGCCAGCGCCGGCACGAGCAGCGACCGCACCACCACGGTGTCCAGCAGGACGCCGAACGCGACGATGAACGCGATCTGCACGAGGAACAGGATCGGGATGACGCCGAGGGCGGCGAACGTCGCCGCGAGCACCACCCCAGCGGACGTGATGACACCGCCCGTCAGGGCGAGCCCCCGGAGGATCCCCGGCCGTGTCCCGTGCGCGAGCGATTCCTCCCGCACGCGGGTCATGAGGAAGATGTTGTAGTCCACGCCCAGGGCCACGAGGAAGACGAACCCGAACAGCGGAACCGCCGCGTCCGCCCCGGGGAACCCGAAGAGGTGGTTGAACACGAGCGCGGACACCCCGAGGGCCGCCGCGTACGAGAGCACGACCGATCCGATGAGGATCAGCGGTGCCACGAGGGAGCGCAGGAGCAGGATCAGCACCACCAGGATGACGCCCAGCACCAGCGGGATGATCCTGCGCAGGTCCGCCTGGGCGGTCTGGTTCGTGTCCAGTGCGATGGCGGTGACGCCTCCGACCAGCGCCTCGGGGTCGGCGGCGTCGAGTGAGGACCGCAGCTGCGTCACCACCTGCTCGGCCTCGGCCGAATCGGGCTGGTAGGCGAGGACGGCGTTGACGAGCACTCGCCCCTCGCGCACGACGGCGCCCGGCGTCTGGGCGCTCGGCGCGCCCGAACCGCTGTACACCGCCGCGGAGCTGATCCCCTGCGTGGACTGCACCTCCTTGAGCACTGCCTCGGCCCGGTCCTGCCGCGCGACCACGACGACGGGGCTGCCGGAACCGGCGTCGAAGTGCCGGGCCAAGACCTTCTGGCCCTCGACCGAGTCGGTCGCCGTCAGCACAACCTGGGTCTGCTCGACGCCGTTGGCCTTAAGCTGCGGCAGGCCCGCCACGCCCGCCGCCAGGACGACGAGCGCCACGATCCACGTCACCCGGGGCCGCCGCGCGATGATGGAGCCGATCCGCCGCCACAGCCCGCGGACCCCCTCGAGCCCGGGCACTGAATCGGAGCCGTCCGCTGCCCACGCGCTCGGTCCGGTGTGCCGCGCGGGTGCGTGCCCGGCGTCGTACTTCGGACGCAGCGGCCAGAACGTCGACCGGCCGAACAGGACGAGCAGAGCCGGGAGGAAGGTGAGTGCCGAGAGCAGGGAGAAGCCGATGCCGACGGCGGCGATCGGCCCGAGGCTGCGGTTCGAGTTGAGGTCGGAGAACAGCAGGCAGAGCAGCGCCAGGATCACGGTGGCGCCGGAGGCGAGGATGGGTTCGAAGGCGGCGCGCCACGCCCGGACGATCGCGGACCACCGCGACTCGACCTGGTGCAGGGCCTCACGGTAGCGGGCGACGAGCAGGAGGGCGTAGTCCGTCGCAGCCCCGATCACGAGGATCGAGAGGATGCCCTGGCTCTGCCCGCTCAGGCTGATCCAGCCCGCCCTTGCGAGCCAGTAGATGGCCAGGACGGAGGCGCAGAGCGCCGCGACGGCGGCGAACAGGACCAAGAAGGGCAGCACCGCAGAACGGTACACAAGGAGCAGGATCAGGAAGACCGCCCCGACCGCGACGAGGAGCAGGATCCCGTCGACTCCTCCGAACGCGGAGACGAGGTCTGCAGTGAGCCCGGCGGGGCCGGTCACCCAGGCGCGCATCCCCTCGGGCACCCCACCGGCCTTGCCGCGGAGCCCCGCGATCACCGCGCGCAGCTGGTCAGTGTCGGCGATCGGGACGATGAACTGCGCCGCCCGACCGTCCTGGGAGGGGATGGGGCCGACCACGCTGGACGGCGCGCCGGCCGGGGCTGGGGCGACGCCCTCCACGGACGCGAGCTCGGCCGCGAGGGGGGCGAGAGCGGCGAGGTCGGTCCGGGAGAGCGCGCCGTCCTTCTCCACGACGACGAGGGCGGGGATCGCGTTGGACTCCGTGAACTTCTGCTGCCACGCCCTCACCTCCGTGGACTCTGCACTGGCGGGGAGGAAGGTCGCCTGGTCGTTGCTCGAGACGGAGGAGAGCTTGCCGAAGGTCGGTCCGCCCAGACCGCTGAGCGCGAACCACACGGCGACGAGCCCGACGGGAATCAGCCAGCGGATCCAGCGCTGTCGAGCCTTCATGAGTGCGTCTCCTTCAGTGGGGTGCGGTCTGCGGGGCGTGCGGCGGACGAGGCCTCCGCCGCGGCGGCGATCCTGGAGGCCATCCCACGGAAGATGACTCCGTGGAACGGAAGGACGGCGAGCCAGTACAGGCGCCCCGCCAGGCCGTGTGGCACGAAGACGGCGCGCTGGGAGTAGGCGCTCCCCTCGCCACGGGGCTCGACCGTCATCTCGAGCCAGGCCCTGCCCGGCACCCGCATCTCGGCTCGCAGCCGCAGGAGCCTGCCGGGTTCGAGCGCCTCGACCCGCCACCAGTCGAGCGCCTCTCCCAGCTGCAGGCGGTGCGGGTTGCGCCGGCCCCTCCGGAGTCCGACCCCGCCGACGAGCTTGTCGATCCATCCGCGGACCGCCCAGGCCAGAGGGAACGAGTACCACCCGTTCTCGCCGCCGACTCCCTCGACCACGTCCCACAGCCGCTCAGCCGGCGCCGAGCTGGTCTCGGTGCGAAGGTCGGTGTAGACGGTCCCGCCGGACCAGTCCGGGTCGCTGGGCAGAGGGTCGCTCGGCGCGTCCAGCGCGGACGACCCTGCCCAGGTGGTCTCAACCTCGCCCTGGGCGATCTTGCCGAGGGCCAGCTCGACGGCACGCTGGTAGCCCGTCAGACCTCCCTCGGGGCGCGGGATGTAGGCGTCGATGCTGTGCTCGCGCACGACGCAGTCGTTCTGCAGGGATTCGACGAGCGGTATCGCGAGCATGCGCGGGATCGGGGTCACGAGGTTCACCCACTGCGCTGCGAGCCACGGCGTCAGGACCGGAAGGGCCAGGATGAGCGGCTCCCGCAGACCCGCCGCGCGGGCGTACCCGCGCATCATGTCCGCGTAGGTGAGAACGTCCGGGCCGCCGATGTCGAAGTCCTGGTTGACGTGGCCGGGCAGGTCGGCGGCGGCCTCGAGGTAGTGCAGGGCATCGCGGACGGCGATCGGCTGGACACGGTTGAGCACCCAGCGGGGCGCCGGCATGACGGGCAGGACGTCCGTGAGGTGACGGACCATCTCGAAGCTGGCCGAGCCCGAGCCGATCACCAGCCCCGCCTGGAGGACGGCCGTCGGCACCCCCGACTGCTTGAGGATGCGCCCCACCTCAGTGCGTGAGGCGAGGTGACGGCTGAGTCTGGTGCCCGGGTTGAGCCCGCTCAGGTACACGATCCGGGACACGCCGGCGGCAAGCGCTGCGGCGGAGAGGGTGCGCGCGCATGCGCGCTCGCGGGCGGAGAAGTCCTCTCCGGCGTGCGCCCCCATGGAGTGCACGAGGTAGTAGACGACGTCGGCGCCGTCGCACAGTTCCGCCGCGGCGCCGGCGTCGTCGAGGCTGCCGGTGACCACCTCGACGTCGTGCCCCCACGGGACGTCGCGGAGCTTCGACGAGTCGCGCGTCAGCACCCGCACGCGGTGCCCTGCGTCGAGGAGCCGCGGGACGAGCCGGCCTCCGATGTACCCCGTCGCGCCGGTGACGGCGACTGTCCGGCTCATGCGTGCGCCTCCCGCGGCGCCCGCGTGTGAAGACGGCGGGAGGGAGCGAAGCGCACGAGTACCCCTGCGGCGAGCACCACGGCGGCCGCGGCCCCCGCCGCGATCCCCACCGCAGGCATGGCGAGTGGGCCGGTCAGGCGTGCTGCCGCGATCCATGCAAGGCCCCAGGCGATCGCGACCAGAGGCGCCCAGCTGCCTCTTAGCGCGAGGCCTACTCCGACTGCGGCAGCGACCGCGAGCACGGCGACGGCAGTGACTTCGGCGGGGATGCCGCCGGGAAGCGAAGGCGCGGGATCGCCGGGCCGGATGCCGAGGGCCCACCCGAGCAGGGACGCGGTGTTGGCCACCGTCGCGACGCAGATCCACCCTAGGTACAGGCCGAAGGTGCCGTCCGAGGCGATGGCCTCGGCCCGCGATCCGGGCGGGACGGACCACTGCAGGACGGCGATGCGCACGAGGACGGCGAGCAGCGCGAGCATGACCACGAGCGTTGCGGGAAGCGACCCGAGCTGTGACGCCCACAGCCAGGCCGCGTTGAGCAGCATCGACGCCGCAGCCCACGGCCGGATGGCGCGCTGTCGCGGGCTCCGGCGCCCAGCCGGGAGGAGCTGCCACACGGCGTAGGCGAGGAGGCCGAGGTAGACCACGCTCCAGATGGAGAACGCGGTGGTGGCAGGTGCGACGGGGGTGGCCGTGCTGGAGAGGTATCCGCCGGCCGCATCCTGCACCGGGACGCCGCCGAAGGCGCCGCTCCCCAGCGAGGCCAGCGCGAGCGCGGCCACAGCCGAGGCGGCGGTCAGCGATGCGGCGGTCCAGGACGCCGTCCGCTCCGAGTTGTTCTCAAGGTCTGTGCGCTTCATCGCTACCCTCTTAGGCTCTCGCTCAGGCTCTGGGTTTGCTGTGGGGCCTTTACACCGACAAGATTCTCGTCGATCATATTTCTCGAAAACCGAGAGATCAAGAGAACGGGTCGCTGACCCCTTGGGAGGGCCTCATGAGAACCGCCACGAAGACCGATCCCATCCCCGAGCCCTCTCGGGCACGCCCGGACCAGGCGATCGCCTGGGAGGACGTCGGGCCAGCGGTGGACCGGGTGCTCGCCGACTGGGTGAACTCCTCGCGCTCCACCGCAGCCACTCCGAGCCTCGCTGTGCTGTGGGAGAGGATCGGCGAGGGACTGGAGGGCGGCAAGCGGCTGCGGCCCCTGCTCGCGTTCCACTCGTACGCGGCGTTCGGCGGCACGGAGCCCGAGGGCATCGCGACCCTCGGCGCGTCGCTCGAGCTCCTTCACGGCGCGCTCCTGGTCCACGACGACGTGATCGACCGGGACTTCGTGCGCCGGGGACGCCCGAACATCGCCGGCCTCTACCGGCTCGACGCCGCCGTCCGGGGCCTGCCCGAGCCGGAGGCGCGCCACCTCGGCTCGTCGGTGGCGGTCATCGCCGGGGACCTGCTGCTGGCCGGTGCCTTCCGTCTAGCGGACCACGCCTCGGAGGAGCCGGAGGTGCGGGCCCGGATCACGGACGTCATGCATGCGGCCGTCTCGGACGCCGCGGCTGGGGAGCTCGACGACGTCCTCATGGCCCACAGCTCGGGACACACGATCGACGACGTGCTCGAGATGGAGCAGCTCAAGACGGCGGCCTACTCCTTCGCGGCGCCCCTCCGGCTGGGGGCCATCCTGGCCGGTGCGCCGACAGAGCGGGCCGAGGACGTGGCCCGCGTGGGCATGCTCGTCGGGACCGCCTACCAGGTGATCGACGACGTCCTGGGCACCTTCGGGGACGAGCAGCAGACCGGCAAGCCGGTCACCTCGGACCTCAGGGAGGGAAAGCTCACGGTCCTCACCGCCTACGCGAGGAGGCACCCGGACGTTGCCCGCCACCTCGCACCCGGGGCAGCCGCCCTCGGCGACCCGGCCGGCGTCGACCGCGTCCGCTCCGCCCTGCAGGGGGCAGGCGCCGACACGTACGCGCTCACCCTCGCCCACTCGATGGTCACCGAGGCCCTCGACGAGGCACGCCGGTGCGACCTCCCCTCGGCCCTGCGCTCCGAGCTGACCCGCATCTGCAACCACGTCCTCCACCGGGAGCGCTGAGATGGCCGCCCCCAGGCTCCGCGAGACGGACGAGAGAACGCAGCCGTCGCCCCTGGCCAGGTACACCGCCGTTGCCACGGCCGGCGCCGCGGTGGTGATCCGTCACTACTCGACGTCCTTCGGCCTCGCGTGCCGGCTGCTCGGGCCGGGCAAGCGGGAGGAGATCGAGAACGTCTACGCGCTCGTGCGGATCGCCGACGAGGCCGTCGACGGCGCGGCAGCGGAGGCAGGCCTGTCCACCGAGGCCATCCTCGACCAGCTCGACCGGCTCCAGGAGGAGGTCTCCAGCGCGATCGCCGTGGGATACAGCACCAACCCCGTGGTCCACGCCTTCGCCGGAACCGCGCGGCGGGCGGGGATCGGGGCGGAGCTCATCGAGCCCTTCTTCGCCTCAATGCGCCGAGACTGCGACCCGCACGGCCACTCGGACGCGTCCCTGGGAGCCTACATCTACGGCTCCGCGGAGGTCGTGGGGCTCATGTGCCTGCGAGTGTTCCTCGCCGGCCTCAGTGTCCTCCCCGCCGAGCGGGGCCGCCTCGAGCACTCCGCCCGTCGCCTCGGCGCGGCCTTCCAGAAGGTCAACTTCCTGCGCGACCTCGGCCAGGACGGGCAGGAGCTCGGCCGCAGCTACTTCCCCGGCGTGGACCCCCTGCACCTGACCGAGGAGCAGAAGGCGGCCCTGCTGCTGGACCTCCGCGCGGACCTTGACGCAGCCCTCGAGGGGTTGCGCAGGCTCCCGGGAACGGCCCGCCGTGCCGTCGCCCTCGCCCACTCCCTCTTCTCGGAGCTCGCCGACCGGATCGCCGCCTGCCCCGCAGAGGTCCTCGTCACGACCCGGATCCGGGTCCCGACCCACGTGAAGCTGCGGCTCGCGGCCGCTGCGATGGCGGGCACCGGGCCGGCGTTCGCGCGCGACGGCGCCCGGTTGCCGGCGCAGGGCGAGGGGAGGGCGGCGTGAACCGCCCCCAGCGCTCCAAGGCGGGCCGGACGCTCCCCGGCAGGCCCCGGCCGCGCCGCACCGTCACCGTGATCGGGGGAGGGATCTCGGGCCTGGCAACGGCCGGACTCCTCGCCCGCGACGGCCACGCGGTCCAGCTCCTCGAGAAGAACGAGGTGCTGGGCGGGCGTGCCGGCAGGTGGGAGGCGGACGGCTTCCGCTTCGACACCGGACCCTCGTGGTACCTCATGCCCGAGGTGATCGACCACTGGTTCCGCCTGATGGGATCGAGCGCCCCGGACGAACTCCGCCTCGAGCGGCTGGACCCCGGCTACCGCGTGTTCTTCGAAGCGCACGAGGATCCTGTCGACATCCCCGCGAGCCGCGAGGGGGCCGTCGCGCTCTTCGACTCCTTGGACCGGGGCTCGGGTGCCGCACTGGCCCGGTACCTCGAGGAGGCCGAGGACGCGTACGCGGTCGCCCTCGAGAGGTTCCTCTACGACGACTTCTCCTCCCTGCGCGGGCTCGCCCACCCGGACGTGCTGCGGCGGGGATCCCGGCTCGCCGCGCTGCTCGCGCAGTCGCTGCACACCCGGGTCTCGCGGCGCTTCACCGACCGGCGGGAGCGGCAGATCCTCGGCTATCCGGCGGTCTTCCTCGGCACCACCCCCTACCGGGCCCCCGCCCTGTACCAGCTGATGAGCCACCTCGACCTGACGCAGGGCGTCCTGTACCCACACGGCGGTTTCGCGGCGCTCGTGGACGCCATGGCGCGGCTGGCCCGTAGCGCGGGCGTGCAGATCCGCACCGGCGCCCGCGCGACCCGCATCCTCACCGGCCCGGCGCCGGGGGGCCCACGGGTCGAGGGCGTCGCGTGGACCGACGCGGAGGGCCGCGAGCACCGCACGGGTGCCTCGGTCGTTGTGGGCGCCGCGGACCTCCACCACCTCGAGACCGAGCTCCTCCCTGCGGAGCTGAGGACCCATCCCGAGCGCGCGTGGGACCGGCGCGACCCGGGCCCCGGGGCCGTCCTCGCGTGCCTCGGGGTGCGCGGGACGCTGCCCGAGCTGGCGCACCACAGCCTGTTCTTCGCGCGCGACTGGCGCGACAACTTCGCCCGGATCGGCGCCGGGGACACCCCCGCCGAGACCACGTCGATCTACGTCTCCCGGACCAGCGCCACGGACGCCGGGGTCGCACCGGCCGGCGACGAGAGCCTGTTCGTCCTCGTGCCCTCGGCGGCTGCGCCGGACTGGGGACGCGGCGGAATCGGCGGAGCGGGCGCTGCGGCAGTCGAGGAGGTGGCCGACAGGGCGATCCAGCAGATCTCCGCCTGGGCCCGGATCCCGGATCTGGCCGAGCGCGTCGTCGTGCGCCGCACCTTCGGCCCCGCCGACTTCGAGCACGACGTGAACGCGTGGCGCGGCGGCGCGCTCGGGCTCGCGCACACGCTGCGGCAGAGCGCCTTCCTGCGCCCCGGCAACGAGAGCCGCACCGTCTCCGGCCTGCTGTACGCCGGGGCGTCCGTCCGTCCGGGCATCGGCGTCCCGATGTGCCTCATCAGCGCCGAGCTCGTGCTCAAGCGCGTGCGGGGCCAGCGCCGGCCCGGACCCGTCGGGCCGCCGCTGGTCGCCCTGCGCGGGCAGGTCGCTGCCGGCACCGCGGCACGGGGAGCTGCGCTCGCGGACGCGGCACGGGCGGAGGGGGTCGCATGGCCTACCTGACCGCCATCCTCGCCTCCGCCTTCGGGGTAGCCCTGCTCGACGCGCGCTTCCGGCTCGCCTTCTGGCGCGCACCCCGCGCGACCGCCCTCACCGTTCTGGCTGGCACTGCCTTCTTCCTCGCGTGGGATCTGGCGGCTATCGCGTCAGGGATCTTCCTGCACCGGGAGTCCCCGCACATGACCGGCATCATGCTCGGCCCGGAGCTGCCGCTCGAGGAGCCGGTGTTCCTCGCCTTCTTCTGCTACACGGCACTGGCCCTCTACGCGGGCGCCGTCCACGTCCTCTCGCTGCGTGCGGCGCGCCAGGAAGGGAAGGCCCCGTGAGCTACCTCCTGCTGGACCTCGTGTTCCTCGCCACGGCCGCCGGGCTCGCCGCCCTGCTCTCGGCCCGGCGTCGCGGGGCCCGCCCGGGCGCACGACGCCGCACGCTCGCCTGGGTGCCGCTGCTCATCGCGGGCGTGGCCCTTCTGGCGCTGACGGCGGTGTTCGACAACGTGATGATCGCCGTCGGGCTGTTCTCCTACGCCTCAGCGGCCCTCTCGGGGCTCGCGGTGGGCCTCGCCCCCCTCGAGGACTTCGCCTACCCGCTCGCCGCGGCCGTCCTCCTGCCCGCGCTGTGGGTTCGCCTCTCGCGCGCCGAACGGACCGGAGGACCCGAGCCGGCGGGGCGACCAGAGCGGGCGGGGCGACCAGAGCGGGCGGGGCGAGGAGACCACGCCACACGACTAGCCGAGACACCGGTGGAGGGGCACAGATGACGGCCGAACCGATCGCGTCGCGCCCGTGGCGCCTGCCCGGGGGACTGCCCAGGCTGGCCCACGCGCTCCTGATCTCCTCCAGGCCCCTGTCGTGGGTCAACACCGCGTACCCGTTCGCGGCGGCGTACCTCCTGGCCGGGGGCGGCGTGGACTGGCGCCTCGTCCTCGGGACGGTGTTCTTCCTCGTGCCCTACAACCTCGCGATGTACGGCACCAACGACGTGTTCGACTATGCCTCCGACGTGCTCAACCCCCGCAAGGGCGGGGCCGAGGGAGCAGTCCTGCCGCCGCCGCTGCACCGGCCCGCGCTCTGGGCAGCGTGGGGCGGATGCGTGCCCTTCGTCGTAGCGCTCGTCGCCGGGGCACCTCCCGCGAGCTGGGCCGTCCTTGCGGTCTCCCTCTTCGCCGTGGCCGCGTACAGCGTCCCCGGCCTCCGCTTCAAGGAACGCCCGGTCCTGGACTCGGCCACCTCGAGCACCCACTTCGTCTCACCCGCGGCATACGGTCTCGCGCTCGCGGGCGGCGAGGCAGGCCCTCTGGCCCTCGCGATCCTCGGCGCCTTCTTCCTGTGGGGCATGGCGAGCCACGCGTTCGGGGCGGTCCAGGACATCGGACCCGACCGGGAGGCCGGGATCGGCTCCATCGCCACCCTGTTCGGCGCCCGGCCCACCGTGCGCCTCGCGGTCCTGGCCTACCTCGCTGCCGGGGCCCTCCTCCTTTCCCTCGCGGGTGCGGCCACCGGTCCGGCCCGGTTCGCGGCGATCCTCGTCCTGCCGTACGCGGCCAACGCGGGCGCCTTCTGGGCCGTGACGGACGACGGCGCCGGCGCCACCCGCGCGGGATGGCGCCGCTTCCTCTGGCTCAACTACGTCACCGGGTTCGTCGTCACCCTCCTGCTCATCTCCGTCTGGATGCATCTATGACCGACACCGAAACCACAGCCCACGGCACGGCCCTCGTCTGGTTCCGCGACGACCTCCGGGTCCGCGACAACCCGGCCCTCCGTGCCGCCCTCGCGCACGGGCCGACCGTGGCGCTCTACGTCCTCGACGAGTCCTCGCCCGGGATCCGGCCTCTCGGCGGGGCCGCCCGCTGGTGGCTCCACCACGGCCTCGAGGACCTCGCGTCGTCCCTCGAGCACCTCGGCGTTCCCCTCGTCTTCCGGCGGGGCCCGGCGGCCGCCGTCGTGCCCGAGGTCGCGGCGCAGGCGCGTGCGGAGCTCGTCGTCTGGAACAGGCGCTATGGCGCCCCGGAGCGGCGCGCCGACACGGCGGTGAAGTCGCTCGTGCGGGCAGCGGGGCGGGAGGCCGAGAGCTTCCAGGCCTCGCTCCTGCACGAGCCGTGGGAGGTGGCCACGCAGCAGGGCAACCACTACAAGGTGTTCACGCCCTTCTGGAAGGAGGTCTCGGGCCGGGACCACCGCCACCCCCTCCCCATGCCGCGGCCGCAGCGGGAGGCGCCCGACCGGGTGCCCCGGGGGGAGGACCTCAGCAGCTGGGCCCTCCTCCCGCGGACGCCGGACTGGTCCGGGCCGCTCGCCCGGGCGTGGACCCCCGGAGAGGCGGCCGGGCTCGAGGTGCTGAAGGACTTCGTCGGGCCGGACACGGCAGACTCGGCCCTCGTCGAGTACCCCGAGGCGCGCGACCTTCCCGGCAGGCCTGCGACGAGCCGGCTCTCGCCGTATCTGCGCTGGGGCCACGTCAGCCCCTTCCAGGTGTGGCACGCCGTCGCCGACCGGCGCCGGGCCGCGCCCGAGGGCAGCGCCGTCTTCGCCTCGGAACTCGGCTGGCGGGAGTTCGCGTGGCACACCCTGTACCACCACCCGGACCTCGCGACCGAGAACCTCCGGCCCGAGTTCGACGACTACGGCTGGTGGACACCCGGCGACCCCTCCGGCACCGGTCCGGCCGGTGGCGGCATCGAGCAGCTGCTGGACGCTTGGCGGACGGGCCGCACAGGCTTCCCCCTCGTGGACGCCGGCCAGCGCGAGCTGTGGGCGACCGGGTGGATGCACAACCGCGTCCGGATGGTCTCGGCGAGCTTCCTCGTGAAGAACCTCGGCGTGCACTGGCGGGTCGGGGAGGAGTGGTTCTGGGACACGCTCGTCGACGCGGACGCCGCGAGCAACCCGTTCAACTGGCAGTGGGTGGCCGGTTCGGGTGCGGACGCGGCGCCGTTCTTCCGGATCTTCAACCCGCGCACCCAGGGGAAGAAGTTCGATCACGACGGCGCCTACGCCAGGGCGTGGATCCCGGAGCTCGGGAGCACCGAATACCCGCAGGAGAGCGTCGATCTGGCCGAGACGAGGGCCGCGGCCCTGGACGAGTACCGGTCCCTCGGTCAGTCCGAGGGAAGGAGGCGAGCCTAGAATGTCCTCCGTGCAGCATGAGCCTGACCCCCACGAGACGGCACCGTCCCGCGGCACCGAGGCGGCCGGCCACGCGCGCGACGCCTTCCGCGCCGCCCCGGGGTTCGAGCTCCTGTTCCTCCTGCAGAAGTTCACCACCGAGGCGGACCGCTACGCCGAGACGGTCCGGCGCAAGCACGGGCTCGCCCGCAACGACGTGCATGCCCTGAACGCCGTCATGGAGGCCGAACGCCAGGGCGAGACCACAACGCCGGGTGCCCTCCGCGAGCGGCTCGTCCTGAGCTCCGCGGCGATGACCACAGTCATCGACAGGTTGGAGGCGTCGGGCCACCTCGAACGCAGGCACTCGCGCGAGGACAGGCGCCAGATCGAGGTGACTCCGACGCCGAGCGCCCGCGAGACCGGCAGGGAGATGTTCGACCCGATGGTGCGGCACATGCTGCCCGTCCTCGCCGACTACACGCCCACGCAGCTGGAGTTCCTGGCGGGCATCATGAACCGCCTCACCCAGGCCATCGCCGAGGCCCGCGAGGAGCTGCAGCGGAGCTAGGCCGCGGACGCCCGCCGGCTCCACGGCTGCTAGGAGACGAGGGTCGCGGTGTCGATGACGAAGCGGTAGCGGACGTCCGAGGCGAGGACGCGCTCGTAGGCATCGTTGATCTTCTCTGCCGGGATGACCTCGATCTCCGCTCCGATGCCGTGCTCCGCGCAGAAGTCCAGCATCTCCTGCGTCTGGCGGATGCCGCCGATCAGCGACCCCGCGAAGGAGCGCCGCCCCATGATCAGCGAGAACGCCTGGACGGACAGCGGCTCGGCGGGCGCACCGACGTTGACCATCGCGCCGTCGACCGCGAGCAGGGACAGGTAGGCGTTGAGGTCGATCTGGGCGCTGACCGTGTTGAGGATGAGGTCGAACGAGCCGGCGAGCTGCTCGAACGTGGACGGGTCGCCCGTGGCGTAGTAGTGCGCCGCGCCCAGCCGCAGCCCGTCCTCCTGCTTCTTGAGGGACTGGGAGAGGACAGTCACCTCTGCGCCCATGGCGGCGGCGATCTTCACTGCCATGTGCCCGAGCCCGCCCAGACCCACGACGGCGACCTTCTTGCCGGGGCCGGCGCCCCAGTGGCTCAGCGGGGAGTAGGTGGTGATCCCCGCGCACAGGAGGGGTGCGGCGACGTCGAGCTCGAGGCCGTCGGGGATGCGCAGGACGAAGTCCTCCGTGACGACGACGTGGGTCGAGTAGCCGCCCTGGGTGATGGTGCCGTCGCGGTCCACTGCGCCGTACGTTCCGGTGTTCCCCTCGAGGCAGAACTGCTCCTCGCCCTTGCGGCAGTTCACGCACTTGCCGCAGGAGTTGACCATGCAGCCGACTCCGACCCGGTCGCCGACCGCGTGCTTCGTCACCGCGGAGCCGACCTCCGCCACGATGCCGGCGATCTCGTGGCCGGGGACCAGCGGGTACGGCGCCGGGCCCCACTCGGCACGGACGGTGTGGATGTCGGAGTGGCAGATGCCGGCGTACTTGATCTCGATGAGCACATCGTGCGGGCCCAGGTCCCGGCGTTCGATGGTCGTCGGCACGAGCGGTTCGGTGGCGGACGTGGCGGCATAGGCGTGTGCGGTCAGCATGCGTCTCCTCGTGGTGGTGGATGCGCCCGGATCTCGGGCGGGATGTTTTCCCCGAAGAACCCTACCCAGAGCGCGCGGCGTAACACCTCCCTGAGGGGTGCCCTGTCAGGGCCCCCCTCATGCACCCACCCCCCATACTGGGCAGCATGCGCGAACTCGTGGTGCTCGGCACGGCCTCCCAGGTCCCCACGCGCACACGGAACCACAACGGCTACCTCCTGCGGTGGGACGGCGAGGGCCTCCTGTTCGACCCGGGGGAGGGGACCCAGCGGCAGATGATCCATGCGGGCGTCGCCGCCACGCAGGTGAACCGCATCTGCCTCACCCACGTCCACGGGGACCACTGCTACGGCCTGCCCGGGGTGCTCTCGCGGATGGCGCTCGACGGCGTGCAGCACCCCGTGCACCTGCACTACCCCGCGTCGGGGGAGCCGATGGTGCGGGCGCTCGTCGCGGTCGCCTCGCCCGGCGT
Source organism: Sinomonas flava (assembly GCF_039531875.1). Lineage (NCBI taxonomy): Bacteria > Bacillati > Actinomycetota > Actinomycetes > Micrococcales > Micrococcaceae > Sinomonas > Sinomonas flava. Next base: position 286,372 of record NZ_BAAAQW010000006.1, on the reverse strand, counting down.
CGACCTGCGCCTCGTCCCGCACGGGGCGGCCGGGCACATCGCCGAGGACCTCGAGGTCCGGCCGCTGCGCCACCGGATCGACGCGTTCGGCTACCGGCTGACCGAGCCCGCGGGGCGGACCCTTCTGCCCGAGCGCCTCGCGGCCGCCGGGATCGCCGGCCCCGAGGTCGGGCGCCTCCAGCGCGAGGGGCGGCTCCGCGGGGTGCGGCTCGAGGACGTCAGCGTGCCCCGGCCCGGCCAGCGCTTCGCCTTCGTCATGGACACGGCACCCTGCGCGGGCGCCGAAGAGCTGGCCGAGGCCGCAGACCTGCTGGTCACCGAGTGCACCTTCGCGGACGACGACGCCGCGCTCGCCGAGCAGTACCTCCACCTCACCGCCGGGCAGGCGGGTGCGATTGCAGGACGGGCGGGCGCCCGGAGCCTCGTGCTGACCCACTTCTCCTCGCGGTACACCGAGGTGGCCGAGCTGGAAGGGCAGGCACGGCGGCGGGCTGGCGGCGCCGTCGTGCGTGCGGCGGAGGACCTGGACCGCTTCGGCTTCCCGCGGCGGCGGGCGCCCGAAATCGGGGCGCGCGAACCCGGGACTGATCGGCCTGCCCGGACGTAGCCTTCCCTCGGGGGGCACCCGGGCCGCGCGCGGGCGCGGCGGAAGCGGAAGGATGGGAAGGGCATGAACGACATCTCGCTCGAGCAGGCGCAGGCCGTCGTGGAGGCCAGCCTCGCGAAGTCCCGCGAGGTCGGCACCGCGATGAACATCGCGGTGGTCGACGCCGGCGGCAACCTCAAGGCGTTCGGCCGGCAGGACGGCGCGTGGATCGGCAGCATCGACATCTCCCAGAAGAAGGCCCGCACCGCGCGCTTCTTCGACATGAACACCGGTGACATCGGCGCGCTGTCCCAGCCCGGCGGCCCGCTCTACAACATCGAGGTCTCCAACGGCGGGCTCATCACGTTCCCGGGCGGGATCCCGCTGAAGGTCGACGGCGCGGTGGTCGGAGCCGTGGGAGTCAGCGGCAGCACCGTCGAGAACGACCACATCGTGGCCCAGGCCGGGGCGGACGCACTGCAGTAGCGCGGTCACTCACCCAGACCTGCAACCAACTCCCGGAGAAGGCGGGCGACGCTGCCACAGGCTGGCAGGTCTCATTCGTCGGAGGCGAACAGGCCTCGGAGGTGCTCCATGCCGCGGACGCCATGGAACATGTCCCGCTCCAGCGGGGTTCCTCGGCGCAGGACGCTGATCTCGCCGGTGGGTTCGAGGATGACACAGGCTACCTCTGACTGGCTCCCGATCCCCGAAAGCCGCATCCCGCAGCCACAGCTCGTCCTCCACGATGTGGCTGCGCTGCAGGTTCTCGTGGAGCACCTCGGTTCCGGTCATGAGCAGCAGCGGCGCGTTGTCCAGCGGGCGGCGTGGCCGAGCGCGGCGCTGGAGCTGGCCGGAGAGGGCCTGCATCGCGAAGAGGGTCAGGAGGGCGAGCACTCGTGCAGCGAGCTTCGGGGTGTAGCCGAGGGCGGCACGGCCGATGACGGCGCCGAGTGCGACGGCGCTCGCGAGGTCGGCGCTGGAGACCCGCCCAAGCGGGCCTTGGCCGAGGACGCGGACGAGGACGACGAAGACCCAGTAGATGATGACCGTCGAGATGACGACGTCGAATGCCTGGAGGGGTGTGATGAGGAGCTGGTTGAGCATCGTCTTCCTCCGGGCCTGATCGGCGCCGCACGTTTCGTTGCACGAGTGCACGTGTCGGCCCACTCCGGAGCTTCCGCGGATCTCCTCGGGGAAACGGATCGAGAGCTACCCGCTCAGGGCCCCTGCCCGTCGGTGACAAGGAGCCCGCCGGTCTGCTCCGCAGCGAGGACGGCCTCGGCCGCGGATTCGAGGGGTTCGTCCTCGCCTAGGGCTCCCGAGCCCTGGGCGAGCGCGCCGAGGGTGAGGAGGTCGGCGTCGTCGTCCTCGAGCCCCTCTGCCAGGACGCCGGGGGTGATCACGCCCGTGAGCTTCCCCTCGCTGTCGACGACCGGCAGGGCCCTCCCGCCGGCCCTCGGCCAGGAACCTGCCGGCCTCGCGCGCGGGGAGGGTGTCGACGGGCGCCTGCGGCGGGGCGCCCATGGCCTCGGCGACCGTGTGCCCGCGCAGCCCGGCCCTTCCGGGGGTGGGGGCTGAGAGGTCGACGCCGCGGCGGAGCAGCTTGCGGGTATAGATCGTGTCGCCGCTGGCCACTGCCGAGACGGCGGTGGCGACGAGGACCGCGAGCAGGAGCGGAAGGATCAGGGTGTACTCCCCGGTGAGCTCGAAGATGACCAGCCCTGCCGTGATCGCCGCCCTGGTCCAGCCGGCGAAGACCGCCCCCATGCCCACCAGGGCAAACGCCCCCGTCTGTCCGGCCAGCGAGGGCAAGACGGCGCCCGCGGCCTCGCCGAAGGCCGCACCCGTGGTGGCGCCGATCACCAGCGAGGGGGCGAACACGCCGCCCGAGCCGCCGATGCCGATGGTCAGGCTCGTGGCGGGGATCTTCGCCGCCGCCAGAAGCAGCAGGAATCTCAATGACGTTGTCAACGGATCTTGAGACGCGGCTCAGGAGGGCAAGGCGCCGGGATGTGCACGGCGGGGCTATGTCAACCTGAAGCAGGATCGGGACGACGGCGTGACTCCGGACCACTTCTGCAGTTGTGCCAGCCACCCGCTTCTAGCTGTACCCGGCCAGGACGTTGGTAGCGGCGAGTCTGGTTGAACAAGGGAGAACCTCCGAGTGGGATGTGGCTTGTCTAAGGCCCACTCCAACCCGGAGGTTCTCGTGTTCCACCGTAGCGCCCGTTTGACTGTCCATGGCGCCGGCTGATCGTCCAGCGGCATCAGGCCGGATGGAAGCAGGCCCACATCGCCGCGGCGATGGGCGTCTGGCGCAAGTGCGTGGGAACCTGGATCCGCCGGTACGCGACCGAAGGCGAGGCCGGTCTGGAGACCAGGTCCTCACGGCCGCACACGATGCCCACCCGGACCCCGGCCGAGGTCGAGCAGAAGGTCCCGGCCGCCCGGGCCGCGCACCGGCAGGGCCCGGACGTGCTCGGGCCGAAGACCGGCGTCCCGGCCAGGACGGTGTCCCGGATCCTGCGCCGGCACGGGGTGCCCCGCCTGCGCGAGTGCGACCCGATGACCGGGGATCCCATCCGGGCCTCGAAGTCCACCGCCGTCCGCTACGAGCGCGCCCGGCCCGGCGAGCTGGTCCACATGGACGTCAAGAAGCTCGGCCGGATCCCCGACGGCGGGGGCTGGCGCGCCCTCGGCCGGGAGGCAACCGTGGGCCACAAGCACAAGCACAAGCACAAGCACAAGCACAAGCAGGTCCCGATCGGCTACGACTACGTGCACTCGCTGGTCGATGACCGCTCCAGACTGGCCTACAGCGAGGTGCTGCCCGACGAGAAGGGCCGCACCTGCGCGGGCTTCCTCGAGCGTGCGATCGCCTACTTCGCGGCCCACGGGATCATCCGGATCGAGCGGCTGATGACCGACAACGCCTGGGCCTACCGGTACTCCCTGCGGGCAGTGTGCGCCGAGCACGGCATCACCCAGAAGTTCATCAGGCCCCACTGCCCCTGGCAGAACGGGAAGGTCGAGAGGCTCAACCGCACCCTGGCAACCGAGTGGGCCTACTGCCAGGCCTTCACCAGCAACGACCAACGAACAGCCGCCCTTGCACCATGGCTCGAGCACTACAACACTGAACGCTGCCACAGCGCGCTCGGAGGCAAACCCCCGATCAGTCGGCTGGCACCAACCTGATGGCCGGGTACACCTAGCCCGGGAGGAGCGGTTCACGTACTCTCGCGACAGACGCGGCATCAAAGGGGAGAGATGAAGGCAGTCCGAGCGTGGATGTCTCTGGCCGTCGCTGTCACTACGGTCCAACTCCTGACGGCGTGCGGCAACGGTCCTGTGGCCACCGCCGGGACCGGGGCGCGTCGACCCGACACAGTCGCCGACATCCTCTGCGCGATCGCCCTCAGCATCCGCGGTATCGACGACCCGCGCGGCACCGGTCGTGGCCTGTGCGCCGTTTGTTCCGACCGCCCCGTGCACCACCTACGTGAGCGTCTCGGGGCGCGAGGACGGCGGCGACCTGCCGTGGATGACCTCGGGAGCCATCACGGCCAAGCTGGAGTCAGTGGACACTGCCCTATATCTGACGGTCGTGACCCCATGCGGGCCGCTCAACGGGGCAGTGACTCAATCCGGCTCGACGTTCACCGCGGGAGCCATTGCTGTCGGGGCCAGCGGATGTGTCTCTTCCCAACAGGCCAGCCACCAAGGCTTGCTCATCGAATTCCTCAAGAAGCCCTTCGCAGCCGCCTACAACGACGGGCATCTGACATGGACGAACGAAAAGGGCTCGCTCGTGTTCGAGCCCCGATAAACGCGGCAGAACGATCAACTATTGCGTGGTGCTCACCGGACGTCCTTGGAAGGTCTATCGGCTGATCTTCGTGCCGGTAAAGAACGCAGCGGTACGTGCGGTGTTTGACAGGGCTGCGCGATCACCGACGGCGGCCTACCTCGCGATGCCAGTATCTGGCGTCCTCACTCCCGGTGCGCAGCACGGCGTCTGGCTGCGGGGGCGCCGGCCACATCTGGAGGAGATAGGAGTCGACCGGGTGATCAGAGAACTCACCTTCCCTTCCTCGATCTCGTCCCTTTCCGCTGGCTCGCAGTCGGTAGCTGCCGGGCGGGACGTCGGCAAGTACGCCACCGCTCTCGCCCGCCCAGGAGCTCCACCGCATCGAGCGTCCTTCGGGGAGGACAAATGACACCTCGACGACGTCCTCCCATCGGGCATCGGCATCGTCCCTGGGCATCGTGTCCAGCAGAACTATGCGCACGGGCGAACCGCCCGACCGGCGGGCCAGGTTCACATACAGGCCGTTGGGGTCGGAAGCGCCGACCAATCCGTTGATCTGACCGGCGAAAAAGCGATCGAAATCCCCGTCGAAGCCGCCCCCCGCCCAGCCGATTACGAATTGCCCGTAGTCGGTCTCGACAACCTGGTCGAACAGCACCCGCTCCATGGGCATCAGACTACGGCCGCGACCGTTTGAGCGCTTGAGCACGGCGGGCCCTTCCCGGCTTGGGGGTTCAGCTCGCGCTAGTGTCACGGAGTGGGCCAGCGAGAGGCCCGTGAACTCCTTCCGCTCGGAACTGCAATACGCAGCGTGACTACTGACAGCGAGATCATCCGCCGGTCCTATGAGAGCCCGGCGGTCTTCGCTGCCCTCTATGACAAGTACGCCCGCCGTCTCTACCGCTACGCGGCCCGGCGGGTTGGTGACGCCGTCGCCGAGGACATCATGGCGGAGACCTTCCTCGTCGCGTTCGAGTGCAGGGATGGCTTCGACCACGCCTGGGAGGACGCGCGGCCTTGGTTGTTCGGCATCGCCACGAATCTCCTCCGGAAGCACCACAGCGCAGAGGCCCGGGTCCTCCGGACCCTCGCGCGTGCCGCTCCGAGGGAGGGCGATGAGGACCATGCAGACGGGGTCGCTGCGCGCGTTGACGCCTTGGCGGCGGAGAAGGCGGCGCTCGCAGCACTCGAAGACGTCCCCGCCGGCCGCATCCGCGTGCGGTACGGCGCCGGGGCGTCCGGTGCCACGGCTGACGGCGGTGCGGTGCCGGTCTCCTTCGACGGTGCAGAGGCCGCGGAGTCCGCCGGTGACGTCCTCGATGCGGAGGAGCTGCTCGGGAAGGCTCTCCAGGAGGCCTACGGGAACAGGCCGCCTGACGGACTGTCCCGAGAGGTCATCCAGGGGCCGCCGGGCGCACGTGCTGATCGACCACAGCCGCGATGCCGGGCTTCTGGTCGTCGGCTCCCGCGGCCTCGGCGGATTGAAGGGAATGCTCCTCGGCTCCGTGAGCGCCTCCTTCGCCGAGCACGCGGCGCGCCCGGTACTGGTCCTCCACTAGCCGTCTGGAATCAGCTGCCCTCGTCCGCAGGGCCACGGCGGTGCGGTCCGGATCAGCCCACATCAGTTCATCAACAACAGCAGCGGCAGGCACGGAGCCCTGCTCGGGGGTCAGGGGTGGCGAGTGGAAAGCCCGGCTGCGTAGCCGGTGGCGCCGGTGGTGATCACGGGAGGATGGAGACCTTGACAGAGCCCCCGGCCGGGTTGCCCACGAGGTTGATCGCATCGAGGAATCCTTCGAGGAAGAACTGGTGGCTGCAGATTTCGTCCATTGGAAGCTTGGCGGACTCGAGCAGTCTGAGGGCGGCGGGCCAGCAATGGGGGCCGAGGTGGGCCCCGAGGACGTTGAGCTCCTTGTCGTCGCCGATGATGGACCAGTCGACGGTGGCCTCGGAGCGGAATACCGAGTATTCGACGTAGGTGCCGAGCTTGCGGAGAATGTTCAGGCCCTGCGCTACGGCGGAGGGGTGCCCCGTGGCCTCGAGGTATACATCGGCGCCATACCCGTCGGTGAGGTCCTTGACGATCTGGATCGCGTCCTCCCTGGCGACGTTGACGGTCAGATCGGCACCGCACTTCTTGGCGAGTTCGAGCTTGTCATCTGACATGTCCAGGGCCACCACCATGGCTGGGCTCTTGGAGCGGGCGCCGGCGATCATGCCGAGCCCGATCGGGCCGCAGCCGGCGACGACGACGACGTCCTCGAACTTGATGTCGGCTCGCTCGACCGCGTGCAGGGCGCAGGAGAGGGGTTCGGCGAATGCCGCGTGGTGTGCGGGGATGTCCGGTGGGGCCTGGTGGACGCGGGCCCGAGAGGGCACCAGAAGGTACTCGGCCATGGCGCCGTTGAATCCGCGGAAGCCGAACATCTCATGCGGTGCGCACATCCAGTACTGGCCGCGGCGGCAGTAGCGGCACTCCTCACAGGGCACGATCTGCTCGCACACGATCCGCGTCCCGAGAGCGAGGCTTCGCTGGGCGAGAGCCTGTTCGCCTGCGGCGACCACGGTGCCGACGAATTCGTGTCCGGGGATGATGCCCTTCTGCGCCCAGGACGGCCGGTTCTCGTCGCCCCAGAACTTCGCGGCTCCGTGGTAGCACTTGACGTCGCTCGCGCAGACCCCCACGGCCTCGACCTTGATCAGGAGCTCGTCCTGCCCGGGCTGCGGTATGGGCAGCTCTTCCAGCCGGTAGTCCTCGGGCCCGTGGCAGACCACGGCACGCATCGTCGCAGGCAGGGAAGTGCTCGGACCAGTTCCCTGGGCCAGAGTCGTCATGTCTGTCCTTTCCTTCGCGCGGGTCGCCTGAGGCGGCCCTGATGGGGATGGCTGTCCCTGGGGCAGCGGATGGTCTTGCCAGGTGAGGTGGCGCCCGGCGCATTCGCCGCTCGAGGGTCGGGACGGGCCTACTGTCTGGTGTGCCGGCGTGCGACGAGGACGTGCACGCCCTTATCGCGGAGCCGGGCGATGTGCTTGCTGTCGGTGCGCGCGTCGACGATGACCGCGTCGAATCGCTCCAGCGAGAGCATGGCGTGCAGGGCTCGCTTCTCGAATTTCGTGTGGTCTGCCAGCAGGATGCGCTTCGCGGCGGCGTCGAACATCGCCCGCTTCACGTCAACGGTCTCCTGGGTCTGGTGGAAGGCGATGTCGTCGGTGATCGCCGAGGTCGACATGAACAGGATGTCGGCGCGGAGCGAGGCGGTGGCCTCGGTGGTCATCCGGCCCATGAAGGCGCTGCACCAGTTGTAGTACTGTCCCCCAAGCGCGAGCAGGGAGACCCCGTTCATCCCGCGGAGTTCATTGATGATGGTCAGGGTGTTGGTGATCACCGTCAGGGGCGTGCGGTCCCTCAGGTGCGGCACCAAGCGGAGTGTTGTGGTCGAGTCGTCGAGGATGATCGCCTGGCCTGGCTCGATGAATTCGAGCGCGGCCTGCGCGATGGCCTCCTTCTCCATGAGCTGCCTGCCGGAGCGGTAGACGTCGCTGGACTCGACCAGGGCGGTGGAGGTGGCCGTGGCGACGCCGCGGTTCTTGCGGATCAGTCCCCGGTTCTCGAGCTCGTCGAGGTCGCGGTGGACGGTCATCACGCTGATGCCGAAGCGCTCGGCGAGCTGTTCGATGCGGATGGCGCCCTCTGCCATGACTGCGTCGCTTATCGCCCGTTGGCGCTGCTGCTGCCGGCTCTGGCGTGTAGCGGGCGACGCGCCTTCTGGTTCGAGCGTCATTCCTCTCATCACCTCGTGCTCACCTCGGGATTGCTGAGCGCATCTGCCTCGTCAAGGATGAGGGCGAGCCGCCCGGGATCGTGCGCGAAACGGCCCAGGAACAAACCGTTCACCCTTCCTGCCAGCGTCGACAGCGTCCCGGGCTGGGCGCTGCCACCATAGAGGATCGAGGCGGAGCGGATGCGGCTGTCGGCCTCGAGCCGTCTGCGCAGTTCTAGGATGACTACCCCGACGTGCTCTGCTGCGGCCGGCTCGGCCTGACCGATCGCCCATCTCGGCTCATAGGCAACGATCAGCTCGTGCACGGAAGCGCTCGGTGGGAGGCCGGCGATCGCGGACGCGAGCTCCTTCGCGGTCTCGACAGCGGCAGCAGTGGGATCGGATTTCGTGGTCTCACCGACGCAGAGGATCGGGGTCAGCCCGTTCCTCAGCGCGGCGGCGAGCTTCCGGCGGACGGCCTCGTCGTCGTCGCCGAAGAGGCCGCGGCGTTCGGCGTGGCCTACTTCGGCGTACGCGCATCCGATGGCTTTCAGGTCGGCTCCGCTGATGGCGCCGGTGAAGGCGCCCCGGTCCTCCCAGAACAGGTCCTGCGCCCCGACCCCGACGGGCGTTCCGGCGAGGGCATCGCGCACCCCCGGCAGTGCCGGCAGGGACGGCAGCACGAACAGCCGCACCCTGCCCTGTTCGACTGCCGGGTGGGTCCGGGCAAGCTCGGAGACGGCTTTCGACCACTGCACGGTGTTCTCGACGTCCAGATAGAGCTTGAGGCTCACGCCGAGGACGATCGGGGCGTGGGGGAGTGGAGCAGGTGCAGGTTCAGTCACAGGATCCCGTGCTCTCGTATCCCTCGATGACCGCCACCTTCTTCGCCGACGCGGAGGACTCGTCAAACTCATAGCCGAGCCATTCCCTCGCGAGACGCCGGGCGAGCTCGAGGCCGACGACACGCTGGCCGAACGTGAGGACCTGGGCGTTGTTGCTCAGCACGCTGCGTTCGACGCTGTAGCTGTCATGGGCGGTGACCGCGCGGACCCCGGGGACCTTGTTCGCGGCGATCGCGACACCGAGGCCGGTGCCGCAGACCAGCAGGGCCCGGTCGGCTTCGTTGTCGCGGACCTTCTCGGCCGCGGCGATGGCGATCGAGGGGTATGCGGTGTCGTCCTCGGCGTCGACCCCGACGTCGATGACCTCCGCTACCCGAGAGTCCTTCTCGAGGTCGGCCTTAATGGCCTCCTTGTAGTCGTAGCCCGCGCCGTCCGATCCGACGACGATTCGCCAAGTGCGGCTCATCTCAGTTCTCCTTCAGGTTGTATGCATCCAGGACGGTGCCCACCGCGGTCACCGCGAGGGCGAACGAGACGGCACCGGGGTCGGGGGTCCCCAGGCTCTTCTCCGCGTGCGGCCGGGCGCGGCCCAGCCGTGGGAGGAGGTCCGCTGTGGCGGCAGCTGCGGCGGTCGCGGCGGTTGCCGCCTCGGTCCAGGCGGTAGAAAGTCCGCGGCCCTCGGAGGCGAGGGCGGTGAGCCGTTCGGAGAAGGGGATCAGGGCATCCACCAGCGTCTTGTCCCCGATTTCGGCCTTCCCGGTGCGCTGGATCGCTTCGCGTGCTGCTGCCACGGCTTGGGCCACCACCGCGGCCCCGGGTGCTCCGGCGTCGCCGATCTGGCGACCCAGAGTGCGCAGAGCCAAGCCCCAAAGCGCCCCGGAGGTGCCGCCGGCCTTGTCCGCCCAGGCCTCCCCGGCCCGGGTGAGGACGGTCCCGGCTCCTGCTCCGGCGGAGCTGGCGGCCGCGGCCGCTTCGGCGGCGGCCCTCGCCCCGCGCTGCATGCCGATCCCGTGGTCGCCGTCGCCGGCGATCGCGTCCAGACGCCCGAGTTCGTCGACTTCGCGGTCGATGACGTTCCTGATCGACTCAATGGCCTTCAGCACCCGCGCGCCCGCCGCGGCGGCTTCCTCACCGGCCGCGATGACAGTGCCGGCATCGGCCGCCCCGCCGACCTCGTCGGGTGCGGCGGGTGCGGCGGCAAGGTCGACGGTTCCTTTGCGGTAGGCGGGGGTGTAGGCGGGGGAGCGCCATGCCTGTTCGAGTTCGTCGTCGAGCCACACAATGGTGAGGGACAGGCCCGCCATTTCGAAACTGGTGGCGTACTCTCCGACTTCGGGGTCGACGATCGCAAGTCCTGCATCCTTCAGCAGGGGCAGGATCGCGCCGTAGAGGAGGAAAAGTTCCTCCGACTTGACGGAGCCGAGCCCGTTGATGATGACGCCGACCCTTCCGCCGGTGCCGTTCTCGGGACGTTCTGCCAGGATGCGGGCGGTGAGGAGCTCGGCGAGTTCGCGAGCGGGCGCAATCGGGACGGTCTCGATCCCCGGCTCGCCGTGGATCCCCATCCCGACGGCCATCATCCCTTCGGGAACGGTGAAGAGCGGCTCGGCGGCTCCGGGGAGGGTGCAACCGGAGAAGGCGACGCCGATGGAGCGGGTGCGCTCGTTGGCGCGAGCCGCGAATGCGGCCACGGCCTCGAGGTCCAGACCCTGCTCTGCTGCCCATCCTGCAGCCCGGAACACCACCAGGTCCCCGGCGATGCCCCTGCGCTTCTCCTGCTCGGCGGCCGGGGCGCTGCAGATGTCATCGGTGACCCGCACACTCTGGCAGGGGATGCCCTCGGCGCGGAGCTGTTCCTGGGCCTGGTCGAAGTTGAGCGCGTCTCCAGCGTAGTTGCCGTAGGTCAGGAGCACCCCGGCGTCCGAGGCGACCGCGCGGGCCACGGCTACGACCTGCTGCGCGCTGGGGGATGCGAAGACGTTGCCCATGGCGGCCCCATGGGCGATGCCGGGGCCAACGAGGCCGGCGAAGGCTGGGTAGTGGCCGGAGCCGCCGCCGATCACCACCGCGACCTGCCCGGGGGGAGTGGCCGCCGCGCGGGCGACGCCGCCGCGGACACGGCGGACGAGATTGCGGTGTGCGGCGACGAACCCCTCTGCGGATTCGTCCGCGAAGGCGACCGCATCGTTCAGTACGTAGCTCATGATCCCTCTCGTGGACTGGGGGCCGGGGGCGGATGCCCTTGCATCCGCCCCCGGGGTGGCCGCACGGGAGCGGGCGGCCGGTCGTGCTGCTCCGGTCAGCCGGAGTAGGTGAATGGCGCCGTCATCTTGTCGACGTTGTCCTTGGTGATCAGGATGCAGTCGAAAGACTGCTTCTCCTGAGACGGCTTCGTTCCGTTCTTGATGTACGCATCGAGTTGCTCCACTGACTTCTGGGCGAAGGTCGCCACCGGCTGAAGGACCGTGTAGGCGAGGGAGCCGTCCTTGACCGCGCTCACGGCGTCGGGAGACCCGTCGAATCCGCCAACGATGACGTTGGTCTTGCCCGCCTGCTTCAGCGCTGCGATCGCGCCGAGCGCCATCTCGTCGTTGCCGGAGATCACCGCGTTGATGTTCGGGTTCGCCTGCAGGATGGACTGCATCTTCTGCTGGCCTAAGGCGCGGTCCCAGTTCGCGGTCTGCTTGGCGACTTCCTTCCAGTCCGGATACTGGGAGATGACCGTCTTGTACCCATTGGACCGGGTCGCGGCGTTGTTGTCGGAGGGGAGCCCGAATAGCTCGGCGTAGTCGCCCTTGGTTCCGGCAGCTTTGATCCACTGCTGGGCGCCGATCGCCGCCCCTTGGGCGTTGTTCGACACGAGCTGCCCGAGGGCGACGCCGGTCTGGTTGATCTCGGCGTTGACGAGGAACACGGGAATCTTCGCGTTCATGGCGCGCTTGATGTTCCCGATGGAGCCGTCAGCGTTCGCAGGGTCGAGGATGATCCCGGCCGAATGGTTGGCGATGGCGGTGTCGATGATGGTGGACTCGGTGTTCACGTCGCCCTTGGACGCAGCGACCGTTGCCTGATAGCCCAGTTTCTCCGCCTGGGCCTTTGCAACATTGCCTTCCGTGAGCCAGTACGGGTTGGAGGGATCGTTGACCACGATTGTGATCTGCCCGCCGGCCTTTCCGGTGGAGGCCTCCGAGGACCCCGAGCCCGAAGAGCTTCCGCCGGAACAGCCGGTCAGTGCGACGGCTGCGGTGACGCCCAGCGCCAGCGCTGAGCCCATAGCTTTGCGGAACATGTGTTTCCTTTGCTCTCTTTCGTTCGCTTCCCGGCTGAGAACCTCAGACGGCCTTATTCTTGACAGCTGGTGAAACCCCATCCCCGTCGCCAGCGGCGGACGGCGGCAGCGCGGAGCCCGCCGGGGGCGATCCAGCGCTTTCGCGTGCGGCGCGACGGCGCCGCCTGACCTGGATGCCGTTGAGGAGGACTGCCAGGACGATGACAGCTCCGGTGAAGACGGTCTGGACGTAGGCGGAGATGCCCACGATCGTCAGTCCGGCTGCGAGGAAGCCGATGACGAAGGCGCCGAGCAGGGTACCGCGCACGGTGCCCTTGCCGCCCATGAGGGAGGCGCCGCCGATGACGACGGCGGCGATCGCGGTCAGCTCGTAGGAGGTGCCCTGGGTCGGGCCCGCGGAGGTGAGCTCGCTGGTGAGGATGACGCCCGCGATAGCGGCACAGACCCCTGAGATCACGTAGGCGCGGACGCGGACCTTGCGCACCGGAACGCCGGAGAGTTCGGCCGCTCGTGAGTTGCCGCCGGAGGCGTACAGCCACCGGCCGTAGACGCTGCGGTTGAGCAGGAGGCTGGCGACGATAGCCACGACGACCAGGATCCACACGCCGACCGGAATGCCAAGGAGCGAGTTGAAGCCAAGCCATTCGAAACCGGTATTGCCGAGGTCGGTCCGGCCGCCGAGGTTGTTCACCGTCAGGCCGTTGGTTGTCAGGGACGCCAAGCCGCGCATGACGTACATCGTGCCGAGCGTCGCGACAAACGGCGCGACGTTCAGCCGTGCGACGAGGACGCCGTTGATCAGCCCGACCAAGGCGCCCGTCGCCACGGCGACGACCACCACGACCCACACAGGCGGGTAGAGGACGACCCCGGCGATAGGGAAGCCCTGGAGCGCGAGGCCGGCCACCATGCCGGAGAGCCCAAGCGTGGAGCCCACCGAGAGGTCGATGCCGCCATCCAGGATCACGACAAGCATGCCCACCGCGAGGATCGCGTACACCGAGACTTGCTGGCACATCACGATGATGTTCGACACGGTGGGGAACGCACTCGGGGCCAGGAGAGAGAAGACGACGAAGATCACCACGAGCGCCAGGAATGCGCGGGCCTCGAGGAGGACTGCGCCGATTGTCAGGCCCTCGAAGGGATTGCGCCGGCGGGACACCGATGCTTCAGCCATGCTGGGTTTCCTTTGAGATAGTCACTTTTTCCTACGCCAGCACGGCTTCGCCGGAACTGGCCATGATCTCTTCTTTGCTGACGGACGGGCCGAACTCGGCCGCGATCTTCCCCCGCCGCATCACCACGATGCGGTGGGCGATGCTCAGGCATTCCCCCACCTCACTGGTGGAGTACACGACCGCGAGGCCTTCCCGCGCCCGCTCGGCGATCAGCCTGAAGACCTCCGCCTTGGCGCCGACGTCGATCCCTCGGCTCGGCTCGTCGAGCAGCAACACCTTCGGCCCTGTCGAGACGATCTTGCCGATCACGACCTTCTGCTGGTTGCCTCCCGAGAGGGAGCCGATGAGGGCATTGCCTCCGGCGGTCTTGACGCGCACGTCCCTGATCGCGTCCTTAGTGTGCTCCCGTTCGAGGTCCCGGGAGACGAACAGGCCCCTGACGAATGTGGTCAGGCTCGCCAGCGAGATGTTCTGCCCGACCGTCATGGTCTGGACGAGCCCGTCGCGCTGTCGGTCTTCCGGGACGAGCCCCAGGCCCGATGCGAGGCGCTCCCTGAGGCTCAGCTTCGAGATCTCCACCTCGCGCATCCGCACGCGACCCCCGGCGGTGGGGATTCTTCCTGCCACTGCCTCGAGCAGTTCGGTGCGCCCGGCGCCCATCAAACCGTAGATGCACACGATCTCGCCCTCGCGCACCTGCAGGGACATGTGGTCCACCAGCATCCGTCCGGGTTCTTTCGGGTCCGCCACGCTGATCTCGTCGATGTCCAAGGCAACCGGCCCGAACTCGTAGCCTGACGGCGGCGAGCCCAGATCGAAGTTCTCGCCGACCATGTGGCGGACGATCCATTCGAGGTCAATGTCCTGGGCCAGGCCGTTGGCGGTGATCGAGCCGTCCCGGAGCACGACTGCGTAGTCGGTGACCTGGAGGGCTTCCTCGAGGTGGTGGGAGATGTAGACGATCGAGACCCCCTTGGAAGTGAGATCGTCGATGACTCCGAAGAGGATCTCCACTTCCGCTGCCGAGAGCGCCGAGGTGGGCTCGTCCATGATCAGGATCCGGGAGTCTGCTAGCAGGGCCCGGGCGATCTCGACCAGCTGCTGCTGGCCCAGGCGCAGGTCCGAGACGGCGGTGAGCGGGTTGATATCGAGGCCCAGTTCCGCAAGCACCTTCCGGCTGCGCCGCTCCTCCTCCTTGTAGTCGACGCCGAGGCCGGTGCGCAGCTCGCATCCCATGAATAGGTTGTCGCGCACGGAGAGGTTCGGCGCCAGGCTCAGCTCCTGATGGATGATCGAGATGCCGTGGTCTCGCGCGTCGTTGGTATCGGCGAACGCGACCTCTTCGCCATCCAGGATGATCGTGCCCGAGGTTGGCTGCTCGACCCCGGAGAGGATCTTCATCAGCGTCGACTTGCCCGCCCCGTTCTCGCCGAAGAGGGTGGTGACGGTGCCCTTGTGGACATCGAAGTTCACCCCCTTCAGAGCTCGGGTCGCGCCGTATGTCTTGACGACGTCCCGCGCCGAGAGGACGGGTGCGTCTTCGTGGTGCCGGGTCGTCCGGCTCTGCTGTGACACGGCTATTTCTCCACTGTGATGCGGGAGGGGGTGACGTTCCACAGTTGGGGGTTCACCAGCGTGAAGGCCCCTTGGACCTGGATTGTCTTTCCGGTGAGCGAGGCGGCGTCGACTTTGTTGAGCTCGGCCTTCAGCTGTTCGTTGATCGCCGCACCCGCGTCCTGGAACTGGATCTGGTTCTGGAAGTTGTTCAGCGTGATGTCCCCGGTCACGTCGCGCAGGTCGGTGCCGTTGATCGCCGGGCCCAGCTGCAGTCCCACCTTCGTACCGGGCGGCAGCCCTGCGACGGTGATCGGGGTGTAGCCTGCGGGCGGGATGGCGCCCACCACCCCGGTGAACTTCACAGGAACAACGTAGGTGACCCCGTCAGAGGATTTCCCGTACTGCTTTCCTGCCGCGGTCGGGTCCTTCTGGATGGCCGCGGCCAAGGTTGGGGCGTCCACGGCGTTCTTGTCGATGAAGTCCTGCTGTTTCGGGAACTGCTCCTTGCCGTAGTCGGCGGCGTTGAACGCCGCGGGGCCCTGCGCTGCTCCCGATCCGGCCGGGACGATCTTCGTGCTGAAGAACATCGCCAGCAGGAGCACGACCGCGAGCCCGATCCAGATCCAGCGCTTCGCGGCGGGGCCGATGCCCTTCCTGCTGGTCGCGACCCTTGTCGTTGCGGTGCTCATCCGATCAGCACCCGCGATTCCGTGTCGTTGGGGCGGATCTGGAGCTTGCGCCCCTCGCCCTTGCGGAACATCTCGAGCGCCTCGGAGTAGTCATCGAGGGTGAAGGAGTGGCTGATCATGGCCTTGGCGTTGATCGCGCCGGCCTCGAAGAGCTCGACAGCGCGCCCGAAGGAATTCAGCACGGCCATGGTCCCGACGATTGAGATCTCGTCGCGGTAGACGCGGAAGGGGGAGAACTGGGCGGTGCGGTCGGCCGGGGCGACGCCGAAGTCCTGGAAGAAGCCCGCGGGCTTCACCCGGGTCAGGGCGTCCTCGATTGCCCGGATGTTGCCCGTACAGTCGATCACCACATCCCATTTCTCGCGCTCGGCGTCATTCGGAGTGGTGTAGCGCAGCTCGATGCCGCATTCCTCCGCGGTTCTGAGCCGTTCCTCGTTCAGGTCCACGATCGTCACCGTTGCCGCGCCAGCCTTCTTCGCCAGCTGGGCCATCAGCAGCCCCATGGTGCCGGATCCGTAGACCAGGACATGGTCGCCCAGGCGACGCGGGAGGACATCCCAACCGCGTATGGCGCATGCCAGCGGCTCGATGAGCGCGGCCTCGTACAGGTCGGTCTCAGGCTTGAGCCTGTAGACGTTGCTCGCCGGCGCGGTGAAGAACTGCTGAGACGCACCGTCCGAGGCCACAACGCCGAGGCCGTTCCAGAAGCGGCAGAGGTTCTGGTGCCCGTTCAGGCAGAACTCGCACTCCCCGCACGTCGTGCTCGGGTTAACCGCCACGTGGTCGCCGACCTTGAAGTCGAACACCCCGTCGTTCACGCCCTCCCCGAGCGCGACGATGATGCCAGTGGCCTCGTGGCCTGGCACCAGGGGGAACACCGTCCCCTCGAACTCGCCGTCGAACACATGGGTGTCGGTCCCGCAGATCCCGACCGCGGCCGTCTCGATGAGGATCTCCTTGTACCCCGGCTCAGGCTTCGGGCGCTCCTCAAGCGCCAGATCGCCCTCCGCTGTGAACACAACTGCACGCATCATTGCTCCGTTTTCCGCCTCGTCGGCGCCCCACGGCCCGACGTCGGACTCCAGTACTTCGGCCCAACCTCACAAGGGCGCATCCGCGCCTCAGAGAACCCGGGGGCGAGCCTCATGTGATTTCTTTGTGATCTTGCTCGCAAGCTCGTGTTAGATACACCATAAGAACCGGGAGAAGTGAGTGTCAATACTTCGAACAGCGCAGTCGAACGATGTGACTTGTTATCTTGGAGAATGTTCGTGAGATAACTCTGCGGCGCGGGAAGGTCGGTGCAACGACGGATGAGCCTACGAACAGGGGTTGAACGCCCGACAAAGGCTCTGATCACCGTGGTCGGCTCGATCAACGCGGACATCGTGCTCGGGGTGCCCCAGCATCCGCTCCCCGGGCAGACCATTATTGCGAACTCCTTGGACGTTCACCCGGGCGGAAAGGGAGCCAATCAGGCCGTGGCCGCCGCACGCTTGGGGGCGCAGGTCGCCTTCGTCGGCGCGGTGGGTACCGACCCCTACGCGGACGCGACCGTCAGCGGCCTACGGGAGGCAGGAGTCGACATCGACGCCGTCGCCGTCGTCCCCGGACCGACCGGACAGGCCTTCGTGACGGTTGATGAACGCACGGGGGAGAACTCGATCGTCGTGTTCGCGGGCGCCAACGCAGCCGTCGACGAAGGGCTCATTCGAACCAGCCAGGACCTGCTCGACCGGTCGGACCTCGTCGTCCTCCAAGGGGAGATTCCGCCCGCCGCGTCGGCCGCCGCGGCCTTCTCGAGTTCCGCCCGCCTCGTACTGAACCTCGCCCCTGTCGTCCCCGTGGAGAGGCGACTCATCCAATGCGCTGACCCGCTCGTAGTCAACGAGCACGAAGGCCGACTCGTCCTCGAGCTTCTCGGCCATGGAGTGGACGAGCTACATACCGAGGAGAGCGTCGTCGAGGCGCTCCTGGCCGAGGGGATACGGGCCGTCGTCATCACTCTGGGGCCAGCCGGAGCCATCTTCTCAGACGGCCGTGCGTCCCGCCGGGTATCGGCTCCAGCCGTCGCGGCAGTAGACACCACAGGTGCCGGCGACGCTTTCGTGGGCGCCCTGAGCGCCCGCATCGCCGCCGGAGCCCCGCTGGAAGAGGCCGTCCGATTCGCCGTTCGGGTCGGCTCGTTCGCCGTGACCCGGCACGGTGCGCAGCCCTCATACCCAGGCCCCGGAGACGTCCTCCCCGAAGGAGCGCAATGAAGAAGCGCGGAATCCTCAACGGCCCGCTCAGCGGCGCGATCGCAACGCTTGGGCATGGCGACCTCGTGGTCGTGGCCGACTGCGGCCTGCCCCTTGCCCGCACGGGGCCGGTCGTCGACCTTGCAGTCGTCCCTGGCATGCCGCCCTTCACTGCCGTGCTCGACGCGCTCCTCGACGAACTCATCGTGGAATCGGCCCTGGCCGCCGAAGAATGCAAGGGAGGACCCGTCGAAGAGTGGATCCAACCCCGGCTGCCCTCGACGGACTACATCTCGCACGAGCAGCTCAAGTCTCTGACCGCCGCCGCCAAGATCCTCGTCCGCACCGGAGAGCAGACGCCTTACGCCAACGTCATACTCCGCTGCGGCGTTCCGTTCTGAACAGGCGCACATACACGCCACTAGCCGTCTGGGATCAGCGGCCCTCATCCGCGAGGGCCACGGCGCTGATCTCCTCCGCGATGCGCCTGCCGAGTGCCTCGGTGGTCCCCTGGCCTCCGAGTCGGGGGTCAGCACGTTGGGGCCGCCGCGGGCCAGGACGTCCTCGAAGCCCCGCTGCACGGCGGCGGCTGCCGCGCCCTCTCCGAGGTGGTCGAGCATCATGGAGGACTCCTCCCCCGTCGGCGGCCGACACCTGTACGTGCCCCTCGCCGAACCCATGGACGGCGCCGAGGTCCGCGAGCTCGTGGCCGCGCTGGCCCGCACGGCCCCCAGCATGGACGCGAGCCCGCACCAGAACTGGTCATGGGGGAGATCCTTCTCGCCCCGGATGCGGGCTGTCTACCCGGTGGGCCCTCACCCGAACGTGAGCGAGTAGAGTTCGACGCCGGCGCTCGCCTCGACCTCGAGAGTCCCCTCGCGCTGGGCCTCCCCGTCGAGGAGGACGTAGGAGCGGGGCGTGCCGCCGACGTCGAGCGTGCGCTCGCCGTCCGGCCCGCGGACCGTGAGCGTCCCCGTCCCCCCGACCACGGCCTGGACCTGGCGCGCGTGGAAGCTCAGCCGGACGCCTGAGGGGACAGGAGCGGCAGGCGACGCGGCGGCGCCCGGTGAGGCAACGGCGTCGTGCGCGTCCTGCAGCGCGACGATCCGCTGGGACTCGAGCTGCCAGCTGCCCGAAAGCGCGAACGAATCCGCGCGCTGCTGCCCCGGGTAGGTGAACCTGCCGGGGCCGGAGCGGTAGGGCTCCGGCCCGGAGTAGTTGTTCTGCTTGGCGACGCCGAGGAACGTCTCCGGCGTGGTGCTGCCCGCCGGCGGCGCGGCGGCGGTAGCGTC
Organism: Sinomonas flava; assembly: GCF_039531875.1. NCBI lineage: Bacteria > Bacillati > Actinomycetota > Actinomycetes > Micrococcales > Micrococcaceae > Sinomonas > Sinomonas flava. The sequence continues at coordinate 267,118 of NZ_BAAAQW010000006.1, read as the reverse complement.
CTCGACCGGCGCGGGGAGGGCGACGCCGGGCCTGGCCTGGGCGAGGAGTTCGCGCACGAGCTTCTCCGTGTCCGCGTACCCGCCCTCACCTTGCTGGATGTGGCGCACGGTCCCGTTCGCGTCGATGAGGTACTGCGCGGGCCAGAAGCGATTCCGGTAGGCCGTCCACGTCGCGTAGGAGTTGTCCATGGCGACGGGGTAGGTGATGCCGTGCTGGCGGATGCCGTCCTCGACGTTGCGCTGCTCCCTCTCGAACGCGTACTCGGGGGTGTGGATGCCGATCACGGTCAGCCCCGCGTCCCGGTAGGCCTCCTGCAGGCGGACGATGTGCGGCAGGGACCGCTGGCAGTTGATGCACGAGTAGGCCCAGAAGTCGATGAGCACGACCCGGCCGCGGAGGCCCTCGAGGCTGAGCGGGGTGGAGTTGGGCCACGCGGTGAGCCCGCGCAGCTCGGGTGCGGGCCCGCAGTCCTGGAGCGCGGTCGAGCCCTGGGTGCAGGCGCCGAGGCCGCGGTTCTCGTCGGTGACGAGGCCCCCGAGGTCCAACGGCGTGCCTGCGGAGGGGCGGAGGCTGTCCTGGAGCGATGCCGTGTAGTCGGGGATGAGTCGCTGCAGCGCCGCCGGGACGTCGAGGATGAGGCCTGCGGCGAGGGCGAGCATCAGCGCGCCGGCGGTGATGCGGATGCCGCGCTGGCGCCTGCGGAAGGACTTCAGCCGTTCGGCGAGGCGGCGGCCGGCGAGGGCGAAGACGAGCAGCGGCACCGAGACGCCGACGGCGAACGCGAGCGTGAGCGCGGCGGTCTCCGGCCCGATGCGGCCGGTGGCGCCCGAGACGGTGATCGCGGCGAGCACCGGCCCCGCACACGGCACGAACACGGCGCCGAGCGCCAGGCCGAGGCCGAATCCGCCGCGCCGCGCGTCGACCTGGCGCTGCGGGATCCACGAGAAGGGCTTCTCGAGCCACTCCTCGACCCGCGGGACCATGAGCCCGACTCCTACCGCGGCCAGGATCACGATTCCGGCCCAGCGCAGCACGTCCTGCGGGAGCCCGAGCGCCGAGAGCGCGAGCGAGCCGAGCAGCGTCACCACGCTGAAGCTCAGCACGAGCCCCGCGATCACCTGGTACGGCCGCCACCGCGAAGCCTGCCGCGCGCTGTCGAGGCCGCCGGAGAAGAAGATCACCGGGAGGACTGGCAGGATGCACGGCGAGATGCCGGTGATGAGCCCGCCGAGGAAGCCGATCAGGATGTTCTCGCCCATGGCTCCAGTTCGGCGCGGTGTGGGCGGGCGGATTGGGGGCGCTGGCTCGGCGCTAGCTGCGGTCAGGCACGTAGCGGGCGATCAGCACTCCCGTGGCCGTGGGACGGGAGTCCGCGAGCCGCAGCGAGACGCGGGTTCCGGCATCGAACATCTGGTGCCCGCTGCCGAGCACGAGGGGGTGGATCATGAGCAGGTACTCGTCGATGATGCCCGCGGGCAGGAGCGACGCGATCAGGACGCCGCTGCCCATGATCACGAGGTTGCCCTCGGCGCCCCGCTTGAGCTCGGCGACGGCGGCGGGCACGTCCCCGCCGAGCAGCGTGGAGTTCGGCCAGTCCAGGTGCGCCGAGGGGTTCGCCGAGGCGACGTACTTCTGGGTCGAGTTGAGCGCGTCCTTGAACGGGCCGCCCTGGTCGTTCCAGGAGGAGAGCAGCTGCTCGTAGGTGCGGCGCCCGAAGAGGAAGGCGTGCGAGTGGCCCATGCGCTCTCCCATCGCCTCGGGGATCGACTCGTCGCTGCGGAGGACGGCCCAGCCCCCGTGCTCGAATCCGTCCCGCGTGTCCTCATCGGTCCTCCCCGGCGCCTGCATGACGCCGTCCAGCGTCACGTGGTTCATCACGATGACCTTTCCCATCTCTCCCTCTCCCTTCTGTGGGCGTTCTCTTCCGTGGCTTTCAGCGGTATCTGTCCGGTCAGCGGTACCGGTCGAGCGATGCGAGGAACCGCTTGACGGAGCCGCCGAGGTTCCAGTCGGTGGCCAGGCGCTCGAGCTCGAGGCGGGCATCGCCGTCGACCGCCCCGAGCTGCGCCCCGGCGTCAGCGGGCGCGGGCACGTCGAGGCCACGAGCCACGTTCACGACGTCGGGTGCCACCTTCAGGTAGTCCGCGGCCGCCCTCAGCTTGGTGCGTGCCGCTGCGGGCATGTCACTGTCCGGGTCGTCGGCGGCCTCGATGAGCCCCTCGAGCGTGCCGTAGCGTGCGAGCAGCGTCGCCGCTGACTTCTCGCCGATGCCCGCGACGCCGGGCAGTCCGTCCGAGGCGTCGCCGCGCAGCACCGCATAGTCCGCATACTGCTCGGGCAGGACCCGGTACTTGCCCACGACGACGGCATCGGTCACCACCTCGAGGTTCTTCATGCCTCGTGCGGTATAGATAACGCGGACGTCCCGGTCGTCGTCCACGACCTGGAAGAGGTCGCGGTCGCCGGTCACCACGTCCATCGGAAACTCGGCGCGGGCAGCGTAGGTGCCGATCACGTCGTCCGCCTCGTGCTCCGGCACACCCACGACGGCGATGCCCGCCACCGCGAGCACGTGGCGGATCAGCGGGACCTGCGCGACGAGGCCGGGCGGGACGGTCTCCACGTCCGGACCGCCGGGGACTTCCCGCTCGACCCTGTGCGCCTTGTACGAGGGGATGAGGTCGACCCGCCACCGGGGCCGCCAGTCGTCGTCCCAGCAGGCGATGAGGTGGGTGGCCTTGAAGTCCGCGGCGAGCCGGGCGATCATGTCCAGCAGCCCGCGCACCGCGTTGACGGGCGTGCCGTCGTCGCGCTTGATCGACTCGGGCACGCCGTGGAAGGCGCGGAAGTACAGCGAGGCGGTGTCCAGCAGCATCAGGCGGTCCGGCATAGCCCATCCTGACACGTGGGGCCCGCGGATAGGATGGGCTGGACCCGTCCCGAAAGCGAGCGCTCCCATGGCTTCCCCCACTCCCGCGGAGACCGGCGACGCGTCCGCAGGGCGAGGAGTGAACGAGCCCGCGGGTTCTGGACGGTTCGCCGGGATCGGCCTCGTGGCCGAGCCGGTCTTCCTCATGGCCCGCGCTGCATCCCTCGGCTCCGCGGATGCCAACCGCGCGCTCGCGGGCCTGGGGCTCAAGGTCCGCAGCTACTCGGCGCTCGCCGTGGTGTGCAGCGGCCGCAATCCCACTCAGCGCGAGCTCAGCGAGTTCCTCGTGATGCTCCCGAGCCGGGTCGTCGCGATCCTCGACGAGCTCGAGCGGCGCGGGCTGGTGCAGCGGACGGCCGATCCACGCGACCGGCGGTCGAACGTCATCGTTCCCACCGAGGCGGGTCGCGAGCTCTACGCCCGGGCGAAGGCCGCCGTCGACGCCGCCACGGAGGAATCGCTCGGCGACCTCACCCCCCAGGAGCGCCAGGAGCTCGCGCGGCTCCTGACCAAGGCTGCGTTCTAGCCGCGGACCCCGCCGGCGCCGTCTTCCCTGTGACCCTTGACACACCCTCCGTGAGCCATGAGGATCAGTTCACCAAGTGAACTATTCACAACCGGAGGTAATTTGATGGTCTCCCTTCCCCGGCTGCGCCAGCCCGTCCTCGTCTCGGCGGTGGCGCTGTGCGCCGCCTTCGCCACCGCCGCGGGTGCCGTCGCCCCGGCGTCCGCTGCCCCCGCCGCGAGCACCGTCGCCGACGCAACCCCCAACGCTGCGGCCGCCAGCACCGTGGCCACCGGCACCCTCCCGGACGGCGCCACGTGGCAGGCAGAGGTTCCGGCGAACTGGACCGGGGAGCTCGTGCTCTTCTCCCACGGCTTCCGGGGAGGGACCAGCAATCCTGCATGGGATGCCTCGTTCGCCCCCACCGCCCGGGAGCTCATCGCCCGGGGCTACGCGGTGGCGTCGTCGTCCTATGCGACGACGGGCTGGGCGCTCGGCTCGGCCGTGCAGGACCAGCTCGACACCCTCGCGGCGGTCCAGGGCCAGTTCGGCAAGGCGTCCCGGGTCATCGCCGTCGGCCGCTCCATGGGCGGGCTCATCACGAGCCTGCTCGCCGAGGTCCCCGGCGCCGGCATCGACGGGGCCGTGAGCACGTGCGGGCTGGTCGGCGGCGGCGTCGCGCTGAACAACTACCAGCTCGACGCCGCGTACGCTGCGGCCCAGCTCCTGCTGCCCGGCCAGGACGTCCAGCTGACCGGGTTCACCGCACCGGAGCAGTCCCAGAAGACCATCGCCGCGCTCAGGGCCGCACTCCAGACGGCGACCACGACCGCCGAGGGCAGGGCGCGCATCGCCCTCGTCGCCGCGCTGCTGAACACGCCCACCCAGCTCGACGGCGTCGACCCCCAGAACCGCGAGGCGCTCGCTGCCGCCCAGGCGCAGCTCGTCCTCGACACGCTGCCCACGGTGATCGAGCGCCGGTACACCATCGTCGACGCGGCCGGTGGGGACAGCGGGTGGAACGCGGGCGTGGACTACGCGGCCCTGGTCCGCGCGTCACCGCAGCGCGACCAGATCAGGTACATGTACGGGCTCGCCGGGGCCGACCTCACCGCGGACCTCGCGACGCTGACGCGGAACGCGGCCGTCACGCCGAGCCAGGACGGCCTCGCCTGGATGCTCAAGACCTCGACGCCCACCGGCAAGCTCCAGGTGCCGGTCCTGACCACCCACACCAACGTGGACCTCCTGGCCCCGGTGGAGTACCAGGAGGAGTACGCCGAGACCGTCCGCCGGGCCGGGAACGAGTCCCTGCTCCGCCAGGCGTTCGTCGACCGCACGGGCCACTGCAACTTCACCGTCGCCGAGAACATCGCCGCGATCAGTGCGATGGACCACCGCCTCGACACGGGCCACTGGGATTCGGTGGCCAAGACCTCGTCGCTGCAGGCCAGCGCCGAGTCCCTCGGCCTCGACGGCGCGGCCTTCATCGACCTCCGCCCGGGCGAGTTCGTCAATGACCGGGACTGGACGGAGGGCCGGTAGAAGGCGCACGACGGCGGCCCGTCACCTCACGGGGCGGGCCGCCAGCACGTCGGGGTTGAGGATGTTGCGCGGCGTCCTTCCCTGACAGACGTCGATCACGTTCTCCACGGTCCGGCGCTTGAGCTCCACGCTGGACTCCTCGGTGTACCACGCCGCGTGCGGCGTGAGGAGGACACGGTCGAGGCCAAGCAGCGGGCTCGTCAGGGGGAGGGGCTCCTCCTCGAAGACGTCCAGCCCCGCAGCCCCAATCCGTCCGTCACGGAGCGCCTCGACCAGCGCCGCTGTGTCGACGACGCCGCCGCGGCAGGTGTTCACGAGGGTCGCGCCGGGCTTGAACAGGCCGAGCGTTCCGGCGTTGATGAGGTGGTGCGTGTGCCGGTTCAGAGGGACGTGGAGGGAGACGACATCCGAGGTGGCGAGAAGCTCTTCGAAGGTCAGGACCGCGACTCCCTCGTCGGTCGTCGTGCCCGGCGTGCGGAGGGGATCGTAGCCCGCCACCGTATAGCCGAGGGCCTTGGCCTTCGCCGCGGTTGCGGCTCCGATCAGTCCCAGCCCGACCACCCCGAACCGCTGCGACGAGAACCGGTGCAGCGGTCCGACCGAGTGCAGCGCGTTGCGTCCCTCGCGCACGCCGCGGTCGAGATCGGGCAGGCCACGGCCGAGCGCAATCGCAAGTGCAATGGCATGGTCGCTGACGTCGTCGACTCCGTAGTCCGGGACATTGGAGACCGCGACGCCGTGGTCAGTGGCCGCCTCGACGTCGACAGTGTCGACGCCGACGCCGTACCGGCCGATGGCCTTGAGTCCGGGGAGGCCTTCGATGACGCGGCGGGTGATGGGCGCGTACTGGACGACGAGCCCGTCCATGCCCTCGGCCGCGCGCAGGACGTCGTCCTCGGTCCGGCACTGTGCCAGCGTCAGCTCGACGTCGTGCGCGTCGGCGATCCGCTGTTCGATCTCGGTCGACCCGAAGTCGCTGTCAGTGATGAGGATTCTGGTGCGTGTGCTCGTCATGGGTTCTCCTGGGGGCGGCGGTCGATGGTGCGGGTCGGGGCTGGCGGCACTGCGCCGCCAGCCCCATGGTCATGCCCAGCGAAGGATCAGGGGATCCTTGCGCTTGGCAATGTCGATCAGCTGGGCGCGGGTGTCGGGATGCAGCTCGCCGATCGGAGATCTGGTCGTGTCGCTTCCGATGATGTTGCCTTCCTTCAGCAGGACCTTGGTGGCGCGCAGTCCGCACTGGCGGTTCTCGAAGTGGATGAACGGAAGGAGGTCCTCCCACGCCGCCACTGCCCTGTCCCGCTCGCCCGCATGGAAGTCACGCACGATCTGCCCCAGCTGGTCCGGAACCATGCAGCTGCTCATGGTGCCGCGGGCGCCCGCCTCGAGGTCGGGGATCAGCGTGATCGCCTCCTCTCCGTCGAAGAGGCCCGGCAGGTCGGTTCCTGCCGTTGCGGCCAGCGACCGGAGCTTGTCGGCGGCCTGCGGCATCTCGACCTTCACGTAGTTCACCTGCGGGACCTCGCGGGCGATCCGGGCCAGTAGGCCCACGGAAAGGGCCGTCGGACTCATCGGAGCGTCCTGGATCATGATGTCGATGTCCACGCCGTCCGCCACGCGCTTGAAGTACTCCAGCACCGCGTCCTCGTCGACCTTCATGGTCGCACCGAAGAACGGCGGCATGAGCATGACCATCGCGGCGCCCAGCTCCTGGGCGCGGAGGCTCCGTTCCCTGGCGATGCGCGCGCTGAAGTTGCTGGTCGTGACACAGACCGGGAGGCGGCCTGCCGCGTGCTCGAGTGTTGTCCGGAGGACCTGCTCGCGTTCCTCGTCCGTCAGGGAGAACTGTTCGGAGTAGTTCGCGAGGATGCAGACGGCGTCGGACTGGCCGTCGACGAGGTAGTCGAGGACTCTGCGCTGGCCGTCGAGGTCCAAGGTCTCGTCGGCATTGAAGATGGTGGGTGCCACCGGCATCACCCCTGTGACGGCGCTCATGGCCTGGTCCCTTCGACAGTGGTGCTGAGAGCGCCGGCAGGGGCCTCGCTCTCGTAGTCCTCGGCGTCGATGTCGCGTCCGTGCGGGTCCCACTTGTTGACCAGGATGACCAGGATCGCGATGGCCGGCACGACGGCCAGGACCAGCAGCGCCTTCATCCCGAAGGCGGCAGTCGCCAGCGGCCAGAAGACCAGCCCCGCGATGGCCCCGAGGCGTACGCCGATCTGAGTGAAGCCCGTCCCCGCGCCGCGCAGGGAGGTCGGGTAGGACATCGTCGCCATCGTCATGCCCTGGGCGCCGGGGCCTGCGGCATGGCAGAAGATGAGAAGGCCCACCACGAGGGAGCCCACGATCGACCAGGCGCCCTCGACGTTGCTGAGGCTGCCCGCGATCACCATGCAGACGAACGTGCCGCTGAAGCCGAAGAGGGAGAGCTTGCGCGGGCCGATCCGGCCTGAGAGCCGTGCGCCCAGGAAGCCGCCGGTGACGCCGAAGCACACGTTGAGGATCAGCGAGGAGACGATGTTGGTCATGACATTCTGCGTGTGCAGGAGGGCGAGCACGATCTGCCCCACGAAGAAGCCGACAGCGTAGTACTCCATGGACTGGCCCATGTTGATGACGCCGGCCAACACGGTCCGGGCCCGGTACTTCGTGCTGACGAGCTTGCCCCACGCCTGGGTGAGCGTCATCTGGAAGTGCTTGCGTTCGGCCCTGGGGTCCACAGCGTCCGCCGCCACCTCGGCGTCGACGCCATAGGTCTTCCGCAGAATCTGGGCCGCCTCGTCGAGCCCGAGATTCTGCGCGGCCCACGACGGCGACTCCGCCATGTACTTCTGGCGGAACACCATGATGATGAGCGCAGGGACTGCGCCGAATCCGACCACGACCCGCCACATGTGGTTCTCCCCCCAGTTCATGCCCTGGAACAGGAAGTACACGGGGATGAGCAGTGCGAAGGTCGAGGCGACCGCGACGTACCACATGGGCTGCCAGAGGGAGACCGTCCCGCCCTTCTTGCGCTGGGAGGCGTACTCGGCCAGGAAGCTGAAGGCCACGGGGAAGTCGACGCCGATGCCGACTCCCATGATGAAGCGCGCGATGACCAGAGTCCACGCATCGGGTGCGAGGGCACAGGCAATGGCGGCGACGACGAAGAACACCATGTCTGCCATGAAGACCTTGAAGCGGCCGAGCCGGTCGACGAAGTAGCCGCCGACGACGGATCCGACAAGGGCTCCGATCATGATCGACGCGGAGACCAAGGCAAGCATCCCGGGGTCCAACGCAAAGTCCTTCGCGATGTAGGGGATGCCGAAGGCGAGCGACGTGAAGTCGTAGGCGTCAAGGAAGATGCCGCCGAGGGCGATCAGGGTGATCGCCAGGGACTTGCCCTTCTGCAGCTTGCCGCTGTTGACGAGTTCGGTGACGTCCTGAGCCGACCGGAGCACGACCCGAGGGGCAGCCTGCGGCGGGGGAGGAGTTGCGGACATTGAAGGTTCCTTCCGGGGACACACAGCTTTGTGCGTCCGATATTTCGAACATTGATCGAAGTAGCGACCAGACCCGTTGTCGGGTTAGGGTGATCGGGAACACTGGGAGTCTAGGTAGCCCGGGATCTAGAGGTCAAGAACGGCCCGTAACCCAACCCCTGCCAAAGAATCTCCCTTTCGTGGTCTCTTCGAAATACCGATGATCCGTCCGAAATATCGGACCAAGGAGAATGTCATGGACGACCGTCAATTGCCCAAGTGGTCCGAACTGCGCGAACTCCTGCAGTTCCGCCCACTGGACCTCGACCCCGTGCGGCGGAGGCTCGCCCGCTCCTTCACGATCTCGGATCTCCGGGACAGCGCCAGGAAGACGACGCCGAAGTCGGTCTTCAACTACACCGACGGGGCTGCGGAGGATGAAGTCACCTTGGCCCGGTGCCGCCAGGCCTACCGGGACGTGGAGTTCATCCCCTCGGTCCTGCGGGACGTGTCGGACCCGGATCCCAGCACCGAGCTCTTCGGCCGCAGGGTCGACTTCCCTCTCGTGCTTGCCCCCACCGGCTACAGCCGGATGATGCACAACGACGGCGAGAAAGGCGTTGCCCGTGTGGCGGCCCGGCACAACCTTCCCTACACGCTCTCGACGGTGGGCACTACGACGGTCGAGGACTTGGCCCAGGCAGTGCCAGAAGGCAACAACTGGTTCCAGCTCTACATTGCCAAGGACCGGAATAACACCGAGGGCCTGATCCGGCGCGTGCTCGACAGCGGCTACGAAGTGCTCATGGTGACGGTGGACACCCAGGTGGGCGGCGCGCGGGTCCGCGAACTGCGCGACGGGCTCACCATCCCCCCGTCGCTGTCCGCCAAGACGTTCGCGGACATGGCCCTCCACCCTTCCTGGTGGTTCGACAAGCTGACGACTCCGCCCATCGAGTTCGCCTCCCTGCGCGGCTTCGGCGGCACATCTGCCGACGTGGCCGACCAGATCTTCGACCCTGGACTGACCTTCGACGACATCGCGTGGCTCCGTGAGGTGTGGCCGCACCGGCTGCTGGTGAAGGGGATCCAGAACGTTGCGGACGCGGAACGCGTCGTCGGGCTCGGCTGCGACGGCGTCGTGCTCTCCAATCACGGCGGACGGCAGCTGGACCGGTCGCCCACAGTGCTGCGGATCCTGCCGGAGGTGCGCGAGAGGCTGGGAGACGGGCCGACCATCCTCATCGACAGCGGCGTCATGTCCGGAAGCGATGTGCTCGCCGCTGTGGGGCTCGGCGCCGATGCGGCGATGGTGGGGCGCGCGTACCTGTACGGCCTCATGGCGGGCGGGGAGCGCGGCGTCGAGCGCGCCGTGGAGATCCTGCGCGGCCAGTACGTGCGCTCGATGCAGCTCCTCGGGGTGAAGTCCACGGAGGGGGTGTCGCGGGATCATGTCGCGTTCGCGCGGTGACGAGCCCGGGAGCGGCGCGCACCGCGTCCTCCCCGAGATCACCTCAGCTGTAGCCGAGCTCCGAGCTGAAACGGGCCGCGCCGTCAACCGCGAGGCCGGCCCACTCCTCGGGGCTGCGGAGGTTCCACCGCATGTCGGGCACGGAGATGCTCAGGGCGGCGACCACCGAGCCCGTGTGGTCGCGCACTGGCGCCGCGACGCACGAGACATCCGCCGTCGACTCTCCGGACTCGAATCCGATCCCGGAGGCCCGGATCTCGTCGAGCTGGTTGGCGAGCACATGGGGCTCGGTGATGCTGTTCGGGGTGAGCCTGGACAGCCCCTTGCCCACGAGCCGCTTGCGCTCACTGTCCGGGAGGTGGGCCAGGAGCACCTTCCCGACCGCGGTGCAGGAAGCCGGCACCCGGCCTCCCATCCTCGAAACCATGCGCACCGAATGGGTGCTGTCCACCTTGCAGATGTAGACGAGGTCCGCGCCGTCGAGCATCCCGACGTGGACCGTCTCGTCGCATTCCTGCACGACGGACTCGGCCACGCGCAGTCCTACCGCGCGCAGGTCGAGGCGCTCAGCGAAGGCGTTGCCCAGCCGGAAGACGCTCAGGCCGAGATGGTAGGTCGCGCGCTCGTCCCGCCGGAGGTACCTGCGCTCGACGAGCGTCGTGAGCAGTTCGTGCACTGTCGTCCGGGGAAGGCCAGTGCGCTGCGCCACCTCGGGGGCAGTGAGGCCGTGCCTGGCCTCGAGGAAGAGCTCCAGGATATCCAGGCTCCGCACCACGGCAGGGGTCAAGCGTGCCACTCCAGCTCCTCCATAACAGCTTCAGGGTCGGCAGGCGCGGACACTGAGCACCTGTCCGAAATATCGTACATCGTTCGAACCAATCGACTTCCTTTGAGGAGGACTGCCCAATGACCACCTCGGTTCCCGAGACCCACGACCACATCCTCGCGGCCCACGCCGCCTATGAGCACAGCCGTGAGGTCGATCCCGCCACCCGCGCCGGATGGCTTGAGGCCATCGCCACCGGCCTGGAGGAAGCCGCGGCCGAACTCGTCCCAGTGGCCCACCGCGAAACCCACCTGGACGAGGGCCGGCTCGGCGGCGAGCTCAAGCGGTCCGTCTTCCAGCTCCGCCTCTTCGCCGGCGAGATCCCGGCCGGAGAGCACCTCGAAGCAACCATCGACCACGCCGATCCCGACTGGGGGATGGGCCCACGGCCCGACCTGCGCAGGATGAACGTCCCACTCGGAGTCGTCGGCGTCTTCGGTGCCTCCAACTTCCCCTTCGCCTTCAGCGTCATGGGCGGGGACAGTGCCTCCGCCCTGGCGGCGGGCTGCGGCGTGGTGCACAAGGCGCACGACGCCCATCTCGAGCTGGCTCTGCTGACCGGCGAGGTCGTGCGTGACGCCCTCGCGCGAGCGGGAGCGCCGGAGGGGCTCTTCTCCGTCGTGTCCGGCCGGGAGGCGGCCGAGGCCATCGTGGACCATCCCCTAGTCAAGGCCATCGGCTTCACGGGGTCGACGGCGGGCGGCCGGGCACTCTTCGACCGCGCCGCGCGGCGTCCCGTGCCGATCCCCTTCTTCGGCGAACTCGGCAGCATCAACCCCGTCTTCGTGACTGAGCAGGCCTGGGCTGCCCGCCGGGACAGCATCCTCGCCGGCTACGCCAAGTCCTTCACCCTCGGCATGGGGCAGTTCTGCACCAAGCCGGGCCTGCTGTTCGCGCCCCTCGAGGACGCAGAGGAGACAGCCGCGGCCCTCGCTGCAGAGCTGCGCGACGCGACCCGCGCCCCCCTCCTGAGCCCCAGACTGCGCGAGGGATTCGACCACGCGTTGAGCGAGGTCCAGTCCCATCCGGGCGTACGCGTGCTCATTGCCGGCGACGAGTCCGAGGCGCCCCGCCCCACTGTCCTGCTCACGGACGCCCGGACCGTGCAGGACAACCCTGACCTGCTCGAGCTGGAGATGTTCGGGCCCGCGACCCTCATGGTCCGCTATGACCCCGGCACCGACCTGTCCGGCCTCGCCGCCCTGCTCGACGGCCAGCTGACAGCCACCGTGCAGGGCGAGCCGTCCGAGGACGTGAGCGAACTGCTCGCGGTGCTGGGGGATCGGGCCGGCCGTCTGGTCTGGAACTCCTGGCCGACCGGGGTGAGCGTGACCTACGCGCAGCAGCACGGCGGACCCTACCCGGCGACCACGGCCTCCTCCACCACCTCCGTGGGCACCGCCGCGATACGCCGGTTCCTGCGGCCCGTCGCCTACGATTCGTTCCCCTCCGAACAGCTGCCCCCCGCCCTGCTGGACGAGAACCCGTGGGGGATCCGGCGCCGGGTCGACGGCGTCCACGAGGCGAGCACCGAGAAGGCGGGGATCCTGTGAACGCGCTGACGGATTCCGTGGTCCTTCCCTCTGACGGATCCCGCCCGCTGCTTGTCGGCCGGGTCTGGGATCCGGAGTCCGGCGGGCCCCGGGTGGTCTCGGTCAGAGGGGACGAGGTCTTCGACCACACCGACCGCATCCGGACGGTCTCCGCCCTCTTGGACCTGGACGATCCGGGGGAGTGGGTCAAGGCGGAGCAGTCCCTGCCCCGCTGGAGCCTCGCCAGCCTCGTCGAGGCCTCGCTCGCGGCCGACCCCGAGAGGCCCCGCCTGCTCGCGCCCATCGATCTCCAGGTGGTGAAGGCGTGCGGGGTCACGTTCGTGGACAGCATGGTGGAGCGGGTCATCGAGGAACGGTGCGGCGGGGACTTCCACAGGGCCGCCGCCGTGCGCAGCTCAGTCCTGGCCGCGCTCGGGGGCAGCATCGGTTCGGTGCAGCCCGGCTCTGAGGAGGCCCGCCGGGTGAAGGCGATCCTCTCCGAGCGCGGAATGTGGTCCCAGTACCTGGAAGTGGGGCTCGGGCCCGATCCCGAAGTGTTCACCAAGGCTCCCGTGCTGGCCAGCGTTGGTTTTGGCTCCCCCATCGGCATCCCCTCCTTCTCGGAATGGAACAACCCCGAGCCCGAGCTGGTTCTGCTCGTCGACTCGCACGGCAGAGCGCGGGGAGCGACCTTGGGCAACGACGTGAACCTCCGAGACGTGGAGGGGCGGAGCGCGCTCCTGCTCGGCATGGCCAAGGACAACAACGCATCGTGCGCCGTCGGACCCTTCATCCGCCTCTTCGGCGGCGACTTCACCCTGGAGACCCTGCGAGATGAGGAGATCACGCTGACGGTGGATGGGCAGGACGGCTTCCGACTCCGAGGGCAGAACAGCCTGAGTCGGATCAGCCGGCCCTTCGAGGACCTGATTTCCGCGGCCTTCGGCGACCACCACCAGTACCCGGACGGGTTTGCCCTGTTCACCGGCACGCTCTTCGCGCCCACCCATGACCGGGACGCGCCGGGCCAAGGGTTCACACATCACCTCGGGGACGTTGTCACGATCGCGAGCCCGCATCTCGGCTCGCTCGTCAACGTCACGGCGCGCGCCGAGGAACTGACCCCCTGGACCTTCGGCGTCCGGCGGCTCATGGAGTACCTGGCGTCGGGATCAGGCGGCGAGCCGCTTCCCGATCAGGCTCCCCTCGAAGCCGTCCAGAAGGTCTCGGGGTGAGTCGAAAACCTCTGCTGCGCCGGCATCGGTCAGCTCCGCGCCACTGTACCCGCCGGAGGCCACGCCGACGGTGGTGATGCCGAGAGCCGCGGCGGCCTGCACATCCCACACCGCATCCCCGACGAAGAGGACCTCGGACGCCTCAAGGCCTGCGGCCTTGAGGGCTGCCACGAGGATGTCCGGGGCGGGCTTGGACTCCTCGGCGTCGGCGGAGCTCGTGGCGGCGTCCACGACCTCGTCGGCGCCGAGGGCCGCCCGGAGCGCGCCCAGGTCCTGTTCCCGGGCCGAGGACGCGAGGACGACCTTCAGCCCCGCGTCGCGGGACCGGGACAGGAGGTCGCGCGCGCCGTCGAACGCCCTCAGGTGCGGCCAGAAGGTGGAGAACACCGCGGCGTGGGTGTCCATGACCTCCTGGTCCTGGGACTTGTCCCGTTCCGCGCCCAGCAGGCTGTCGACGAGCTTGTCCCCGCCCATGCCGATGCAGCGGTGGATCGCATTCATGCGCACGTCATGGTCGAAGCGGCGGAAGGCGTGCCACCACGCGAGCGTGTGGAAGTAGGTGGAATCCACGAGCGTCCCGTCGACATCGAACAGGACGCCCGTCAGAGGAGCCGGCACGGCCTACTTCACCCGGTCCGCGAGGCCCTCGACCCCGCTCGCCTGCGCGCAGTGGGCGCAGCAGTACATGCCTTGGCCCGATTCGACCCCGTGGCCGAGGATCCGGCACCCGCAGTGCCCGCACGTGGGGGCAAAGGCGTGGATGGCGCATTCGAAGCTGTCGAACGTCCCCGACCTGTCGCCCTGGGTGAGGGTGAACGTCTTGTCGTACTCGTTTCCGCACATGTCGCAGGCAGCCATGGCCACTCCTGAGGTCAGGCACCGGCCCCGGACGTCCGGCGCTCATGCCTACCTACCCGAGGGGCCCTGCCGCAAACGGTCCTGCCATCATGGGTGGGGGAGGTGAGGCACATGAGGATCTTGGTCACGGGGTCCGCCGACGGCCTGGGCAGGGCGGCGGCCGAGACGCTGCTCCGCGCGGGCCACGAGGTGGTCGTCCACGCGCGCAACGCCGACCGGCTCTCCGCTCTCGACGAGCTGATCCGCGCGGGTGCCGGCGCCGTCGTCGGCGATCTGGCACACCTCGGCGAGATGCGGGACGTCGCCGAGCAGGCGAACCGGCTGGGGCGCATGGACGCCGTCATCCACGACGCCGGCGTCTTGGGCAGCCGTGCCGTCCTGCCGGTCAACGTCGTCGCACCGTACCTGCTCACCGCGCTCATGCAGCGGCCGGACCGGCTCGTCTACCTGAGCAGCGGGATGCACTACAGCGGCCATGCCCGCCTCGGCGGCCTCGACTGGAGCGGCGGCCGTGCCACGGGCTCCTACTCGGACAGCAAGCTGCTCGTGACCACCCTGATGGCCGCGGTCGCCGCCCGCTGGCCGGACACCCTGAGCAACGCCGTGGATCCCGGGTGGGTGCCCACGCGGATGGGAGGGCGCGGAGCCCCCGACGACCTTCGCCTCGGGCACCTCACCCAGGAATGGCTCGCGACCAGCGAGGATCCCGACGCCCTCACGAGCGGCGGCTACTGGCACCACCAGCGGCGCCGCGAGCCGCACCCGTCCGTCCACGATGAGCACTTCCAGCGGGACCTGCTGGACGAACTCGCGCGCTTCACCGGCGTGGGGCTCACCTGAGCATGGGCTGGCACATCGGGACCTCGGGCTGGAGCTACGACCACTGGGAGCACGCCCTCTACCCACCGGGAACCCGCCCCTGGGACCGGCTCGGCCTCTACACCCGCACCTTCTCCACCGTCGAGCTCAACGCAAGCTTCTACCGCTGGCCGCGCACGACGGCGTTCGCCTCCTGGCGCCGTCGGCTCCCCGAGGGCTTCCTCCTCTCGGTCAAGGCCCCACGCGGCCTCACGCACGGCAAGCGGCTCTACGCCCCCGAGGCGTGGGCGGACCGCATCGCGGCCTCCTGGCACGAGCTGGGGCCCCGTCGCGCCGTCCTCCTCGTCCAGCTCTCCCCGCACCACGCGCGCGACGACGCCCGGCTGGACTGGTTCCTCGGCACCCTCCCGTGGTGGATCCGCGCGGCCGTCGAGTTCCGCCATCCGAGCTGGCACGACCCCGCAGTCTTCGACCTCCTGCGCCGCCACGGCGCGGCGTACTGCGTCATGAGCGGGGCCGGGCTCCCGTGCGTCCTCGAGGCCACGGCCCACCACGTCTACGTCCGGCTCCACGGCCCCGACCACCAGCACCTCTACGCCGGCTCCTACTCGGATGCGGACCTCGACTGGTGGGCCGGACGCATCCGCGAGTGGGATGCCCAAGGCCATGAGGTCTTCGCCTACTTCAACAACGACGGCGGCGGGAACGCCGTCCGCAACGCCCTGACCCTGCGGGGGATGCTGGGCGGCTGAAAGACGTCCAATCCGCTGTCGCGGCCGCTCCGAAGTACAGGTGCCAGCCACCACCCCGTGACCCAGGAGTGAAGCCATGAACATCATCAAGCGCACGTCCGTCGTCGTCGGCCTCGCGGCCCTCAGCACGTTCGGCCTCGCCGCGTGCGGCGGGACGACGACGGCGAGCAGCCCCTCGTCGTCGTCCGCCATGTCCAGCTCTTCCAGCTCCTCCAGCAGCATGGCGTCGAGCCCGTCCGCCTCGGCGATGTCGAAGTCCGACCCGGCCGCGAACCTCGTCGGCGCCGGGTGCGCGGACTACGCGAAGGCCAACCCGTCCGGCCCCGCATCGGTGCAGGGCATGAGCACGGACCCCGTCGCGGTCGCCGCCTCCAACAACCCGCTCCTGACCACGCTGACCGCGGCGGTCTCGGGCAAGCTCAACCCCAAGGTCAACCTCGTCGACACGCTCAACGGCGGCCAGTTCACCGTCTTCGCGCCGGTGGACAGCGCCTTCGCCAAGATCGACGCGGCCACGATCGAATCCCTCAAGACCGATGACGCGACGCTGAAGAAGATCCTCACCTACCACGTGGTGCCCGGCCAGATCGAGCCGGCCTCGATCGCGGGCGACCACGCCACGGTGGAGGGCCAGAGCGTGAAGGTCACCGGATCC
Source organism: Sinomonas flava (assembly GCF_039531875.1). Taxonomy (NCBI): domain Bacteria; kingdom Bacillati; phylum Actinomycetota; class Actinomycetes; order Micrococcales; family Micrococcaceae; genus Sinomonas; species Sinomonas flava. The sequence goes on along the minus strand of NZ_BAAAQW010000006.1, from coordinate 250,523 downwards.
GGGAACTCGCTCCAGGTCAACGGCGCCAACGTGATCTGCGGCGGCGTCAAGACGGCCAACGCCACGGTCTACCTCGTCGACACGGTCCTGCTGCCGCCGGCGAAGTAGCCCACAGCCCAGACACAAGAGCCCGACGGCGGGCCGGGTGCGAGGCGCTCGGCCCGCCGGCCGCTTTTGCCGCGGGCGCCGGGATCAGGACACCGAGACGAGGGGGAAGGCGCATGCCCGGACGTGAGACAGTGGTCTACATGCCGGACCACGACGGCGGGGCCGCTCCCGCACCGGACCTCGACGAGCTCATGGCCCGCGTCGCCCGCGGCGACCAGGCGGCCTTCGGAGACCTGTACGACGCCCTCGCGCCGCTCGTCCACGGTCTCGTGCTGCGCGTGGTCCGCGACCCGGCGCAGTCCGAGGAGGTCACCCAGGAGGTGTTCCTCGAGGTCTGGCAGCAGGCCAGGCGGTTCGACGCCGACCGGGGCCGCGCCCGGGCGTGGATCACGGTGATGGCGCACCGCCGCGCCGTCGACCGCGTCCGCGCCGCCCAGGCTGCCACCGACCGCGACCTGCGCCAGGGGATCCGCGAGTACCGCGAGAGCTACGACGATGTTGAGCACCGCGTCGAGGTGGCGCTCGAGAGCGAACGGGTGAACCGGGCCCTCGAGTCGCTCACCGAGGTGCAGAAGCAGGCCATACGGCTCGCGTACTACGGCGGCTACACCTACGGCGAAGTCGCCGACGCCCTGGGACTGCCCCTGGGCACCGTGAAGACCAGAATCCGCGACGGAATGATCCGCCTGAGAGACGTGTTGGGAGTGAGCCATGGATGACCAGCTGCACCTGCTGACGGGCGCCTATGCTCTCAACGCGCTCGACGACGACGAGCGCCGCCGCTTCGAGGGCACCCTCGCCTTCGGGGACCCGACGGCGGAGGAGGCGCGCGAGCTCGCCGAGACCGCCGCGCTGCTCGCCGCCGGCACGACCCCCGTCGCGCCCCCGCCGGACCTCAAGGCCCGGCTCATGGCGCAGATCGCCGTCACCCCCCAGCTCGACGTCCTCGACGAGGGGTCCCGTCCCGACGTTGTGGGGTCCCGTCCCGACGTTGTGGGGTCCCGTCCCGCTGCGCCAAGCCCGGCACCCGCGCGAGGTGACTCCCAGGAGGTGACCCCCAGAGGGGGAGGTGGGTCAACGGTCGCCGACCTCGGTGAGCGCCGCCGTCGTGCGTCACGGTTCCCCTCGAGCAGCAAATGGCTCGCTGCGGCGGCCGCCGTCCTGCTCGTCGCGGCCGGAGGCGCCGGGGTGTGGGGCCTGCAGGTCCAGAAGCAGCGCGACGACGCCTTCCGCCAGCTCGCGGTCGCGGCCAACGCCCCGAGCGCGGGGATGGGCCGGATCCTTGCCGCGCCCGACGCGAAGGTGCAGGAGGTCACCGTGCCCGGCGGCGGGACCATGCTCATCGTGCACTCGCAGACGCAGTCGGTGGGCGGCGTCATGACGGTGGGCATGCCCGCGACCCCGCCCGGCCACGTCTACGAGCTCTGGCTCGAGGACACCTCCGGCACCATGCAGCCCGCAGGCCTCATGCCCGGGGGCGGGGGCACCACGTGGAACGAGCTCACGGGAGGGATCGGATCGTCGACGGCGATCGGCGTCACCGTGGAACCGGCCGGCGGCTCGCCCGCGCCGACCACGCCGCCGATCCTGGTCAAGCAGTTCTCCTGAAAAGGTGCTGCGGCACGGTCGCGCTGGCTGGGACGGCCGGCCGGCGCGGTCAGCTGACGTGGATGCCGGGGCGGCGCTTCGGGTCCGGCTCGTGCTCGCGGATGATCTCCCGCACGACCGGCGGAGTGTCGCCCCGGCCCAGCAGCAGGTAGCGCATGAGGTGCGCCAGCGGGTTGCCCTCCGACCATTCGAAGTGCGCTTGGGGGAGCACACCCGTCGCATCGCGGAGCGCCAGGAGGATCGCGGCGATGGCGTTGGGCGCTGCAGGACTCTGGACGCGCAGCACCCTGAAGACCCCGACCTCGACGCCATGGACCTCGAGGGTGCCGCTGAACTTCGATGGGTCCGTGATGTCCACCTCAAGGAAGAGCACGTCCGCGGCCCCCGGGACCGGGTTGATCTCGCGCTGGGCCAGCTCCTTCTCGGCGTACTCCGCCTCGTCCCGGGCTTGGGGCCGGTTCGCGATGAGGTTGAGGCGCCCGTCGTACTCGAGCGACTCGACGATGAAGCGCCGCGCGGCCTCGTCGAACACGATCCGGTCCGCGCGCAGCTCTGTGGTGCGCGTGATGCGCGAGACGAGCGAGACGACGACGATGCCCGTGATGAACAGCGCGGAGATCGCGAGGCCGTCGGGCTTCTCGACGACGTTGTCCGCCAGCGCGTAGAGCAGGATCAGGCTCAGTACCGAGAACGCCACGGAGGCGCCCCGCTGCCGGCGGCGGATGGCCGAAATGGTCACTGCGACGGCGCCGGAGACCATCATGGCCAGGACCCCCGTCGCGTAGGCACCTGCCTGGGCGTTCACGTCTGCCCGGAACCCGAGGGTGATGAGGATGCTGATGCCCGTGTAGACGAGCACCACCGGCCTGATGTGCCGGGACCACTCGGGGGCCATGCCGTAGGAGGGAAGGTAGCGGGGCACGATGTTGATGAGGCCTGCCATGGCCGAGGCGCCGGCGAACCAGAGGATCAGCACGCTGCTGATGTCGTAGACGGATCCGAACACCCCGCCCAGCCGCTCGTGTGCCAGGTACGCGAGGGCACGGCCGTTGGCCTGCCCGCCGGGCTGGAACTCCTGGGCCGGGATGAGGAGGGTCGTGACGAAGCTGCTGCCGATCAGGTAGATGCTCATGACCACGGCCGCGGAGGTCAGCAGCTTGCGGGTGTTGCGGATGCGCGAGGCCATCTTCTCCTCGACCGTATCGCCTCTGGAGGCGACGAGCGGCATCATGCTCACCCCGGTTTCAAAGCCGGAGAGCCCAAGGACCAGGAGCGGGAAGGCCAGGATGGCGGGACCCACGATCCCGGACAGCCCGCCACCTCCGTTCAGGGCACCCCACCAGTCCGAGACGGTGGCCGGATGGGCGAGCAGGTCCGCGAAGCCCACGCCGATGATCACGGCGTTGAGGCCGAGGAACGCGGCGACGAGGGGGATGGCCACGGCCACGGCCTCGGAGAAGCCGAGCAGGAACACGCCGCCCAGGATCAGCAGGAGGACGACCGTGATCAGCACGGCCTTCCCGTCCAGGAGGGCATGCGGCAGGAGGGGGTTCTCGATCAGGTGCACCGAGGCATCTGCGGCCGAGAGCGTGATCGTGATGATCCAGGACGTCGCCACGAAGCCCAGGAGCACGAGGACGAACACCTTCCCGCGCCAGAAGGGCAGCAGGTCCTCGAGCATGGCCACCGACCCCTGGCCGTGCGGGCTCTCCTTCGCTACCCGGCGGTACATGGGCAGCATCCCCAGAAGGGTCAGCGCCACGATGAGCAGGGTCGCCAGGGGGGAGAGGGCGCCTGCCGCCAAGGCTGCGATGCCTGGGAGGTACGAGAGGGTCGAGAAGTAGTCGACCCCGGTCAGGCACATGACCTTCCACCAGCTCTGCTGCCCGTGGTCCTCGGGGACCTCGGGGCCCACGGGCTGATGGACCCTTTTCTCCAGCAGCCAACGTGTCAGGCCGCTCTGCGGCTTGGCGGGCTGGGCCGGGCCCGGCACACTTTCCGGCAGAGAATACCGAGGAGGTGCACTCATCGTCGTGTCTCCTTTGCGCGTGCGTCTCCCGCGCTCACTACCCCGGAACACGGGCCGGTACGCGAACCGCGGTCTGGGCCGCCCCAATCCGCCTCTGCGCCGGCTCCGAAGTGAGGGTGCGGGCCACCGCACCGGCGCTTCGAGTCAGGGCGTCGGCCGACTCGATAGGAGCCACCATGTCCACGTCAGTCCTCTCGAACCGCCGAACCGCCGTCCAGATCGCCGCGACCGCGGTGGGCGCCGTGTTCCTCCTCGTCGGAGTGCTCGGATTCATCCCCGGCATCACCGCTGGCCCGGGGATCGGCCTCGCCGGCCATCATTCCGAGGCATTCCTCCTGGGCCTGTTCCAAGTCTCCGTGCTCCACAACGTCGTGCACCTGCTGTTCGGCGTCGCGGGGCTCGCGCTGGGCCGCTCCGTGGCCGGCGCCAAGGGCTACCTCGCGTGGGGCGGCGCGGTGTACCTCGTCCTGTTCGTGTACGGGCTCGTGTTCGGAGGCGAGACCGCCGCGAACTTCGTGCCCCTCAACGCCGCGGACAACATCCTCCACCTCGTGCTCGGCATGGGCATGCTGGGCCTGGGCGTGGTCCTCGGTCACACCGCTGCCGTCCGCCCGGTGCATGTCACCCACCGCTGACGCACTCCGGGGCCGGGTTCTCGTTCCTCGCCCGCCCCGAGCACTCGCGGCACCTACGACGGCGGCCG
>NZ_BAAAQW010000006.1:233231-246023 GCF_039531875.1 Sinomonas flava | reverse complement strand
GTACCTATGCGTGCATATAACGCAAAAAGAATGCGTCAGCCGCGGGCGGCCTCGATGAAAGCCCGGATGAGGGCCAAGTCCTTGACGCCGCGCATCGACTCGACACCGCTCGAGACATCGACCCCGCCCGGGCCGAGCGCCGCGACGGCCTCGGCCACATTGGCGGGGGACAGGCCGCCGGCCAGGATCCAGAAGCCCGCGGGCGCCTCGGCGAGTTCCTCGGCTCCGATGCGCGTCCCGGACCCCGGGACCGCGGCGTCGAGCAGGAGCCGGTCGGCGCTCGTCCATCCTGCGGCTCGGCGCGCCGCGTACTCGCCGGCCGAGAGCGCCCGGATCACGCGGAAGCCCGCGGCGCGCAGGGAGTCGGCGTCGGCGTCGGGCTCGTCGCCGTGCAGCTGCACCGCGTCGACGCCGGCCTCGCGCGCGATCCGCTCCACCTCTTCCGCGCCCTGGTGCCGCACCACCGCGACTGTCTCCACCTCGCGCCCCGCGCGGCGGCCCGCCTCCCGGGCGACCGCCACGAGCGACGCGGCTCGTGCGGCGTCAACTGTCCGGGGGCTGCCGGCGGCCAGGACGAAGCCGAGCGCATCCGCGCCCGCCGCCACCGCCGTCTCGACCGACTCCGGCGTGGAGAGCCCGCAGATCTTCACCCACAGGCTCATGGGCGGTGGCCGCCCGCAGCGTCAGCATGCTCGGCCTCGTAGCGGACCTTGATGGCGCCGCGCTTGACCTTGATCTCGAGGATGCGGACGGCCGCCAGGTCCGCGAGAGTGCGCACGTGCGTCCCGCCGCACGGCTCGGCGTTGACGCCCTCGATCGTCACGGTGCGGTGGCCCCCGGCGTCCACGGACGCCGAGACGGCTGCACCGCGGGCGAGAAGCTCGTCCATCTGCGCCTGCAGCTCGACCCGCACGGCGTCGCGGAGCTCAGGTGTGGCGAGCTCATCGTCGTGCCCGGTCGGGTCGAAGTCGAGCCGCGCCTGGCCCGGGAAGTGCGAGTGGCCCGAGTGCGTCCAGCCGCGTGCCTCGCCGAGGTGCCCCAGAACGTGCCCGGCCGTGTGCAGGGCGGCGTGCCGGCGGCGCAGTCCGGCGTCGACCCGGCATGCGACGCGGGCCCCGATGTCGGGCACGGTCGGGGCTCCGAGCAGCACGACGAGTCCGTCCTCGTCACGCGCGGGGGTCACCGGGGCGCCGTCGAGCGTGCCCTCGTCCGACGGCTGGCCGCCGCCCTTGGGATGGAAGATGTTCGGTGAGACCGCGGCCCACGGTCCGTCCTCGCTCGTCCCGGACGCGATCACGGTCGCGTCCGCCTCCGTGAGGTACGTGTCGTCGAAGTACGCGTGGGTCTGACGGGCCTCGTCGGTCCGTGTGCTCGGGGCGGTGGTCACCGTTCAAGTCTAGATTGCCTGCCGTGGGCAGGGTGCCGGGGCGGCGCGCCGTGCACGCCAGCGCTGGTTCGCTGCGGGCGGCCATGGGTAGGGTCGAGTCGATGGCGCAGACCGGCGGGACCGATGACCTGACAGCCACGGCCTACTGGACCACGGGTCCGTGCCGCGGCGAGCTCCGACGCGAGCAGCTCCGCCCGCCGGGCGAGGGGGAAGCCCTCGTGCGCACCCTGTACTCCGGCCACTCGCGCGGCACCGAGAACCTCGTGCACACCGGCCGTGTCCCGGCCCGGGTCGCCGGGCTCATGGAGGCACCCCACCAGGACGGCAGCTTCCCGGCGCCGGTGAAGTACGGCTACCTGTCCGTCGGCGTCGTGGAACGGGGCCCGGCCGAGCTCGAGGGCCGCACCGTCTTCTGCCTCTACCCCCATCAGGACCGCTACGTGGTCCCCGCCGCGGACCTCGTGCCTGTGCCGGACGGCGTGCCCCCGCGCCGCGCCCTCCTCGCCGGTGCTGTGGAGACCGGCATCAACGCGCTCTGGGAGGCAGGCCCGCGGATCGGAGACCGCGTCGCCGTCGTGGGGTGCGGGCTCATCGGCGCGTCGACGGCGGCCCTCCTGCGCCGCTTCCCGCTCTCCCGCCTCGAGGCGGTGGACAGCGATCCCGCGCGCGCCGGCATCGCGGAGGCCCTGCAGGTGCGCTTCGCATCTCCCGAGAACGCCTCGGGGGACTGCGACATCGTCTTCCACGCCTCCGCCTCCCCGGCGGGCCTGGCCCGGTGCCTCGAAATCGTGGGCGACGACGGCGACGTCATCGAGCTCTCCTGGTACGGCGACGACACGGTGCCGGTGCCCCTGGGCGCCGACTTCCACGCGCGCCGCCTCTCGCTGAAGGCCGCCCAGGTCGGCCAGGTCGCCCTCCCACGCCGGCACCGGCGCACCTGCGGCCAGCGGCTCGCCCTCGCGCTGAGCCTCCTCGAGGATCCCGCCTTCGACGCGCTCCTCGGCGCCGTCTCTGACTTCGCCGACCTGCCGCAGACCATGGACCGCCTCGCCGAGGGCTCCCTGCCGGGGCTGTGCCACGTGATCCGCTACCCCGAGGCGCAGTGACAGAGGGCACTGCCGGCGGAGCTGTCCGCCCGAGCCGTCCGACGCAGCCGACAACCACGCAAGGAGCCTCATGTTCAGCCTCACCGTCCGTGACCACGCGATGATCGCCCACAGCCTGCCGCGCCCGGCGTTCGGGCCGGCGCAGGGCCTCCACGGGGCAACGTTCGTCGTCGAGCTCACCGTCCACGCCGACGCCCTCGACGCGAACTCGACCGTCATGGACATCGGCGAGGCTGCCCAGCTGCTCGGCGCGATCCTTGACGGGATCCGTTACCGCAATCTCGACGAGCACCCCGACTTCGTCGGCCGGCTCACCACCACCGAGGTCCTAGCCCAGCACGTAGCCGTCGCCGCCGCCGAGAACCTGCGCCACCTCGACCACCTCTCCGCCGTCGAGGTCACCCTGCGCGAGAACCCCGACGCGTGGGCCTCCTGCACGATGGACCTCGCCGGCCGGCGGGGTGCGGGCGCCTAGCCCCGTGGGCCCCGCCGTGGACCTGCGCCTGGTGGTCCCCGGCAGCCTCGGCTACTCCTCTGGCGGGAACGTCTACAACGCGATGCTCGCCGGCGCGCTCGCCGGGCTCGGCGTGCGGGTCGAGACGGTCGAGGTGCCGGGCGCCTGGCCAGTCGGCTCCACCGAGGACAGGGCCTCCCTCGCCGCCGCGCTCGGCGTCCCATCCGCCACCGCGCACGACGGCGCGTCCCCGGCCCGTGCCACCGCGTCGCCTGACGCGGTGCTCGTCGACGGGCTCCTCGCGCTCGGAGAACCGGAGGAGGTGCGCGCCGCGACAGCCCCAGGGCCAGCGCGCCTCGGGATCCTCGTGCACATGTCGCTCCCGGACGCCCCGGGCCTCACACCGGAGGGGAGGCGCCGCCTCGCTGGCCTCGAACGCGCCTCCCTCGCGGCGGTCGACGCTGTCATCGTCCCGAGCAGCTTCGCCGCGCGCCGGCTCGCCGAGCGCTACGGGACCCGGGCACTCGTGGCGCGACCCGGCGTCGTGCGTGCCCCCGTGTCGCCGGGGAGCCTGACGGCGGGGGCGCCGCCGCACCTTCTGTGCCTCGCCGCGCTGCTGCCGGGGAAGCGGCAGCTGAGGATCGTGCGGGCACTGGCCGGGCTGGCCGGCCTGCCGTGGACGGCGACGCTCGCCGGGCACGACGCCGCAGACCCCGACTATGCGCGCGCTGTCCGCGAGGAGGTGCGGCGCCTGGGCCTCGAAGGCCGCATCGAGGTGCCAGGGGAACTGCGCGGCGCCGAGCTCGATCAGGAGTGGGCGCGTGCCGACCTGACGCTGCTCGCGTCGGAGTCCGAGACGTTCGGACTGGTCGTGGCGGAGTCGCTCGCGAGGGGAGTGCCCGCCGTCGTCCCCGCGGGAACGGGCGCGGCCGAGGCGCTCGCACTGAGCCTCGAGGGCGGACTCGGGGCCGCCGGGACGGCGGTGCGCGAGGAAGACCCTGCGGCGGGTGGGGACCCGCTGTGCTCCGAGACGGGCCAGTGGCTGGCCTCGGCCGAGGTCAGGGCTCGTTGGAGGGCAGCCGCTCTGGCCGCGCGGCCTCTGCTGCCCGGCTGGGACGCGACCGCGAGGGCCGTGCTCGGTGCGCTCAGCCCCGCCAGCGCAGGGTCATCAGGAACCCGATGATCGCGATGCCGAAGCCGATCAGGATGTTCCAGTTGCCGATCGCCGGGACAGGGAAAAGACCCTGGGTGATGTAGAAGGCGATGATCCAGAGCAGCCCCACGATCATGAGCCCGAACATCAGGTACTTGTACCACTGGGGGGTTGGGCCGGCGGGCCTGGGCGTCCGCTTCTTCTTGCGCGGCTTGGGATTCGAGGACCTCTTCAGGACCTTGTCCGCGCTCTTCGAGGCGCGCGCCTCGGTCTCGGGCTTGTCCGGTGAATCGGGCACTGGTCCTCCTTGGCCGCCCTTCGGCTGCAGGCCGGCACGCTTGGTATCCTGCAAGCACCGCCGACGCGCCGCGGTGCTGCTGTCTGACTCGTTCTGGTAGCCAAGTCTAGCCGCCCGGGCCTGCCGGTCCCGCCCACTCCACGATTGGCCGAAACCCCCATGAGCACGCGCATCCTCGTCATCGACAACTACGATTCGTTCGTCTACACGCTGGTCGGCTACCTGCAGCAGCTCGGCGCGGAGACGACCGTGGTGCGCAACGACGACGTGTCCCTCGACGAAGCGATCGAGCTCGCCGCGGCGCGCGACGGCGTGCTCATCTCCCCGGGGCCGGGCAACCCTGCCGAGGCCGGCGTCTGCATCGAGCTCATTAGATGGTGCGGCGAGAACAACAAGCCCATGCTCGGGGTCTGCCTCGGCCACCAGGCCCTCGCGGAGGCCTACGGCGGCACCGTGACCCATGCCCCGGAGCTCATGCACGGGAAGACATCCCTCGTTGAGCATGAAGGCAAGAGCGTCTTCGCCGGTCTCAAGAGCCCCTTCACGGCCACGCGCTACCACTCGCTCGCGGCCCTCGCGGAGAGCATCCCCGATGTCCTCGAGATCACGGCCCACACGCACTCGGGGGTCGTCATGGGCCTTGCCCACAGGACGGCGCCGCTGTGCGGAGTCCAGTTCCACCCAGAGAGCGTCCTGACGGAGGGCGGGTACCAGATGCTCGGCACGTGGCTCGAGTCCCTGGGGCTCCGCGGTGCGGCAGCCCGCGCCTCCACGCTGAGCCCGCTCATCACCGCCGGCGCCTGAGGACCGACGCCGGCCGCTGGCCAGGGCTCAGCCGTTGCCGTGGCCGGGGTTCTGCGTGGACTTCGGATTCGACGACTGCGTGCTGGTCGGCGTCGGGGTGGGTGACGGAGCCGGGGGAGGCGGAGCGGGGGGAGCCTTCGCGACCGAGAGGATCACCACGCCGCCCTGGTCCACGTTCCCGTCCGGCGCCGGCGACTGGTCCGTGATCGTGCCGGGAGCCACAACGGCGTTCTCGACCTCGCGGGGATCGGCGCGGAGACCGAGGCCGGTCAGGATGGCCTGGGCGTCCTCGAGGGTCTTGCCGCGCAGCTCGGGAACGGTGACCTTCCCGGTGGAGACGGTCAGCTCCACCTCCGAGCCGATCGCGACCATCTGCCCCACACCCGGGTTCGTGGCGATCACCGTCCCGTAGGGGGCCTTCGGATCGTTGGCCAGCACCGACCGGGGCTTGACCTTGAGCCCCAGCCGTTCGAGGGTCGCCCGCGCCCCAGCCTCGGTGGCCCCGAGGAGGTCCTTCGGTATCTCGGCACTCGAGGGCCCCGCGGAGACCTCGAGGGTGATCTTGCTGCCCTTCTGGAGCTGCGTTCCCGCACCGGGGATCGTGTCGATCGCCGTGCCCTTGGGCACCGTCGCGTGATTGGGCCGCTGGATGGGTTCGAGGTCGAGGCCCTGCCGCTGCAGCAGCAGCGCGGCCTCCGTCTCGCTCATGTTCTCGACGGAGGGCACGGTCACCGTGGTCACGGCCGCAGGCTGGTTCACGTACTGGTACAGCCAGAGGCCGCCCGCTCCGATGAGCAGCAGCGCGGCGAGGATCAGCACCGTGATCCAGGCACGGCGCTTGCCGCGGCCACGCCGGGCCCGTTCCTCGTCGCGGGCGTCGTCGAACGCGATCAGTCCGGCCGCCGGGGCCGCCTGGACCTGCGGGATCTCGCCCGTGTCCCCGAGGTGGGAGGAGGCAGCGTGGCGTCCGGCGCCCTCCTCCGCCCCGCCGCCGTCGCCGACGTTGACCGCCTGGGTGGGGACCCCGGCGTCGTGCGCGGGATCCTCGGGGCCTGCCTCCGCCGCCGCGGCCGCACCTGCCCCGGTCGCGCCAACGCTTGCCGCCGCAGCCGCAGCCGCCCCGCCGCCCGTGAGGGGACGAGGGGGCACGACGACGCCCGCCCGCGCGGCCCGCAGCGCGCGCCGGAACGCCGCAGCGTCCTGGAAGCGTGCGTCCGGGTCCTTCTCGAGCGCCCTGTCCAGGACGCTCTCGAGGGCCGGGGTGACCTTCGGGTTGAAGTCCGAGGCAGGCGGCGGAGAGGACTGGACGTGCTGGTACGCGACCGAGACTGCGGACTCGCCCACGAACGGCGGGCGACCCGTGAGCAGCTCGTACAGGAGGCACCCGGCGGAGTACAGGTCGCTGCGGGCGTCCACGACCTCGCCGCGGGCCTGCTCCGGGGAGAGGTACTGGGCCGTGCCGACCACGGCCTGCGTCTGGGTCATGGTCGCGGCGGAGTCCGCCATGGCGCGCGCGATCCCGAAGTCCATGACCTTCACGGCGCCGGAGTCGCGGCAGACCATGACGTTCGCGGGCTTGATGTCCCGGTGCACGATCCCGGAGCGGTGGCTGTACTCGAGCGCGGACAGCACGCCGAGCATGTACTCCACCGCTTCGTCGACCGTGACGGAGTTGGCGCGGATGAGCTCGCGGAGGGTCTGCCCGCCCACATGCTCCATCACGATGTAGGGCACCGCGACCGCGTGCGGCGTCCCCGGGTCGGGCTGCTGCTCGCCGGTGTCATAGACCGCGACGATGGAGGCGTGGTTCAGCCCGGCCACCGCCCTGGCCTCCCGCTCGAACCGCACCCGGAACTGGGTGTCCCGCGCCATGTCCGGCCGCAGCATCTTCACGGCCACCGTGCGGCCGAGGCGCAGGTCGCGCCCCTCGTAGACGTCCGCCATCCCGCCCCGGCCGATCAGCTCGCCGAGCTCGTAGCGGCCCGAGAGGACGAGGGGACGCGGCATGGGCTCGTCCTCTCGTTCTACGGGCGGATTGGCGGATGAGGTCATATGGTCACTGGCCGGGGAGCGGTGGAAGCGTGATGCTCGGGGTCTGGGCTGTGGTCTGTGAGCTGTTGCCGTTGGTCCGCGTGGGAGTCGGCGTGGGGGTGGGCGTCACAGGCGGCTGGACGTTGAGGTAGGTCACGGTGACGGTCGAGCCGACCGTGACCTGCCCGCTCGGCTCGATGTTCGTGACCTGGCCCATCGTCCCGGTCTGCGAGGCCACCGGGTTGAGCGCTACACCGAGCCCGAGTGCCTCGAGCTCGGCCTTGACCTGAGTGTAGTTCCGGCCGAGGTACGCCGCAGGGACCACATTGACCGTGGCGGGTCCCGTGGGCGTCTGCACCGGGGTCGTCCGAGTCGGCGTGGGCGTGGTGGTGGGCGTGGCGCTCGAGGGCGGGGGCGTGCTCGCCGCGGTCGAGGTCGCCGGGGAGCTCGGCAGCGGGGTCGGGCTGAACAGGCCGGCGTTGGAGAGCCAGACGCCGATGAGCACGAACAGGATCAGCAGCAGGAGCCCGACCAGCGGCCACGTCAGCGCGCTGCGCTTCCGCTCGCGGCGGGCCTCCTCCTGCGGTTCCACGTCCTCGTCGTCGTCCACCGAGGCGTACAGCGGCCGCGCGGGCGCCTCCGAGGCCGAGTAGCCGTCGTCGTCGCCGACCACCGGGAGGGCCGACGTCGGCGGGGTGCCGTGCGCGGCTGCGGCGGCACCTGCCGCGGCGGCCAGGCCCGCACCGCCGACGACGGCCGTCGGGGCCGTCTGCTGCTGGGTCCTGCCAGTGGCAGGAGTCGTGATCGCGGCCGTCGAGTCGTCGTGCTGGACCATCGCCGGGACCGCCGCGTGCGCCGCGGCGATGTCCCCGCGGCGGATCGCCTCCGCCGCCTCGGCGAGCTTGATCGCGTTCGCCGGGCGGCTGCGCGGGTCCTTGGCGAGCATGGACATGAGCAGCGCCCGCACGGGGGCGGGAAGCTGCTCGGGAAGGGGCGGCGGGGCGTCGTTGACCTGGGCGAGCGCGATCGCGATCTGGCTCTCGCCGGAGAATGGGCGGTGGCCCGTGAGGCACTCGTACCCGATGACCCCGAGCGAGTAGATGTCGCTCGAGCCGGTGGCCTGCTGGCCGGTGGCCTGCTCCGGGGCGAGGTACTGGGCGGTCCCCATGACCTGCCCGGTCTGCGTCAGGGGCACCTGGTCGGCGAGGCGGGCGATGCCGAAGTCGGTGACCTTGACCTTGTGGTCCGGGGTGATGAGCAGGTTGCCGGGCTTCACGTCGCGGTGCACGAGGCCCTGCCCGTGCGCGACTGCGAGGGCGCGCGCCGTCTGCGCCATGATGTTGAGGGTACGGTCCGGGGAGAGCACGCGCTCTCGCTCGAGGATCGACGAGAGCGGCTCGCCCGGCACGAGCTCCATCACGAGGTAGGCCGAGCCCTCGGCCTCGCCGTAGTCGAAGACGTTGGCAATCCCGGGGTGGTTCAGGAGCGCGGTGTGGCGGGCCTCGGCGCGGAATCGCTCGAGGAAGCCCGGGTCGCCCGCGTACTCCTCCTTGAGGATCTTGATGGCGACGATCCGGCCCAGCACCTGGTCACGGGCCCTCCAGACCTCGCCCATGCCGCCGATGGCGATCCGGCTCTGCAGGTGGTACCTGCCGCCCAAGGTGATGCCCGACGTCGGTCTCACTTCTTCAACACCGCCTCAAAGATCTTGCTAGCTGTGGGACTGGTCAACGAGGCTCCCGTCTTGACGTCGACGCCTTCCATGACGACGGTCACCTGAACCTGGGGGTTGTCCGCCGGGGCGAACCCGGTGAACCAGGAGTTGTTGAGGCCGGAGGAGCCGAGCTCTGCGGTGCCGGTCTTGCCGGCCACCTTGACGCCGGGGACTGCCGCGCGGTTCGCGATGCCCTGGGACACCACGTTGGTCATCCACTCCGTGATCTGCCGGGCGATCTCCGGTGAGGTCGACGTGCGGAGCACCTCGGGCTTGGGCTCCGAGACGACCCGGAGGTCCGGGGCGGTGATGCTCTTGACGAGCGAGGGCTTCATCTGGACCCCGCCGTTGGCGATCGCGCTGGTCATGAGGGCGATCTGCAGAGGCGAGGCCTTCACGTCGAACTGGCCGATCGCGGACTGGGCGAGCTGGGCCTGGTTGAGGTTCTGCGGCCAGACGCCCGGGGAGTAGTCGAGGTGCAGCTGGTCGCCCGCGTCCTGGCCGAAGCCGAAGGCCGCCGCCTGCTTGCCGATCGCGTCCTGCCCCAGGTCCAGGGCGATCGAGGCGAACGGGGTGTTGCAGGACTGCTCGAGTGCGAACGAGAAGTTCGCCTCGTTGCGCGTGTAGCAGTTGCCTCCGGCGTAGTTCGGCAGCTTGGCGCTCGTGCCGGGCAGCGTCATCTCGGCGGGGTTGGGCAGGACGGAGTCCTTCGTGTACTTGCCCGAGGCCAGGGCCGCGGCCGTGTCGACGAGCTTGAACACCGAGCCCGGGGCCAGCAGCGCGCCCGTCGGCCCGCTCACGCCCTGGTTGAGGTTGATGCCGGGGAGCGCCTGGATTTCCGCCATGGCTGCCTGGGCGGCCGCCTGGTCGTGCGTGGCGACCTTGTTCGGGTCATAGCTCGGCTTGGACACCATGGCGATGATGGCGCCCGTCTTGGGGTTGGTCACGACGATCGAGCCGCGCTGCCCGTTGGGGATCAGGTCGTAGGCGAGCTTCTGGACCACCGGGTCGATGGTGAGCTCGACGGTCGCGCCCTTGGGCTGCTGGCCGAGGAAGAGCTGCCGCACGCGGTCCATGAGGAGCTGGTCCGACTGGCCCGTGAGGGTCGAGTTCATCGAGTTCTCGAGGCCCGTGGAGCCGAACACGTTGGAGTAGTAGCCGGTGAGCCCGGCGTACAGCTCGGGAGACCCCGGATAGGTGCGCTGGTACTGGCACGTGTCGGAACCGCTCGCGATGGACTGGGCGATGGGCTGCCCGGCGACGAGGATCGCGCCTCGCTCCTGGCAGAAGGTCGCGAGGATGGCGCGGTTGTTCCACGCGTTTTTGTTCAGCTCGTCCGCGCCGATGACCTGGACGTAGCTGATGGAGCCGAGGATGAGGGCGAAGAGCGCCGCGACGGCGATCCAAGCGTTGCGGATGGCCTGGTTCATCGGATCCTCACCGCCTCGGTCTGGGTGTCGTCATGAGTGCTCGTCCTGCGGCGACGGGGTGGCATCACCCGGTCGGTCAGGTCCGCCAGCCGCGATCTGGGGGCGGGCCCCGCGGCGTCGTTCGGGTCGAGCGGGGTCATGTCCACGGGACGGCGCGCGGCGTTGGAGATCACGAGGAGGAGCGCCACGATGATCCAGTTCGCCAGGAGCGACGAGCCGCCCGCGGCGAGGAACGGCGTCGTGAGTCCGGTGAGGGGGATGAGCCGGGTGACGCCGCCGATCACGACGAAGCACTGCAGCGCGATACCGGCCGAGAGCCCGGCGGCGAGGAGCTTGCCGAACGAGTCGCGGGCGCCGAGCGCGGCGCGGAAGCCGCGCGTGATGAGCAGCGCGTAGCACATGATGATCGCGAAGAGGCCCACGAGGCCGAGCTCCTCGCCGAAGGAGGCGATGATCATGTCCGAGTGCGGGAAGGGCACGAGGTCCGGCCTCCCCTCGCCGAGGCCGGTGCCGAGGAGGCCGCCGTTAGCCATGCCGAAGAGGCCCTGGATGACCTGGTAGCTGCTGCCGTAGGTGCGGCCGTAGACCTCGGGGGAGAAGGCATTGAGCCAGCCGTCGATGCGCAGGCGGATGTGCGGCAGGAGGACGCTCGCGGCCATCGCGCCGCCGAACATCAGCAGCACGCCGAGGAGCGCCCAGCTGGCACGGCTCGTGGCGATGTAGATCATCGAGATGAAGATGCCGAAGAAGAGGATCGACATGCCGAGGTCGTGCTGGAAGATGAGGATCCCGATGGCCCCCAGCCAGGTGACCACCATGGGCCCGAGGTCCCTGAAGCGGGGCAGCTGGAGCCGGCCGATGCGGCGGCCCGCGAGCAGGATGAGGTCCCGGTTTGTGGAGAGGTAGCCCGCGAAGAAGATCGCGATGGTGATCTTGGCGACCTCTCCCGGCTGGAACGAGGCCGAGCCGAAGCGGATCCACACCTGGGCGCCGTTGACCTCGCCGGCGCTGATCCCGGGGACGAGCGGGAGGAGCAGCAGGACCGCGCTCAGGATGAGCGAGATGTAGGTGTAGCGACGCAGGTACCGGTGGTCGCGCAGGAACCAGATCACGGCGACCGCGAGGACCATGCCGATGATCGTCCAGCGCGCCTGGGCGTTGCCGTAGTCCGTCTCCGGGGTGTCCAGGCGGTGGATCATCGCGAGGCCGAGTCCGTTGAGCGTCACGACCAGCGGAAGGATGATCGGATCGGCATACTTCGCGCGGAACCGGAGGACTGTATGAACCGCGAGGGATGCGCCGGCGAGGAGGGCCGACTGAAGCCAGAAGTCCCGGTCCAGGGCCGTGCCCTCCTTGACCCCCGTCATCGCGCTCGCCCCGATGCCCACGGCCAGGGCGAGGATCAGGAGCACAAGTTCTGCGTTGCGCCGTGGCTTCTGCACGGTGTCGACGCCGCTCATCGGGTGCCTCCCAGGCAGGGGTCGGGGGTCGGGCTGGTGCTGGGCGAGCCCGAGGCGCTCGCACTCGGCGTGACGCTCGCACTCGGTGCCGCGCTCGGGGCGGCTGCGGCTGCGGACGACGGCGGCGGCGCACTGCCGCTCGGCGTGGCCGTCGGGCTCGCGGTCGCCCCCGAGCCGGGCAGGCAGCCCTGGGGGTCGGTCTGGATGTTGCGCACAATCTCCTCGGCGCCCTCGAGCCCGTCGGCGGGAACCCCGGAGCGCAGGCGCTGCTGCGTGAACGGGCTGAGCGAATCGAGCGGGATGTTCGTGACCGTGTGCACGTGCGAGAGGGGAATCGGTCCCAGCTGCTGCGAGACCCCGTTGTAGATCGCCACACGGTTGTCGAAGGCGCCCACGTAGTAGCGGGTCTGGGTCCAGGCGTAGCCGAACCAGAGGCCCACCACCACGGCCAGGGCGGCCAGGATTCCCAAGCCGAGCCGGAACCAGCGCCGAGCGGGCCGGTCGGAGGATGTGGACTCCTCGTCCTCCCCCTCCGCCTCGGCTTCCGCCTCGGGGCTCCGGTGCATGAGGATCGCTGCCGCGCGGCGCGCCGCGGTCCGGCTCGCGACCGAGGGCAGCGAGCCGGTCTCCGCGGCCGAGGCCGCGGCGCCGACGAGTTCGTGCGGGCGGCTCTCGAGCTCGCGCCGCAGGACCTCGGCGGAGAGGTGCGCGCCGAGGTTGGGGTCGGTGGCGGGCTCTTCGCGCCGGTCCTCGTCGGCCGCGGCGGGCGGGGTGCCGGGCCCTTCCTCCGCCGGCGCCTCCGCCGCTGTGGGTGCCGCCCCCGCTGGCTGCGCTCCGCCGGACGCCTTCGCGGGCTGCTCCTCGGAATGCTTGGACCGACGGGGCGCCGGGGGCGCCGTCGGGGCGGGGGGTGCCGCCGCCTTGCCCGCAGCTCCGGCGGGGGCGCCCGCGGCGG
>NZ_BAAAQW010000006.1:228588-233197 GCF_039531875.1 Sinomonas flava | reverse complement strand
GGGCGGCGGCGGAGTTCCCGGGGGTGCGCGCGGCCGCCGCTGCGGCGAGCGGCGCGGCAGCCGGGGGAGCGGCGGGAGCCGGCAGCGCGTCGTCGTCCTCCTCGGTGGCCTCGACGTCGGCGACGATCACCGTGACGTTGTCCGGGGCGCCGGCGGCGAGGGTCAGCTCGATAAGCCGGTCCGCGCACTCGGCTCGGTCGTCGTACTCGCGCAGCGTGCGCTCGACGAGGGGCAGCGGAACGTAGTTGAGCCCGTCCGAGCACAGGAGCCACCGCTCGCCCTCGACCGCGGGGAAGGTGGAGAGGTCCAGTTCGGGGCTCGCGTCGACGTCGCCCAGGACGCGCATGAGCACGTTCTTGTGCGGGTGGGTCTCGGCCTCCTCGGGGCGCAGGCGGCCTTCGTTGATGAGGCGCTGGACGAAGGTGTGGTCCACCGAGACCTGCTCGAGGTCGTTGCCGCGCAGCCGGTAGGCGCGGGAGTCGCCGATGTGGGCGAATGCGAACGTGTCCCCGGAGAGGAGGATCGCGGTGACGGTGGTGCCCATCCCTGCCAGGAGCGGGTTGGCGCTCACGAGCTCGGACAGCAGGGAGTTGGCCGTCTGGATCTCGTCGGCGAGCTGGGTCGCCGCCTCGCCGGGTGCGTAGTCGCCGTGGTCGAGGTGGATGAGGTCCAGTACCGTCGAGGCGCTCGCCACGTCCCCGCCCGCGTGGCCGCCCATGCCGTCGGCGACGACGGCGAGGTGACGGCCCGCATACGCGGAGTCGTCATTCTTGGAACGGAGCCGGCCCACGTCGGAGCGGGCGGCGTAGCGGAGGACCAGACGGGCGTCAGCCAAGATCAGGGCCTCAGCTCGATCACGGTCTTGCCGATGCGGATCGGCACACCGAGCTCGACCGGCTGGGCACGGGTGAGCTGCTGATCGGCGAGGTAGGTGCCGTTGGTCGACCCGAGGTCCTCGATGAACCAGCGGCTGCCCTGCGGGAAGAGGCGCGCGTGCCGGCCGGAGGCATAGTCGTCCTCGAGGACCAGCGTGGCCTCCTGGGCGCGCCCGAGCAGGATGGGGCTCTCGGCCAGCGGGAGGCTCGTGCCCGCGAGGGGGCCCTCGACGACGACCAGACGGTGGGCCTGCTGCCTCGCCGGAGGCTCTGCGAGCTCCGGGTTGCGGCGTACCTGCCGCGCGGTGGGGGCCCCCGTCTTGTTGCGCCGACCCACGGCCAGGTCGCGGCGCATGGCGCCCACAACGCTGAAGACCATGAGCCAGAGCAGCAGAAGGAAGCCCAACCGCAGAGCGGTGAGCGTCAGCTCATTCACGCGTTTCCTCCCCGGGGTGCCGGAAGCAGGCGGAAGACGATCTTGGTGCGACCGATGCTGATCGTGGACCCGTCGCGGAGCTCCGCGCTGCCGGAGACCCGCTGGCCGTTGACGTAGCTGCCGTTGGTGGACCCGAGGTCCACCGCATAGGCGGTGCCGGACTCCGTGCGGATCTCGATGTGGCGGCGCGAGACCCCGGTGTCGTCGACGACGATGTCCGCCTCGGACGAGCGTCCGAGCACGACCGAGTCTGCGTTGAGCGAGTACCGCTGGCCGTCGATCTCGAGGACCGGGCTCAGCTGCACGGGCTGACGGCTCGGCGCGGCCGGGATGTTGGGGCGCGGGGCGCCCTTCTCGGTGCGCGAGACGACCTCGAACTCGCCGCCCTTGAGGGACGCGTCGTGGCGGAACGTGAAGCGCACCGGCCCCTGGAGCGTGTACCCCTGGGAGCGCGCGTGCTTGACGGCGACGTCGCACAGCTCCTCGGCGAGGGGCTGGCCCCAGCCGCGGGCCCGTTCGAAGTCGGTGTCCGAGAGATGCGCCTCGAAGACATTGGGGGCCAGCGTGCGGCCCTGGTCGATCGCGAAGGCCTGGTGGTCCATCTCGCGGCGCAGCCGGCTCGCGATCTCGACCGGCTGGACCTGGCCCTTGGAGCCGGTGGAGAAGACGCCGTGAACGGCTTTCTCGATGCCGCGCTCAAGCCTGTCGAGCAGTCCCATGGCCCCTCCTCTCCGGGGTAGACGATCATGCCGGTGGGTGCGTCGCACTGCATCCGGGTCGCACTGCATCCGGAAGGTCGGTCCGCCCGGGCACAGTCCTGTGACGATACTACTGGGCGCCTCTGGGTCCCGCCTGAACGGCCCGGTACCGTCCCTGTAACGATGCAGCCCGCCCATCCTCTCCCCTCCGGCAGGCGATTTCGCAATCGCCGCAGCGCTCCGCTATGCTGGTTCTCGCTGCTTTCACGGGTTCGGAGACGGTCTCGGGAAGTGCCACGCGCGAGTGGCGGAACGGCAGACGCGCTGGCTTCAGGTGCCAGTGTCCGAAAGGGCGTGCGGGTTCAAATCCCGCCTCGCGCACAGTTGAAGGGCTCCGGTCGATGACCGGGGCCCTTCGCGTTTTCCCAGGGGTCCGCCACCCGCGAAGCTCTATGCCACCTACGCTCCCCCTACTCGTCCCGCAGCCCGATCGGCCGGATGAGCTCCCGCAGCGGCGTGATGACCCACCGGTGGTGCGTCTCGCGGAACTCCTCGCGGGTCGAGAACTCGTACAGGGCTGAGCGTGCCCGGACCCAGCGCGGCCGTTCGCCGTCGAACGGGTCCTCGCGCAGGAGCTTGAGCGTCGCGGGATCCGCGGCCAGGAGCTTCATGAGGAAGGCGTAGAACCACTCCTCGTGCACGGTCCGCAGGGGGAGGAACCACATGAGCCAGTCGAGGCGCAGGTGGTACGGCGCCCACTGCCGCGGCACCCGGTCAGGCTCGCCCGGCTTGCCCTTGAAGCGGTACTCGCGCCACTCGGCGTCCTCCGCCGGCACCGTGTCGAGCGTGCCCTCCACGACGATCTCCACGCGGATCTTCGTCACCGACCCGAACGCCCCGTACGCGTTCACGAGGGCCCACCGGTTGAAGGCCGCGTTCATCAGCTGGCGCTTCGCGAACAGGTTCCGCAGCGGCCACCAGGACAGCACCACCAGGAGCACCGATGCGGCGAGCACGACGACGACCCACGCCCAGGCGACCCAGTCCCCGGAGGCGGGCCACGCCGTCGTGCGCGGCCGGTCCCACCCGAGGTCCTCGGGGATGAAGGGGACGACGGAGTGCAGGGCCCGGTCGCCCACGGCGGCGAACGCGAGCACGATCGCGGACCAGTTCAGCCACGCGAAGTTTCCGGACAGCACGAGCCACAGCTGCGTCAGGATCACCAGCGCCGCTGCGATGGAGCCGATGGGCTGCGGGAAGAACAGGAAGAACGGCACCGCGAGCTGCGCGACGTGGTTCCCCGCGGCCTCGCAGCGGTGCATCCACTTCGGCAGGAGGTGGAACTGCCGGCTCAGGGGGCCGGGCATCGGCTGGGTCTCGTGGTGGTAGAACAGCGCGGTGAGGTCGCGCCACTCGTCGCCGCCGCGGATCTTGATCATGCCGGCACCGAACTCGAGCCGGAACACGAGCCACACGGTCAGGATCAGGATCGGCGTCGGGGGCGGGACCTGGTCCGAGCCGAGGAACGCGACCGTGAACCCGGCCTCGAGCAGGAGCATCTCCCACCCGAAGCCG
Source organism: Sinomonas flava (assembly GCF_039531875.1). Lineage (NCBI taxonomy): Bacteria > Bacillati > Actinomycetota > Actinomycetes > Micrococcales > Micrococcaceae > Sinomonas > Sinomonas flava. Next base: position 229,613 of record NZ_BAAAQW010000006.1, on the reverse strand, counting down.
TAGAACGTCTGGCCCACGTTCACGATCGACATGTACAGCCCCCACAGCAGCAGGAACGCCAGGAGGGGCACCCACCAGGGGCACAGCTGCGGCACGCCCAGGACCAGCAGCGCGGACACGGCCAGGCCGGCCGCGCAGAACAGGCGGAACAGGCGGTCGGAGTAGCGGAAGCGGAACAGGCTTGGCCGGCGCAGGCGGTGGAAGCCCTCAAGGTACTCCGGGACCGGCAGCAGGCCGCGCTCGCCGAGGAGGGCCGGGAACTGGTTGAGGGAGGAGAGGAACGCGACGAAGAACAGCGCCGCGACCCCTCGCTGCAGTACCCAGCGCGCCACCTCGGAGTCCTCGGCCGCGAACCAGTCGGTGAACCAGGACAGGGCGTCCATGGTCTTCACGGTACCCCGCCGCCACGGATTCACTCGGGCGGATCGGAGGCGAACCCGATAGGCTCGACGCGCCGTGACCGACTCCCAGCCCCGAGACGCCCGCGACGCCTCCGCACCGACGGGTGCCAGCGCGCCGTCGCGCGTCGCTGTGCCCTCGCGGCTGCCCGCGCCGCCTCGCTTCGCGCACCCGTTCTCCCCGGCCGTGCTCGCGCTCGTGTTCGCCGGCGGGGTGCTCGGCGCCCTGTCCCGCTGGGCGCTCGGCGGGGCCATTCCCGCGCCGGGCGGGTGGCCCCTTGCGACCCTGCTGGTCAACCTCGCCGGGGCGCTCGCGCTCGGGGCGCTGCTCGAGACGCTCGCCCGCCGCGGGCCCGACGTCGGCCCGCGCCGACTCGTGCGCCTCACCGTCGGCACGGGGTTCCTCGGCGCCTTCACGACGTACTCCACCCTGGCGGTCGACGGCGCGCGGCTGCTCTCGGCGGGCCGCGCGGGCGACGGCGCGTGGTACCTCGCGCTGAGCCTGCTCGGCGGGGCCGCCGCGACCCTCGCCGGGGTTGCGGGGGCCGCGTGGCTGCACCGAGAGGACCGCCGCGGGCTCGCCGCCGAGGCCCACGTCGCAGCGCACCCCCACGCCCCCCATCCGTC
>NZ_BAAAQW010000006.1:221773-228500 GCF_039531875.1 Sinomonas flava | reverse complement strand
TCGGCGAAGCACGGTCGCTGAGGGAAGCACGGCAGCACCTCACGTTCTGGGGGTCGCATCGGGTGACCCCCAGAACGTGACCCCCAGACGGGAGGGGCCCGGGAACGCGGCTCCCGGACGCGAGGGGCCGAGCGGGGCCCAGGAGGACCCGCGATGAACCCCGCCGAGGCGCTGCTGCTCGGGACGGCGGGCGGGCTGGGCGCCGTCGTGCGCTACGTCCTGGACACCGCACTCAGCCGCCGCCTCAAGGGGCCCCTGCCGTTCGCGACGATCCTCATCAACGTCACCGGCTCCCTGGTGCTCGGGGTCATCGCGGGCGCGGTGCTCGCCGGTGCCGACCCGGCGCTCCAGGCCGTGCTCGGGACAGGCTTCCTGGGCGGGTACACGACCTTCTCGACCGCGAGCTACCAGAGCGTGAGCCTCGCGCTGAGCGGGAGGTGGGGCGCCGCCGTCGTGAACGGGGTCGGGACGATGGCGCTGTGCCTCGCCGCGGCGTTCGGCGGGCTCGCGCTCGGTTCGACGCTGATGGCGTAAGGGGAGCGCCGGGTGGGTACGGTGTGCCCATGAGCGATCAGCATCCCTTCCAGAACGTCACCTTCCCGTCCTCGGGCCGCGAGGCCCACGGCTACCTCGCCGTGCCCGCCGGCGGCACGGGGCCCGGCGTCATCGTCATCCAGGAGTGGTGGGGCCTCGTGGACCACATCAAGGACATCGCGGACAGGCTCGCGAGCCAGGGCTTCGTGGCCCTCGCCCCGGACCTCTACGGCGGCCGCGTGGCGCACGACGGCGAGGAGGCCGCCCAGATGATGCAGGAGCTGCCCGAGGAGGAGGGAGCCCGACTGCTGGCCGGCGCGGTCGACTACCTGCTGTCCCGCCCCGAGGTCACGAGCTCCACCGTCGGGGCCATCGGCTTCTGCATGGGCGGCGGCTTCGTGCTGCAGCTCGCGGCGCAGCAGGGCGAGCGCGTGAGCGCTGCGGTGCCCTTCTACGGCGTCGGGCAGGGCGTCCCGAACGACTTCTCCGGCATCCGTGCCGCGGTCCAGGGCCATTACGGGGAGCAGGACACGAGCTACCCGGTCGAGGACGCGCGCAAGCAGGCGGAGCAGATCCGTCGCGAATCCGGCGCGGAGGTGGAGTTCTTCTACTACGACGCCCCGCACGCCTTCGCCAACGACTCCAACCCGCAGGGCAACTACCGCCCCGAGGCGGCGGACCTCGCGTGGTCCCGGGCCGTGGCGTTCCTCAAGGCGAAGGTGCGCTGAGCCCCAAGGCGCCTCGCCCCGCGGGAAGGCGCCTCGCCCCGAGAATTGTCGGGTTGCCGTGGGTGGGAAGCGCCGGCACCAGCGTCAACCCGACAATTCGCGGTGACTTTGGCTGGGGAAGGCGCCCGCAGCGCACGGTGCACGACGACGGCCGCTGCCACCAGGAGCGCCGCCCCGATCGCGGACGTGTACGCCACGCCCGAGTCGAAGGCCCGGTGCGCCGAGTCGAGGAGGGCGGAGGCGGCGTCGGCGGGTAGGTGCGCCGCGGCGTCGACCGCGCCCCCGAGCGTCTCCCGGGCGCGGGCCGCCGCCTCCGCCGGCAGTCCCGCCGGGACGTGAACCCCCAGCCGGTACGCGGCGCCGAGGATGCTGCCCAGCACGGCGGTGCCGAGGACGGCCCCGAGCTCGTACGCCGTCTCGGAGATCGCGGACGCCGCCCCGGCCTTCGCAGGCGGGACGGAGGCGAGGATCAGGTCGTTGGAGAGCGTCTCCGCCAGGCCCACGCCAGCACCGACCACGGCGAACCCCACCAGCAGCGCCGGCAGCGACCCGTCCCGCCCGAACGCGAGCACCACCGCATAGCCCGACGCGTTCACGAGCAGCCCCGCGACCATGACCGACGCGACGGAGAACCGTGCCGCGAGCCGCACTGCCGCGAGCCCGGCGGCCACGGACAGCGCCATTCCCGGCACCATGAGCAGCCCCGCCTCGAGGGGGGCCTTCCCCGCCACGAGCTGCAGGTGCTGCGACAGGAAGTACATGAACCCCACGAGCGAGAAGATGCTCAGCAGGTTCGCCGCGAGGCCCGCGCTGAAGGCGGCCCGGGCGAAGAGCCGCACGTCGAGCATCGGGCCCTTCCCGCGGGCGGCTCGGGCGAGCTGGCGCCGCACGAACAGCGCGCCCAGCCCGAGCCCGAGGAGGATGGCGGCGGCGGCCAGCGCGCCGGCGTCGTGGGCGAGCTCCTTGATCCCCCACACGAGGGCGACGGCGGCGCCCACCACGAGCGCGATGCTCGCCGGGTCCACGGGCGACGGCGCGGGGTCCCGGGACTCGGGCACGAGGAGGGGTGCGAGGAGCAGCGCGGGGACGAGCATGGGAACCGCGACGAGGAACACCGAGCCCCAGGCGAAGTGGCTCAGCAGCGCACCGCCGGCGAGCGGGCCGAGGGCCGCGCCGCCTGAGAACACGGCGGCCCAGATGGCGACGGCGAGGCGGCGCTCGCGGTCATCGCTGAAGATGTTACGGATCAGGGAGAGCGTGGCGGGCATGATCATCGAGCCGAAGACGCCGATGAGGGCGCGGGCTGCGATGAGCTGGCCCGGGGTGGTGGCGAAGGCCGCGGCGGCGGAGACCGCGGCGAAGCCGGTGGCGCCGATCAGGAGGATGCGGCGGCGGCCGATGCGGTCACCGATCGAGCCCATGGGCACCAGGAGGCCAGCGAGCACGAGGGCGTAGACGTCCACGATCCACAGCAGCTCGGTGGACGAGGGCGCGAGCGCGAGCGTGATCGCGGGGACGGCGAAGCTCAGCACCGTGTTGTCCACGGCGATGAGCAGCACGGGGAACATGAGCGCGGTCAGGGCGAGCCAGCGACGGGCCGGGGTGGCCGGAGCGGCGGATGCGGGGGATGCCTGGACCGGGACGGTCTGGTTCATCGGAACTCCTGATTCGTGGGGATGCGAATAACAGTACCGGCTGGACGGTATAGTTACAACTCCGCGTACAGTGGCCGTATGCCCCGACCCCCGAAGGCCCGCGCAGCGATCCTGGACGCCTACCGGGACCTCCTCGTCTCCGACGGCGAGCGGGCGGCCACCATGGATGCGGTCGCGGCGGCCGCCGGGGTGTCGAAGGGAGGGCTCCTCTACCACTTCGGGAGCAAGGACGCCCTCGCTGATGGCCTCCTGGTGAGGCTGCGCGAGGCCGCGGCCGAGGACAGGGAGGCGATGGCCGCTGCAGAGGAGGGGCCGTCGCGGTACTTCGTGCGCACGTCGGTGAGCACGGACAGCGACCTGGACCGGCTGTTCGTCGCGGCGGTGCGCCTCGCCCAGGCCGGGCACGCCGGCGCGCTCGCGGCCCTCGAGGAGCTCGACGCCGCGTGGCTGGCGCTGATCCGGACCGAGGTTGCCGACCCGGCCGTGTCCGCGACGATCATGCTCGTGGGGGAGGGGCTCTACCACTACTCGACCCTCGCGGGGACGTGGCCGGAGGCCGCGTTCGGGACGGGGATCGAGGGGCTGCTCGGCGTCGTGGACCGGCTGCGGCGGGCGTAGGGGACGAGGGTTTCCGGACGTCCCCCCTCTGTGCATTGAGCAGCTGTTTTTATCTAATATCTGTCTCGGTATACTTCGCGCATGGCCAAGAAGACGGATGCCGAGACCCTCTCCAAGCACCTGCGCGATGCCCTGAGGCGGGACATCCTCGCGGGGCGCTGGAACCCCGGCGCCAAGCTGCAGCTGATCGCCCTCTCCCAGCACTACGAGACGAGCAGCACCGTGGTGCGCGAGGCCCTCACCCGGCTCGTGGGCGACAGGCTGGTGCAGCTGCGGCCCAACCGCGGCTTCTTCGTGCCGGAGCTCTCCCTCGCCGAGCTCGAGGACATCACCGAGATGCGGTGCGTCAACGAAGAGCTCGCTGCCCGGCTGGCCATCGAGCGCGGCACCCTTGACTGGGAGTCCGAGCTCATCGCCGCCCATCACACGCTCGAGCGCACGCAGAGCCGCAACCCCTCGGACCCGGACGTCCACACGGAGGCGTGGAACGATGCCCATCAGGCGTTCCATGCCAAGCTCATCGAGGCGTGCGGGGTCCCGGTCCTGATCGACCTCACGTGCGTCCTCTCCGATCTCAGCCAGCTCTACGGGCGCTGGGCCGGCGTCGCAACCCGCTATGCGAACCGCGACGTCGAGCAGGAGCACCGGGACATCCTGGCCGCAGCGCTGGCCCGCGACCCCCGGCTCACGGCTGCGCTCCTCCGGGCTCACTACCAGACGACGATGTCCGCGATCCGCAGTGCCGGGGAGGTCGGGCTGAAGGTGGGCTGAAAGTCGGCGCGCACCCAGCCACTTTGCAATATCAGTAGATAATGCAAAATCTTTGAGGTAGTGTCTTCTTCAGGATGCCGTAGACGGCCGAGCGAAGGAGCACGCATGTCCTGGGGACTGATCAGCGAGATGGGCCACGTGGCCATCCAGACCACCGACCTCGCCGCGTCGGTTGCCGATGCCACCGACATCCTGGGACTGCGCGTCACCGAGCGCACCCAAGACGGCGTCTACCTCGCGGCGAACGCCGTGCACCATGAGCTCGTCTACGTCGAATCCAGCCGCAACGGCATCCACGCCCTCGGCCTGATCGCGCGCGACGGGGACGCGCTCGCCGAGGTGCGCCGCCGCGTCGAGGCCGAGAACCTCCCGTTCCTCTCCGACCGCCCCCTGAGCGCCGGCGTCGCAGACGGGTTCGCCTTCACGGGGCCTGAAGGGTGGATCTTCGAGGTGTACACGGGGATGCAGAAGGCGGACCGGAACGCGCTCTCGTTCGGGCCGGACCGGTACGGCCACATCAACTTCCACCCCCAGGACGTCCGCGGGATGATGCTCTTCCTCTCCCGCGTCTTCGACTTCCGGCTCTCCGACGTGATCGGGGACGACTTCGCCTACTTCATGCGCTGCAACCCCGACCACCACGGGATCGCCCTCATCAAGGGCCGCGGCACGTTCCACCACCACGCCTGGCAGACGCAGTCGGTCGGGGACCTGGCCAAGCTCGGCGACCGCCTGCACCTGACCGGCCGAGAGCTCATCTGGGGGCCGGTCCGCCACGGAGCCGGCCATAACATCGCCGCGTACTACGTCGAGTCCTCCGGCGCCGTCGTGGAGCTCTACACCGACCTCGAGCAGATCTACGACGACGACCGGGAGCCGGTCGTGTGGGGCCAAGACGAGAACTGGTACAACATGTGGTCCGACCGCCGCCCCGATGACTTCCGCACCTTCGGCATCCCCCCGGTGGACCACCGTTTCTGATCCGGGCCACCTCACCCACCCCCTCATCCCCGACCCGAAAGGCCTCCCATGAACTACGTCTCCTTCACGACTCCCGACGGCGCCGCCTCCTGGGGCGTGTCCCTTGAGGGCCGCATCCACGACCTCGGTCCGTCCGGCGCGGGCCTCGCCCCGACCCTGAAGGACATCGTGGCCGACGGACGCTTCGGCACGCTGTCCGAGGAGCAGGTCCGCGAGGCCCCGGCCTTCGACGAGGCAGACGTCGCCCTCCTGCCGCCCATCATCGACCCGGCCAAGATCCTGTGCATCGGCGTGAACTACGTGAGCCACCAGGAGGAGACCGGCAAGACGAACCAGAAGGCGCCCACCGTCTTCACGCGCTTCGCCGACACCCAGATGGGCCACCTCGCCCCGGCCCTCATGCCGGCCTCGACGACCCAGTACGACTACGAGGGCGAGATGGCCCTCGTCGTCTCGAAGGACGCCTACCGGGTGAAGGCCGAGGACGCGTGGGACTACGTGGCCGGCTACGGCGCGTACAACGACTTCTCCGTCCGCGACTGGCAGCTCGCCGCAACCCAGTGGACCCCCGGAAAGAACTTCCCCGGCACCGGAGCCTTCGGCCCCTATCTGGTCCCTGCCGCCGACCTGGGGGACGTGGACCAGCTCAAGCTCGAGACCCGCGTCAATGGAGAGGTGCGGCAGAGCGCTTCCGTGGCGGACCTCTACTTCTCGATCCCGCAGATCATCGAGTACGTGACCGCCTGGACGAAGCTCTCCGCCGGCGACGTGATCGTCACCGGCACCCCGGGTGGCGTGGGCCTGTTCATGGAGCCCAAGGGATTCCTGTCCGCGGGCGACGTGGTCGAGGTCGAGATCACCGGCCTGGGCACGCTCTCCAACACGGTGGCACTGGACGCCTGACCGCCATGACCGAGCCACTACCTGTGAGCGAGCGTGTCGACGTCGACGTCGTGGTCCTCGGCGCCGGGCCGACCGGCCTCACGGCTGCCTGCCTCATGGCCGACGCCGGCCTGAGCGTCGCCGTCGTCGAACAGCATCCAGGCACCGGCGACGAGCCGCGCGCGATCAGCGCGACCGACGAGGCCCTGCGCATCATGCAGCAGCTGGGCGTCCTTCCCGGGCTCGCCCCGGAGACGCTTCTGGGCACCGGCGCGCGGTACACGGGCAGGCGGGGGCAGGTCCTCGCCGACGTGCGCCCCCCGCGCCCCCGGCTGGGTCAGCCGGGCAAGAGCCAGTTCGACCAGCCGGTCATGGAAGGCCTCCTCTGGAAGGCTGCCGCGGCGCGGCCCCGGATCCAGCTCCACTTCGGGACCGAGGCCACACGCCTGGCCCAGACGCACGACGGCGTCGAGCTCACCGGAGTGCGCCGGGGCCCGCGCAGCCGGGGCTACCGCGGGGACCTGGCGCAGGACGAGGCCTTCGCCCTGGCCGATGCCG
>NZ_BAAAQW010000006.1:156213-221698 GCF_039531875.1 Sinomonas flava | reverse complement strand
CGGTCGCAGTGGCTCCTGGCCTGCGACGGCGGCCGCAGCTTCGCGCGGAAGGCCCTCGGGATCGGGCTCGAGGGCTCGACCCAGGTCGAGAAGTGGATTGTCGTGGACCTGCTCGACGCGGGCGAGGGGGAGCCGTACGCGTCGTTCCACTGCAACGGCAGCCGGCCGGCCGTCGTCGTGCCCGGGGTCAACGGGCGGCGCCGCTACGAGTTCATGCTGCTGCCGGGCGAGGACGAGGCGACGATGGTCTCAGCCGACTCGATCCGCGCTCTCGTGGGAGAGTACCAGGACGTGGAAAGGCTCAGGGTCCGGCGTGCTGCCGTGTACACGGCCCAGCAGCGTCTGGCCTCGCGGTGGCGCGAGGGTCGGGTCCTGCTCGCGGGCGACGCGGCACACCTCATGCCGCCGTTCGCCGGCCAGGGGCTCAACGCGGGCCTGCGGGACGCCGCGGCGGCCGCCTGGCGCGTGGCCGAGGCCGTCCACGGCCGGGTGGGGGAGGCCCTCATGGACTCCTACGAGGCCGAGCGGAAACCCCACGCGGCCGAGATGGTCAGGCTCTCCAAGCGCATCGGTGCGGTCGTCATGAGCACCAACCCTCTCGTCTGCGCACTGCGCGACGCCGCGATCCCGGCGCTCGGAGTCGCCCCGCGTGTCAAGGCCTGGCTCACGACCATGAAGTTCCTGCGCCAGCCGCGGTACCACCGGGGTCTCGCTGTGCCGGTGGTACCCGACGTCCCGGGGCATGCGGCCGACCTGCTCGGGCGCGCGCTGCCGCAGCCCGACGTCGTGCCGGCGGAGGGCGGCGCCGTCGTGAAGCTCGACGACGTGCTCGGGCGCGGCTTTGCCTGGCTCGCCGTGGCGGGACCGGGGGAGCTGTCGGTGACCCGTCCGGGCCACGCGCCGGTGATGGTGCGCACTGTCGCCGGGACCGTGGACCCTGGGATCCTCGATGCCGCGGTGGGGCACGAGCTCCTCGTTCGGCCCGACCGGTACGTCGCGGCGGTCGTGCCCATCGGAGCCCGCCGCAGCGCGTACACCTCGCTTGCGGACGCCCTTCCGGGGCTCGCGGACCAGTTCGCAGTCCCCTCTGGAAGTCACCTCCTGGGAGTCACCTCCTGAGGGTCACCACCTGAGGGTCACCTCCTGGGGGTCGCCTCCCACGAGGTGACCCCCAGAAGGTGACCCCCAGACGGGGGGCGGCCGCGTCTTACGCGAGGCGCACGGTCACTGTCTTGAGCTCCGTGTAGGCCTCGATGCCTTCACGGCCGTTCTCACGCCCCCAGCCCGACATCCTGAGCCCGCCGAACGGCAGATTCGGGTCCATGCCGGAGGGGGTGTTGACGCGCACGTTGCCAGCCTTGACCCGATCCGCGAAGAGCAGCGCGCGGGACAGGTCGCGCGTCCACACGATGGCGCTGAGGCCGTAGTCTGTGTCGTCGGCCATCGCCAGGACGTCCTCGATCGAGTCGCGGTCCGAGAAGGTCTGCACGACGAGGACCGGCCCGAAGATCTCTTCCCTCACGACGGCGAGCTCGGGGGAGTCGGTGCGCAGGACGGTAGGTCGGACGAAGTAGCCCGCGCCGTCGGCCGCGGTGCCGCCCGTGACGAGCTCGGCTCCACCCGCGATTCCCGCGCGGACGTAGTCCAGCACGCGCTTGCGCTGGGCTTCGGAGATGAGGGGTCCGAGCTGTGTGCCCTCGGCGGTCCCGGCGCCGAGCCGCATGCCCTCTGCGATGCGCGCGATGCCCGCCACGACTTCTTCAGCCACTGCCTCGTGGACGTACAGGCGAGAGCCGGCGGCACAGACCTGCCCCGCGTTCGCGAAGATGGCCTGGGCTGCGCCGGGGATGGCCTGGTCGAGGTCCGCGTCGTCGAACACGACGACAGGAGACTTGCCGCCGAGCTCGAGGCTGATGCGCTTGAGCGTGTGCGAGACGGTCCGCAGCAGGTGCTGGCCGACGCCGGTGGAGCCAGTGAACGAGATCTTGTCCACCAGCGGGTGCTCGGCGAGTGCCTGCCCGGCCACGCCCCCGAGGCCTTGCACGACGTTGAGCACCCCGGACGGGATCCCCGCCTCGCAGGCCAGCTCGGCGAGGCGCACGGCCGTGAGCGGCGTGAGCTCGGCCGGCTTGAGCACCACGGTGCAGCCCGCTGCCAGGGCCGGCGCGACCTTGGACAGGGCCAGGGTCAAGGGCACGTTCCATGGCACGATCAGACCCGCGACGCCGATGGGCTGGCGGAGGGTGTAGGCGTGCCAGGTGCCCGGGAGGGACACGTCCCGGGTCTCCCCGTTCAGCTTCGTGGCCCAGCCCGACTGGTAGCGGAGGATCTCGATTCCCTGCCGGATCTCGAAATCGCGGGCCGCGGCGAGCGGCTTGCCGCAGTTGAGCGATTCGAGCAGCGCGAGTTCGTCGAGGTTCTCCTCGAGCAGGTCCGCGAGGTGCTGGAGCCGGGCAGCGCGTGCTGCAGGTGCGAGCCGGGACCATCGACCGTCGTCGAACGCCCGGCGCGCGGCTCGGACGGCGCGGTCCACGTCGGCTGCGCTCGCGAGGGACGTCCGCGCCAGTTCCTGCCCCTCGGAGGGGTCCATGACGGGGAGATCGCCGCCGGTGCCCTCGACGAACTCGCCGTCGATGAAGAGCCTCAACGGTGCGTCGAGGAGGGCCGGACGCACGTGGACGGGGGCCGTTGCTGTCATGTCGTCTCCTTGTGCTCGAAGGGTCCCGAAGATGTGACCCTTGCAACATCATCGCAGCAAAGATACATTGCTACCTAAGAAATGCATTCTTCCAATGCGGCAGCGCCGCCGAGACACTGCAGGAGAAAGACCATGACCACTCGACGTTCCTTCCTCGTCAGAGGCAGCGCGGCACTCGCCGTGGCGGCCGCCATGTCCTTCGGGCTGACAGCCTGCGGCGGGGACGCGCCGGCGCAGTCGGACGGGGGCACCATCAAGGTCAAGGTGGCCGTGGCGCCCATCCAGTTCGAGACGGCCTACATCGCCCAGCAGAAGGGCTACTTCGCCAAGCACGGCCTCGACGTCGAGCTCGTCCGCGGCGCCGATCCCGCCGCCCTCCTGGCGCAGGTTGTCTCGGGCGACGTGAACATCGGCATCGGCTCCTGGATCAACGTCGCGACCTCGGCTGCCAAGGGCGTGCCCGTGAAGGTGATCGGCGGCAACGGCATGGTGGACTCGAAGTCCGACAACTCGGGTGTCCTCGTCGCCAAGGACTCGCCGGTCAAGAGCCTGAAGGACCTTGCTGGCAAGACCATCGGGGTCAACGGCGTCAAGACCGGCGGTGACATCCCTGTCCTCCAGGCGCTCGAGGGAGCCGGTGTCGACACGAGCGGCGTCAAGGAGGTCGCGATCCCCTACTCCGGGATGCAGGCGGCTCTCGAGCGCAACACGGTCGACGCCGTCGTGCCGGCGGAGAGCTTCTACCATCAGATGGTCGCCGCAGGCTACACATCGATCTCGAATCCTGTCCGGGAGTACCAGGCAGACATGCCGGTGACGGTCTGGACGACGACCGCGCAGTGGGTCTCCCAGAACGCCTCGACGGCGAAGAAGTTCACGGATGCGATGACGGAGGCCGTCGCCTACTACAACGACCCGGCGCACCTGCAGGATGTGCAGAAGGTCTATGCGGACGTGAACCAGGCGGACATCTCCAAGGCGCCCAAGACGTTCGTCCCCGCCGACGTGACCCTGAACGTCAAGGAGGCCCAGGACGGCATCAACGCCATGCGCCACTTCGGGCTGCTCCAGAAGGACGTCGCGGTGAAGGACGTACTGTGGGACCAGGCCCCGCAGCGCGCCGAGGCTGGCAAGTGAGCCGACGATGACCAGCACATCCGCCCGCGGAGCGTGGCTTCTGGCCCAGCGTCTCCTCGCAATCGCCGTCCTCCTCGGACTGTGGCAGGCAGTCGTCGCCTCAGGCGTCCTGCCGTCCATGGTTCCCGGGGTGGGCGCGGTCGCCACTGCCGTCGGGGCCTCCCTCGTGAATCCGGCCTTCTGGCAGGCGTTGGGGATGACGCTTCTCGCGGCGCTCGTGGGGTGGCTCATCGCGACGGTCATCGGGGTCGTGCTCGGCCTGCTCATCGGATCGGTCCGCTTCCTGGACCGTTCGACGTCCATCCTCATCGACTTCGGCCGCTCGTTCCCCGTCCTCGCACTCATGCCGGTCGTCATCATGCTCCTCGGCTCCAACTCCCGCATGGAGATCGTGGTGGTGGCCCTGAGCGCGCTGTGGCCCATCCTGATCCAGACCATCTACGGCGCCCGCCGGCAGGAGGCGGCCGTGGCCGACACGGTCGCGGTCTTCCGGATCGCGCCGCTGCTGCGCTTCCGCCGCGTCCTGCTGCCGGCGGCGCTGCCCTTCATCGCCACGGGCGTGCGCATCTCCTCGGCCATCTCGGTCCTCGTGGCCGTCGGCGTCGAGGTGATCTCACAGGCACCCGGCATCGGGCGCCAGATCACCCTGATGCAGCAGAACGCCAGCTGGGACCTCGCCTTCGCGTACCTGCTGTTCACGGGCTTCGTGGGCTGGACGCTCGCCGTCCTGCTCCAGCGGCTCGAGTCCCGTGCCCTGACATGGAAGAGGCAGACCGATGACTAGTCCAGCCCTTCAGGCAGCCGACCCCCGCCCGGCCCGGTCCGCCTCGCGGAGAGGGCGCGGCGGCGGGCCTTCAGGGCCCCTGCGCGTGGCCCAGGCCTCGTGGCTCGTGGTGGTGGCGGCCATCGCATGGTGGTTCCTGTCCGCCAGGAGCACCAACTTCTTCATCCCGCCCCTTGCCGACATCATGGCCTCCCTGGGCAGGGACCTCGGCAATGGGGTCATCGCCGCAGGCGCGGCCTACTCCCTCGGAAACCTCTTCGGAGGCCTTGCCATCGCGATCGGCGTCGGGATCCTTCTCGGGATCCTGCTCGGCGAGGCGAGGTGGCTCCGAGAAATCGTCGACCCGATCATCCACTTCTTCCGGTCCATTCCCCAAGCTGCGCTGGTGCCGCTCATCATCGGCACATTCGGCGTGGGCCAGGGACCGAAGGTCGGAACGATCGCCTTTGCCTGCATGTGGCCCGTCCTGCTCAACACGATCGACGGCGTCCTCGGCGTGGAGCCGACCGTCCGGAAGTTCGCGAGGGTGTACCGGATCCCTCCCGCCCTCTACTTCCGCCGGGTCGTCCTTCCCGCCGCGCTGCCCCAGATCATGGCCGGCATCCGCGTGGCCCTGCCCATCGGGATCACCGTCATGGTCGTCTCGGAGATGTTCGCCTCCACCGAGGGGCTGGGCTTCTACATCCTCAATTCCTCCGCGACGTTCCAGGTGCCCCAGACGTGGGCAGGAGCGCTGCTCGTCGGCGTCGTCGGCTATGTGCTCTCGATGCTGTTCGTCCTTGTCGAGCGCCGGGTGCTGCGCTGGTACCACGCATCGGGTGCCCAATGATCTGGGCCGCATTCGCCCTGCCCATCCAGGAACACGTGCCGTCAGGAGAGACCATGACCATCCAGCACCAGCCCCTCAAGGACGACGCCGGCGTCCGCAACCTCCCGGAGCGGAGCCAGGACGTGATGACGGTGCGGGGGCTGACCATGAGCTATGGCACCGGCGCCGCGCTCAACCCGATCCTCGCCGACCTCAATCTGGACATCGCGTCCGGCGAATTCGTCTCGATCGTGGGGCCGTCCGGAGTCGGCAAGACGACCCTGCTGCGCTGCCTCTCCGGGCTGATCCGGCCACAGTCCGGGACGATCACGGTCTCGGGCGATGTCATCGACGGACCTCATCCGGACCTGGCGGTGGTCTTCCAGGACTACAGCCGCTCGCTCATGCCGTGGATGACGACCCTGGAGAACGTGGCCTTCCCCCTTCAGGGAAAGGGGATGGGCAGGGCCGAGCGCACCGCTGCCGCGGAGAAGAACCTCGCCGCGGTGGGGCTCGCGGGCCAGGGCCACAAGTTTCCGTGGGAGATGTCCGGCGGGATGCAGCAGCGAGTGGCGATCGCACGGGCGCTCGCCTACGAGGCCAAGGTGCTGCTCATGGACGAGCCCTTCGCTTCCGTGGACGCGCAGACCCGGTTCGATCTCGAGGACCTCGTGCTGAACCTCCAGCAGGAGCTCGGCGTCACCATCCTCCTCGTCACCCACGACATCGACGAGGCGCTCTACCTTGCCGACAAGGTGGTAGTGATCGCGAACAAACCGGCGACCGTCGTCGACGTCATCGAGACGGGGTTCGGCGACCACCGCGACCAGCTGGAGACCAAGGCCGACCCGCGCTTCGCGGAAGCTCGGGCGCGCATCATGCACCGCCTGCGCAAGGACTGAGTAGGCGTCTCTGGGGATGCAGGAGAGGCCGGGTCTGACGACCCGGCCTCTCCTGCTGTGCTGCTTCATCGACGCCACGGGCAAAAAGCATAGTCATCCAATAAGTGCAATATTCGGCGCTCCGCTGTAGGGAGTGCCGCCGCAGGAGAAGCGAGGAAGAATGCGAGCAGCGGTCATCAACAGGCTGGACGGAACCTTCGACATCGAGGACCTGGGCATGGACCGCCCGCGGGGCGAGGAGGTGCTGGTGGAGGTGGCGGCCGCGGGGCTCTGCCACTCCGACTACCTGGTCGCCTCAGTGGACCGGGGCCGCCCCGTCCCCATGGTCGCCGGGCACGAGATGTCCGGCATCGTGGTGGACGTGGGCCCCGGCGTCACCGACCTCGACGTAGGTGACCACGTCGTGGCAACGGAGGTCGACTTCTGCGGCGTCTGCCGCGAGTGCCGCACCGGAGCTCCCTTCCGCTGCCTCAATCCCGCCGCTGCCCGCCGGCCGGCGGACGCGCCCTCACGCCTCACACGCGATGGCGCTCCGGTCACGGCCTTCGGCGTTGCGGGCTTCGCGGAGCGCACCCTTCTGCACCGCAACAAGCTCGTGAGGGTCCCCCGCGACATCCCCTTCGCCCAGGCCGCCGTCCTCGGATGTGCGGTTTCGACGGGGGTGGGTGCGGTGCTCAACACGGCGGGGGTGCGTCCCGGGGAGACGGTCGCGGTCGTCGGGCTCGGCGGGGTGGGCCTCAACGTTGTCCAAGGCGCAGCCCTGGCCGGTGCCCGAGCGGTTGTCGGCATCGACCTGCAGCCGCCAAAGCTTGCTCTCGCGCGGCGGTTCGGCGCCACGCACGTCGTGAACCCCGCCGAGGAGGACGCGGCCGAAGCGGTCCGCGCCGCTACCGAAGGCGGCGCGCACCACGTGTTCGAGGCCATTGGGCTCGGTGCCACCCAGCGTCAGGCCCTCGGCCTGACGCGCACCGGCGGCTCCGTGAACTTCATCGGCATCCCCCAGGGCACGCCGCTCGATGTCGACGTCATGCGGGACCTGCTGCTGGGCCAGCGCACCATGCGAGGGGTGTACATGGGTTCCACCGACCCTCGGCGCGACATCCCGTTCTACGCCGACCTCTACCTGCAGGGTCGCCTCAACCTGGACGAACTCGTCTCGGTGCGCATCGATCTCGAAGAGATCAACGATGCCTACGCCCGTCAGGAGACCGGCGCCGTGGCCCGGTCCGTCATCACCTTCTGACGGCCAGCCTTCCGACAGTGCTCTCCCACGGGGAAGGGGCGGGACGCCCACAGCGCCCCGCCCCTTCCCCCATGCGGGTCCATGCCGTCAGACGGTCCCGCCGTGGCGGGCGATCACGTCCCGGGCAAGCTTCTTCGCGAAGGCCGTGTGCGCGGCGAGGGCGGCCTGCGCTGCCGCACCGTCACGGGCAGCCAGCGCCTCGGTGAGGGCGTGGATGTGGCTGGTCTCGAGCTGCCTCGACCACTCGTCGGCGGTGAGCGCCTGACGCCACACCGTGCCGATCCCGAGCCGGCGGAACGCGTCCACGAGCGCGGCGGAGCCTGCCACCGACACGAGGCAGTCGTGGTACGCCACATTGAGCGAGAGGAACGCGTCCAGGTCGCCCGCCTGATCCGCCCGGAGGGCCTCGAGCTCGCCGACGATCCGGCGCAGCTCGGCGACCTCCCCGTCGCTGAGGCGCCCCAGGTGGGAGGCGATGACGCCCGATTCGATGGTGGCCCGTCCGTCGTACGCGGCGTCGGTCGTCTCGGCCGTGATGGGCTGCGGCTCGAGGAGTCCCTCGTCATTGCGCGTCACGAGGCCCTCTGCGGTGAGCTTCACGAGGGCGTTCTGCACCTGCTCGGGCTCGGAGCGGACAGCCTCTCCGATGGCCACCGGATCCAGGACGGAACCGAGCGGCGTGCGCCGCTTGAGCACCCAGTCCCGGACGCCGTCGTAGGCCTTCACCTCGAGCACGCGCTCGAGGCGCCCCATCGTGCCGCGGTAGTACGCGAGCGGCTGGCGATCCGCGGCGCTCGCCTGCGCGACGACGCCGAGGAAGACGGTGTGGGTGCCGCCCGTGGCCGTCTCTGCCACGCGGCACTCGATCGTGGCCAGTGCACCGTCCAGGAGCGGGACGCCGTTCTCGGAAACGGTGTAGCCGACCCCTTCGAACTTGTCCCCGCCCTTGCGGCCGAACTGGAACGCGAGCGGGGCCTGGTCCTCGGCGAGGATGTTGATGCCGAAGACGCCGGCCTCGACCACGCGGTCATGAGTCGACGAGGCGCGGTTGAGGCACGCGAGCATCATGGGCGGCTCCATCGACAGGGAGGAGACGGCGGACGCCGTGGTGCCGTAGGGCTTGCCGTCGACCACGGTCGTGATGACCGTGACGCCAGAGGCGAAGTGCCCCACGACATTGCGGAACACAATGGGGTCGACGACCGGTCCGGCGGCGGTGATGGGCTGGGTGGTCATGGTGTCCTCCTTTGGACGGGAAGCTGGGTTGCTGGGAAGGGTGCCGCGCTCAGTCGAGTGCAAGCGAGTCGAGGAGAGGCCCGACGGATGCGGCGCCGGGCAGTTCTCGCGCGAGGGCCAGTGCCCTCCGTGCGCGGGATTGGCTCATGCCGGCGAAGTCCGCGTTGGCGAGGAACTTCGCCTCGACCTGCGCGTCCGTGAGCGGGGAGTGGTGGCGGTCGCCGAGAGGGGCCTCGACCCGCTCGCGGACCGTGCCGCCGTCGTGCAGGAGCACCTCGACCTCTGCGGTGAGGTACTCGCGCGGGGCGAGTGAGGGCACGATCTCAACGGCCTCAGCGGCCGCTGAGATCTCGGGGTCGGCCGCCGTGAGCAGGTGCTCGGGACGCACGGTCCCATGCACCAGCGCGGCCGCCGCGGTGAAGCGGAGGCTGAAGGCGGCATCGACCTCGGGGGTGCGGCCGGGATGCCAGGGGGCCCCGACGAAGCCTGCTGCTGTGCGGGGAGTGACATGCACACGGATCCTCGCGGCATCATCGAGCCGCACACCCCGGGCATGCAGGCGAGCGGCCGCGTCGAGGCTCGGGTGGCTGGCGCGGCACGAGCTGAAGGGCTTGATGACGCGGTCGGCGCAGAAGACCTCGCCGAGGCGTTCGAGCATGACCTCCGGCCGCGGCTCGGAGCAGAAGCGGTCGAGGAAGCCGAAGCGGCCTGCGAGCGGATCGTCCTCGCCGCGGTAGCCGATGCCGGCAAGCTCGACGGCGGTGATGCCGGCCTGCGCCGCGAACGCCATCGGCAGCCGGAACGCGGGCGCGTGGTCGAAGATCGGCGCGACGGACCCCCCGAGCTGCTGTACAGCGATGCCCCACGCGTCGACCAGGCCGTCCGTCCCGATGCCAGCGAGCCTGGCCGCGAGGGCGGTTGCGCCGATGCCGTTGACCGTGCCGGTGTTGTCCTGGCCGGAGTAGACGTCGAAACCGCTGCCCACCGCGAGGCGGGCCGTGATGTCGTCGGCGAGCACCAGAGCGTCGAGCAGGGCCGCACCGCCGGCCCCGCGCCGTTCCGCCTCGGCGAGGGCCACCGGGACGGTCGTGCCCGTGATGTGGGCTGCGACCTCCTCGCCGCCGGGGCCCTCGGCGCTCACGGGCTCGAAGTCGAAGGACCGTGTCAGCACGCTCCCGGCCCACGCCGCGGTGCGCGACGGGACGGCGGTGGAGGTGCCGAGAATGCGGGCCTCGGGCTGGCCTCCCCAGCCGCGGGCGAGGGCCAGGAGGCGGTCGCCTCTCGGGGCCCGGTGCCCCGCCAGGGCACACCCCAGCGCGTCGAGCAGCCGCACGACGGCGCGTTCCCGCGCCTCAGCGGGAATTCCCTCCGGCTGCGTGTCCATGACGTGCGCCGCCAGATGTGCGGTGAGCCGGGCGCGCGCGGCGACCCGGGCGCCGTCGTCCGTCACGCAGTGGTCGGCAGCGGTTGCGCTCATCCTCATCGCCTCCTTCGTGGATCCTGTGGCTTCGGCCTCAGGCGTTGCTCGCCGCGAGGTCGTCGAGCTCTTCGGCCGGTGCCGGTACCGGCGCGATGCCGGCCTCGGCGAACATCGCGGCGAAGGCGCCGGTCTCACCCTTGGCCTGGGCCTTCCGGTGGTCCAGCGCCCTGGCACGTGCCACCGAACCGAGGTAGAACCGCTCGTACAGCTCGATCCGGCTGCCGAGGGCAGATCCCGCGAAGTCCCAGGCGGTGCGGAAGATGCGGGCGCGTTCCTCAGGGGCGATTCCGTTCGCGCCGGGGAGGTACTTGTGGAGCAGCGGCCCCAGCCGGGGGTCTTCGAACGCGCTGGCCGTCGGGGTGGCGAGCAGGTTGTGGGAGCCCATGGACTTGATGATGTCGTTGACCCGGGCCATCCACACGGGCAGGACCGTGCGCAGCGACGAGATGTCGTCGTGGCAGAAGAAGGCGCCACCGCCCCAGTCCGAGGCGCGGTTCTCGGCATCCGCCACCACCGAACGGGCGATGCGGAGGTAGGAGTAGATCTCGCCCAGCATTGCGGCCGTGTCCGGCTTGGCCTCGGTGCCGGTGACCCGGGCCATCTGGGTGCAGAGATCGTAGGCGAACTCGAGTTTGACGGTGGCACGGATTGCCGTCTGCTGCTGGGTGTTGCCGGTGGCCGTCGCCGCGTTGATGGCGTTGTACACCCCCAGGTCTCCGTCGATGAAGACCCGCTCCCAGGGGACGAGGACGTCGTCGAAGATGATGACCGCGTCCTGCTCGTCGAACCGCGAGGAGAAGGGCCTGTCGACGACCTCCATGTCCACCCCGTAGTGGTCTCGGCAGACGGCGACGACGCCGGGGCTCGCCACCGGGATGGCGAAGGAGAGGGCGTACTCCTCGAAGCCCTTCTGGATCGGCGTCGCGGGGTAGACGTAGAGCTCATCGGCGATGGGGCCGAGCGTGGCGAGCATCTTGGCGCCCCGGACGACCAGGCCCTGCTCAGTGCGGTCGACGACGCGCAGCGTCAGCTCCTCGTTGATGCCCTGCAGTTCGCCGACGCTCTTGTCGATGGCCGCGTGCACGATCGTGTGGGTGAGGGCGAGGTCCTGCTCCTGCACGAGCCGCCAGTAGGCCTCCAGACGCTCGAAGTACACCGGGTCGCCGGAGCGGTCATAGATGTCCTTGCGGCTCGCATGCCCGGCCAGGACCACGTTCACGTAGTCAGGGGTGCGGCCCAGCATGCCGTTGGAGTACCGCGCGAGCCGGTCGAACGCCCGGTGCCGGCGGCCGATGTCCTCCGCGCTGCGCGGCCGCATCAGGGACACGTTGTGCTGCTGGCCGGTCTCGGGATCCACCATGAGGCAGTCGTCGGCGTACTTGTGCTGGTAGTCGAAGTACGCGGCCATTCCCGCGATGGAGCCCTGGAAAGCGAGGTGCGTCGAGACGTCGATGCGTGCGTTGCCCAGCCATACCTCTCGGCTGTCGACGAGCCCAGCTCGGTACTGGTCTCCCGTGCGTGCCACCATCGGTGACCTCCTTCTGTAGTGGCCGTGGGCCAGAAAATATAATCTTGACTCGAGATTACAAAGTAGAGGAGTCGCGGCGCAAGTGTTTCTGCGATCTGCCTCACATGCGGGGGTGTCGTCGCGCGCGCAGTGGGGGAGGGGTGGCGGCGGCCAAGGAAAATATTTTCTAGGCCGAAAATGTTCAAACCGTGTTCAGCGTATGCCATCCTGTGGTGAGGACCACATGACTCTCCCGCCGGAAGGCCCGCACATGACGCACGCAACGACGCGAGCTGGGAACCCCTCGGACTCGCTGAATACCAAAGACCTGCGCCGGATCCTCGCTTCGAGCGCGATCGGCTCGATCATCGAGTACTACGACTTCATCCTCTATGCCACTGCCGCATCCCTGATCTTCGACAAGGTCTTCTTCTCGAACCTGCCCCCGGGTGTCGCCCTCTTCGCCTCCTTCGGCACGCTGGCTGTCGGCTACATTGCCCGCCCGCTCGGCGGCGTCGTCTTCGGCCACTTCGGTGACCGGGTCAGCCGAAAGCGCATGCTCGTGGTCTCGATGCTCCTGATGGGCGTCGCGACGGTGGCGATCGGCCTCCTTCCGACCCAGTCCCAGATCGGCCTCGCCGCTCCGATCCTGCTCGTCATCCTCCGGGTGGTGCAGGGCATCTCCGTGGGCGGTGAATGGGGAGGCGCCACGCTCATGGCCCTCGAGCACGCGCCCGAGTCAAAGAGGGGCTTCGCCGCCGCCTTCGCCAACGCGGGCGGACCGGCGGGCGGACTCGTCGCAACGTTCGTCGTCTCCGGGGTCTCCGCGCTGACCGGCCCCGCCTTCCTCGACTGGGGCTGGCGCATCCCGTTCCTGCTCTCCGCCGTCCTCATCCTCATCGGCCTGCTCATCCGCCTCAAGGTGGCCGAATCGCCCGTCTTCCAGGCGCTGGACTCCGAGGCGGCGGATTCGCGGAAGCGGAAGAGTTTCCCGGTCGTCGTGGTGTTCCGCCGGCACTGGCGCCCGCTCGTGCTCACGCTCGTGGCATCCCTCGGCTTCTACACGATGCAGGGGTTCCTCACCTCGTGGGGCGTGTCTGTGGCCAACGCGGAGGGGGTCTCCCGGGAGGGCATCCTCAACGTCAAGGGCATCGCCGCCGTCGTGACCATCATCGGATGCTTCGCCGCCGCCCGGGCCAGCGACAGGCTGGGCCGCAGGGCGGTGCTTGCTGCCGGCGGGGTGCTCGGGATCCTCTGGGTCTACCCGGCGCTCGTCCTCCTCCACAACGGCACCCTGTGGGGCTTCTCGGTAGCCGTGATCGTCGGTAACGGGCTCGTCCAGGGCCTGCTCGCCGGGCCCATCGGCGCCTACATCTCCGAGCAGTTCCCGCCAGAGGTCCGCTACACCGGGTCGTCTCTGTCCTACCAAGCGGCATCGACCCTGGGGGCGGGCCTGACGCCGATGCTCGCGACCCTGCTCGTCATGGTCGACGGCAGCTTCGCCCTCGTCGGGGTCGCCTGGGCGCTGATCCTCGTCGCGGGCCTGGTCGCTGTCTTCTTCAGCCGAGAAGGGGCTCGGCTCGGAGCGGACGCCGCACCTCGTGCGGAGACGGGGAAACCGAGGGCCGCCGTTCGCTGAGCACGGCCGAGCCGCGTCTGCGGATCCAGGTTCCACCTGTCCCATAAAGCCTATTTCTTAGAACATTGAGCCCTAATTTCGATGCTTTACCAGATGAAGTTGGGGTCCCACGATGGAAGTACACCGC
The DNA here is from genome assembly GCF_039531875.1 of Sinomonas flava. Taxonomy (NCBI): domain Bacteria; kingdom Bacillati; phylum Actinomycetota; class Actinomycetes; order Micrococcales; family Micrococcaceae; genus Sinomonas; species Sinomonas flava. The sequence continues at coordinate 208,137 of NZ_BAAAQW010000006.1, read as the reverse complement.
GGCGATGCAGCCGGGTGCCCTGAAAGGAACTCTCATGACCAACTCGCGCGGACACCACATGGTGCTCACCACCTTCATGCTGCCGGCGGGCTACCACAAGGACAGCTGGCGCATGCCCGGCAGCCGGGCGGACGAGCTCGGCACCTTCGACTTCGTCGCCGACCTCACGCGCATGGCCGAAGCCGCCAAGCTCGACGCGGTGTTCTTCGGCGACATCGCGCACGCCAACACTGTGATGCGCGGCGACATCAAGATGAACGGCTTCTACGAGCCGATGACGACGCTCGCAGCCCTCGCTGCCGTCACCAAGAACATCGGGCTCATCGGCACGATCTCAACCTCCTTCTACGAGCCCTACAACGTGGCGCGCCTGCTCGCCGGCCTCGATCACATGTCCGGCGGCCGCGCCGGCTGGAACATCGTCACGAGCTCCGACGGCTTCCAGAACTTCGGACTCACGGAAGCCCCGGACGGGCCTGCCCGCTACCGGCGCGCGACCGAATTCGTCGAGGTCGTGCAGAAGCTCTGGGACAGCTGGGAGGACGACGCCGTCATCAACGACCGCGAGTCGGGGTGGTATGCCGACACCTCGAAGATCCACCAGATCGACCATGTCGGCGAGTACTTCCGCGTCCAAGGTCCCCTGCCGGGCCCGCGCTCGCCTCAGGGGCGTCCGGTCCTCGTCCAGGCCGGGTCATCCGGCCCGGGAGTGGAGCTCGGGACCTCAGTGGCGGACGGCATCTACACTGCCCAGCCCCTCCTGCAGCCGTCCATCGAGTTCTACGCGGACTTCAAGGCCAAGGCCGCCGCGAAGGGCCGGGATCCGGAACTGATCAAGGTCATCCCGGGCATCCTCCCGATCATCGGCGACACCCAGGCCGAGGCGGACGAGCTCGCGGAGGAGCTGGCGCGCAACATCCACATGGAGAACGGCCGCCGGCAGCTCGGCGCGGACCTCAAGCTCGACCTCTCCTCCCTCGACCTCGACGAGGCGATCCCCGTCGAGTGGTTCACGGAGGATCCTGCGCGGGGCTCCCGCTACCACATCTACCGCCGCAAGAGCGTGGACCAGGGCATGACGCTGCGCGAGCTCATCGTGGACCTGGCCCGTTCGACCGGCCACCAGTGGATGGCCGGGACGCCGAGCGCCATCGCCGACCGGATGATCGAGTGGTTCGAGGCCCGGGCATGCGACGGGTTCAACCTCAACTCTCCCTTCAACCCCGGGGGCTTCGCACTGATCTGCGACAAGCTGGTGCCGGAGCTCGCGGAGCGCGGCTACTTCCGCCACGAGTACGAGGGCACCACCCTTCGCGAGAACCTCGGCCTCCCCTACCCGTCAGCCACGCGCGAGTCTGCCCTCGCCTGAGGGGCCACGGTGCGCCTCTCAGTCCCCGCCGACCTCGGTGAAGAGCTCGAGCGCCACGTCGATCCAGGCGCGTGCCCTGACCGAGGGACGTGTGCTGCGGGGGCTCGCGAGCGCGACCTGGACCGGCCGGGACAGCTCGGCCCGCGCGCGCAGCGGGAGGAGCCGCACGCCGAGCTCGGCGTACGGCGCCTCGAGCGCGGTCTGCTGGTACAGGACTGCGACGCCGCGCCCCACCGCGACGAGGGACCTCACCGTCGCGTAGGAGCGCGAGCGATGCCGCACCTGGGGGGCCACGCCGGCGTCGTGGAGGAGCTGCAGCACGCGGCTCCCCAGGGGAGGGGAGTCGAAGAGGACGAGCGGTTCGTGCGCGATGTCGGCGAGGCGCACGCCGTCCGCGTCGCCGAGAGGATGGTCGGCCGGGACGAGGACATGCGGGGCCGCGTCCGCCAGGGCGACCGTCGTCAGCGCGGGGTCCACGCCGGCGTCGTACACGAACGCGACGTCGAGCGCGCCGGCGAGCAGCCTCTCCTGCACGTCCTCGTGGAAGCCCTCCACGAAGTCCACTTCCACGCCCGGGCACTGGCGCGCGAAGTCGGTGAGCATCGCCGGGATGATGGTGGGTCCGAGCGTGATGTCGCAGCCCACGGTGAGCGGGCCGCGGAGCTGGGAGCGGTCCTCCCGGGACAGCGCCGCGATGGAGTCCGCGAGGCTCAGGAGCTCGCGGGCCATCCCGAGCACCTGGCGCCCCGTCGCCGTGAGGGCGACTCCCTTGGCGCGGCGCTTGACGAGAAGCTCGGTCCCCACCGCCCGTTCGAGTTCGCCGATCGACGTAGAGATGGCAGAGGGCGCCATGTGCAGCCGACGCGCTGCCTCCGCCAGTGTCCCCGACTCGGCGGCGAGGACGAAGTGCCATGCCTGCCGGAGGGTGAGCGCCGGCTGCTGCTCGGGGATCATGCGCCGAGCCTAGCCTGTCCCGCGCGGCCTCCCCGGGCCAGCCGATGACCACGCCTTGAGAAGAACGAAGGAAATGAACATGTCCGCAGATACCGCCACCTCCTCCCGCGACGAGTTCCTCCGCCGTGCGGCCGCTATCGTCGGCGCCGAGCATGTGGTCCGTCCCGACGCCGAGGACGGATACCTCGACCCGTACCCGCTCAATCCCGGCCGTTCGGCATGGCCCGGGGTCCGGCCCGCAGGCACCGAGGAAGTCCAGGCCCTCGTCCGGCTCGCTGGCGAGACCGGAACCCCGCTGTGGACGTTCTCCCGCGGGAAGAACTTGGGCTACGGCGGCCCGGAGCCGCGGGACCAGGGCATGGTCGCGCTCGACCTGTCCCGCATGAACCGCATCCTGGCCGTCGACGACAGGCTCGGCTATGCCGTCGTGGAACCGGGAGTCACCTTCTTCGACCTCTTCGAGTACATCCGCGAGCACGGCCTCAATCTCTGGATGAGCGTTCCGGCGCTCGGCTGGGGCTCGATCCTCGGCAACATGCTGGACCGCGGCTATGGCATGACCCCGCTGGGCGACCACGTCAAGAGCCTGTGCGGCGTCGAGGTTGTGCTCCCGGACGGCGACCTGCTGCGCACCGGCATGGGAGCGATGGAGGGCACCGACCTCGGGCCGATCTTCCAAGGAGGATTCGGCCCTACCCTCGACGGGCTCTTCACACAGTCGAACCTCGGCGTCGTCGTTTCGGGTGGCCTGTGGCTCATGCCCGCCCCGCAGGCGTTCGCCAACGGGGACATCATGGTCGAGCGCGAGGAGGACCTCCCAGCCTTGATCGACGTGCTCACCCAGCTGCGGCGCGAGGACGTCATCCAGAACAACGCGCTGTGCGGGAACGTCGTGCGCGCCGCAACGATGCGCGGGGCTCGGAAGGACTTCTGGGACGGGGGAGGGTCGATCCCGGACTGGCGGCTGGAGGAGATGCGGCGCGACTTCGGCATCGGGCAGTGGAATGCCAAGTTCGGGCTGTACGGCGACCCGGGACTCGTCCGCAGGCGGCTGGAGATCGTCCGGGACCGCGTCACCGCTGCCGTCCCGGGAGCAAGGGTGGACGCCCGGGTGTACGAGGGCGAGGAGGGCCGCCGGCTCGACCACGAGCGCATCGCCGAGGCGGACCGTACGCAGATGGCCGGTGTCCCGACGCTGAAGCCCCTCTCCACGGTCGCCTGGGCCTCCGAGAACGGCGGCCACATCGACGCCGCGCCCATCATCCCTGCGCGCGGCGAGGAGGTGTACGCGTTCTACCAGGAGGCCAAGGCGCTCTACGCGGAGTACGGCTTCGACCTCTACATCGGGTACCACCTGTACCCGCGGCACATGGTGCACGTGACCATGATCTTCTTCGAGCGCGGCAACGAGGAGATGCTCGCGCGCGCCCGAGAGCTCTACACGCGCCTGCTCGACGCTGCCCGTTCCCATGGCTATGCGCCGTATCGCAGCCACGTCGACTACATGGACCGGATCGCTGCCGGCTTCGACTTCAATGACCATGCGGCCCTGCGCTTCCAGGAGCGCCTCAAGGACGCTGTCGACCCCCGCGGCATCATCTCCCCCGGCAAGCAAGGAGTCTGGCCGGCGCGATTCCGGGGTGCGCACGCGAGCGGGCCTGGGGGCATCCCCCGCGCTGAAGCCGAGCTCACGGCGTCGACCGCGGCCAACTGAGGGCGAAGGCACACGCCACCAGAAGCAAAGAATGCATTTTTCTTGTTTATTGCATTTTAATCGATACTATGGACGGAGACGTGACGCCGCTCACGAGCGGCGCGTGATCCGAGGAGAGCACCGTGACTGAATCCCTGGCCCCTGCCGACGTGCTGAGCGGCATCGACGACCTCTACACCCGAGACGAATACACCCCTATCACCGAGGATGATGCGTTCTTGACGCGTATCGTCCAAAGCGTGGAGCTGCCGGCCCTCATGGTCGCGCTCGCGGCCGCGACCGGAGACTTCAGCCTCCTGCGCGACAGCCTCCGGCCCCCGCAGCCGCCGGTGGACACCGTCGGTAAGCCGCATGGCGCCATGAGCGCAGAGCAGCAGGCCGAGGCCCGCGCCCTCGCCCTCGACGCCCTCAGGAGAGTCCGCGACGAGCGCATCACCCGGGTCCGCACGCTCTCCGACGCCGAGGCTGACGCTGTCGTCGACTGGATCACCAACGGCGCCGACGCTGCGTACCGCCCCCTCCTCAAGCACGACATGGCCCTTGCGCCCCAGGCGAACGGGCGCCCCCGGTGGCGCGTCGACGAGGTGGCTCCGGGACGCAACTTCACCGCCGCCGTCATCGGCGCCGGAGTCGCCGGGATGGCTTCGGCGTACCGGCTCAAGCAGGCGGGGATCGACGTGCGGGTCTTCGAGAAGGGCCACGACGTGGGAGGGACGTGGTGGAAGAACACCTACCCCGGCGTGCGCCTCGACACCCCCAACTACGCCTATTCCTTCTCTTTCGCCCAGCGGGACGACTGGCCCCAGCAGTTCTCCGAGGGCGCCGAGATCCACGCGTACACGAGGGAAGTCGCCGAGCGGGGCGGCTTCCTCGACGACATCGTCTACGGGGCGGATGTCCAGGCCATCACGTGGGACGAGGGCTCCCGCATGTGGGACGTGCGCGTCGCGGTCGACGGCGTGCCGGCCGTCCACCGGGTGAACGCCGTCTTCACCGCCGTCGGCCAGCTCGACCGGCCCAAGATCCCTGACACCCCGGGCCGCGAGACGTTCACCGGTGCGCAGATGCACTCCGCCGAGTGGAACCACGGGGTGGATCTCACCGGCAAGCGGGTCGCCGTGGTCGGAACCGGCGCGAGCGCCTACCAGATCGTCCCGGCGATCGTGGACCGCGTCGCATCGCTCACGGTCTTCCAGCGCAGCTCGCCGTGGATGCTGCCCACGCCCATGTACTACGACAGCATGCCTGATGCCGTCCTGTGGCTCTCCGAGCACCTGCCCCACTTCGGCCAGTGGCTGCGCCTGTGGCAGCACTGGCTCGGCGTCGAGGGGCGCCAGCACACCACTGTCATCGACCCGCAGTGGACCGGCCCGGACTCCATCTCCGAGGTCCATCACCGCGTCCAGGAGTCCCTGCGCGCGCTTCTGGCCGAGCAGTACGCCGGCCGCCCCGACCTGCTCGAGAAGGTCACCCCTGACTACCTCCTCGGCGGCAAGCGCATGCTGCGTGACAACGGAGTCTGGGCGGCGTCCCTCCGCAAGCCCCAGACGCAGCTCGTCACCTCAGGACTGGACCACTTCGTCCCCGAGGGCGTCGTGGACGGAGACGGGGTCCTGCACGAGCTCGACGCCGTCATCTACGCCACCGGGTTCCAGGCGAGCGAGTTCCTCGAGCCGCTCTCCATCACGGGCCGTGGCGGGCAGGATCTCCACGCCTACTGGGGCGGCGACGCGAAGGCCTACCTCGGCATGACCGTGCCCGGCTTCCCCAACCTCTTCATCGTCTCCGGGCCCAACACCGGCCACGTGGTCAACGGCAGCCTCTTCTCGATGATCGAGTACGGCCTCGAGTACGCGCTCGACGCCATCCGCCGCGAGCTCTCCGAGGGGTGGTCCGCGATCGATCTCAAGCAGGAGGCCCTGGACGAGTTCTACGAGCGACTCGATGCCGCCAGCGCCACCAAGGCCTGGGGCCATCCCAGTGTGCACACCTGGTACAAGAACCGGTTCGGCCGGGTCTCCCAGATCTGGCCCCTGCCGGTCCTTGAGTACTGGAACCTCACGCGCTCCCTCGACCCCGAGCAGTACGAGCCGATCCGATGAGCCTCGCGCTCGACGGGCACGCGAAGGAGGCGGGCGACGGCCGCGCGACGCGTGGCGTCGTCGTCACCCGCTGTCGGTGGGCGCGACTCGGCGGTCCAGCGGGCGACGGCGTCCTCCCGCCTGCCGTGCCCGTCCCGCCGGCCGCGGCGGGAACCGTGGAGGACGCGGTCGTGTTCCCCCAGCAGCCCGGGGGCCTGGACTGGCTGCTCGGCCCCGCGGCAGGCGAGGTCGAGCAGGACGAGGACGCCTTCCAGATCAACGTGTACGCTCCCGCCGAAGCGGCTCCCAACGCGCCCCTCGTCGTGTTCCTGCCCGGTGGCGGGTACGTCTCGGGCGGCGCATCGGTCCGCTGGCACGACGCGTCGGCCCTTGCCGAGGGGATCGGCGCGGTCATCGCAGTCCCCGCCTATCGGCTCGGGGCGGCCGCCTGCTTCATCCCCGGACCCGACGGCACTGCACCGGCCGTGGCGGACGCCGTCGCGGCGGTCCAGTGGGCCATCGACCACGCGGCCCACTTCGGCGGAGACCCGGACGACGTGACCCTGGCAGGCCAGTCGGCCGGGGCGTGGCTCGCGTTCGCAGCCGCGCAGGATCCCGCGCTCGCCGGGCGGATCAGACGGCTGGCCCTCTACAGCCTGCCGTACCAGCCTCCGCCGGGTCCCGAGGGCGCTGCCGCCAGGCGCCGGGTGTTCGCTGAGGCGCTCGGCGGCGCCGACCGTTCTGAGCGCAGGCCCGACGACCTCGTGGCGGCCTCGGCGGAGGTGAACCGGGCCTGGGCGGGCCGCGGTCTGGGAGTCCAGCCGCTTGCCGGCGGTCGGCTTCCGGGCGACGTCCAGGACTGGGACGCAGCCGTGGGGCGGCTGGCCGGCGTGGAACAGGTCCTGCTGGCGACGACGGCCCATGAGGCCCGTGCCTTCATTCCGCCCCACGTGGCCGGCAGCCTGCCCTCGTCGGCAGCGGACGCGTACCGGGCGGCCCACTTCGCGACGCCCGGCGAGCTCCCTGCCGCTGACAGCGCGTGGGGGCAGATGACCGCCGACATGACGGAGCACCAGTTCGCCAGTGCAGCCCGCGAACTGGCGGGGCACCTGCGTTCGGCCGGGGTGGCTGTCCACGTTTCGCGCCTCGACGTCGAGGCGGCCGGTGGTGCCGGCTCCGCCCACTGCTTCGACGTGCCGTTCCTGTTCGGGGACCGCGGCCAGTGGCGGGACTCGCCCATGCTCGCGGACCTTGAGGACGATGCCTTCGACGCCGTCGCCGGCGTCTGGCGCGATCCGCTCGCCCGCGCCGTGGCGGGCGAAGCCCCCACCACGGCGCCCGGCGAGGTCCAAGCCGTGGGGTTCGCGGACGGCGTCGTGCACGCCGACCACGTGCCTGACCCCGCCCGCGGCGAGCCGGTACGCAGGGCCGAGCCGTGACCAGCCGGTCGAGAGCCTGAGGAGGGACCATGGGAACGGCTGGACGCCAGGCGTACAGCATGCTGCGCGCCGCGATCCTCGACGGCGTGTGGCGCCCGGGGGAGCGCCTCGCACCCGGTGCGCTCGGCGCGAGGCTCGGCACGAGCACGACGGTGATTCGTGAGGCCCTCACCCGGCTCGCGGCTGAGGACCTCGTCACCCTCCGACCGCAGCGCGGGTTCGCGGTCCGGGACCTGGATGTGCAGGAGCTGCACGACCTGACGGAGCTGCGGTGTCTGACCGAGGTGTACGCGGCGCGGCTGAGCCTCACGCGTGGGGACGTCGCATGGGAGAGCGCGGTGATGGCCGCCTACCACCGGCTGACGCGCACGCCGCGGCGCGACCCGGAAGATCCTGCCGTCACCACTGCTGCGTGGCAGGAGGCGCACCGTGCGTTCCACGAGGCGCTCCTGTCGGCCTGCGCGTGCGCGCCCGTCCTCCGGCAGGCCAGCCAGCTCGGCCGCACCACCGAGCTCTACCGGCGCTGGGCCTCCGCCGCGCCTGCCGCGTCGCAGCGGGACGTCGAGGGCGAGCACCGTGGCCTGCTCGAGGCGGCACTGGCGCACGACGTCGAGGCGATGGCTGCGCGCCTGCGGCACCATTACGAGGCGACGGCGGAGATGGTCCTGGACTCGGGCCTTGCGATGGCCCAGACGGGAGGGTGAGCCTCGGCGGCCCGGCGAAGCCGACAGGTCTAGAGCCCGCGGGCGACCGCGGCGGCCGCGCCAAGCCAGGCCCGCTGGGTCGCGGGCCGGAGGGAACCGTAGCGGAGCGGGCCGCCGACCATGGCGGGGTCGTGGGGGATGGTGACGACCTCGCGTGCGAGCTGGCGGTACCCGTCCGCGATCCGGCGGACCTGGTCCGCTGTTGCCCTCGGATCGGCTTGGCTGACGATGGCGACCGCGTGCTCGGCGAGCCTGGCGGAGTGCTCGTCCCGCTCCGCTAGCGCTTCCAGGAGGAGGGCGCCGGCCTCGGCATGGTCGTCCCGGGTGGTCGTGGCGACCACCAGTTGGTCGGTGCGGTCAATCATGCGCAGCCACATGGGATCGCTCTCGTCGTTGCCGCTGTCCATGAGGATCAAGCGGTAGTACTTGGCTGCAACCGCATGGATCACGTCGACATCGTTCGGCTCCACACGCTGCTCGTGGGCAAGGGCCATCGGCTTGCTTCGGAGGACATCAAAGCGGTCGCGCGTCTGATGGTGCACGAATCGCGCGAGGTCAGCGGACTGGGCGGCGATCCCGAGCAGAGGTTCGACCTGGGGCAGGAGGTCGAGCACGGTGGCCTCGTGCGGTCCCTGCTCGGTGCGCCAGCCGAGCGTTCCCCGGGTCTGGTTGTTGTCCCAGGCCAGGACGCCGGCGCCGCCCTCGCGTGCGAACACGGCGGCGAGGAGGATCGTGCTGGGGGTCTTGGACGCGCCGCCTTTGCCATTGACAACCGCGATCGTGCGGGGTCCCGGCCAGTGCTGGGTGACGGCCTGCACGTCCGCGCGCTCGGTGCGCTCGGCAGCGCCGGGCGGCATCCGGAACCCGGCACGGGTGAGGATCCCTCGCCATCCCTGCGTCGCAGGCTCCTCCGCCTGTTCCTGAGGGAGGAAGGATGTGCGCGACGGGTGCGGTCTGGCGGATTCCGCGGGAGGCCAGCCGGGCTCCGGCGGGCGGCCCTGCGGCCCTGCGCCGGTGGCATCGGGGGCCGCGACCTCTGTGAACGTGCCGTCCGGTGACACGACCACGAGGCTCTGGCCTTCCCCATCCCTCGTGGTGACCTTCACGGGCCGCCCGAGCCGGATCGCCGTTCCGGAGATGAGGGTCAGGGCCTCTCGCAGGGCAGCAAGTTCGTCGTCCGCCTGGAGCGGGTGGGAGGTGCCGTCGATGGTGACCTCTCCGGTGCCGTCGGCGCGCAGTACCGCGTCGATCTTGGGGAAGTCCAGGGCATGGGGTTCCATCATCTCCGCCTTGCTGCCGGCATCGAGACGCATCCAACCTGCGGGCGCTGCATCGAGTTCCTTCGGAGCGGGTGATCTCGCGCTTGTGTCTGTGGGGTCAAGGTACAGCAACGGCAAGACGCCGAGAAGGAGACAGCCGCCAACCGGCCCACTCAGCCGTGCGGCACACGGCGCCTCGGACGAGTGTCAATTTCATTTGCTTGACGTTCGTCACTTATTTGATATCGTGGGGATATGCCCCAGACCACCTCCGCCGAGTCCGCTGGCGTGCGTCAGATCGAGGACGGCGTCCGCACCGACTTCCGCGGCGCCATGACGTACGGGCGCTACCTCGCCCTCGACGAGCTCCTCCACAGCCAGCGCCCGCAGAGCCAGCCCGAGCACCACGACGAGCTGCTCTTCATCGTCCAGCACCAGACGAGCGAGCTGTGGCTCAAGCTCGTCCTGCACGAGCTGCTCGAGGCCCGCCGCCTGATGGACGCCGATGACCTCGGCAAGGCCCTGAAGTGCCTCGCCCGCGTCAAGGCGATCCAGCGGACGCTGACCGAGCAGTGGAGCGTCCTGGGCACCCTCACCCCCCGCGAGTACTCCCAGTTCCGCGGCTCGCTTGGCAACTCCTCGGGCTTCCAGTCGTACCAGTACCGGGCCATCGAATTCGTGCTCGGCAACAAGCACGCGAGGATGCTGGACGTCTTCAGCTCCGAGCCCGAGGCCCACGCGCTCCTGTCCCGGATCCTCGGCGAGCCCACGGTCTACGACGCGTTCCTCGCGCTCGTGGCCCGCAGCGGCTACGACGTGCCGCAGGACATCCTCGACCGGGACGTGCGTGAGCCGTGGACCTTCCGCGAGGACCTCGTGCCGGTGTTCCAGCGGATCTACGAGGAGGACTCCACGCCTTGGGGCCTCTACGAGGCCTGTGAGAGCCTCGTGGACCTCGAGGACAACTTCCAGGCGTGGCGCTTCCGGCACCTGCGCACGGTCCAGCGCACCATCGGCTTCAAGCGCGGCACCGGGGGCTCCTCCGGGGTCGACTTCCTCAAGCGCGCCCTCGACCTGACCTTCTTCCCCGAGCTGTACGCCGTCCGCACGGCGATCGGAGCCTGATCATGACCCTCCCCAGCACCCCCGCCCCGGCCGCGCACGACGCCGGCCGCGCACCCGCCGTCGTCGGCCTCCCCGCGCTGGACGCGGCAGCGCTCGACGACGCCGACCCGCTCGCCGCGTTCCGCAGCCGGTTCCTCAAGCCCGAGGGCGAGCCTGTGGTCGCGTACCTCGACGGGAACTCGCTCGGCCGGCCGCTCGCGGACATCGGCGATCGGCTCGCCGCGTTCACAGCCGGGCCGTGGGGCCAGCGCCTCATCCGGGCCTGGGACGAGGAGTGGATGGACGAGCCGTTCCGGCTCGGCGACCGCCTCGCCGAGGTGGTCCTCGGGGCCGCGGCCGGGCAGACCGTCGTGGCCGATTCGACGTCGGTCATGATCTACAAGCTGGTCCGCGCGGCGCTCGACGCCGCCGGGCCCGGCCGGGATGAGATCGTGATCGACCGCGAGAACTTCCCCACCGACAGGTTCCTCGTCGAGGGCATCGCGGCCGAGCGCGGCGCTGCCCTCCGCTGGATCACGCCCGACCCCGCCACCGGAGTGACCGCCGCGGACGTCGAGGCCGCGCTCTCGCCGCGCACCGCCGTCGTCCTCCTGAGCCACATCGCCTACCGGTCCGGGTACGTCGCCGACGCGCCCGCGATCACCGACGCCGTGCACCGCGCCGGGGCGCTCGTGGTGTGGGACCTGTGCCATTCGGCGGGGTCGGTGCCGGTCGAGCTGGACGCGTGGGGCGTGGACCTGGCGGTGGGCTGCACCTACAAGTACCTCAACGGCGGCCCGGGCTCGCCCGCGTTCGGGTACGTGCGCGCCGGCCTGCAGGAGACGCTGCAGCAGCCGATCTGGGGCTGGATGGGCGCCGCCGACCCGTTCGGCATGACCGAGTCCTACGTCCCTGCCGCCGGCATGCGCCGCTTCATCACGGGCACGCCGCCGATCCTCGCCATGCAGCCGCTCTCCGCCATGGTCGAGCTGATCGCGGAGGCGGGCGGGATCGAGGCCGTGCGTGCCAAGTCCGTGCTCCTGACCGAGTTCGCCGCGTCCCTCGCGGACCGCGACCTGGCCCCGCTCGGGGTGCAGTTCGCGAGCCCGCGCGACCCGTCGGTGCGCGGCTCGCACATCACCATCAACCACCCGCGCTTCCGCGGGGTCACCGCGCTGCTGTGGGAGCGGGGCGTCATCCCCGACTTCCGTCCCCCGCACGGGCTGCGGATCGGGCTGTCGCCGCTGAGCACGTCGTTCGCCGAGGTGGAGGCCGGGATCGAGGCAATCCGGGGCGCCCTGACCGAGCTCGCATGACCCAGAGCCTCCAGGCGGGACGCTCGCCGCGCGTCGCGGACGACATGGTCTCGCGTCCCGGCAGCGCCGTCTCCCTCCTGCGCACGGTGGTGGGGCTGTACCTGCGCGAAGCCGGTGGCTGGATGCCCACCGACGCGTTCCTGGCCCTGCTCGGCGCCCTCGGCGTGCCTGTGCCGCAGGCGCGCACGGCGCTGAGCCGTGTCAAGGCGCGCGGCCTCCTTCATGCTCAGGCGCACGACGGCGTCGCCGGCCTCGCGCTCGCACCCGGCGCCGAGGCGATGCTCGCCCGCGGCGACCGGCGCATCCACGAGCCGCGGGCCATGGCGGCCGACGGCGAGTGGTGCCTCATCGTGTTCTCCGTGCCGGAGGCGATGCGGGACGCCAGGCACCAGCTCCGCAAGCAGCTGAAGTGGATCGGCTGCGGCACCGTGGAGGCCGGGGTGTGGATCTGTCCGGACTTCCTGCGCGGCGAGGTCGAGGACGCCGTCGGGGGGCTCGGCCTGTCCGGGCACGTCGTGCTGTTCACCGCGCGGGGGCTGCCCGCGGGGCCGGTCGCCGCCGGGCAGGTGGGACAGTGGTGGGACCTCGAGGGGATCGCTGCGCTGCACCGGGAGTTCATCGAGGGCCAGTCGGACGTGGCTGAGCGGAGCCAGGGCGCCGCCGAGAGCTTTGCCGCCTACGTCGGATGCATCGACGCGTGGCGGGTCATCCCGTACCTCGATCCGGGCCTGCCCCCAGAGCTGCTGCCCAAGGACTGGCCGGGGCCCGAGTGCATCGCCCTGTTCCTGCGGATCCGCGAGGCACACGCAGGCCCGGCGGCCGACTTCGTCCGGGGCGTCCTCGCCCCGTAGGGCCGGTCGTTGCGGGGTCCCGTCCCGCGCGTTGCGGGGTCTCGTCCCGCGCGTTGCGGGGTCTCGTCCCGTGCGTTGCGGGGTCTCGTCCCGTGACGCGCCGGCTCACCCTCTCGTTGCCCCCGCGCTCAGCGCCGCTCCGCGGAGTCCGGCGGTAGGCTCGGAGGCATGTCCACCGTCGCCGCAGCGGAGTCCAAGGCCGCGGCCGCCTCCCCGCGGCACCAGCAGCTGATCGTCACAGTGTTCGGCCTCTACGCGCGTGAGCACGGCGGCGTTCTGCCGGTCGCGGGGCTGGTGAGGCTGCTCGGCGACCTGGGTGTCGAGGGCGCGGGCGTGCGCTCCGCGGTCTCGAGGCTCAAGAAGCGCGGTGTCCTCGAGAGCGTGAAGCTCGGCAACGCCGCGGCCTACCGCCTGGGCCCCGGCCTCGAAGAGGTCTTCTCCGAGGGCGACGAGCGCATCTTCTCGCCCCGGCGCGCCCGCCCTGAGGACCCGTGGCTGCTCGCCGCCTTCTCCGTGCCGGAGTCGCAGCGCGCCCTCCGCCACCAGATCCGTGCCGCCTTCACACGTCTGGGCTTCGGCGCCGTCTCGCCGGGGCTGTGGATCGCCCCGGCGTCACTCGAGAGGGAGGCCCGGCGACGTCTCGCTCGCGCCGGCGCCGCCGGCTACGTCGAGTTCTTCCGCGCCGAGTACGCGGACGACGGCGAGGGGTCGGGCATGCGCGGCCGCGTTGCCGAGTGGTGGGACCTGGAGGCGCTCGACGCCACGTACGCGGAGTTCGTGGAGGGCCAACGTGAGGTGCGCGAACGCTGGGAAGGCGCGCCGCCGCCGTCGTCCGCGGAGGACGACGCCGCCGCGTTCACTGACTACGTCTCGCTGCTCACGCACTGGCGGCGGCTCCCGTATCTGGACCCGGGACTGCCGGCCGAGTATCTGCCCGGGAATTGGCAGGGGCTTGTGGCGCAGCGGCTGTTCGCGGAGCTCCACGCGAAGCTCGCCGGCCCCGCCCGACGCCATGCGGAGAAGGTGCTGGCGGGATAAGCGAGGGGCTCCCCGCCAGGCCGGCTCGGCCCGGGTCTTCAGATGGACGCCGGCTCCTACTGTTCCCCCATGGTGATCCCCGTGATCGGCGCCCCTGCGCGCTCGTAGGCGAGCAGTACCGCTCCGTGGGGAAACGCCTGGGGCGGCTGCACGAACCGGAACGCGGCGGGCACCCCGGTGCCATCCGGGAACAGCCGCTTGCCCGAGCCGAAGGTCAGCGGGTAGACGAAGAGATTGAGGCGGTCGACGACGTCGGCCTCGAGGAGCGAGCGTCCCAATGCCGCGCTGCCGATGATGTGGATGTCCTCGAACCGGTCCTTGAGCGGAGCGACTTCTGCGGCGCCGGCCAGCACCGTCGTGCCCTTCCAGGATGCGTCGGTCAGCGTGCGCGAGACGACGAACTTGGGCAGGGCGTTCAGGGTCGATGCGATGTGGTCGTCCGGGCTCCGGAAGGGCCAGTAGGCGGCGAAGATGTCGTAGGTCTTGCGTCCCAGGAGCAGAGCGTCCATGCGGTCGATGCCCTCGACGATCGCGGCCCCGGCCTCCTCGTCGGAGTACGCCGCCTGCCACCCGCCGAACTCGAAGCCGCCCTCGCGGTCCTCGTCTGGGGCGCCCGGTGCCTGGTACACGCCATCGAGGGTGATGAACAGGTCGATGGAGAGGATGCCCATGGCGTGCTCCTTCAGGTCCCGGGTGGACACCAGCGTGACCACGATAGCGACCGGGCGCAGAGGAGGTCGAGAGGTCGGTGTGGGCGGCCGGCCGCATTCCTGCTCCGGGGACGGGACCCGCAACCACGGGGACGGGACCCCGCAAACACGGGGACGGGACCCCGCAAACACGGGGACGGGACCCCGCAACCACGGGGACGGGACCCCGCAACCGGGCGGGCGGGACGGGGCGGGGCGGCGCCCGGCGCCCGATGCCCCGGAGCCCAGCCCTACTCCGCCGCCGCGCCCGACCCGATCACTGCGACGCCCTTGATCTCGATGAGCGCCTCCTCCTGCCAGAGCCGGGTGATGCCGATCCCGGCCATGGCGGGGTACTCGCGGCCCGCCATCTCGCGCCACAGCCGCCCGATCTCGCGCCCGTTGGCCATGTAGTCGTCCACGTCGGTGAGGTAGATCGTCACGTCGACGAGGTCCTCGGGCTTCCCACCTGCCTCCTCCAGCGTGGCCAGGACGTTCCCGAACGCCTGCTTGAACTGCTCGACGATCCCGCCGGGCACGATCTTCATGTCCGCATCCAGGGCGGTCTGGCCGCCCAGGTACACGGTGTTCCCGACCTTGATCCCGTGCGCGTAGCCCGAGGGCTTGGGCAGCGACGCCGGGTTGATGGTCTCCTTGCGCGTCATGGTGGCCTCCATGGTGTCCTCCTGCATCCCTCGCGGGCTCGTTCCAGTGTGGGGCTAGTCACGGCGGTGTGAGCCGTGTTACGTTGAGCTTAGTTGACGAACGTCAAGAAAGCGACATACTCAGGAAAGTCGCTCGAGGACCCAGGGAGGAGCCCCATGGAACTGGCCACCATCCGGACCGCGGAGGGAACCCGTGCCGCCGTGCGCAGCGGGGACCAGTGGCTGCCGCTGGGCGCGCCGCACCTCAGCGCGCTCCTCACCGACGCCGCGTGGCGCACGACGGCGCAGGCCGCCCTCGCCGGGACCGCGCCGCACGCCGTGGCCCCGGTCGCGGTGGACGACGCCGAGCTCGTCCTCCCGCTCCCGGCCCCCCGCAAGGTGATCTGCTGCGGACTGAACTACGCCGACCACATCCTCGAGATGGGCCGCGACCTCCCCGAGCACCCCACCCTCTTCGCGAAGTTCGCCGACACGCTCACCGGCCCCACGGACGAGCTCGCCGTGCCGGCCGCCGCCCAGGGTGCGCTGGACTGGGAAGCCGAGCTCGCCGTCGTCGTGGGCGCCGAGCTGCGCAACGCCGGCGAGGAGGAGGCGCGGCAGGGGATCGCCGGCTACACCCTCGCGAACGACATCTCGGTGCGCGACTGGCAGAACCGCACCCTCCAGTGGTTCCAGGGCAAGGCCTGGGACGCCACAAACCCGCTGGGCCCGGTCCTCGTCACGGCGGACGCCCTCGATCCCGAGGCCGGCGTCGAGATCACCTGTGAGGTCAACGGCATCCGCCGCCAGACCGGCAACACCAAGACACTCGTCTTCAGCGCCCCCGCCCTCGTGGCCTACATCTCCCAGTTCACCGTGCTGCGCCCTGGCGACGTCATCCTGACCGGCACTCCCGGCGGCGTCGGCATGGGGATGAAGCCCCCGCGGTACCTCGCCGACGGCGACACGGTGGTGGTCGAGGCCCAGGGCCTGGGCCGCCTGGCCAACACCATCCGCTTCACCGACTGACACCGACACACTAGAGACAAGGCAAAGGAGCCACGATGACTCAGCAGACCGAGACCCAGCAGGCCCAGTACGCGACCGAGGGCGACAACTCCGTCTACGCGCAGCCCGACGGCCGTGTCGTGCCCGTCGTGACCCGCGCCGGGCAGGAGGACACATCCACGATGCAGTCCGGGCAGTGCGTGCGCGTCTCCGGCGTCTCGATCCAGCACACCCCTGCTACCAAGATCTGGTTCGGCCAGGTCTCCAACGAGCCCGGCTACCGCTCCTTCCCGCACCACCACGGGGAGGCCGAGACCGGCGGGTACGTGCTCCGCGGCCACGGCCGCATCTACTTCGGCGAGGGCTACAAGGACTACATCGACATGACCGCGGGGGACTGGGTCTTCGTCCCGCCGTTCATGCCGCACGTCGAGGCCAACATGTCCACCACCGAGGAGCTCGTCTGGCTCACCGCCCGCACGCCGGAGAACATCGTGGTGAACCTCGAGGACGTCGACGACTCCGAGCTCGAGGGGTTCCGTCGGGCATGAGCGCCGGGACCCAGGAGACGCGCACGACGCCGCGCGGCGGCACCGCGGAGACCCTCCTCGCCGCGCTTGAGCTGACCCCGGCGGAGCCGGAGCACTTCGATCTCGCCTTCACCGCGACCACGCAGCCCTGCCCGTGGCCCAAGGCCTACGGCGGCGACATGGTGGCCCAGGCCGCCGCGGCCGCGATGCTCTCCGCCGGGACGGACCGCCGCCTGCACTCGATGCACTCGTACTTCATGCGGCCGGTCGACATCGGCGCCGAGGTCCGGTACGAGGTCGAGCTGCTGCGCGACGGCCGCGGCTACTCGACTCGGCAGGTCCGCGGGTACCAGAACGGCAAGCCCGTCTACGCCGCGCTCGCCTCGTTCCAGGTGCCCGAGGACGGCGCCGAGCTCGCCCCCGCGATGCCCGCCGGCGTCCCGGCCCCCGAGACGCTGCCGACCTCGGCCGAGTACCTCGCGGACGTGGAGCCCGGAACCCGCGAGGCCGGCACCATGACCGAGGAGGCCAAGGCCTACTGGTCCGGCGGCCGCTCGTTCGACACGCGGCACGTCCCCGGCCCCGTGTACGTGCGGGTCGAGGGCGAGCCGGTGCCGCACCAGGCCGTGTGGGTCCGCGCCTTCAGCCCCCTCGAGGGCGCCACGGCCGGTGCCCTCACCGCGGACCAGCTCCACACCGCGGCGCTGGCCTACGTGTGCGACTACACGATCATCGAGCCCACCCTCCGGGCCCTAGGCCTCGCCTGGGCCGACCCGGGCCTCACGACCGCGAGCCTCGACCACGCCATGTGGTTCCACCGCCCGGCGCGCGTGGACGACTGGCTCCTCTACGTCCAGGAGGCCGCCGGCGCCCAGTCCGGGCGCGGCCTCGGCCTGGGCAGGTTCTACGACACTGACGGCCGCCTCGTCGCGACCGTGGCCCAGGAGGCCCTGGTCCGGCCCGGACACTGACGTCCCGGCCCCGGGCCCCCCGCCTCCACAGACCCCCACCCGTGCCCCACCCGCACATCACGAAAGGTGCGCCATGGCTCTCTCACCCTCCGCCCACGCGGACACGTTCGCGCGGGACAACCTTCCCCCGGCCGAGCAGTGGCCGACCTTCGAGTTCACCCTCCCCGAGCTCCAGTACCCCGACCGGCTCAACGCCGGTGCGGCGCTGATCGACCGCGCCGTCGAGCGCTTCGGCGCCAACCGCCCCGCCGTCATCGCCCCGGACGGCACCCGCTGGACCTACGGCGAGCTCCAGAGGCACGCCAACCAAGTCGCGCAGGTCCTCACCGAAGACCTCGGCCTCGTGCCCGGCAACCGGGTCCTCCTGCGCTCCCCGAACAACCCCTGGACGGTCGCCGCCTGGCTCGGCGTCCTCAAGGCCGGCGGGGTGGTCGTGACGACGATGCACGCCCTCCGCGCCCCCGAGATCGCCCAGATCCTCGAGCGGACCACACCCACCGTGGCGCTCGTGGACCACCGATTCGCCGAGGACCTCGACGCCGCGGTCGCCGGCCTCGGTGCCCCGGCCGCCGTCGTGCGCCCCACCGTCGTCCGGTACGGCGGCGAGGGCCCGGACGACCTCACCGCCCGCGCGGCGGCCAAGAGCGGGACGTTCGACGCCGTGCAGACCGCGGCGGACGACGTCGCCCTCCTGGGCCCCACCTCCGGCAGCACCGGGGTGCCCAAGGTGACCATGCACTTCCACCGCGACATCCTCGCCAACGCGGACACGTTCGCTCGGCACGTCCTGCAGCCCACCCCGGACGACGTCTTCGCCTGCTCGGCCCCGTTCGCGTTCACGTTCGGGCTCGGCTCCCTCGTGGTGTTCCCGCTGCGCTTCGGCGCCTCGGCGCTGCTGACCGAGCGCACGACGCCGGTCCAGCTCGCCGAGCTCGTCGCAGAGCACGGCGTCACGATCCTCGCCACTGCCCCGACCGCGTACCGGGCGATCCTCAAGGAGGGCCACGCGGATCTGCTCAAGGGCGTGCAGAAGGCGGTCTCGGCCGGCGAGCACCTCCCCCAGGAGACGTGGCAGCACGTCTACGAGGAGACCGGCCTCAAGCTCATCAACGGCATCGGCGCCACGGAGATGCTCCACGTCTTCATCTCCGCCGCAGGCGAGGACATCCGCCCCGGCGCCACGGGCCGCGCCGTCCCCGGCTACCGGGCCACCGTCCTCGACGACGAGGGCAACGAGGTGGCGCCCGGCGAGCTCGGGCGGCTCGCCGTCATCGGCCCGACCGGATGCCGGTACCTCGACGACGAGCGGCAGGCCTCCTACGTGGTCAACGGCTGGAACGTCACGGGCGACACCTTCTACCGCGACGCCGACGGCTACTTCTACTACCAGGCCCGCGCGGACGACATGATCGTCTCCTCCGGCTACAACATCGGCGCCCCCGAGGTCGAGGCCGCCATCAACGAGCACCCGGACGTCATGGAGTCCGGCGTCGTGGGCCGTCCCGACCCCGAGCGCGGCACCGTGGTGTGCGCGTTCATCGTCCTCCGCGAGGGCGTGGAGGGCGACGACGCCAAGCGGCGCGAGATCCAGGACTTCGTCAAGTCCCGCATTGCCCCCTACAAGTACCCGCGCGACGTCCGCTTCGTCGAAGCCCTCCCGCGCAACCCGAGCGGCAAGCTCCAGCACTACCGCCTGCGCGAGCAGGCCGCCACCAACGGCACCCAGGTTTGAGAGGAAGACTCCCCATGAAGATCGCAGTCATCGGCGGCGGCCCAGGCGGCCTGTACTTCTCCGCCCTCATGAAGCAGCTCGACCCGTCCCACCAGGTCACGGTGTGGGAGCGGAACCGGGCCGAGGACACCTTCGGCTTCGGGGTCGTGTTCTCCGACGAGACCCTCGGCGGGATCGGCAACGCGGACACGGTCGTCGCGGAGTACATGTCGGAGCGGTTCGCCCGCTGGACGGACATCGACATCACGCTCAACGGCGTCCGCCACACGGTGGGCGGACAGGGCTTCGCGGCCATGAGCCGCAAGGAGCTCCTGCAGCTCCTCCAGCGTCGCACCGCGGAGCTCGGCGTCGACGTCCGCTTCTCCACCGTCGCCCCCGACGTCGAGGAGCTCTCCCGCGACTACGACCTGGTCCTCGCGGCCGATGGCGTGAACTCGGCCGTGCGCGCGAAGTTCGCCGACTCGTTCGGGCCGAGCCTGGACGTGCGCCCCAACAAGTACATGTGGCTGGGCACGGACCTCGTGTTCGAGGCGTTCCAGTTCTTCGTCAAGGACACCCAGTGGGGCACCATGCAGATCCACGGGTACCCGTACTCCGACGAGGGCTCGACCTTCATCGTCGAGATGCACGAGGACGTGTGGCGCGCCGCCGGGTTCGACGAGACCGAGGGCACCGCCTTCCCGCCCGGCGTCTCCGACGAGAAGGCCATCGCCAAGGTCCGCCAGATCTTCGCCGAGGAGCTCGACGGCCACGAGGTCCTCGCGAACAACTCGAAGTGGATCAACTTCACGACCGTGCGCAACGCCTCGTGGCGCCACGGGAACGTGGTGCTCCTCGGCGATGCCGCCCACACTGCGCATTTCTCCATCGGCTCCGGCACCAAGCTCGCCATGGAGGACGCTCTCGCGCTCGCGGCCTGCCTGCACGAGCACCCCACCCTCGAGGCCTCCCTCGAGGCGTACGAGACCGAGCGGCGCCCCGTCGTCGAGTCCACTCAGCGCGCCGCCCAGGCGTCGCTCGAGTGGTTCGAGAACATCGGCATGTACACGTCCCAGGAGCCCACGCAGTTCTGCTTCAACCTCCTGACCCGTTCGCGCCGCATCACGCAGGAGAACCTGCGGCTGCGCGACCCGGAGTTCGCCGCGCAGGTCGACGCCTGGTTCGCCGCGTCCCAGGCCGCCGCCGGCCACGGCGACGGCGCGTCCCGCCCCGCGATGTTCCAGCCCTTCCGGATCGGCGGCCTCGAGCTGAAGAACCGCGTCGTCGTCTCCCCCATGGACATGTATTCCGCCGTGGACGGCGTCCCGGGCGACTTCCACCTCGCGCACCTGGGCTCCAAGGCCCTCGGCGGGGCCGGTCTCGTCATGACGGAGATGGTGTGCGTGTCCCCTGAGGGCCGCATCACCCCGGGCTGCGCCGGCCTCTACACGGACGGGCAGAAGGACGCCTGGGGTCGGATCGTGGACTTCGTCCACACCGCCTCGACCGCGAAGATCGGCGCGCAGATCGGCCACTCGGGCCGCAAGGGCTCCACGAAGCTCATGTGGGAGGGCATCGACCAGCCCCTGGAGTCGGGCAACTGGCAGACGGTCGCGCCGTCCGCCCTGGCCTACGGCCCGGAGAACCAGGTCCCGGCCGAGCTGGACCGGGCCGGCATGGACGCGATCCGGGACGAGTTCGTCGCCGCCGCCCGCCGCGCCGGGGAGGCCGGCTTCGACCTGCTCGAGGTCCACGCCGCGCACGGCTACCTGCTCTCCTCGTTCCTCTCCCCGGTCTCGAACCGCCGCGCCGACGAGCACGGCGGCAGCCTCGAGAACCGCCTGCGGTTCCCGCTCGAGGTGTTCGACGCCGTCCGCGCGGCCTTCCCGGCCGAGCGCCCCGTCACGGTCCGCATCTCCGCGGTGGACTGGCTGCCGGACGGCAACACGGTGGAGGACGCGGTCGAGATCGCCCAGGCCTTCGTGGCCCACGGCGCCGCAGCCGTGGACGTCTCCTCGGGCCAGATCGCCAAGGAGGAGAAGCCCGCGTTCGGCCGCTCGTACCAGACGCCGTTCGCGGACCGGATCCGCCAGGCCCTCGAGGGGACCGGCGCAGCCGTCATCGCCGTCGGCGCGATCTCGAGCTACGACGACGTCAACTCCATCCTCCTCGCCGGCCGCGCCGACCTCTGCGCCCTCGGCCGCACCCACCTGTACGACCCGAACTGGACGCTGCACGCCGCCGCCGAGCAGGACTACCGCGGCGACGGCGCGGAGTGGGTGCAGCAGTTCCGCGCCGGCCGGCGGAAGCCCCCGTCGGCTCGCACGGACGCCGTCCGCCCGCGGCTCTCGCTCCTGCGCGAGCCCGACGCCGACGAGCTGCCCACCCACCTGCGCTGGACCCCGGCGGCGGCCCGGAAGCACGAGGCCCTCGCGAACGCCTGACCCTTGTGGGGTCCCGTCCCGCCCGTTGTGGGGTCCCGTCCCGCCCTAGGATCGGGACGGGACCCCACAAACTCTCAGTGAATCGCACAACCCAGGAGGACTCCGTGACGGAGGCGAGCGGCGCCGTCGTGCGCGAAGCGGTGACCCGCACCGTCGAGTGGGTCGACACGGACGCGGCGGGGCACCACCACAACTCGTTCGTGCTGCGCAGCGTCGAGGCGGCCGAGGCGCGGCTGTTCCGGCGGCTCGGCGTGCTCGAGGCGTACTTCGGCGCGGCGCCGCGCGTGCGCCAGGAGGTCGACTACCTCTCCAAGCTCTACTTCGGGCAGGAGGCCACGACTGTCCTCGAGCTCGAGGCGATCGGCCGGTCCTCGATGACGTTCCGCTTCCAGGTCTGGGGCGAGGCGCACGACGGCGGCCCCTCCGGGCGCGTCGAGCGGCGCCTCGCGGCGTCGGGCCGGTTCGTGACGGTGCACGTGCCGAAGGACAGCGAGGCCTCCGCCCCGTGGCCCGAGGCTATCCGCGCAGCGGTGGAGGCTGAGGCAGCGGTGGAGGCTGGGGACGAAGCGCCCCATGGAGAGGCCACTGCCCCGGCATAGGCGCTCGGGCGGCTGCGTTCAGCTCCCGGAGCCGTCGTCCAGGACGGTGATGTCCAGGGGCATCCGGTTCTCGCGGCGGAGGCGTCCTGCCAGGACGCTGCGGATCCCGCGGGTCACCAGCGCCGGTCCTTTCAGCGCGCGGTACTCGGCGGCGTCGGACGTGACGAGGCCGAGGAGCGGGCGGGCCGCATCCTCGGGCGTCTGCCCCCACAGACCGACCACGACCTGCAGCGCGCCCAGCCGCTGCTCGTACCCGCGCTGTGACGTCACCCGTCCCAAGAGGTCCGTCGTCATCAGGCCTGGGTTCATGCCGTGGACCCGCACCCCGGTGCCCTTCGTCTCCAGCCTCAGCGTCTCGGTGAACTGGCGGACCCAGCGCTTGCTCGAGGCGTAGGCGTTCTGCAGGGCCACGGGACCGCGGTCGCCCTGGCCGTAGATGTTGACAAGGTCGCCGTGGCCCTGCGCGAGGAAAACCGGCAGCGCGGCCCGCGACCCATGGAAGGTGCCCAGGATGTTCGTGCGCACCACGCGCGTGAAGTCCTCCACCGGGGTGGACGCCGTGGGCCCGTAGACGCCGGAGATGCCGGCGTTGTTGACCCAGATGTCAAGCGTCCCGAGGCGGCGCGCCTCCTCGCGCAGGGCCTCGACGTCCGCCATCTCCCCGGTGTCGCAGCGGCGGCCGGCAGCCGTGATCCCTTCCGCGCGCAGGCGCTCGACGGCCTCCGCGACGTGGGGCTCGGACCTCGACGCCAGCACCACGGCGGCGCCGTGGCGGCCCAGCATTTGGGCGGCGGCGAATCCGAAGCCGCGGCTGGATCCCGTCACCACCGCCACGCGTCCTCGGAGCAGGTCCCGCTGAGCGTCCATGCTTACCTCATACGCTCCCGGCGTCCGGGAGGGAAGCCCGGAGGAGGCCGCGGCCTCCCCCCGGGTGGCCGGGCTAGAGCCTCTTGCCCGCGTCGAGGGAGGCGGCCATGAACTCGGCGATCACCTTCTGGGAGATGGCGACGTCGAGGACGAACACACCGTCCTCGCCCGTGGCGAGCCACTCCCTGAGGGCCTCGAGGTCGGCGAGGGTGTGGGCCTTCGCCCCGCGCGCGCCGAGGGCGCGCCCGAGGGCGGCGAAGTCGACCTCGTCGATGAGCATCGCTGTGGGGTCCAGCCCCTTGGAGGCGTACTGGTGCAGCTCGGCGCCGTAGGCGGAGTCATTGAGCACGACGACGACGCCGCGCCGCGTGGCCCGCAGGAAGGTCTCGAGATCGGCCAGGCCCATGAGCCCGCCGCCGTCGCCCGTGACGAGCACGGTGGTGCGGTCCGGGCGGGCGGCGGAGACGCCGGCGGCGGAGCCGAAGCCGAGCCCGATGCTCTGGAACGCGGTGCCGACCAGCACCATGGCCCGCGGATCCGGGACCGAGAGGTACATCGGCGCCCAGCCGATGAAGTGCCCGCCGTCCATGACCACCGACCGCTCCGTCGGGAGGATCTCCTCGAGCGCGGCGACGACGGCGCGCGGGTTGAGCCGCCCGTCGGGGCCGAATTCGGCAGGGTCCTCGACCGGCTCGGCGGAGTGGAAGGCCGCGTCGGCGGCCTCGGGCACCCGCGCCCGCCACGTCCGGGCGGCGTCCGCCGCGGGGATGCGCGCGGCCAGGCCGGCCAGCGCCGGGGCCAGGTCGGCCCGGAGGTAGTCGGTGACCTGCGGGTGGGCGAGGTCCTCCGCGGGCTCGTTGTCGATCCGGATCACCCGGGCACCCTCGGGGAACAGCGTGCCGTAACGGGACTGGAAGGCGTTCAGCGACGCGCCGGCCACGAGGACGACGTCGGCCTGCCGCGCGAGCTCGAGGCGGTGGGCCCGCGTGAACCCGCCCGCCACGCCGAGGTCCCACGGCGAGTCGACCACGCCGACGGCCATGACCGAGGTCATGAACAGCGCACCCAGCCGGTCGCCGAGCTTGCGCAGGGGCGCCGCGGCGTCGGCCAGGACGACCCCGCGGCCGGCGAGCACGAGCGGGCGCTCCGCGGCGCGGAGAAGGTCGGCGATCCGGTCCAGGTCGGCGGGGTCGGCGTACCAGGCCGCCTTGGCGGGCAGCGGCTCGAGGCCGGACTGCTCGGCAGCCAGGGGCGCGGTCCCGACGTCGTAGGGGATGGCGAGGACCACGGGCTGGACCGTCTGGCGGGCCAGGTCGAACGCGCGGTGCGCGACAGCGACAGCGTTCTCCGGGGTCGCCACGAGGGTGGCGACGCCGACGGCCGCCGCGGCCATCGTCTGGTCGATGTCGAACGGCCGGGGCCCGGTGGTCGGGGCATCCCCGACCACGAGGACGAGGGGGATGCGGGCCAGCCGCGCCTCAGCCAGGGCGGTGTAGGTGTTCGTGAAGCCCGCCCCGTAGGTGGTCGTGGCGACGCCGACCGTGCCGGTGGCCCGGTGCCACGCGTCCGCCATCGTGACGGTGGCGGCCTCGTGCCGGGCGGAGGTGAAGGGGAAGCCGGCGTAGGTGAGGTGGCTGATCAGGTGGGCGTTGCCGTTGCCCATGAGTCCGAACAGGTGCTGGGCGCGCTCCGCGATCACGTCCGCCACGGCGGTGGAGACGGTCGGGGCGCTCGCGGCGACGGCGGAGGCGGTCTGCTGGGAATCGGCGGTGGTGGTCATCTGGCCCCTCCTCGATGATGGGCTGCGCATCGGTTCCCCACGACGGTAAGTGTGAAAGACGTCACTGCACAAGCTCCTGTGTTTCGATGGCGCACGCTGTCACTTCTGCATGGTGAAAGCGGCTCTTGATGTGACAATTTGTCCATTCGGCTTCGCCGCCCTGCCGGATGCCGCCGCTGCGCGCTAGCCTCGTAGGGTGACTGAGGGGGCCCGGACTCCTCCGGCGGGCGCGGCCGCCGAGCACGCGCCCGGTGGCGTGCATCCGCCGTCGGACGGCATGCGCGTCTTCGTCGCCCTGCTCGCCAACACGATGGTCGCGAACGTCACGACCAGCTACCTGTGGTTCGCCCTCACCTTCTGGGTCTACCTCGAGACGCGGTCCGTGCTCGCCACCGGGATCGTGGGCGGCGCGTACATGCTGCTGGTCGCGGTGTTCGCGATGTACTTCGGGACGATGGTCGACCGGCACCGGAAGCACCGCGTCATGGTGCTCTCGAGCGTCGTCCCGCCCGGGGCGTTCCTCGTGGCCGCCGCTGTCTACCTCCTCCAGCCTGAGTCCGCGATCGTGGACCTCGCCGGGATGTGGTTCTGGATCTTCTCAGGCGTCATCCTGCTCGGCTCAGTCGTGGAGCAGCTGCGCAACATCGCGCTCTCGACGACGGTGACCCTCCTGGTGCCGGTGGAGCGGCATGCGAACGCCAACGGCATGGTGGGCACGGTCCAGGGGCTGGCGTTCATCACGACGAGCGTGTTCAGCGGGCTCTCGGTCGGCCTGCTGGGGATGGGGTGGACGCTGGCGATCGCCGTTGCCCTCACGCTCGTCACGCTCGTGCACCTGATGTTCGTGCGCATCCCCGAGGAGAGGCCGGCCCCGGAGGGAGGGAAGGCGCCTTCGGTGGACATCCGCGGCAGCCTCGCCGCCATCCGCGGCGTGCCCGGGCTCTTCGCCCTGATCCTGTTCACGACCTTCAACAACCTCATCGGCGGCGTCTACATGGCGCTCATGGACCCGTACGGGCTGACGCTGTTCTCGGTGGAGCTCTGGGGCGTCGTGCTGGGCGTGACGTCCACGGGGTTCCTCATCGGAGGCGCGGCCATCGCGAAGTTCGGGCTGGGCAGGAACCCCGTGCGCACCATGCTGCTCATGGTCGTCGCCATGGGCCTCCTCGGCGCTCTCTTCACCATCCGCGAGTGGTGGTGGGTCTATGCGCTCGGCATCTTCGCCTACATGACGCTCATCCCCGCCGTCGAGGCCTCCGAGCAGACCGTGATCCAGAGGGTCGTCCCGTACCGGCGGCAGGGCCGGGTCTTCGGATTCGCCTCCGCGTTCGAGGCCGCGGCAGCGCCGATCACCTCGTTCCTCATCGCGCCCATCGCGCAGTTCTGGATCATCCCGTACATGGCGTCCGACGGCGGCCGCCAGACGTGGGGGTGGCTGCTCGGCGAGGGCCAGGCCCGGGGGATCGCCCTCGTCTTCCTGGCCAGCGGGCTCCTGCTCACGGCGCTCGCGGTGATGGCCTTCAGCACCCGCTCCTACCGGCTCATCTCGCGCGAGTACCAGGGGACGCCGGTGTCCACGTCCGAGCCGGGATCCTGAGCGCCGCTGCCGCCTGGATGTGCCCCCGTTCCGGACGTCCCGCGCCGAGGCACGGGCCGCGTCCGGAACGGGGGCACATTCTTCTGCGCGTCCAGCCGGGCCTACCCGCTGAACGCGAACCGCTCCTGGAGCCGCGTGCCCGTCCGGTCGGGGTTGAGCAGGAGGACGCTGAGCGCCCCCACGAGGACGAGGTACACCCCGATGGCCCAGAACGAGGTGTCCATGCCCGCCCCCAGCCGGGCGATCATCTCCGCCGACTCCTTGACGCCCTTCGGCGCCGGGACGTAGCCGGCCGCGTCCATGAGGCCGCCCACCATCGCGGGGGCGATCACGCCGCCGAGCGAGGCGAGGCCGGTGAGGGTGGCCATGACCGCGGCCCGCTGCTTGGAGCTGACGCAGAAGGCCACGGCGGTGGGGGCGAGCGGGTAGATCATCGCGAGGCCCGCGCCGACGGTCACGACGGCGATGGCGGCTGCTCCCTGCAGCCCCGGCAGGAGCAGGAAGCACACGCCGGAGACCAGGAGCGTCCCGCCGAACAGTGCCCCGAGCGCCCACCGCACCGTGACCCCGCGGCGCATGAGGAACCGCGACGCGTACCCGAGCGCCAGGAGCGCGAGTGCGCCGACGATCCACGGCAGGGTCGAGAGCGCCCCGATCGCCTCGGGGGAGACCGCCACGATCGAGGAGAGGTACTTGGGCGACCACGTCGTGAGGAAGCCCTGCGCCCAGAAGCAGCCGGCGCCGGCGAGGACGGCGACCGCGAACATCCGCGTGCCCAGGATCCGCCGGATCGGCACGATCCCGAGCGCATCCGCCCGGTCCGCGATGCTCCCTGACGTGGCGGTGCCGGCTTCCGCCGGTCCCGCTGGCACAGCCGGCGCCGCCGCGACTGCCGGTGCCCCCGCGGTGGCGGCGGTGCCGCGGCGCCGGGCCGTGTGGCTGAACGGCCCGTCCCGGCCCACGAGCAGCCAGGCCAGGGACCAGACCAGCCCGAGGACCCCGAGGAAGCCGAACGCCCAGCGCCATCCGAGCTCGGGATGCGCGATGATCCAGGCGAGCACGGGCGCGGCGATGATGGGCCCGAGCGTCGAGCCGGCGGCCACGAGGCTGCTGGGCAGGCCCCGCTCGGCCGGCGCGAACCAGCCGTGCACGTGCTGGAGCGTGATGGGCGTGGCCGGGCCCTCGGCGGCGCCGAGCATGATGCGGGTGACGAGCAGGACCGCGGCACCGCCGCCGGCCAGCATCGGGAACTGGATGACGGCCCACGCGACGCCCATGCTGAGCAGGAGCCACTTCGTCGGGACCCGGGCTGCGACGAACCCCACCACCACGGCCGAGATCGCGAAGAGGAAGAAGAAGGAGCTGCCGATCATCCCGAACTCGCCCGCGGTGAGGCCGAGCTCGCGGATCGCCGGGTCGGCCACGAGGCCCAGGACGGCCTTGTCCGCGAAGTTGATGATCTGGAACACCACGAGCAGGGCCGTGACCAGCCACGCGCGCCGGTTCATGCGGCCGTTCGCGATGGCCCCGCGCAGGGTGTGGTCGGCGACCTGCGGCGCGGCGCTCACGCGTTGCTCCCGGCGAGCTCGTGGCGGACGACGCCGGCCGGGTCGCCTTGGGTGCCGATGCGGAAGACGTCGTTGTCCTCGGCGATCCGGACCGGCCCCGCGAAGTCGACGCGGGCGCCGGCAAGGATGGCCGCGAGGTCCGCGGCGCCGGGCGTGTTCGGGACGATGTGGTGCAGGACGAGCTCGCCCACTCCCGCGCGGGCGGCGACCTTGCCGACCTCGCTGTAGGGGGTGTGCGACTCGCGCAGGTGCACCTCGATGCCGGCGCGGGTAGGGCCGTCGGGGAAGGTCGCGAGAATGGAGTCCAGGTCGATGACCTCGTGCAGGAGGAGGTCGGCGCCGCGTGCGAGGCGGACGAGGTTCGGCGACGGCGCGGTGTCGCCGGAGACCACGACCGAGCCGTAGCGCGAGTCGACGCGGAAGGCGAAGGCCGGGTAGCAGAGCCGGTGGTCCACGAGGGCCGCGGTGATGCTCACCAGCTCGTCGCGGTACACCTCGAACGGCTCCGTCTCGGGATGCCGAGTGGCCTCGTCGGCGCCGGCACCGCCGGGCACGGCGATGTCCTCGGCGAGGATCCATGCGCGTGGGTCGCCCCGGCGCTCGTCCTCGCGCCGGACGGCGACATCGGAGGCGAACACGGTGCCCAGGAGGGCCTCGACGATCTCGGTGGTCGACGCGGTGGTGCACCCTTCGGTTCCGACGGAGGCCGTGCCGGGGCCGAGGACACGCACCGGGCGGGAGAACGACTCGCCCGGCACCTCCCAGCCCGTCACGAGGTAGGCGCCGAGGTCGTAGAGGTGGTCGGAATGGTGGTGCGTGAGGAGGACGGCGCGGAGGGCGCCCCAGGTCGAGTGGGAGCGGTAGTTGCGGATGCTGCCCATCCCGGCGTCGATGACGTAGGTGGCGCCGTCGACGGTGACGGCGGTGGAGGTTCCGGCGCGGCTGGAGGAGACGATGGGGCCGCCGCCGGTGCCGAGGGCGTGGACGGTCATGCCGGGCGTGGGGGGAGAGGTCATGGCGTGGCCTTTCTTCGGGTCTGGGGGTGTGGGCAGTCCGCTGGCCAGCGTGTGACGAACACCATATACACCATTTTTGGCGATCGCAATGGGTATTGCATAAGGGTCTGGGGGCGTGCCATGCTGGCCGGACCTTCCACCGAAGAAAGGAACAGGCAATGGAGCCGACGAGCCAGGAGATCATCCTCGGAGACCTTCCCAAGGGCATCACGCTCGCGAGCGAGGCCATGGGCAACAAGACGTGGAACGTCCTCGGGCACACGTACCTGGCCAAGGTCGAGTCCGCCACCAGCTTCGCCTGGCTGTCCCTCGACCCCACCGGGACCGGCGTTCCGCCGCACGTGCACCCGACCCAGGACGAGCACATCTATGTCCTCGAGGGGACGTACACGCTGTACCTCGACGGGGAGTGGACCACGGCAGGCCCCGGGGACACCGTCCGCATGCCCAAGGGGCTCCCGCACGCCTACTACAACAAGGGCGAGACCCCCGGTAAGTCGCTCTTCTGGGTCAGCCCGGCCGGCCAGCTCAGCAGGCTCTTCGACGAGCTGCACAACCTCGACGACCCCAAGGAGGTCGTGCGCCTCTCGGCCCTGCGCGACGTGGACTTCCTCCCGCCGGGCTCCGTCCCGGGCGCCTGAGGCGAGGGACCCGCATGAACCGGCCCGACGGCGTCGTGCGCTACGGCTCCCACCCCGACCAGCGCGTCGAGCTCCACGACCCGGCCGAGGGCAGCCAGCCCCGCGGGGTGGCGCTCGTGGTCCACGGCGGCTACTGGCGCGAGCGCTTCACGCTCGCGCTCATGCGCCCGCTCGCCGCGGACCTCGTGGCGCGCGGCTGGGCGGTGGCGAACGTGGAGTACCGGCGCGGTGCGTCGGGCCCATGGCCCGCGCCCGACGACGACGTCCGGGCCGCCGCTGCTGCCGTCGCCGCCAGTGCGTGGCGCTGGAGCTGGGGCGGCCCGCTGGTCGGGATCGGGCACTCCGTCGGCGGCCAGCTCGTGCTGCTCGCATCGGGTGAGCTCGACAGTGCGGTCGCCCTCGCACCGGTGACCGACGCTGGGCGGGCGTGGGCCGAGGGCCTGGGCGACGGCGCCGCCGCCGAGTTCTTCGGAGCGGGACCGACGGAGCTCCCCGGCGCCTACGCGGAGGCCTCGCCGATCCGCCGGCTGCCCCCGGGATGCCCCGTCCTCGCCGTGCACGGCGACGCCGACGACCGGGTGCCGCTCGCGCACTCCCTCGACTACGTGCGCGCGGCCTCCGGCGCCGGCGGCAGCCCCGTCGGCCTGCTCGAGGTACCTGGCCTGACCCATCTGGGTGCCATCGACCCGGCGGCGCCGCACTGGGAGGCGACGGTCGGCTGGATGGCGGGGGCCGCCGTCGTGCGCTGAGCGCCGGGGATCACGCGGCCTCGAGGGCCCTGCGGGCGTGCCGCCCCGCGGGGCCGGCCAGCTGCGCGTGCAGGCGCAGGAACGCCGCCTTCGCTCGGGGCGCCTTCCAGCCCTCCGGCAGGTACTCGAGCGGGATGTTCGGATCGCGGTAGGGGAACCGGCGCCAGCGCGTGAGCATGGGCACGTAGGCGGCGAACGCGGCCAGATCCGCCTCCGGGCCGTCCGGCGCGGGGGCCTCGAGGTGCTCGTAGTCGCCGATGAACGCGGCATACTGCTCGTCCAGGGCGCCCAGGTCCCACCACTGCCCGACCTTCGCCCGGATGTCCGCGCCCGTGAGGTACTCCCCGGCGAAGCACTCGGTGTAGCCGTCGAGGCCCCGCGCCGCGAGCCGTGCCCTTGCCTGGTCGAGGACGGTCCGCGGCGCGATCGCAACCCCGGCCGCGACGAAGCCGAAGCCCAGGCTCGCGAGCTCGCTGCGCAGCTCGTAGCGGCGGTTGCGCTCCGCCTCGGGCACGGAGAAGACGACGAGGGACCACGGGTCCCCCGGGACGGAGCGCACGGGGGCGAAGATCCGCTCGTCGTCGGCGCGGAACAGGTCCAGGACGTCGGGGGAGAGGGCGTAGAGGCTCGTCCCGCCGGCCCGGCGCTGGTCCAGGATCCCCTTGCCCTTCAGGCGGGAGACCGTGGCGCGCGCCGCCTGCCCGTCCACGCCCACCCCGTCGAGCAGCCGCACGAGCCCGGCCACGGGCAGTTCGCCGGTGCGCGGGTCGGCGTAGAGGCCGTAGAGGGTGACCACGAGCTCCTGGACGAGCGGGGTCGGGCGCGGCGGCATCTTCTTCCTCAGGACGGCGGCGGGGTCCCTGCCATCCTAGGTCCGGCCGCGCGCCCGGCGGGCCGGCCGCTCAGGCGGGCTGCGCCGCGGCCTCGGTGAAGCGGTGGGCGCCGAGGCCGCCGTCCACCCGGACGTCGCTGCCGTTGACCCAGCGGGCGCCGTCGGAGGCGAGGAAGACGACGACGTCGGCCACCGCCTCGGGCGTGGCGGCGCCGCCGGTGAGGCTGATGGCGCCCTCGACCTTGTCCGTGCCGTGGTCGCGCTTGAAGTCGTCCAGGATCGGGGTGCTGACCGGGCCGGGGCTCACGGAGTTCACGCGGACGCGCCCGAGGGAGGCCGCCGCCTGCGCCTGGGCGAGGACCCGCACGCACTCCTTCGAGAAGCGGTAGGAGTTGCCGGTGACCTCGGCGTCGTCCTCGACAGAGGCGAGGGCCTCGGCGTCATCCGCGTGGGAGAGGAATGCGCGGAGCTGCGGGACGCGGGCGGCCCAGCCGTCCGCGACGTTCGAGGCGAGGTGCACCACGGCCCCACCCTCTGCGATGGAGGGCAGCAGGGCATCGGTGAGGGCGCGCAGGCCGAGCACGTTCACGCCGAGCACGGTCCGCCACGGCGCGGTACCGGGCACGCCGGCGATGTTGGCGAGGTGATCGATCCTCGGGGCCAGGGCGCGGACCTCCTCCGCCGCGGCGGCGGCTCCCGCCGAGCTCGAGAGGTCTGCGCGCACGAAGTCGCGGGCGCCGTCGGGAACGTTGCGGTCCACCCCGATCACCCGCGCCCCAAGACGGGCGAAGGCTGCTGCGGTCGCGGCCCCGATGCCCGAGGCGGCTCCGGTGACGACGACGGTGCGGCCGGCGAGGTTCGGTTCCATGGGTCCTCCTGCTGAAGAGTGGCTGATGTCTCTCCCACCACTGTTGGCTCCCGCGATGTGACCGGCAACGCGCTCTTTCCACTGGATGGAGAGCCCGCATTGTCCGGCCCCGCGTGCCGGGCCACGCTGGGAACCAGATCCGAGACCCGGCGCCCCGCGCCCGGCCCGCCGAAAGGGACATCGCATGACAACGACGTACGAGGTGTTCGACCCCGCCACCCTGGAGCCGGTCGGCACCGCCCCCCTGCACGCCGAGGCGGACGTCGACCGCGCCGTCGGGCGGGCAGTCGCCGCCGGCCCGCGTTGGGCCGCCGACCGCGACGCCCGCCGCGCCGCCCTGCGCGGCGCCGCCGCGGCCCTGCGGGCGAAGGCGCCCGGGATCGGCCGCACCCTCTCCCTCGAGCAGGGCAAGGTGCTGCGCGAGGCAGTCGGCGAGGTCCTCGTCGCCGCGGACGTGTTCGACTACTACGCGGCCCTGGACTGGGACGAGCAGGAGGCCCTGCCCGAGCGCGGCGGCCGGCGGCTCACCGTCCAGCGGCGGCCGGTCGGCGTCGTCGCCGCAATCACCCCGTGGAACTTCCCGATCTCCCTCCTGAGCGTCAAGCTCGCCCCCGCGCTCGCGGCTGGCTGCACCGTGATCGCCAAGCCGTCGCCCACCACGCCGCTCTCCACCATCGCGCTCGTGGACGCCGTCGCGGAGTTCGTCCCGGACGGCGTGGTCCAGTGGCTCACCGGCCGGCGCGCCGTGAACCGCGCGCTCAGCGAGCACCCCCGGGTCCGGAAGATCTCCTTCACCGGTTCCACCGAGGTGGGTGCCGCGATCGCGGCCCAGGCCGCCCCGACGGTCAAGCGCGTCACGCTCGAGCTCGGCGGCAATGACCCCGCCATCGTCCTGCCCGACGCCGACGCGGCGTTCACCGCGGCGGGGATCGTCGGCTCGGCGTTCCGCAACGCCGGGCAGGTCTGCATGGCGGTCAAGCGCGTGTTCGTGCCCGCCGAGCGGGAGGCCGAGTTCGTGGAGGCGATCGCCGCGGAGGCCGCCAAGCTCGTCCTCGGCCACGGCGTCGCGGAGGGCACCACCATGGGCCCGATGCACAGCCGCTCCCAGCTCGAGCTCGTCCAGGGCCTGGTGCGGAACGCGCTCGACGGCGGCGCGAAGCTCGCCTCGGGCGGCGGCCGGGGGACCTCCCTGCCGGGGTACTTCCTCGAGCCGACCGTCGTCGCCGGAGCAGCGTTCGACACCCCCCTGGTCGCCGCCGAGCAGTTCGGAGCAGCCCTGCCCGTGGTCGCCTACACGGACCTCGACCGGCTCCTCGAGGGCCTCAACGGCCAGGAGTTCGGCCTCGGCGCCTCCCTGTGGACGCCGGACCTGGACCGCGCCGACGAGCTGGCGGGCGGGATCGAGGCAGGCACGGTCTGGGTCAACCAGCACACGCAGGTGGAGCTGGACGCCCCGTTCGGGGGCTGGAAGGCCTCCGGCGTGGGACGCGAGCGCGGCCCGTTCGGGCTCGAGCCCTACCTCGAGCTGCGCACCGTCAACGCCCGCAGCCACACCGCCCCGAGCCCAACCCCCGCGGCTCCTGCCGCTGTCACGGCTCGCTGATTCGGAGGACCCGCATGCACCCCGCGAACAGCCCGGCACCCGCCGGCCTCGACGTCATCACCCTGGGCACCGCGGCAGGGCCCGCGATCCGCAGCGGTGCGCCCGGCATCGCGACCGCGATCGTGGTCGACGGCGCCCACTACCTCGTCGACTTCGGCCTCGGCTGCACCCGCCAGGCCAACGCCGCCGGCCTCCGCGGCCAGGACCTTCGGGCCGCCTTCATCACCCACCTCCACTCGGACCATGTGGGCGAACTGCCCGCGTACCTGCTGTGGAACTGGGGCAGGCCGGTGGACGGCTTCACCAGGGACGTCCCGGTCTACGGCCCCGGGCCGCAGACGAGCGAGATGGTCTCCCACCTCCTCGCGGCGTTCGACTATGACATCGCCATCCGCATTGTCGACGAGGGGCGCCCCGACCTGCGGCGCATCGTGCGCCCGGTGGACATCGAGCTCCCCGCGGACGCCGCGGGGGGTGGCCCTGGCTTCACCCCGGCCATGCGGCCGTTCGAGGTGTACACGGACGAGAACGTGACGGTCACGGCCATCCTCGTCGAGCATCCGCCGGTGTTCCCGGCCTTCGCGTTCCGCTTCGACACCCGCTACGGCTCGGTCGTCATCTCGGGGGACACCACCGAGTGCGGGAACGTCGCGACCCTCGCCGCCGGCGCGGACCTGCTCATCCACGAGGCGGTCAACCTCGCCTACTTCGCGGCCCGGGACTTCTCGCCTGAGTTCCTCAACCACCAGCAGATCTCCCACACCACCCCCGCCGGGGTCGGGCGCGTGGCCCGAGCGGCCGGCGTCGGGCACGTGGTCCTGTCCCATCTGGCGGGCGTGGCCACCGACGAGGAGTGGGCGGCCGGCGTGGCCGAGGAGTTCTCCGGGCCGATCACCGTGGCCCAGCCGGGCCAGCGCTTCGTCCCAGGGCGCATCCCGGCCCGGAGCTGACCGCGCCGCCGGGCACTCCGTGCGGCCGTGGCGCAGGTATCGTGAAGGGGGCGCTCGGCACCGTGCCGCGCGCCTCATCGGCGAGGTGGGCAGTGGCAGGTCATACGAAGGCCGCCGGGAAATCCGTGACGTCACGGGCGCTGAACGTGCTGGCGGCGTTCGACCAGGAGAACCCGGTCCTCGGGCTCTCCGAGATCGCCCGTCGTTCCGGCACGCCCGTGGCCACGTGCCACCGCCTGCTCGGCGAGCTCACGGAGTGGGGGGCCCTGGCCAAGACCACCGACGGCCGGTACCAGATCGGCTACCGGCTGTGGACGCTCGGCATGCTCGCCCCCGTCCAGAAGGGCCTGCGCGAGGTCGCGGCCCCGTACATGCATGACGTCCTCTTCGCGACCCGTCACGTAGTGAACCTGTTCGTCCTCGAAGACGCCCGCGCGCTGCTCCTGGAGCGCATCGCGGGCACCGCCGTCGGGCAGCCCGTGGCGCGCGTGGGGGAGCGGCTGCTCCTCCACACGAGCGCGGGCGGGAAGGTCCTGCTCGCCTATGCGCCGGTGTCCGTCCTCGAGCAGGCGTTCGCCGAGCTGAAGCAGGAGACGCGGCACAGCATCACCGACCCGTCCAAGCTCCAGCGCGAGATCGTGAAGATCCGCGAGCAGGGCTATGCCACCACCGTCGAGGAGCACGCCCTCGGAACGTCCGGCCTCGCCGTGCCCGTGTTCGGCGCCGGCGGACGCGTCATCGCTGCCCTCGGCGCCGTTGGCATCGGGGCCACGCCGCCGCCCGTGCAGCGCACGCTCCCGGCCCTCCAGGTGGCCGCGAAGGCGATCGGGAGGACGCTCGGCGCCACTGGCTAAGCGCCCAGCCGAGGGCCGGGGGGCGCGGGGAGAGCCATCTGGCCCCGCCTTTCCATCCAGCGGTAAAGACCGCGTGATCCGGACCACGCCGCGGACTTAAGGTCTCTGGAGAAGGCGCGGCAATGGAGGGAATCCTCCCACCCGCATCAGCGAAAGGACATCCCGATGACGGCACAGGCCGAGGCAGACATGGAGCACCTCCTGCCGGTCTCCGCGACGCTGGACGCGCTCGTCGCCGAGCGCCGCGAGGCAGCCGACGGCGTCGCCCACCTCACGCTCCGCCCCGCGGGCGGCGGCCTGTTCCCCGAGTGGGAGGCCGGAGCGCACATCGACCTGCACCTCCCCGGGCACACGCGCCAGTACTCGATCTGCTCCTCGCCGGCCAACCGCGCGAGCCTCGAGATCGCCGTCCTGCGCGAGCCCGAGTCCCGCGGCGGCTCGGCGTACGTCCACGAGGAGCTCACCCCGGGCACCCGGGTCGTCGTCGGAGGCCCCCGCAACAACTTCTCCCTGGCCCCCTCGCGCAAGTACCTCTTCATCGCCGGCGGGATCGGCATCACGCCGATGCTCGCGATGATCGAGGCGGCGGAGCAGGCGGGCAAGGAGTGGCGCCTCGCGTACGGCGGCCGCAGCCTCGCGACCATGGCCTTCGCGCAGGAGCTCCTGGAGGCCTACGGCCCCGAGCGCGTGCTGCTCTTCCCCTCGGAGGAGTCGGGCCGGCTGGACCTCGAGGCGCTCCTCGGCGTTCCGCGGGCGCTCACCCTCGTCTACGCGTGCGGCCCCCAGCGCCTCCTCGACGCCATCGAGGACTACTGCCTCGGCTGGCCCGCCGGCGCCCTGCACCTCGAACGCTTCGCCGCCGCCCCGGGCGCCAGCGGGTCCGCGGGCCCGTTCGAGGTCGAGCTGAGCCGGACCGGCCGCGTCGTCGAGGTCGCCGCGGACCGCACCGTCCTCGACGCCGTCGAGGAGGCCGGCATCCGCGTCCTCTCCTCATGCCGCCAGGGGGTCTGCGGCACGTGCGAGATCCCCGTCCTCGCCGGCGAGGTGGACCACCGCGACGCCATCCTCAGCCCCGAGGACCGGGCCCGCAGCGCCACGATGATGGTCTGCGTCTCCCGCGCCGCCTCCGGCTGCAGCCGCCTCACCCTCGACCTCTGAGACCTACGGAGAACACGATGTCGCTTCTGACCCACCGCGAGGCGCCGATCCTCGACGCGGACCCCTTCGCCCCCGAGAACCTCGTGGGCCGCTACGCCCTCCACGAGACCCTGCGCGAGGCCGGCCCCGTGGTCTACCTCGAGAAGTACGGCGTCTACGCCGTCACCCACTTCGACCCCGTCCGCGAGGTCCTCATGGACTTCGAGACCTACTGCTCCTCCGGCGGAGTCGGCCCGAAGGACATCCGCAAGCAGGCCGAGTGGCGCCCAGCCGGCATCCTCGAGTCGGACCCGCCCACCCACACCGCGATGCGGCGGGGCCTGTCGAAGGTCATCCACCCCGGCTCGGTCCGGGACCTCGCGGCCGGCTTCACCCCGCCCGCAGAGAGCCTCGCCGGCTCGCTCGTGGCCCGCGGCGCGTTCGACGCCGTGACGGACCTCGCGCAGGTCTACCCGCTGCGCGTCTTCCCCGACGCCGTCGGCATCCCCGACTCGGGACGGGAGAACCTCCTGCCCTACGGCAGCATGGCCTTCAACGCCTTCGGCCCGCGCAACGAGATCTACGAGCGCGCCTTCGTGGGGGCCGAGTCCGTGGCCGCCTGGGTCGAGTGGGCGTGCGCCCGCGGAAGCCTCATGCCCGGCGGGTTCGGGGAGAAGATCTGGGAGCAGGCCGACCTCGGCAACATCACCGACCAGGAGGCCTCGCTGCTCGTGCGGGCGCTGCTCTCCGCGGGCGTCGACACGACCGTGGCAGGCATCGGCAACACGCTCCTGTGCCTGGCCCGCGAGCCCGAGCAGTGGGCGCGGCTGCGACGCGAGCCGCACCTCGTGAAGTTCGCCGTCGACGAGGCACTGCGCCTCCAGTCACCGTTCCAGATGTTCCACCGCACCGCAACCGCGGACTCCGAGCTCGCCGGGGTGCACATCCCGGCCGACTCGAAGATCCTGCTCTTCCTCGGCGCCGCCAACCGCGACCCCCGGCGGTGGGGCGACACGG
This sequence comes from Sinomonas flava, assembly GCF_039531875.1. Taxonomy (NCBI): domain Bacteria; kingdom Bacillati; phylum Actinomycetota; class Actinomycetes; order Micrococcales; family Micrococcaceae; genus Sinomonas; species Sinomonas flava. Next base: position 170,233 of record NZ_BAAAQW010000006.1, on the reverse strand, counting down.
CGTCGGACTTCGACCTGGATCGCAACGCGACCGGGCACGTCGCCTTCGGCATGGGACTGCACCAGTGCATCGGCCAGCCCATCGCCCGCCTCGAGATCGAACTGGTCCTCAAGGCACTCGTGGCGCGGGCCGCCACCCTCGAGCTCGACGGCGACCCCGTCCAGGAGCTCCACAACACCCTCCACTTCTTCACCTCCATCCCCCTCAAGGTCTCCGCTGCCGCGTGAGCCGGTTCTACGAAGGAGTAGACCCATGACCCAGCTTGCTCCCCCCACGCCGCCACAGGCGCTCCCCGCCGTGTCGAAGGACCCGGCCGCCTGGTCCTACGAGAAGCGCCGCCGCTACGGCTGGCTTGTCACCGTCTCGCTGCTGTTCCTCATGATGCTCAGCTGGGCGGACAAGGCCGTCCTGGGCCTCGCGGCCGTGCCCATCATGAAGGACCTCCAGATCACCCCGGAGATGTTCGGCCTCGTCAGCAGCGCCATGTTCTTCACGTTCGGCGTGGCACAGCTGGTCGCCGCCCCGCTGGCGAACAAGGTCCAGAGCCGCTGGATCCTGCTGGTCATCTGCATCCTCTGGTCGGTGGCCCAGGCCCCGATCCTCGTCTTCTCCTCGCTGCCCGCCCTCTGGGTCAGCAGGCTCCTCCTCGGCGCCGGCGAGGGCCCGCTCGCACCGGTCATGATGCACGGCGTCTACAAGTGGTTCCCAGAGAAGAAGGGCGCCACCCCCGCCGCGCTGGCCTCCTCCGGCGTCACGCTCGGCATCGTGGCCTTCGCCCCCGTGCTCGCCTGGGTGATCGGCGCCTACGGCTGGCACGCCGCTTTCGCGCTGCTCGCCGTCGTGGGCCTCGCGTTCGCCGCCTACTGGCTCATCGTCGGCAAGGAGGGCCCGTACACGAGCCGCGCGGCCGAGCTGAAGCTCGACGGCGACCGGCCCGCACGCGCCGGCGCCGCCACGCCGTCGTCCGCCACCGCCGTGGTGGAGAACCGCGTGCCCTACCTGCGGACCATCCTGTCCCCGAGCTGGATCTTCGCGGTGCTGACCTCGTTCTTCGGCTACTGGACCTTCACCCTCGCGATGTCCTGGGGCCCGGCCTACTTCCAGACCGTCCTGGGGCTCACGGGGCAGCAGGCCGGCAGCCTCATCGCCCTCCCGGCCGCCTGGGGCGCCATCGCGACCGTGGGCCTGAGCGCCCTCACGCAGCGCCTCCACCTGCGCGGCGTCCCCACCCGCAAGTCGCGGGCCTGGGTCCTCGGCAGCGGCGCGGTCTTCGGGGGAGCGGCCCTCCTCGCCGCCTCCCTCGTGCCGGACCCGGTGGTCGCGGTCGCGCTCATGGTGTTCGGCTTCGGCACCGCGCCGGCGCTGTTCGCCCTCAGCTACCTCGTGGTCGCGGAGCTGACCTCGGTGGCCCAGCGCGGGGCGAACCTCTCCATCGCCAACGCCGTGTTCACCACCGGCGGCGTCTTCGCCCCCGCGGTCTCCGGCTTCCTCATCGGCGGCGCGGCGACGCAGGCCGCCGGGTACTCGGCCTCCTTCGCGCTCGCCGGCGGCCTCCTCCTGGCCTGCGGCGTGCTGTCCCTGGTCTTCATCAACCAGCAGCGCGACCGCCGCCGCCTCGGCCTCGACGCGGCGCCGGTGCCCGCCGCCTGATCCGATACCGGCAGGGGCCGCGCGACGACCGGTCGCGTGGCCCCTGCCCGTGCGTCCGCCGCCCTGCGTGAGCCAGCGCACTATAGTCGGACACCATGGAAGAGCGTGTGCTGGGACGGACTGGCCGGATCGTTTCGCCGATCGGCCTCGGAACGTGGCAGTTGGGGTCCGACTGGGGCGAGGTCGGCGCAGCCGACGCCGCCCAGGTGCTCGACGCGGCAGCCGAATCCGGCGTGAGGTTCTTCGACACGGCCGACGTCTACGGCGACGGCCGCAGCGAGCAGACCATCGGTGCCTGGCTCGCGGCACATCCCGACGCCGGCATCACGGTGGCGACCAAGATGGGCCGGCGCGTGCCCCAGGTTCCCGAGAACTACACCCTCGAGAACTTCCGCCGGTGGCTCGACCGTTCCCGCCGCAACCTCGGCCAGGACACCCTCGACCTGGTCCAGCTGCACTGCCCGCCCACCCCCGTCTACTCGGACGACCGGGTCTTCGACGCCCTCGACCAGCTCGTCGAGGAGGGCGTCATGCGCAGCTACGGCGTCAGCGTCGAGAGGACCGAGGAAGCCCTCGCCGCGATTGCCCGGCCCGGTGTCGCCACCGTGCAGATCATCTTCAACTCGTTCCGGCTCAAGCCCCAGGAGGAGGTCTTCCCAGCCGCCCAGGAGGCGGGCGTCGGGATCATCGTGCGGGTGCCGCTGGCCTCAGGCCTGCTCAGCGGGAAGTACAGCCGCAGCACCCGGTTCGACGAGCGCGACCACCGCAGCTACAACCGGGACGGCTCGGCCTTCGACGTGGGGGAGACGTTCTCCGGCGTTGACTTCGAGCAGGGCCTCGACGCCGTGGCCGAGTTCCAGAAGCTCGTCCCGGAGGGCCTGACGACCGCGCAGGCCGCCCTGGCATGGATCATCTCCCAGCCGGGGGTCACCACCGCGATCCCCGGGGCGAGGAACGCTGCCCAGGCGAGGGCTAACGCCGCGGCTGCCGACGCCGCAGGCCGTCTGGGCCCGGAGTTCGACGCCGGGGTGCGGCGGATCTACGACGCGTACTTCCGCGAGGCGGTCCACCCGCGCTGGTAGGACCAGGCATGCTCAGCCCTGGGCGCCGGGGCCCCGGATGATGCGGCGCTGGGTGGCGGCGGCGATGGCTGCCGTGCGGTTGTCCACCCCGAGTTTGCCGTAGATGTGCACGAGGTGGGTCTTGACGGTCGCCTCGGAGATGAAGACCCGCTTGGCGATGGCCCGGTTGGACAGGCCGGTGGCGAGCAGCTCGAGAAGCTGGATCTCCCGTGGGGTGAGCGACGGGACGGGATTGCTGATCCTGTCCATCAGCAGGGCCGCGACCCGCGGCGCCAGCGCCGTCTGGCCAGCGGCGGCAGCCAGCACGGCCTGGTGGATCTGCTCCGGAGGGGCGTCCTTGAGCATGTAGCCGCTTGCGCCTGCCTCCACTGCCGCCAGGATGTCGGCGTCGGTGTCATACGTGGTCAGGATCAGGACAGGTGGGGGGCCCTCCAGCTGCCTGATCCGCGAAGTGGCCGTGACGCCGTCCATTCCGGCCCCCATCTGCAGGTCCATGAGCACCACGTCGACCCTGTCCGCCAGAATCCTCAGCCGTTCCAGCTCTTTCAGTGCCGCGTCGCCGTCGGCCGCCTCCGCCGCGACGGAGATCCCCTCGAACGCCGTGAGCATCGCCCTCAGCCCGGCCCGGACCACCGGATGGTCATCGACGAGCACAACGCGGATCTCCTTCATCGTTCCGTCCTCCCGGCGACCTCTCGCAGGGGCAGGCGCACCGCGACCACCGTCCCCTCCCCGGGAACCGACTCCAGGTCGAGGGAACCGTCCAGCTCCTGCACCCGCTGCTGCAGCGACCGGATCCCATAGCCGGTCCCGTCAGTCCGCGCAGCGGTCTGCGCCGCCAGGGTGCCGGGGTCGAATCCGACGCCGTCATCGTAGATGTCCAAGGCGACGTCGCTGCCCAGGAAGGCGAGGGTCACGACGGCGTTGCTGGCGCCGGCGTGGTCCGCGACGTTTGCGAGGCTTGCTTCGGCCGCCCGGAGGAGTGTCACCCGATAGGGCTGGGGCAGCTCCGCTGGCTCCCCGTCGAGTTCGACCCTGCACCGCAGCCGCACGCCGCGGGCCGCGGCAGTGGTCTCGGTGCGCTCGCACAGCCGGCGCAGGCTCTCCAGAAGGGAAGCCCCCTGCAGCTGCGGGGAGGAGAGCCCTCGGACGAAGCTGCGGGCTTCCGAGAGGTTCTCCGACGCGGTCTGCTGCACGAGGGCGAGGCGCGCGGCGGCGGTGGCAGCGTCGCCGTCGGCGAGGGACTTCTCCGCCGCGCGGGCCATCAGGACGATGCTCGAGAGGCCTTGGGCGAGCGTGTCGTGGATTTCCCGGGCCAGCCGCTCGCGCTCGGCGAGGACCCCGGCGTCGTGCTGCGATGCGGCCAGCTCTGTGCGGGTCCTTCGCAGTTCATCGACTGCCCGGCGCTGGCGCTCCGCTTCCCGGTAGAGCGCCCGGTAGGCAAGCCCCGTCACGATGGAGAACCCAGCACCGAAGAGCGGGCCGATGACCATTGCCGGCTGGGGGGCGGGCAGCCCGCTGGAGGCCCACTGCGCGGCGACGACTGCTGCCGTCATCAGCGTGATGGTCAGCAGCGCCACCCGCCGCGGCAGAACGTGCAGGTGGAGGAAGAAGAGGGGGAACGCGAGCCAGGAGAACTCGGCGCTCGCGGACAGCAGGACGAGCCAGAGCGCGGTGACGATCCCCAGCCAGAGGACTCCGTAGCGACGAGGGTCCATGCCGGTTCCGGCCGCGGCGAAGCGCTTCTCCTGCAGCGTCCCGGTGAGGTAGACGCCGGCCAGGACACACGCGGTCGCGGTCCAGACGTAGCCCAGCACGCCGGCCTGCCCCGTGCTCAGCAGCCTCACGACCGCCACGCCGAGCAGGGCGGCGAAGCCGACGTGCAGCGTGACCCTCAGGACGCGCAGGATCACCACAGTCGGCGCCGTGCCGGGATCGCTGGGAAGGTCCCCGCCCGGGTCCCGAGGACGAGAGCTGTCCGGTGCGGGGGGTGGGTCTGCGGCAGGCACTGTACCAGCGTATGCGCGTCCGGATCAGGTGGGGTCAACCGAATGGTTGACCCGGATATCAGCCGTTCCTCCTGCGGGGTCAACCGCCTGCACGATGATGTGCGCCCCGGCCCGCGGGAGAGTGGATCCGAGAGCCTTTCGGCTGCCAGACACCCCACTGAAAGAAGACGGAACATGTTCCTAGCTGTCCGCGACATTCGTTATGCCAAGGGACGATTCGCCCTGATGGGCGGAGTCGTCGCCCTGATCACCCTGCTCCTCGTCATGCTCTCCGGGCTCACGGCCGGCCTGGGGAACCAGTCGACCTCAGCCATCGCCAGACTCGGCGCCGTCAGCCCCGCGGGGGTCCCGTCGATGGCCGTTGACACCATCGTCTTCGGAGCCCCGGGCACGAGCGAGCCCAAGGCCTCGTTCACGGAGAGCGAGATCAGCGCCGACCAGGTCGAGACCTGGAAGAACGCCCCGGGCGTGCAGGCCGCGGAGCCCCTCGGCATCAGTCAGAGCCGCCTCCAGGCCGTCATCGGGGGCAGCGGCGCCGGCACCGCCAACGTCGCCGTCTTCGGCGTCGCACCCGACGGGCGGCTCGCCCCGTCCGGCGTCGGCGCTGACGCGGTCGTCATAGGCAGGACCGTCGCCACCGCCCTGTCCCTGGGAGCCGGCGACACGGCCAGGGTCGGCAGCATCGACCTGACCGTCAGCGCCGTCGTCGACGACCAGTGGTACTCCCACACCAGCGTCGTCTGGACCGCCCTGCCGACCTGGTCCAGGCTCGCCCACGTCAGCAGTCCTGGACAGCTCGCCACCGTGGCCGCGGTCACCTACCAGAACGGTGCCGCCGTTGACGAAGCCGCCGCCAACACCGCCGCGCACACAGTCAGCGCCTCCCGCACGGGTTCCTTCCAGGCGCTGGGCTCCTACAAGAGCGAGAACGGCTCCCTGACCCTGATGCAGGGCTTCCTTTACGGCATCTCTGCGCTGGTCATCGTGGCCTTCCTGACAGTCTGGACTGTCCAGCGCACCCGTGACATCGCGGTGCTCAAGGCGATGGGGGCCTCCGCAGGCTACCTCCTCCGCGACGCCCTCGCCCAAGCAGCCATCGTCCTGCTCGCCGGGGCCGGACTCGGGGGCGTGGTCGGTGTCCTCGGCGGCCTGGTGGCAGCGACAGCCGCACCCTTCCTCATCACCCCGGCCACGACACTGCTGCCCGTCGTCGGGATCGTCGCCCTCGGCCTGGCCGGGGCGGCCCTGGCCGTCCGCCAAGTCACCAAGGTCGACGCCCTCGTCGCGCTCGGCGGCAACTGATCCACGCCGCAGCCCGGCCCTGAACCTCAAGGAAGCATCATCATGTCCTCCACTCCCGCTCCCCTGGCCCTCGTCAACGTCACCCTCGAGTACCCGGACGGCGACGGAACCGTCAGAGCCCTCGACGCCGTCGATCTCAGCGTCCATGGCGGCCAGATGGTCTCCCTCGTGGGCCCGTCAGGTTCCGGCAAGTCCAGCCTGCTCGCCGTCGCAGCCACCCTCATCCGCCCCACCCACGGCCTGGTGCTCATCGACGGCACCGATGCGACAGGCCTCGGGGACAAGGACCTCGCGGTGCTCCGCCGCGAGAAGGTCGGCCTCATCTTCCAGCAGCCGAACCTGCTCGCGTCGCTGTCCGCGGCAGAACAGCTCGTCATCGGCGACCATCTGCGCGGGCGTCCCGCCAAGGCCGCGCGCGCGAAGGCCGCAGAGATGCTCGACGTCGTCGGGCTCGCCCCGAGCGCTGACAAGCGCCCGCACCAGCTCTCCGGCGGCCAACGCCAGCGGGTCAACATCGCCCGGGCGCTCATGGGCGAACCCAAAGTCCTGCTCGTGGACGAGCCCACCGCGGCTCTTGACCACGAACGCAGCGAGTCCATCGTCCGGCTCCTGCGGCGCATCACCGACGAGTTCAGGGTCGCCACCGTCATGGTCACGCACGACACCGAATTCGTTCCGCTGACGGACTCGGTCGCGACCATGCGCGACGGCAGGCTCGCCGCCCCCGTCCCCGCCGCGGGGACGGGGGACTTCCCCTCGCTCAGTGCCCCTTGAACGCCTCCTGCAGCCACCAGGCGCCGCCGTCGGAGGCGACCTTCGCGTCGAGCACGAGCGGCCGGTCCGGGACCCCATTCGGGCCGGAGGCCAGCCAGCGCCCCACGGCGTCGAGATCGTCCAGCGTCCGGACCGTCGCGGCCTCGCACCCGATCCCTCGGGCGATGGACGCGATGTCCGTCTCCGGGAACGTCACCGTGGAGAGGTCCACGCCGGGATCGTCGACACCGAAGTGGTGCACCTCCGCCCCGTAAGCCGCGTCGTTGTACACGAGGCACACGAGCGGCAGCCTCAGCCGCACCGCGGTCTCGAGCTCGGACAGGCCCATGAGGAATCCGCCGTCGCCCGAGCCGAGCACCGGAAGGCGCCCCGGCTGGGCGAGTGCGGCGCCGATCGCCGTCGCGAGTCCCAGCCCGATCGACTGGAAAGCCTGCGTGAAGCAGAACCCGAACTCGTCGGGGACGTCGAGGTACTGGCTCGGGTAGCCCATGAAGTTCCCCGAGTCGACGGCGACGATCCGCTCCGCGGGCAGGAGCGCGTCGAGGCGGCGGGTGAGCTCGCGCGGGTCGATCCGCTCCAGCCCGTCCGCGCCGGGCCCCGAGAGGTCCTCCGTCTCCACGTCCTGCCACCGGGAACCGGCCGCGATGCGCTCGCGCACCTCCTCGGTGCGGTACGCCGTCCGCGGCGCGGCGCCGGCGAGCGCCTCGAGCACGGCGGCCGCGGTGGCCCCGGAGTCCCCGACGACCGCGAGCGTCACGGGGCGGTGCGCGCCCAGCGCCGCGTGGTCCAGGTCCACCTGCACGACGGCGGTGTCCGCACCGATGAGGTTCCCGTGTCGCATCGTCCACATGTTCAGCGCGCACCCGAACGCGACGATCAGGTCCGCGCCCGCGATGAGCTCCGCCGTCGTGGGTGAGGAGAAGCCGCCCGAGATGCCGAGGCTGAACGGCTCCCCGGCAAAGAGGCCCTTCGCGACCGCGGAGGTCGCCACGAGGGCCCCCGAGTGCTCGGCCAGCGCCAGGATCTCCTTGCGGGCCCCGCGGCCCCCGCGCCCGGCGACGAACACCGGCCGCTCGGCCGTCGCAAGCAGCTCGGCGAAGGTGCGCACCGAGTCCTCGGCAGGGCGCACCGGCGCCGGGGGTGCGACCCGCAGCGGCGAGGCGCCGGACGACGGCGCGTGGCCGGCGTCGTGCGCGGTGCTGTGCAGTTCCTGCACCTGCACGTCGAGCGGCAGGTTCAGCACGACCGTGCGCCGGCCCTCGAGTGCGGTCCGGAAGGCTCGCACGGTGTCCGCGACGGCAGACGCGGCGGAGTGGACGCGCTCGGGCACCGCGCCGACCGACCGGGCGAGCGCGGCCTGGTCCATCGCGAAGTTCGAGTGCACGGCAGCGCCTGCCGTCTCCGCGGCGAGGACGATGAGCGGGGTGCGGGACTTGGCGGCCTCGCCGATGCCGGTGGTCGCGTTCGTCAGCCCGCAGCCCTGGTGGACCGAGACGAGGCCGACCTTGCCGGACATGCGGGCGTAGGCGTCGGCCATGGTCGCGGCCCCGCCCTCGTGCCGGGCGGCGGTGAACGGGACGCCGCTCGCGACGAGCGCGTTCGTGACCGCGAAGTTCCCCGAGCCGACCACTCCGAAGCAGTGCCCCGCCCCGAGCTCGGCAAGCGTGCGTGCAACGACCTCGGCGACTGTCTCGGCGCCCACCCCCGCGGATGCGCCGCTCACGCTGCGCCCTCCTGCACGAACGCGAGGACGCGGGCCGGAGAGCCGGTCCCGCCCACGATCGGCAGGGGCGCGACGACGACGAGCGCGCCGGTGGTCGGCAGTTCGCCCAGGTTCTGCAGCGACGTGATGCCGTACTTGTCGTGCCCGAGGAGGAAGTGGTGCATCGGGAACGGCGGCTCCATCCCCCCGGCCGACCCGGCGTCGATCCCCACGGTCTCCACGCCCACACCCGAGAGGGGCGTCGACTCAGCGAGCCACTGCGCGCACCGCGCGGTGAAGCCGGGGGAGTGCGGTCCGTTCTCGTCCGCGTTGAGGAAGCGCTCCCGGTCCTGCGCGTACGCCTCCCAGCCGGTGCGTACCAGGAGCCACGCGTTCTCGGGCAGCGGCCCATACTCGTCCTGCCAGGCCTCGATGTGCTCGATGTCCACGAGGAAGTCGGGGTCCTCGGCCACCTGCGCGGCCACGTCCAGGACGCAGGCCGGCCCGACCAGGCGGCCGGGCTCGATCGAGGCGACATCCTTGCCGTCCCTGCCAGTGGCCCAGTGGACGGGTGCGTCGAGGTGGGTGCCGATGTGCTCGCCGGTGGAGATGTTGTGGTGCTTCCAGAACGGGCCCGGCTCGTTGTACGCCGAGACCTCCTCGAGGCTGAAGTCCACGAGGTTCGCGAACGGCTCGGGGAGCCGCAGCGTCGGCGTCTGGGGGGAGAGCCGGTTCGTGAGGTCGACGACGCGCGTGGTGCCGGCGGCGAGGGACTCGATGAGGGTGGGCAGGGGCATGGGGACTCCTTCGTCCGGGCGCACACCAGTGGCGCATAACCTGATTCCGTGACCTCCGTCACGAAAGGTCCATAGTCCGCTACGGTACATCGCGTTCCGAGGGCTGCCTAGAGTCTTCCAGAATCCGGGTTCCCCGCGCGGCGGCGCCGCGGGAATCGGACAGGAGACCGCAGTCAGCGGATAGCCGCGGCGGCCGGCGGACCGGGAGCATCGATGCCATCCCCGAAACCCCTTCCCCGGGGCCGACCCCTGGAGGTCACCATCGAAACAGCACTCACCCCGCCGGTCGTGGCGCAGGCGCTGCGTCAGGCCATGCGCCACTGGACCACGGGCGTCACCATCGTCACCGCCCGCCCCGAGGGGCATGCTCCCATCGGCCTGGTCTGCAACAGCTTCACCTCCGTCTCGCTCGACCCGCCGCTCGTCTCGTGGTGCGTGGACCGCGCCTCGACGAGCTTCGGCGCGTGGATGTGCGCGGACTCGTTCTCGGTGCACATCCTCGCCGAGGAGGACGCCGCTCTCGTCCCCCGCTTCGCCACCCGCGGCGCGGACAAGTTCGCCGGCCTGGCCCCGGACCTCACCCACCTCGGCACCCCGGCGCTCGACGCCGGCGTCGCCCGCCTCGACTGCCGCGTCTGGAAGACGTACGACGGCGGCGACCACGCCATCGTCGTCGGCCGCGTCGAGCGCATCGAGGAGCGCGACGGCGCCCGCCCGCTCGATCTCCGGGCGCTCCGGGGAGTGTGAGCACCCACCCGGCCCAACCCGCTTCCCACCACACAACCCACCGAACGAAGGAGTTCACCATGACGCGCAGCATCCTCGACGGCCGCGGATTCAAGCTCGGCCTCTTCTCCCCCAACTGCTCGGGCGGTCTCGCCGTGACGAAGATCGATGAGCGCTGGAGCGCGAGCTGGGAGGACAACCTCCGCCTCGCGAAGATCGCGGACGCGGCCGGCATCGACTTCCTCCTGCCGATCGCCCGCTGGATCGGCTACAAGGGCGAGACCAACTTCCACGGACACGTCCTCGACCCGATCGTGTGGGCCGCGGGCATCCTCGCCTCCACCGAGCGGATCAACGTGTTCTCCACGATCCACACGGCCTTCAACCACCCTCTCGCGGTCGCCAAGGCCATCGCGACCCTCGACCAGATCGGCGGCGGCGGCCGCGCCGGCCTCAACATCGTCGCCGGGTGGAACCAGCCCGAGTACGAGACCATGGGCGTGGACATGCCCCAGGCACACGACGACCGCTACGCGTTCGCGCAGGAGTGGTGGGACGTGATCCGCGACGCCTGGTCGCGCAGCGACATCTTCGACCATGCGGGCACGTACTTCAATTTGGCCCACATCGAGTCCGAGCCCAAGCCGCGCGGCGGCCGCGTGCCCGTGCTCAATGCGGGCTCGTCGCGCCAGGGCCGCGAGTTCGCCGCCCGGAACTCCGACTTCGTCTTCACGATCATTCCCGACACCGAGACGGGGGCCGGCATCGCCGCCGGCCTCAAGGAGCAGGCGCGCGCCGAGCACGGCCGGGATGTGGGCGTCCTGACGCTCGGGCACGCCGTCTGCCGCCCGACGCGTGCCGAGGCCGAAGAGTACGTGCGCTACTACGCCGAGGAGAACGCCGACTGGGGCGCCGTGGACTACCTCATGGGGCTCCAGGGGCTGCACGCGCAGTCCTTCACTCCCGAGATGCTGGCCACGATGCGCAGCCGCTTCGCCTCCGGCCACGGCTCGCTGCCGATGTTCGGCACGCCCGACGACGTCGCTGACGCCATCGAACGCGTGCACCTCGCCGGCTTCGACGGGATGACGCTAGCCTTCGTGGACTACGCGGGCGAGCTGCCCTACTTCGCCCAGGAGGTCCTGCCGCGGCTCGAGGCGAAGGGCGTGCGCCTGCCCGACGCCTCTCTCGCGGCCGCCCGCTGACCCCGGCGTCACGGACCGCGCCCGTTCCGTGACGCCCGTCACGTCCCGGTATCATGGGGTGACTGGTCATCCCCGAGGAGGCAATGTGGCCGCAGTGAGCCTGCCGTCCGATCCGCTCCCCGGCACCAGGGGGATCCTCGGCGGCAGGCCGCTCGTGCGCAGCAGCTCGCCGACGGTGATCCGCGAGGCCGTCGACGGTCTGACCCGGGAGCATCACGTCCTCCGTCTGCGCGGGCGGCGGGAGCTTGCGGGCGCGGTCGACGGGCTCGCCCTCGGTCCGCTGGGCATCGTCCATGTCGCCTACGGCGCGCCCGTGCTCGTGGACAGCCCGCCGTCGGGGCGGCAGGTCGTCGTCGTGCTTCCCCTGGGCCCGATGGAGGTCGAGTCGAACGGCCACCGCTGGGTGGCCCGGGAGCCGTTCGCACTCAGCTCGTGCCACAGCACCGCCATGTCACCGGACCTCGAGCGGGGTGCCCTCGTGGGCTCCGTGCCGGCCGACGCCGTGGAGGCGCACCTCGAGTCGCTTCTCGCGCGCCCGCTCGGCGCGCCGCTCGAGCTCTCCTCCGAGAGGCCGCTGCGGCTGGCCTCCCCCACGCTGGTCCAGTCGGCGTGGTTCGAGGCCTGCCGCGTCCTCGGGGCAACGGCCGAGCCCGACGACGTGACGCAGCGCGCGCTCCTGTCCTCCCTCATGTCCACCATGGCGATGGGACTCGCGCCGCACCTCGGGCCCACCGTGGCCAGCCCGCACGCGGTGGGGATGGCAGACCCTGGTCCCCGCTACGTGCGCGAGGCCCAGCGCGTGATGGAGGCCCATCTGGGGGAGGACCTGCGGGTCGAGGACCTCGCCGCGGCGGTCAGGATCAGTCCGCGCCAGCTGCATGCCGCGTTCGCCGAGCACGTCGGCATGCCGCCCGCGCAGTACCTGCGCCGGCTCAGGCTCGAGCGGGCCAGGTCCCTGCTCCTGGACGCCGCAGCGGGCGGGCGGACTGTCGCCTCCGTGGCCGCCCGCGTCGGCTTCAGCCACCTCGGCCGGTTCGCGGCCTACTACACCGAGCGGTTCGGTGAGCCGCCGTCGGCTACGCTGCGGAGGACCGGTCCTTCAGGCAGCTGATTATCGTTCTTCCTTGACGGTCGTCATGCGTGCGTCTTATGGTCGTTCGGTGACGCACGTCACAACCGCGCAACTCAACGAGGAGTCCGCCCATGGCCGCTGCGCCGTCGTCCACCGTCACCGGAAGCCGGGCCGGAGCCTGGCCGGTGCCGAAGAGCACCACCTCGAAAGTCCTCTTCTGCTGCTGGCTGGCCATCCTCGCCGAAGGCTACGACGTCGGCGTCCTCGGCGCCGTCCTGCCGGCTCTGGCCGACTACAGGCCGTGGAACCTGAGCCCGCTGGCCCTAGGCGGCCTCGGCTCGTACGCCCTCGTGGGCATGCTGATCGGCGCGATGTTCATCGGCACCCTCTCGGACCTGTTCGGGCGCCGCCGGATGCTCGCGGTCTCCATGCTCATCTTCACCACGACCCAGCTCGGCGCAGCCTTCGCTCCGACGCCCGAGCTGTTCGGCCTGTTCCGCCTGCTGGGCGGCCTCGGCATGGGCGGCATCATCCCGGTCGCCGCGGCCCTCACCATCGAGTACTCGGCGCCCACCAAGCGCTCCTACAACTACGGGCTCATGTACTCGGGCTACTCGCTCGGCATCGTGGTCTCGGCGCTCTGCGCGCTCGCGTTCCTGCCCACGCTCGGCTGGCGGTGGGTGATCGGACTCGGGGCCGCACCGCTGGTGATCCTGCCGCTCATCCTCGCCTTCGTTCCCGAATCGCTCGAGTTCCTCATGGCCAAGGGCCGCCGCGACCGCGCCGAGACGCTCGCCCGGAAGCTCGGCATCTCCCCGTTCGTCGCCGAGGACTGGACGCCTCGGGCCGATCCGGGCAAGGAGGCCGGCGCCTCGTGGAAGAGCGTCCTGGGCACGATGTTCTCCCGCCGCTACGGCGTGGCGACCGTCTGCTTCTGGATCTCGCTCTTCTGCGGCCTCCTCCTCGTCTACGGCCTCAACACGTGGCTCCCGGCCATCATGAAGAAGGCCGGCTACGACCTCGGCTCGTCGCTGACGTTCCTGCTCGTCTTCTCGCTCGCCTCGGCGATCGGCGGCGTCCTCATCGGCGGGGTCGCGGACAAGTACGGCAAGAAGCTCATCCTGGTGGTCTTCTACGCCCTCGGCTCGGCGGGCATCCTGGCGCTCATGTTCCCGGGCAGCCAGTTCGTGAACTACGTGTTCGTCGCGGTGGCCGGCGTCGGGTCGATCTCGACCTCGCTCGTCCTGACCGGGTGGGTCGCCGACTACTACCCCGCGCACGCCCGCGGGACCGCCACCGGATGGGCGCTCTCCTTCGCCCGCATCGGGGCCATCGCGGGCCCGATGATCGGCGGTGTCATCGCCGCCGTCCAGCTTCCGTTCCAGTGGAACTTCGTCATCTTCGCCGGGATCGGCCTCGTCGCTGCCGCCGCCGTGGCGTTCATTCCGAAGAAGCCGTAGGCGGCACGCCCTCTGGTCTCACCGCATCCCATTCGGCATATTGAGTCGTGCAGGCTGAACTCGGATGAGAGGGGCAGACCATGGGCACGAATCCCGACGAGCGCGAGCCGATCCCGGAGGAGCCGAGGGGCGAGAGCATCCCCGACAGCGACGAAGGGGTGGGCCTGGGCGCCGGCGAGGAGGCCACGACCTTCGAGCCGGAGGAGGACCCGGAGGCCACCACCGGCGACGAGTAGCTCCC
>NZ_BAAAQW010000006.1:49564-156162 GCF_039531875.1 Sinomonas flava | reverse complement strand
CCTTGACGCAGCGTCAACTCCTACCGTGGAACACGGAAGGAGGAACGCATGGACTGGAGCATCCAGGAGGTCGCCCGCCTCGCCGGGACCACGAGCCGGACCCTGCGCCACTACGGCAGCATCGGCCTGCTCGAGCCGACCCGCACCGGCGCCAACGGCTACCGCTACTACGATCGGGACGCGCTCGTGCGCCTCCAGCGCATCCTCCTCCTGCGCCAGCTCGGCCTCGGGCTGGACGACATCGCGGCGGCGCTCGCGCACGACGGCGACCCGGCCCGCGCGCTGCGCCGCCACCTCGCGTGGCTGGGCGCCGAGCAGGAGAGGCTCGCCCGGCAGGCGCGCGCGGTGGAGCAGACGATCGAGGCATTGGAGACAGGAGGGCCGGTCATGGCCAAGGACATGTTCGACGGATTCGACCACACCCAGTACAAGGGGGAGGTCGAGCAGCGCTGGGGCGCGGCGGCGTACGCCGACTCCGACGCGTGGTGGCGCGGCCTCGGCCCCGAGGGGCAGGCCGAATGGAAGGAGCGCTCGCGCAGGCTCGGGGAGGACTGGCTCGCCGCCGCCCGGAGCGGTGAAGCGCCCGACGGCGAGGCCGCCCAGGCGCTCGCCGCCCGCCACGTGCAGTGGCTCGGCGCCATCCCCGGCACGCCGGGCTACCCGCACGGCCCCGCGAAGGAGTACGTGCTCGGCCTCGCCGACATGTACGTCGCCGACCCGCGGTTCGCCAGGAACTACGGCGGTGAGCAGGGCGCGGAGTTCGTCCGTGACGCGCTGCACGCGTTTGCGGAACGGGAGATGTAGGCGCGGCCGGGCCGCCACGGGTCGCGGTCCGTCGTCCCCAGCTCTAGCGGGGTGCCGCGGCTCGGAAAGTGCCTCCATCCGCTTGCCCGCGCGGAGGGACCGGGCCGGAAGCTGGGGAGGACGGCCCAAAGCTGGGGAGGACGGCCCCGTCCCGAGGCGTCCACGCGCCGCTCACGTACCCGGGCCGCTCAGAGGGTGAGCAGCACCTTGGTGACGCGGCTGGAGTGTCCGGCCGGCGGAACAGGAACGCGGCGGCGGCCAGGGCGGCGAGGGCAATGACGACTGCCGCGACCAGCCCGAGGGGGAGGATGCTCAGCGCGCCGGCGACCCCGACGAAGGGCGCCGCGATCCCGCCGAACGCGAACCGCGCCGCGCCGAGCACGGACGACGCCGTGCCCGCCATCTGCGGGTAGTCCGCCAGCGCGAGGGTCGTGGAGGGCGGGCTCACGGAGGCGGCGCCGCCCACCACGAGGAACAGGGAGGCCATGACGACGGCGAGGGGCACGTGCGCGAGCCCCGCCACGAGGAGCCCTGCCGCCCCCGCCCCGCACAGCGAGAGGCCGACGGCGAGCATGCCAGTTACGCTCCAGCGCTCGCTGAGGCGGCCGGATAGGTAGCCGAAGGCCATGAACCCGGCCGAGTTGAGGCCGAAGGCCATCGCATACTGCTGCGGGGAGAGCCCGTAGATGCCCTGCAGCACGAACGTTGCGCCCGCGAGGTAGGCGAAGATCGCCGCATTGACGAACCCCTGCACGAGCACCGCGCCGACGAAACGCCGATCGGCGAGCAGGAGGCCCATGTTCCGGCGGTTCCGGGCGAAACCGCCCGAGGCCCGCGCGTGGGGCGGGTGCGTCTC
Organism: Sinomonas flava; assembly: GCF_039531875.1. Lineage (NCBI taxonomy): Bacteria > Bacillati > Actinomycetota > Actinomycetes > Micrococcales > Micrococcaceae > Sinomonas > Sinomonas flava. The sequence continues at coordinate 154,502 of NZ_BAAAQW010000006.1, read as the reverse complement.
GCGGAATCCCGTGGCCACGCACACGAGGATCGCCGCGCCGATCACTGCGAGGACGAGGAACAGGCCGCGCCAGTCCATGACCGCGGTGAGTGCGCCGCCGAGCATCGGCCCGACGATGGCGGCGAAGCCGCCCGTCACGGTCAGCCGTCCGTAGAACCGGACCAGCTGGCCCCCGTGGTAGACGTCGCGTCCGGCGGCTTGGGCCATCACGATCCCGACGCCGCCGGCCAGCCCCTGGAGGAGGCGGGCCGCGACGAGGGCCTCGACCGTGGGGCTCGCGGCGCACAGCGCCGAGACCGCGACATAGGTGGCGACGCCGGTCAGGAGCGGCCTCCGCCGGCCGAACCGGTCGGAGAGCGGGCCGGCAATCAGCTGGCCTCCGGCGAGGCCGAACAGGCATGCCGTGATCGTCAGCTGGGCGAGCGAGGTGGAGGCGCCGAGTTCGTCGGTGAGGGCGGGCAGGGCGGGCAGGTAGAGGTCCATCGAGATCGGCCCGAACACGGTCAGGACCAGCAGGAGGGCTGCGAGCCACCCGCCGGCACCGGCCCGGGGTGCCGCTTTCACGGAGGCAAGGGTTTCTGTCACCCCTCCAGCAAACCGTGGCCCGGGCGCCGCAGGGAGTCCCTGCTGAGGCTGGTACTGACAGGGCACCCCTCGCGGCGGGGCGCCATCACGGAGGATGCCTAGGCGTATCCGCGGCCCGCGCGCATACTGGCAGGACTTTCAGAGGCGACCTGCTCGAGGAAGGGGCGTCATGTCTCGGCCGAATCAGTCAATACTGCGCCGCAAGCCCATCGGGGAGATCGAGGAGGAGCCGGGCATCGGCCACCTGTCCCGGACCCTCGGCCTCTGGCAGCTGACCGCGATCGGCGTGGGCGGCATCATCGGCGCCGGCATCTTCTCGCTCGCCGGCGCCGTGGCCAACAAGACCGCCGGACCCGCCGTGCTGATCTCGTTCCTCATCGCCGGGGTCGCAAGCGCCGCGGCGGCCCTGTCCTACGCGGAGTTCGCGGGCATGATCCCCAAGGCCGGCTCGGCCTACACCTACGGGTACGCGTCGCTGGGCGAAGTCGTGGGGTGGTTCATCGGCTGGGACCTGCTGCTCGAGTACACCGCCATCGTGGCCGTGGTCGCGATCGGCATCTCGGGGTACTTCGGCTTCCTCGTGGGGCAGTTCGGGGTCGACCTGCCCGCGTGGATGCTCGGCGCGCCGGGGACCGGGCCGGGGCATGTGGTGGACGTCTTCGCGATCGTGCTGTGCCTGGTCACCGCGTGGATCCTCACGCGGGGCATCCAGAGCACCGGCCGCTTCGAGCTGGTGATCGTCGGGCTCAAGGTGCTGCTCGTCGTCGTGATCGTGGTGCTCGGGGTCCTCCACATCAACACGGCCAACTACCAGCCCTACTTCCCGTTCGGCTTCGGCGGGGTGATGACCGGCGCGGCCACCGTGTTCTTCGCGGTCTTCGGCTACGATGCCATGAGCACCGCCGCGGAGGAGTCGAAGGACGCCAGGAGGCACATGCCCAAGGCGATCATCTACTCCCTTGTGATCGCGATGGTCCTCTACGTGCTGGCGACCCTCGTGCTCACCGGGATGCAGAACTACAAGGACATCGACCCCAAGTCCGGCTTCGCCACGGCGTTCGAGTCGGTGGGCCTCGCGGGGGTGGCCGACGTGATCGCGATCGGGGCGATCATCTCCATCCTGACTGTCATGATCACGTTCATGCTCGGGGTGACCCGCGTGTGGTTCTCCATGAGCCGCGACGGGCTGCTGCCCAAGTGGTTCGCCAAGACCGACCCCAAGCGGCACGTCCCGACCCGCGTCACGTGGATCGTGGGCATCGGCTCTGCGCTCCTCGCCGGCGTCCTGCCGATCACCACCGTGGCGGAGCTGACCAACATCGGCATCCTGTCCGCGTTCGTGGTGGTGTGCCTGGCGGTCATCGTGCTGCGCTACCGCAGCCCCGAGATCCCGCGCTCGTTCAAGACCCCCTTGATGCCCGTGATCCCCGCGGTCGGGGTCCTGTTCTCCCTCTGGCTCATCATCTCCCTGCCCTGGGAGACATGGGTCCGCTTCGCGGTCTGGCTCGTGGTCGGACTGGCCATCTACTTCGGCTACTCGCGGCGGCACTCGCTCCTCAACCCGGAGAGCCCCCGGCACGCCAGCGAGCAGCGCACCGCTCCGTCCTCCGAGCGCTGAGCGCGCTGCCGGGCGCACGACGGCGGGTGCGCACCCGCCGTCGTCCGCGGGCCTTCCCCAGCTTCAGCTGTTGCGCCCGCGCGCCGCGACGCGCCACCGGTCCACGACCTCGCCTCCGCTGACCACGGCGACCTCGTCGACGAGGTTCACCGCGACGCATACGTGGTTGGGGATGACGCGGACGCGCTCACCGAGGGCCGGGAGGTCCGCGCCGTCGGGGAACACCACCGTCGCGTGGTGCTCCGACAGGGCCGTGATCCGGGCGTCCGGGAAATCCATGAGCCGCCCGAAGCCGGTCGCCCACGCGGGCCGGCCGCCCCCGACCACCTTGGTCCCCGCGTCGAGGACGATCCGGCGGGGAGTGGTGCCGTCGCCCTCATGCCGGCTCGTGACCGTGGCGGCGATCGTGAGCGCGATGTCCCCGCGGGCGCAGCGGCCGAGCTCGAGCTGCTGCGCGTCGCCGAACACGTACACGCCGGGGCGGACCTCGGTCGTGGCGCCGGGCTCGGTCAGCAGTGCGCTCGGCGTCGAACCGCCGCTCACCCGCGTGGCCTCGAATCCGGCGTCGGCAAGCAGCGCCGCGGCCGCGGCGAGGGCCTGCTGTTCCTGGTGCGCGGCCTCCGTCGGCATGCCGGGGGCGTAGGAGTGGCCGGGGAACGTGAAGACGCCCGCGACGCGCAGCCCCGCGTCCGCCGCGGCCCGGGCCACCGCGACGGCCCGCGCCGGGGCGACGCCGCTGCGGTGGTGGCCGCTGTCCACCTCGACCAGCACGTCAAGCGTCCCGGCCGCGTCCCCGAGTGCCGCGCCCATGGCGCGGGCGGCCTCGGCGGAGTCCGTGCCGACCGCGATCCTGGCCCGCTCGGCGAGGCGTCGCAGCCGCTCGGCCTGCCGCGGGCCCACCCACAGCGGGTACGCGATGAACAGGTCCTCGACGCCGTGCTCCGCGAAGACCTCCGCCTCCCCGATGGTCGCGACGGTCAGCCCGACGGCGCCGGCCGCGAGCTGGAGCGCCGCGATCTCGGGGATCTTGTGGGTCTTCGCGTGCGGGCGCAGCGCAATGCCCTTCGCGGCAACCGCCTCCGCCATCCGGGAGATGTTCCGCTGCAGGACATCCCTGTCGACCATGATCTCGGGGGTGTCGATGTCGTGCGGGACCGTGGACATGCTCTGAATCTCCTTTGCCGGGGGCTCGTGCGTCGCCCAGCTTAGGCGAGGCGGCGATGCGGGGCCTCGGTCGCCGCCCTGCCCGGGCGCCCACCCGGCGTCGTGCGCTTCGCCGCGCCTACCCCTTTGAGACTGCCGCCGGCTCGCGGACGGGCGGGCGCGCCGTGGAGGCGCGCGGGATGAGCGTCGGCGCCACCACGCGGGCCGCCCCCGCCGCGGTCCCCGTGCGTCCGGCGACCTGGTCGAGGAGGGAGTCCACCGCAGCGGTCGCTATCTCGCGGAACGGCACGCGCACGCTCGTGAGCGGGACGGCGAGCCGGCCCACGAGCGGGATGTCGTTGTAGCCCACCACAGAGAGGTCCGCAGGGATCCGCAGGCCGGCCCGCTGGACCATGGAGGTGAAGCCGATCGCGGTGTTGTCGTTGACCGCGAAGACGGCGGTGGGCCTGCGGGCGGCGGCGAGGAAGGCCTCGGCCGCCGCCTCGCCGCTCTCCATGGAGAACGTCGAGGAGTAGACGAACTCAGGCATCTCCGGAATCCCGGCCTCGGCCAGGGCGCGCCGGTATCCCTCCCGCCTGGCCAGGGCGGTCGGCGCCTCGTCGGGGCCGGTCAGGATGCCGATCTCGCGGTGGCCGAGGTCCACGAGGTGCCGCGTGGCGAGGTATCCGCCCAGGGCGTCGTCGCCGGTCACGCTCGGACTGGAACCGTAGGCCCGCAGGGCGAGCACGTGCGGCACGCCCCGCTCGAGGAGCTCCGTGCACAGGCCGCCATCCGTGGTGGCCGTCGTCAGGATCAGCCCGTCCACGCGCGAGGCGAGCATCGTGTGGCCGTTGTCGCGCTCGAGGCCGGGGTCGCCGTAGGTCGTCGCGACGAGCGCGTGGTAGCCGCGCCCGGCGCAGGCGGAGGCGATCTCCTCATAGAGGGTGGCCATGACCGTGTCCGTGAGCCGCGAGACCAAGACGCCGATGGTGTTGGTCTGCCGGCGCCGCAGGTTCGCCGCGGAAGGGTTCGGCTCGTAGCCCAGCGACTCGGCCACCGCGCGGATGCGGGCCGCGGACTCGCTCCGGTAGAACGTGTGCTCGCGGTTCATTGCGCGGGACACGGTCGAGCGCGCCACCCCCGCAGCCGCGGCCACGTCCGCGATGGTGGGCCGCGAGCCCGCCCTGGCCTCCTTGCCCTCCATCGTTTCCTCCTCGGAACGGGACCCTTGACGTGCTGACGTGACCCAGCTTACCGTTGAAGCAATCGATAACGGAATCGATTCCCTATCTCGAAACGTCCCTACTCGAAGAGGAGCAACCATGAGCAGCATCGACCTCCGCGGCCTCGTCCCCGCCCCGGTCACCCCGTTCACCCGCGAGGGCGACGTGGACGTCGCCGCGATCCACCGCCTCGGCGGGTGGCTCGGCAGCGTCGAGGGCGTCAAGGGCCTCGTGGTCCTCGGCCACGCCGGCGAGGGCACCTTCCTGACCCAGGCCGAGCAGGCGCTCGTCATCTCCGCCTTCCGCGACGCCGTGGACGGCCGGCTGCCGATCATCGCCGGCATCACAGGCGAGGGCAACAAGGTCGCCGCCGAGGAGGCGCAGCGCGCGGTCGACGCCGGTGCTTCCGCCGGCCTCGTCTACCCCTCCCACGGCTGGCTCCGGTTCGGCTACCAGGAGGGCGCGCCGCAGACGCGCTACCGCGAGATCTACGAGACGAGCGGCCTGCCGCTGATCCTGTTCCAGTACCCGGACGCCACCAAGGCCACCTACAACCTCGACACCCAGCTCGAGATCGCCGCCCAGGAGGGCGTGTTCGCGACCAAGAACGGCGTGCGCAACATGCGCCGCTGGGACACCGAGATCCCGGTGCTGCGCGCGGCGTTCCCCGAGCTGCAGGTGCTCACCTGCCACGACGAGTACCTGCTGCACACCATGTTCGACGTCGACGGCGCCCTGGTCGGCTACGGTGGCCTCGCCCCGGAGCCGCTCGTGGAGCTCATCGCCGCCGGCAAGGCCAAGGACTACGCCAGGGCCCGCGAGATCCACGACCGCCTCCTGCCGGTGACGAAGAACGTCTACCACCGCGGCTCGCACATGGAGGGCACGGTCGCGCTCAAGGAGGGCCTCGTGGCCCGCGGCATCCTCGAGCACGCCACCGTCCGCCCCCCGCTCCTGCCGCTCGCCCCCGGCGCGCACGAGGAGATCGCCCTGGCCCTGTCCTCGGCGAACCTCGGCCGGGCCACGGTCCCGGCCCGCGCCTGAGCCCCAGCGCCACAGGGCGCACGACGGCGGGTGCCCGCCCGCCGTCGTGCGCCGCCCCCGCCCGGCCCTGCCCGGGCACCTTCCCGTCCGCTGCCGGCGCCCACGCCCCGGGGCGGTTCGGCGACAACGACGTCCCGACAACTCCGCGCCCATGCGCGGAGGGGAGGAATCCCACCACAATGACTGCTATGGCCAGCGGACAGACCTCCGCGACGCAGACCGACATCGTCGCGCGCCTCGAGAGGCTGCCGATCACCCGGCGTCTCACCATGATCCGCGTCGTGATCGGCTCTGCCACCTTCTTCGACGCCTACACCGTCCTCGCGATCGCCTTCGCGATGCCCCAGCTCGTCTCCGAGTGGCACCTCACGCCCGGGGAGGTGGGCCTGATCCTCTCGTCCGGCTACCTCGGGCAGCTCTTCGGCTCCGTCTTCTTCGGCAGCCTCGCCGAGAAGATCGGCCGCATGCCCACCCTGTTCATCACGATCGTCCTGTTCGTGAGCATGGACCTCGCCTGCCTGTTCTCGTGGGGTGCCTGGTCCATGATCGCGTTCCGCTTCCTCCAGGGCATCGGCACCGGGGGAGAGGTGCCCGTGGCGAGCGCGTACATCAACGAGTTCGTCGGTGCCCGGCGCCGCGGCCGCTTCTTCCTGCTCTACGAGGTCATCTTCCCGGTGGGCCTCATGTTCGCTGGTATCGCCGGGTTCTTCCTCGTCCCTGCCTTCGGCTGGAAGGCGATGTTCATCGTCGGGCTCGTCCCCGCGATCCTCACCATCCCGCTGCGGTGGATCATGCCCGAATCGCCGCGCTGGCTCGCCTCCGTGGGGCGCGGGGAGAAGGCCGACGCCGTCGTGTCGATGCTCGAGCGCGAGGCCGTCAAGGCCGGCCACACCCTCGCCGAGCCCGTCGCGCGGCCCCTGCCCGCGGCTGAGGCCAAGTCCGACTGGCGCGATCTGTTCCGCGGCATCTACCGCCGGCGCACCTTCATGATCTGGGGCCTGTGGGTCAGCGTCTACGTGGTCAACAACGGCCTCATCACCTGGCTGCCGACCCTCTACAAGGAGGTCTTCAACGTCCCGCTGCAGACCAGCCTCGCGTACGGCTGGGTGACCTCAGGGGTCGGCGTCGTGGCGTCCGTGCTGTGCGCCCTGCTCATCGACCGCGTGGGACGCAAGCGCTGGTACTCGGTCGCGTTCGTCGCCGCGACCGTCCCGCTCGTGGTCCTCGGGGCCCTCGGCGCGGTCTCGGCGGTGCAGGTGGTCCTCTTCGCGAGCATCGCCTACGCGATCCTCCAGACCATCTCCTTCTCGCTCTACCTCTACTCGGCCGAGCTCTACCCGACGCGCCTGCGCGCCATCGGGACCGGCTTCGGGAGCGCGTGGCTGCGCGCCGGCTCGAGCGCCGGGCCGCTCCTGGTCGCGTGGATCATGGACGGCTTCGGGATCGGGTGGGTCTTCATCGCCTTCGCGGGGATCGCCCTCCTCGGCGGGCTCGTCACGATCTTCTTCGCGATCGAGACCAAGGGGCGGGTCCTCGAGGAGCTCGCGCCGTAGGGCTGGCTGTACCGACGCACCAGACGAGCGCACGACGGCGGGTGGGCGCCCGCCGTCGTGCGCTGTGCCCTGACGGATGTCGGAGCCTCTGCGTAGGCTGGGCGCATGCGGATCAAGATGTGCTCCATCCACGTGACCGACCCGGCCTCGGCCCATGCCTTCTACACGGAGACGCTCGGCTTCGACACCCTCATGGCGATGCCGGAGGGGAACCTCTTCATCGTCACCTCGCCGGACTCGGGCGGGGTGGGCCTCCTGCTCGAGCCCAGCGACAACCCGATCGGCGAGACGTACCGCACGAGCGTGTATGACGCCGGCATGCCTGCCATCGTGCTCGGCTCGCCGGACGTGCGGGCCGACTACGAGAGGCTCACGGCGGCCGGCGTGGCGTTCCGCGGCGAGCCCGCCGAGGATCCGTACGGGGTCTCGGCCGTCTTCGACGACCAGCACGGCAACCTGATCCAGCTCCACCAGGACTGACCGCGGGCCTGCGGCCGCCGCTTGGCACCGTGCGGAATACTGTCCTCCATGAGACGCGCCGTGATGACCGCTGCCGCCGCCCTGACCCTCGCCTTGGCCACCGCTGCGCAGCCTGCATTGGCCGCACCGCCGGGCGGCAAGGGCCCCGCGCCCTCGACCCTGGGCATCGATGTGTCGTGGCCGCAGTGCGGCACCACGCTGCCGAGCGGCCAGGCCTTCGGGATCGTGGGAGTCACCGGGGGCCTCGCCACGACAACGAATCCCTGCCTCGCCGACCAGCTGGCCTGGGCTGCGAAGTCGACCGGGGCCACGAAGCAGGCCAAGGTCCAGCTCTACGTCAACACCGCCAACCCGGGCGGCCTCGGAACGGCGTCGTGGCCCACGTCCTCGACCTCCGGGAACCCGTACGGAACCTGCGACGGCAGCGACAGCCTCGCGTGCGCCTGGCAGTACGGCTGGAACCGCGCCGAGGAGGACGTCGACCAGCGCTTCGCGCCCGCGGCCCAGACGGCCAAGGTCTCGGCGAACCCGGCGGACTACGTGTGGTGGCTCGACGTCGAGCTCGACAACACGTGGAAGACGGGCGGCACCGATGCCGACAGGGCAAGCAACCGTGCCGTCCTGGAAGGCATGACCGCGCATTTCGTCTCCCGCGGCGGCGCCGTCGGTCTCTACGCGACGCCCTACCAGTGGGGCCAGATCGCCGGCATCGTGCCGGCAGGCAGCAACCTCGCCGGGCGCGACGAATGGCATCCGGGGGCGAGGACCCAGCGAGGCGCCGAGCGGGCCTGCACGGAGGCCACGCTCACGCCGGGCGGCCGGATCTCGCTGGCGCAGTTCGTCTCGGGCGGCCTGGACTACAACGTCTCCTGCATCGGGTAGCGCCTCCGGCGCATTCAGGAGAGCGCGGCGTCAGCCGTGCCGGCCGCCGCGCAGGGACCGCTCCGCCGCCGCGCCGTGGGTGGCACGGGCCGCCTTGGCGGCCTTCTCCTCTGCCTGGGCCTTGACCCGCCGCGTCTCCTCGCGGACCGCCGCCATGTTGGCCCGCTCGTCCTGCAGCCACTGCGGCCGATCCTTCAGCAGCGCGGCGATCTCGTCCGTGGTGAGCGCCTCGGTGATGCCCGCCCGGGCGAGGCCCGAGATCGTCACGTTGAGCTTCTGCGCCACGACCGGGCGCGGGTGCGGGCCGTTCTCGCGGAGCTCGGTGAGCCACGCCGGCGGGTTCTCGCGGAGGGCGTCGAATTCCTCGCGCGTCACCTCGCCCTCCTGGAACTCCGCAGGGGTGGCGGGGAGGAAGATCCCGAGCTTCTTGGCCGCGGTGGCCGGCTTCATGGACTGGGACGCGCTGCCCTTGGGGTTCGAGCTCATGGATCAAGGCTACCGTTGACCCATGCAGTCCGAGAGCGAGAGCGCCCAGGCCCTGAACGTGGCCTTCGTCGCGGGCGTCGCGCCCGGCAAGTGGTTCCACCGCTGGGAGGAGCGCTTCCCAGACGTCCCCCTGGCCTCGCAGATGGTCGACGACGGCGAGCAGCTCGCCGTCCTGCGGGACGGCCGCGCGGACGTCGCGTTCGTCCGCCTCCCCGTGGACAAGGACCGCGAAGGCCTCCACGTCATCCCGCTCTACGAGGAGCTGCCGGTCGTCGTCGCGCCCAAGGGCCACGAGATCCAGGCCTTCGAGGAGATCCCGCTCGCCGAGGTCGCGGACGAGCTCTTCGAGTACGACGGCGGGCCCTCAGAGCGCCTGGACCTCGTCGAGGGCGGGGCGGGGCTCGCGATCATGCCGATGAGCGTGGTGCGGCACTTCAACCGCAAGGACCTCCGCTACCGCCCGGTGACCGGGGTGAAGCCCTATGGGGTGGGGATCGCGTGGCGCAGGGACAACGAGTCCAGCGCGATCCAGGAGTTCATCGGCGTGGTCCGCGGGCGGGGAGCGAACAGCTCGCGGCAGGAGTCGGTGCAGCGCGACCAGCAGGAGGCCGCCAAGCAGCGCCGCGAGGACCGGGCTGCGGCACAGTCCAAGGCGGCCCGGGCTCGGAACGATGCGAGCCGGGCGGCGAAGGCCGCCCGCGGCGGGAAGCCCGCAGCCCGCGGAGCCAAGGGCCGCCCGGGCTCAGGGAAGCGGCGCGGCCGCTGAAGCGGCGCACGAGCCCGTCGGATTCTGCCCAGCCTGAGGACGCGGACGGTCCGCGAGCGCGCATGTCGCCCCTCCCGCCGAGGGCGTGTCGGCGGCTAGCCTGAGCAGCATGGAACGCCCTCCAGCGGCGGCCGGCCCTGACTCGTCCCGGATCACGGTAGTCCCCGCCAACGAGGCCTCGTGGGAGGACCTCGCGGCGGTCTTCGGGGAGCGCGGCGACCCTGCCCGGTGCCAGTGCCAGTGGTTCAAGGTCACGGGTCGGGAGGAATGGCGGCTCCTGTCCCGCGAGGCCCGCGGGCAGGCGCTCCGCGAGCAGACGGACTGCGGCCACCCCGACGCCCCGCAGACCTCCGGCCTGGTCGCCTATCTCGACGGGGAGCCTGCCGGCTGGGTCGCGGTCGAACCCCGCACCGCCTATCCTCGGCTGGCGGCGAAGCGGATCCCGTGGACCGGCCGCGACGAGGACAGGGAGGATCCCGCTGTCTGGGCGGTCACCTGCTTCGTGACCCGCGCCGGGTACCGCAAGCGCGGCGTCGCGCGGGCCCTCGCCGCCGCGACGGTGCCGTACGCGAAGGAACGGGGCGCCCGCGCGGTCGAGGGCTACCCGATGCTCACCGAGCCCGGCAAGGACGTCCCGTGGGGGGAATTGTTCGTGGGCAGCCGGGGAATCTTCGAGGAGGCGGGCTTTGACGAGGTCAGCCGCCCGTCGCCGCGCCGGGTCGTCATGCGGGTCGACTTCCCGTGAGCGGCGCAGGCGCGGCCGGGGCGCCCGGGCCCCCGGCGGAGAGCGGGTACCTGCCGCCGGGGCTGCCGTTCTTCCGGGTGGGGACGGGACGGCCGCTCGTGGTCCTGCCGGGCCTCGGCGCGCCCCACGAGGTGCCCCGCGGCTTCGAGCGCGCCGCCGAGGCGGGCCCGCTGCGGGCCTTCGCCCTGTCCCGGGAGGTGTGGTGGATCGGGCGCCGCTCGGGGCTGCCGCGGACCACGACCATGGGGGACCTCGCCGCGGACACGGCCCAGGCGCTCGCCGCCTTCGATGGGCCCGTGGACGTGGTCGGCATCTCGACCGGCGGGAGCGTAGCGCTGCAGCTCGCCGCGGACCACCCCCGGCTCGTCCGGCGCCTCGTCCTCGTCGCGGCAGGGTGCCGGCTCGGGGAGCTCGGCAGGAGGGGCCAGCGCGCGGTCCTGGACCGGCTCGACGGCGGGGACCGCCGGGGCGCGGGCGCCGAGATGGTGCGGCTCATCGGGGTGCGGCCCGTGGCCAGACAGCTGGAGGCCTGGATCGGATGGCTCGCAGGGCCCTTGATGCTGCCCCGGTTCACTGACGACCTCGCCGCAGTGATCCTGGCCGAGGACGCCTTCGACCTCACCGCCCGGCTGCCTTCGATCACGACGCCGACCCTCGTCGTCGGCGGCGACGAAGACTCCCCTTACGGGCCCGCGGTGTTCAGCGAGACGGCGGCGGGCCTCCCGAACGGCCGCCTCCGCCTCTACTCGGGCAGGGGCCACGTCGGGGTCCAGCGGGCGCCGGGCTTCGCCCGCGACGTCCTCACCTTCCTCGACACCCCCTGAGGTGCGCACGACGGCGTCGCACCCGCTCTGGCTCTCGGCTCACCGGAGGCGTATCGTCCCAGCTACGTCTCGGGTACCCGGCCGCACGCATCGGCGAGGAGCATCGATGGGCATCGTTTCGTCCGGCTTCAGGGGCCGCAGGAAGAGGGACGTCCCGGGCCTGCCTCCGGGACAGTACGTGACCGAGGACTTCCCGGTGCTGTCGGCAGGCCCCACGCCGCGCATCGACCCTCGGGAGTGGACCTTCTCCTTCACGGGCGCCGCGGCGCGGCGGCTCTGGGACTGGAACGGATTCCTGTCCCTGCCCCACGAGCACGTCACCGTGGACATCCATTGCGTCACGAGCTGGTCCAAGCTGGGGACCAGGTGGCGGGGCGTTCCGGTGGATGCGCTCTTCGATGGGACCGACGGCGCCTCCGTGTCCGCCAGGGAGGGCTTCGCGCTCTTCCACTCCTACGGCGGCTACACGACCAACCTGCCGCTGACCGACGTGCTGGACGGGAAGGCGTGGCTCGTGCACGAGTTCGAGGGCGAGCCGCTGGCCGCCGAACACGGCGGTCCTGTCAGGCTCCTCGTTCCCCACCTGTACTTGTGGAAGAGCGCGAAGTGGGTGGACGGCCTTGAGCTCGTCGACCGGGACATTCCTGGGTTCTGGGAGAGCCGCGGTTACCACATGCACGGCGACCCGTGGACCGAGGAGCGCTACGGGTGAGCGGCGCGTGGAACGTGGCCGACGTCGTGGCGCTCGAGGCCGAGACCCCCACTGCACGGACCATACGCCTGCGGCTTCCGGGCCCCGTGCACGCGGCCGCGGGCCAGCACGTCGACGTCCGCCTCACAGCGCCCGACGGGTATCAGGCGGTGCGCTCCTACTCCGTGTCCGCCTCGGTGCCCCCGGACGCTCTCGACATCACCGTCGAGGAACTGCCCGACGGCGAGGTGTCGCCGTACCTCGTCCGGGACCTCGCCGTGGGCGACCAGCTCGAGGTGCGCGGCCCGGTGGGCGGCTGGTTCGTGTGGCGGCCCGAGGAGCAATCTCCGGTGCAGCTCATCGGGGGAGGGTCAGGCGTCGTGCCCCTCATGGCGATGGTCCGCGCTCACCGGGCCGCCGCGCACCCGGCCCCGATCCGCCTGCTGTACTCGGTGCGGAGCCCGGACTCCGTGTTCTTCCGCCGCGAGCTCGACTCTCTCGCCGCCGATCACAGCCCCTTCAGCCTGACGGTGGTGTACACGCGGGCTGCTCCGGAGGGCCACCCGGTGGGCCGGCTCGATGCGCCGACGCTCGCGGAGCACGTGCTCGGCAACGGCGCCGACCCCTTGGTGTACATCTGCGGCGCCACCGCGTTCGTCGAGGCGGTGTCCGGGTGGCTCGTGGCCCTCGGCCATGCTCCCGCGAGGATCAAGACGGAACGCTATGGGGGTCTGGGAGGCACATCATGAGCGACTGGACGCCTCGGCCGGGCACTCTGGGGACGGACGACTACCTCGACGGCAACGCCCTCGCGGGCCCGCTGTCGGAGGTCTTCGCGATCGACATCACCGCCGCTGTTGGCACGTGCTCCGGCTGCGGGACCGTCCGTGCGATCGCCGAGGCGCGCCTCTACGTCAACGCGCCGGCCAAGCTGCTCCGCTGCCCCGAGTGCGACGGGGTGTGGCTGCGGCTGGACGAACGCGACGGCCGCGTCATCGTCGACTTCCGGGGGCTCACCCAGCTCACGATCACGCTCGGCTGAGCGGAGGCGATCCCCTGGCCGCGGGGCGTTCCCGGGCCGCGGAGGTGCTACCCGTTGACCACCGGGGCGCCGGGAGGGTCATCGGAGGCGGTCCAGGAGGGCGTCGAGGATGGGGACCTGACCCTTGACGAGCTTGGTCCTGGCCACCTCCTCGGGGAACCACTCGGCGCGGTCGATCTCGGGGACATCGATCACCCGCCCCGACCCCCTGGGCCACTCGAGCGGGAACGTGTTGCTCGTGATCTGCTCTGGGGCGAAGTCCGCCTCCGCCGCGAAGGCGCTCAGTCGTTTTCCCGAGGGCTGGCGGAACTCGCCGAGGGGGATGTAGTCAGCGTCCGGGGGAAGGGTGCCCATCTCCTCGGCGAACTCCCGCCGCGCAGCGGAGAAGGGGTCCTCGCCTTCGTCGTAGAGGCCCTTGGGGATCGACCATGCGTGCTCGTCCTTGCGCGCCCAGAACGGGCCTCCCATGTGGGCGATCCACACCTCGAGTCCCTCGTCGGCCCGCCGGTACAGCAGGATCCCTGCGCTCAGAACGGCCATGGGCTTCAGCCTACCCACCGCCGCCTTCTGGGGGTCACGTTCTGGGGGTCACCCGATGCGACCCCCAGAACGTGAGGTGCTGCCGTGCTTCCCTCAGCGACCGTGCTTCGCCGAAGCGCCCTGGCCGGCAGGGTGCGCCTGCGCTGCGGGCTTCGCGGCGGGCTGCGCCGCGGATGGGGCTGCAGCCTGGGGAACGGAGTCCGGAGCGGGCTTCGACGCCGCGGGCACGTACTGGAGGACGACATCCGAGACGGACCCGGGGTACCGGTCTTCGCCCTGGGCATGCGCCGCTGTGGTGGCCTGCTGAGCCACCACCGAGGCCTGCGCCGCCGGGACCCCTGCGTCAGGCGCCTCCGGGGCGTCAGCCTCCGGTGCTTCTGTCTCGGGCGCCTCAATCTCCGGTGCTTCAGTCTCCGGTGCCTCGGCTTCCGGAGTCTCGGTCTCGGACGACTCGGCCTCGGGTGACTCAGTCTCGGGAGCCTCCGTCTCCGGTGCCTCCATTTCGGGGGCCTCCGACTCCGGGGCCTCCGCTGACTCGGACGACTCAGCCTGCGGCTCGTCCGCTGCATCGAGCGCATAGGTCTCGGACGCGGCCCGGGCGCTGACGGGCTGGTCGACGGTCGACTCATCGGGTGCCGCCACGGCCGCTGCACTGGCGCCGCCGAGGACGAGCGCACCGGCGGACACCGCGGTGAGGACCGCCTTCTGGGTGACAAGGTTGGCTAGCTTGGGCATCAGATCTCCCTGGTGTCGGTTCCCGCGTAGAGCGGATTGCGTCCCTATCGTGACCACAGGTGATTGACGGATGCATTAAATTCGATGACAAACACTGTAACTCTTAAATTGAACGACTCATATTGCCTGTCATCCCTTGACGAAGGCGCCCCCCAGTGCCAGCGACCGCCGACCGCGCGCGCTGTCAGAAGACGGACCACCCGAGGTGCGAGCTGAGATCAGCGAGGGCCGCGGCGCCGGCAACGGAGTTCCCCTTGGCGTCGAGGCCTGGGCTCCAGACGCAGACCGTTCCCCTGCCCGGCGCCACGGCCATGATCCCGCCGCCGACTCCGCTCTTCCCCGGCAGCCCGACCCGGTAGGCGAACTCCCCGGCCGCGTCGTACAGGCCGCAGGTGAGCATGATCGAGTTGATCCGTCTCGTCTGCTCCGCGGTGAGCGCCGACCACGGCTCGCCGGCCCACGGACCCACCCTCCCGCCGTCGGCCAGGAAGGTCCCCGCCCGGGCGAGGTCGCGGCAGCTCATGGTGATCGAGCAGTGCCCTACGTAGTGCTCCACCACCTGGCGGACATCGCAGCGCAGGTTGCCGAAGTCCGCGAGGAAATTTGCCAGTGCGAGGTTCCGGCTGCTGCGTTCGAGTTCGCCGGCGGCGGCGGCTCCGTCGATGGCGGGCTCGCTGCTCCCCGAGAGCGCCTGGACGAACGCGAGCACCTGCCCGCGTGCATCCCCCCGCTGTTCCTGCAGGACATCGGTGACAACCAGTGCGCCTGCGTTGATGAACGGGTTGCGGGGGATGCCCGACTCGGCTTCGAGCTGGACGAGGGAGTTGAAGGCCGTTCCCGACGGTTCGCGCAGCACGCGCCGCCACAGGGTGTTGGCGGAATCCTGGCGGAGCGCCAGCGCGAGCGAGAAGACCTTGGAGATGCTCTGGATCGAGAAGGGCACGTCCGAATCACCCGCGGCATAGACGTCCCCGCCGACCGTGGCGACGGCGATGCCGAAACTCGTGGGCTCCACGCGCCCCAGATGCGGGATCGAGGCGGGAACTGACCCTACAGGCCCCCGTGGCCGGTGGGCGACGACGAGTTCCTCGAGGAGCTCCTGCATCCCGGTGGCGACGGCCGTCGTCATGCCCGCCCCGCGGGCGACGAGAGCCGGCGGGAAGCCCACAGCTCGAGGTGAAGCAGCGCGATGGTGGAGTGCGCAGGCTGGCTGAAGTCCAGACCCGTCAACCGGCTCGCCTTCGCCACCCGGTAGTACACCGTGTTCCGGTGGAGGTTCAGCCGCCTTCCGCACTCGCCCACGTCCAGCCCGGAGTCCAGGTAGCCCCGCAGCGTCCGGGCCAGTTCCTCCTCCTCCAGACACAGTCGGGTCAGCGCGCGGTGGCGGAACGGCGACGCGTCAAGCCCCCGGATGACCTCGTCCAGGATGATCTCCGCCTCGAAGTCATCCAGCGTCGCGACCCGCTGGCTGCCGTCAACCCGCATGGCCCGGAGCAGGGCTGCGGTCTCCACGCTGGTGGAGCGGAGCGCGGTCAGGGTGGGGGCGACCTCGCCCACGGCGACGTGGACCTTCAGGCCCAGGTGCTCGCGGGCGTCCTTCACCACGGCGTCGGCGAGGACGCGGAGCGCGGCCTCGGGGCTGTCGGACCGCAGGTCGGGCACGATCACCGCAGTCTGGCCCTGGTGCTGGCCCACGACCGCTGAGTCCTTGAACGCTGCCGCGCGGATTGAGGCAAGGTTCGCCAGCTCACCGTGCTTGAGCTCTGCATCCGCCGACCGCTGGTCCTCGTGGGAGAGCCCCACGAGGAGGAGGCAGGCGGGGCGCTCTGGGTCGATCCGCGAGAACTGCGCGCTCGCGGTCGCCTCATCCGGTGTGGAGAGGAGGCGCGCGATGGCGTCTTCCCGGAGGTGGACGGACTGCTGGTTCCGGTGCCGGACGAGCTCTGCCGCTGCCCGGCGGGCCGCCCCCACGAGCACGGCATCGGTGCCGGGAGCGAAGCCCGATCCCGTCTCCTGGAGCCAGATATAGCCGAGCACGCGTTCCCCGGCGAAGATCGCCACGGCAGCCCGCTCCTTGAGCGCATCCTCCTGCCGCTCGGGCACACGCACCACGCCGCGGCTGCGGTGCAGTTCCCGGTAGGCGCCGAGGTCCTTGAGCAGCGCCTCGTACTTCCGGGGACCCCGACGGCTCAGGATGGAGGCCCTCCGGAGCTCGTCGAGGTCGTTGCCCACAGTCGAATAGGCCAGAACCTTGTTGGCCGCGTCCTCGATGACCACATGGCTCGAGGTCATCTTCGCGGTGGTCTGTGCGATGGCGTACAGATCCTCCTGGATCAGCGCCAGGACGTCACTGTGGTAGTCGGTGGTCTGGATGCGGCCGTTGGCGACGGACAGGAAGGTGTCCCAGCCGCTCGACGGCTCCACCAGCAGCAGCCCGACGCCGGCAGCCCGGAGCAGTTCCTCGATCTCGAGCGCTTCCCCGGCCGTGCCCTTCACGGCGACGGCGACGGGTCGGCTCTGGGCGAGCCGCCGCACCATGGGCAGGGCGGCCCTGCCCCGGACTCCCATCAGGCACACCAGAGCGCCCGCAACGTCACGATCCGTCTCCTCCGAGTCGAGGATGAGAGCCTGTGCCACCGGGGAGTCGGTGGGGCTGGGCCGGCTGATGAGCCTGCACAGGCTCGCCGGAAGGTCTTCCAAGATGTCGTCGACGGTGACTGATCCCACGCTGGTCCTTCATTGCCTCAGTGGCACGGCGCCCCGTTGCGCCGTCCACAGTTCATGGTAGGGACGCCGAGAGGGACGGGTTCTGTGCACGGCGCCGTCGTGCACGCCGAATGTTGGGCGGCTGCCCAAATCTAGGGGGCGGGGCCCACGTGCTCGAGGCCGGCGCCGCCAGGGCGGAACACCGGCCTCGAGCCCTCCTCTGCGGGGGAAGGTGTTAGACCCGGGCGCCGAGGGCCACGGGATTCGGGTTCCCGAAGCGGAACGCTTCAATCGCCGTGGTTCGGTATTGGTCGCCGGCGAAAGCCGCACTTCATGTGGCTCGTTGATTCAGGACACCGCTGGGGCAGTGATCTCCCGGGCGGGCACGACAGCGGCGTTCAGGACGGCACGGTCACCGAGCGGCCGTTCGAGATCGACCGTGAACGGTGTCGCCGGGTTTCCCTGGCACGAGGCCTCCTGCGCATCCGACGGCCGCACCCCTATGACGACCTCGACCGTGGATTCTGTTTCGGTGAGCTTGACGAGCTCGACCCGTCCGGCGGCGTTCTGGCCTGAATTGCAGACGAGCTCCATGACGAGCAGCGCGAGGCGGTCGGAGTTAGGAGCGGGCGGCAGCGAGGGATCGAGAGTGACTGCGCCGACACTCAGCTGGCCAAGGTCGAGTGTGGGGGTGCAAGTCGATGACTCTACAACTGCCCATACCGGCCTTCCAGGCTCCGACGCCATGGAGTTCGTGGAGATGACGATGTACATGTAACCGCGAATATCGCCTTTGCCATGATTGTCGGGAACCGGAAGCTTGGTCATGAGCATCACGCGATCGCTGCTCTCCTGCGCAATCAGCCAATCGACTGGGTTGAACTTCGAGACACCGAGGCCCTTCAGCGCCGGCGTGGCCTCGGGGGCGAGCTCGCTCGCCGGCCTGGGGTTGTTCAGCGCCTGAAGCGGCACCTTGTTGCCCTGACACAGCAGCGCATCGGGTCGATCGACTGAGCTCTCGAGACCGGCGGTTCGCTCAGGCGATGCGCACCCAGCCGCCAAGAACACCATGGCCGCGACGACCACCATGAGTCGCGCGGCGCGCCCTGGCCGTTTCCCCATGGCGCCAAGGCTAGGTCTTCACTCGGTGGGCGTCACGCGTCGGTGTTCTAAGAGACGTCGTCCAGTAGCTCAGAACCCCCGGAGCTCGTATCGGGGGGTTCTGGGCTACTAGGCTGGCCCCGCCCAAGGACCGGTAGCCGCGCCGCTATGTGCTAGACGGTGAGTGCCAGAAAGTCCGGGTTCGGGTTCCCGAAGCGGTGCGCGGTGATGGACACGGCCTGCTCATGCACGAACGGCAGCATCTCGACCCGCCCCGCGGAGACAACGGGGTGCGCGTACACCGCGATGTCTGGCGTGCCTCCCACCGCGTCGGCGAGGGCGCGCACGGCGGAGGCCGCGGCGTCGCCCGTGCCGGCGATGAGCCGCACCCGGCCGGCCCCGAGGGCTGCAGCCCTGCGCAGCCACGCCGCAGAGTCCTCGACCGTCACGCCGATGCGGTGCCGGAGCAGGACGTCCGCGGCAGTGCCGGGAAGCCCGACGGCGGTGCTCACGGTCACCCGCGCTCCGGCCGTGAGTCCGGCGGCGGCCACGCGCAGGAGCTCGGCGACGCCGTGGCCCGAGGTCCCGGCCTCGAAGCGGACGGTCACGGGGAGCGGCCGGTAGCGGAACACGTTGCGCTCGCAGGCCAGGCCGGAGACGTCCTTTGACACGCCGAACTCCGAGGCCCACGCCGCGGCGTCGGAGCCGAGCGCGGAAGCCAGCCACGCGGCGTCGTGCGCGGGGAGAACGGCGTTCGCGGCGGCGAGCAGCTCCCCGGCCGCGCCGCCGACCCGCGCGCCGCCGGCCACCGGCGCGTCCTCCCACGAGCCGAGGCCCACGAGGTAGTTCGGGCCGCCGGCCTTGGTCCCGGCGCCCACAGCGGACTTCTTCCACCCGCCGAACGGCTGCCGCTGCACGATTGCACCCGTGATGCCGCGGTTCACGTAGAGGTTGCCGGCCTGGATGTGCTCGAGCCAGTAGTCCAGCTCGGCCGGGTCGAGGGAGTGCAGGCCCGAGGTGAGGCCGTAATCGATCTGGTTGACCAGGGCCACGGCCTCCTCGAGGGTCTCGGCGGTCATGACGCCGAGGACCGGGCCGAAGTACTCGGTGAGGTGGTACTCGGAGCCGGGCTTCACGCCGACCCGCACGCCTGGGCTCCACAGCTTGCCGGACCCGTCGAGCTGGCGCGGCTCGAGCGCCCAGCTCTCGCCCTCGCCGAGCACCGTTAGGCCGCGGCGCAGCTTCTCGCCGGGTGCCTCGATGACCGGGCCCATCTGGGTGCGCGCGTCCCACGGGTACCCGACGTGGAGGGACTGGACGGCGTCGAGAAGCTGGTTGCGGAACCGCTTGGAGGTGGCGACGGACCCGACGAGCACCACGAGGGAGGCTGCCGAGCACTTCTGGCCCGCGTGGCCGAACGCGGAGTAGGCGACGTCCTTCGCGGCGAGGTCGAGGTCCGCGGACGGGGTCACGATGATGGCGTTCTTGCCCGAGGTCTCGGCCAGGAGCGGCAGGTCCGGGCGGAAGGAGCGGAACAGCTGGGCGGTCTCGTACCCGCCGGTGAGGATGACGCGGTCCACGTCCGGGTGCGCCACGAGCTGGCGGCCGAGCTCGCGCCCTGGCTGTCCCTGCGGGAGCTGGACGAGCTGGAGCGCCTCGCGGCCCACGCCCGTCTCCGCCCGGGTCTCGTCGAAGGCCTCCCACAGCGCCTCGACCATGACGGCGCCCGAGCGGCGGGCCTGCTTGGCGGGCTTGATGATCACTGCGGTGCCGGCGGCGAGGGCCGCGAGGGTGGACCCGGCCGGGATCGCGACGGGGAAGTTCCACGGCGGGGTCACCACGGTGAGGCGGCCCGGGACGAACGTCGCGCCGTCGACCTCGTCGAGCCCGCGGGCGAGCTGGGCGTAGTAGTGCGCGAAGTCGATCGCCTCGGAGACCTCGGGGTCGCCCTGGTCGAGCGTCTTGCCGGCCTCGCTGGCCATGACCTCGAGCAGCTCGGCGCGGCGGCGCTCGAGCGCGCGGCCGGCGGCGTCGAGCACCACGGCGCGCTGGGCACCGGTGAGGGCACCCCACCGCCCGCCGGCGTCCACCGCGCTGCGCACGACGGCAGCGAGCTCGCCCTCGGTGGAGAGCTCGGCGGCGTCGGCACTCGCCTGGCCGAGGTCCGAGGCCTCGGCGCGGTTGATGATGGCCCGGCCCCACGCGCGGTTGCCCGGGAGGTCCGGGTCCGTGTCCGGGGTGTTCGCGAAATGGTTGCCCGTCTCGCCCCCCGCCCCCGCCCCTCTGGGGGTCAGGTCCTGAAGGTCACCTGACGTGACCCTCGGGAGGTGACCCCCAGACGGGTGGCGGCGGTCCTGGATGCGGTGCGGCTGCGGCACGGTGCGGTGGCCGTCGGCGTCGGCGAACGGGGGCTCCCCCAGTGCGGCGAGGGAGGCGCGGAACCGCTTCTCCTCGCGCTCGAAGAGCGCTGGGCTGGAATCGAGGTCGAACACCGCGGACATGAAGTTGTCCTGGCTCGCGCCCTCCTCGAGGCGGCGGATGAGGTAGGCGATCGCGACGTCGAACTCGCCCGGGTGCACCACCGGAGTGTAGAGGAGGAGGTGGCCCACGTCCTTCAGGACGGCCTGGGCCTGCGCGGAGGCCATGCCGAGGAGCATCTCGAACTCCACCTGGGCGGCGCCGTCGCGGACCCCGAGGTCGACGCCGCGCGCCTTCGCGAGCAGCCACGCGAGGGCGATGTCGAAGAGGTTGTGCCCGGCGATCCCGACGCGCACGGCGGCGAGGCGGTCCGGGTGGAGGGCGTAGTCGAGGACGGCCTTGTAGGACGTGTCCGAGTCCTGCTTGGAGTGCCACGTGGCGACCGGCCAGCCGTGGATCTCCGCGTCGACGTGCTCCATGGGCAGGTTCGCGCCCTTGACCACGCGGACCTTGATCGGCGCACCGCCGGCGGCGATGCGGCGGGAGGCCCATTCCTGAAGGTGCATCATCGCGCCAAGGGCGTCGGGGAGGTAGGCCTGGAGCACGATCCCGGCCTCGAGGCCGCGGAACTCCGACCGGTCGAGGAGGCGCGTGAAGACCGCGATCGTGAGGTCGAGGTCCTTGTACTCCTCCATGTCGAGGTTGATGAACTTCGGCTTGCCCTCCGCGCAGCTGTCCGCGGCGAGGCGGTAGAGCGGCGCGAGGCGCTCGGTGATGTGGTCCACGGCCTCGTCGAAGGCCCAGTGGTTGTGCGGGGCGACGGTCGAGGAGACCTTGATGGAGACGTAGTCGACGTCGTCGCGGGCGAGCAGGCGGCGCGTGCCCTCGAGCCGGCGTGCAGCCTCGCCCTCGCCGAGGATGGCCTCGCCGAGGAGGTTGACGTTGAGGCGGATGCCGGGCTTGCGGATCTTGGCGATCGCGGGCCCGAGCTTCGCGTCCGAGGCGTCGACGATGAGGTGGCCGACCATCTCGCGCAGCACGCGGCGGGCGATCGGGACGACGACGCCGGGCATCACCGGGGCGAGCGAGCCTCCGAGGGCCACGGCCCGGCGCATGTACCACGGGAGGAATCCCGGGACCTTGGGGGCGATGGCCCGCAGGTTCCGGGCCGCGACGGAGAGGTCCTCGGGGCGCACGACTCCGTCCACGAACCCCACCGTGAACGCGAGGCCGTTCGGGTCCTTGAGAACGCCGGCGAGCTGCGCGGCGGAAGCATCCACGGGAAGCTTCGCAGCTTCGTCGAGCCACGCACGCACCTGGGCGACCGCGGCGTCGGCGAGGTCCTGCGGACGGATGGGGGCGGCCGCTGCCGGCGGCGGGGTGGTGAAGGCGCTCGTGGAGCTCATTGCGGCGGTCCTGTCTGGTGCTCGAGGGGTCGAAGGGTGGCCCACGGGAGGGGCGTGCTGGCTCCAGTATGTGACGGTCCTTACGGAAGCAAAAGCGATCTTTCGTGATGGATAATGGTGAGCAGAAGTGAATGATCCGGAAGGTTTCCCATGCTCGAAATTCGCCGGCTGAGGCTGCTGCGGGAGCTGAGCATCCGCGGCACGCTGGCCGAGGTCGCCGAGGCTCTCGCCTACAGCCCGTCCTCGGTGTCCCAGCAGCTCGCCCTCCTCGAGAAGGAGACGGGGGTCGAGCTCCTGCGCAAGTCCGGTCGGGGGGTGCTGCTCACCCCGCAGGCGCAGGTCCTCGTCGCCCACACGGAGGAACTCCTCGACTCGTTCGAGCGCACGGAGGCCGCGCTCGCCGCGAGCCAGAGCGAGGTCAGCGGAACAGTGCGGCTTGCCGTGTTCCAGACAGCCGCGCTCGCCCTCATGCCGGCGGCCCTGCGGACGCTGCGGCAGCAGCACCCGGCGCTGCGCGTGGAGATGGTCCAGCACGAGCCCGAGACCGCCCTGCGGGAGACCTGGGCGCGCAGCTTCGACCTCGTCGTCGCCGAGCAGTACCCGCACCACGCGGCGCCCCACTACGAGGGCCTCGACCGCCAGGGCCTGACCCGGGACGCCATCCGCCTCGCCCTCCCTCCGCGCAGCTCCGGGGCCGAGTTCGACGCCGTGCGGCGGCTCCCCGACGCCGCCCGCGTGCCATGGGTCATGGAACCCCACGGCGCGGCGTCGCGCCACTGGGCGGAGCAGGCCTGCCGGTCCGCCGGATTCGAGCCCGACGTCCGCTACGAGACGGCCGACCTCCAGGCCCACGTGCGCCTCGTCGAGTCGGGCAACGCCGTGGCCCTGCTGCCGGATCTGGTGTGGGTGGGGAGGACGCCGGCCGCGCGCCTCGTGATGCTCGAGGGGACGCCCCAGCGGACCGTGTTCACGGCCATGCGGTCCTCGAGTTCGCAGCACCCCGTGATGCTCGCCGTCCGCCGCGCGCTCGAGGAGACGGCGCACCGCCTCGCCGGGCCGCCGGCCACGTGATCTGCATCTCAAAGCGGTAACGGCGCCGCGTGGCCCTGCGGCCGCTGCAACACTTGACCCTGTCCCCGGCGTCTCGCACCCTGCGGCGCCATGCCATCCGGAGGAAGACATACAGCATGACTGAGCAGACCTTCCAGCTGATTGCCATCGCGGTGTACCTCGCCGCGATGCTGGGCATCGGCTACTACGCCTACCGTCGAACGACGAGCATCGACGGCTACATGCTCGCCGAGCGCGGCCTCCGCCCCTCGGTCGCCGCCCTGTCCGCCAACGCGGCGGACATGTCCGGATGGCTCCTCATGGGCCTGCCGGGCGCGATCTATGCCTCGGGGCTGATCGAGGCATGGATCGCCATCGGCCTGACGATCGGCGCGTGGCTCAACTGGAAGTTCGTCGCCCCCCGGCTGCGCGCGTACACCGAGATCTCGGACAACGCGATCACCATCCCGAGCTTCTTCGAGAAACGCCTCAAGGACCACTCGCACCTGCTGCGGATCGCCGCCGCCCTCGTGATCCTCGTCTTCTTCACCTTCTATGTCTCCTCCGGCATGGTCGCCGCGGGCAAGTTCTTCGTGAGCTCGTTCGGCTGGCCGTACCTGTCTGGGATGCTCGTCGTCGCCGGCATCACCCTCCTGTACACGCTCTTCGGCGGCTTCCTCGGCGCGACACTCACTGACGTCGCCCAGGGCCTGCTCATGTTCGTGGCGCTCATCGCCGTGCCGATCGTCGTCGTGCTCAACATGGGCGACCTCGGCGGGGCGGTGACGACGATGCAGTCCGTCAACCCCGAGGCGCTCGACCTCTTCGCCGGCCTCCAGGACAAGGGCGGCCTCCTCTGGGGCCTCGCGATCTTCTCGACCGCCGCGTGGGGGCTGGGCTACTTCGGCCAGCCGCACATCATCGTCCGCTTCATGGCGCTGCGCACCCCGGGCGAGGCGCGCATCGGCCGGCGCGTCAGCACCACGTGGATGGTCCTCACCGCGCTGGGCGCGATCGGCACGGCCCTCATCGGCATCGCCTACTTCGCCGGCAGCCCTGAGCGCGCGCTCAAGGACCCGGAGACGGTGTTCCTCATCCTGAGCCAGATCTTCTTCCACCCGTTCGTCGCGGGTCTCGTCCTCGCCGCGGTCCTCGCCGCCATCATGTCCACGATGTCCAGCCAGCTC
This sequence comes from Sinomonas flava, assembly GCF_039531875.1. Taxonomy (NCBI): domain Bacteria; kingdom Bacillati; phylum Actinomycetota; class Actinomycetes; order Micrococcales; family Micrococcaceae; genus Sinomonas; species Sinomonas flava. Next base: position 130,277 of record NZ_BAAAQW010000006.1, on the reverse strand, counting down.
ATCGTCTGCTCGTCCGCGCTCGTCGAAGACCTGTACAACATCGTGGGCCGCACGGCGTCCCCCAAGGCCCAGCTGGCCCTCGGACGGCTCGGCGTCCTGCTGGTCGCGCTCGTCGCAGCCCTCCTGGCCCTCGACTCCGACTCGAAGATCCTGGACCTCGTCTCCTTCGCCTGGGCCGGGTTCGGCGCCGCCTTCGGCCCGGTCGTCCTGCTCAGCCTGTACTGGCGCCGCCTCACCGCGGCGGGCGCGTTCGCGGGCCTCATCACGGGGGCTGTGACGGTGTTCGTGTGGGGCAACATCGCGGTCCTGCACAAGGCGATGTACGAGATTGTCCCGGGTTTCCTGCTCAACATCCTCGTCGCCGTGGTCGTCTCGCGGCTCACCCGGCCGCACGAGGACGTGGACGCCGAGTTCGAGGCCATGGAGCGCGAGGTGGGCGTCAAGGAGGCCGCCGCAGCCACTGCGCGCTGACGCCGCAGGGGGCACCACCCGCACGACGCCGGCCCGGTCGCCTGGGGGAGGCGACGGCCGGCGTCATGCGTGGGACCGTGGTGCGGGGCGCGAGGCTACGCCTTCGTGGGCTTCATCTTCTCCGCGCCGATCATCCAGGAGAACTGCTCGAGCTGGAGGATGATCTGGTTGAGCTCGTCGGTCGTGGCCGCGTCGGCTTTCTCGACGGCGTCGTAGATGCCGCGCACGGTCGCGACGGTCTTGTCGAGGGCGGCGACGATGGCGTCCACCGCCTGGCCGGTCGTGATGAGGCCCTCCTCGGCATCCGCGAGGGAGCTCGTCTTGGCGATGGTCTCCGAGCGGCCGTCCGGGACGGCGTGCAGCGCGCGCATGCGCTCGGCGATCGTGTCGGTGTGCAGGCGTGCCGCCGCGACCACCTCGTCGAGCTGGAGGTGCAGGTCGCGGAAGTTCGGGCCGACGATGTTCCAGTGGGCCTGCTTGCCGACCAGCGACAGGTCGATGAGGTCCACGAGCACGGCCTGCAGGCCCTTGGCGAGTTCCTCGGAAGCCTTCATGGGTCAGTCCTTTCCCTCGGGGTTGTGCACTGTCCCTACCCGGCCCGCGCGGCAGTCAAAAGTGAGGCGGGCTACCCTTGGGCGGCCCGGTTGGACTGCGTGGCGGCCTTGGCCTGCATGGACTCCTCGGGCAGGGGGCGGCGCGCGAGCCACGCGGCCACGACCGCGCCGGAGAGGTTGTGCCACACCGAGAACACCGCGGACGGCAGCGCTGCGAGCGGCGTGAAGTGCGCGGCCGCGAGGGTCGCCGCGAGGCCGGAGTTCTGCATGCCGACCTCGAACGCGAGGGCGCGGCGGGCCTTGTGGTCGAGCCGGCCGACCTTGCCCGCGAGGTATCCGAGCCCGAGCCCGAACCCGTTGTGGAGCACGACGGCGAGCAGCACGATCCCGCCCGCGGCGACCAGCTTCGACGCCGATCCCGCGACCACGATCGCCACGATCGCGGCGATGACCAGGGCCGAGATCCACGGCAGCGCGGGCAGGACCTTCGCCACGGCCTTCTTGAGGAACAGGCGCACGGCGAGGCCGAGGACCACGGGGATGAGCACGGTCTTGACGATGTCCAGGATCATCCCGCCGGCGTCGACGTCCAGGAGGGACCCCGCGAGCAGGAGCGTGAGGGCGGGGGTGACGAGGGGTGCGACCAGCGTGGAGACCGTGGCTACGGCGACGGACAGCGCGACGTCGCCCTTCGCGAGATAGGCCATGACGTTCGACGCCGTGCCCGACGGCGCGCAGCCGACGAGGATGACGCCGACGGCAAGCTCGGGCGGGAGCTGCAGCGCCATGGCAATCCCCCAGCCGGCGCCGGGCATGATCACGTAGTGGGCGACCAGCCCGAGCGCCACGGCCCACGGCCGCTTCGCGACCGACGCGAAGTCCGGCGGCGTGAGCGTGAGCCCCATGCAGAACATGATGACGCCCAGGAGGTACGGCACGGACGGGGCGGCCGTCTTGATGGCGTCCGGCGCCAGGAAGCCGATGAGGCCCGCGACGATCACGAGCGCGGGGAAGACCGTGACCGCGAGCTTCGCGTCGCGGTCTGCGGCCGTGGGCGCGGGGGCATGGCTGGTCTGTTCAGTGTGCGAAGGGGTCACGCACCCTATCGTTGCATCGGGCACCTAACAGATGCCAGCCGGCCGCGCCGGTCAGGTGAGCCGGTAGCGCTCGATCTGCTTGAGCCGGCGCAGGAGCGAGTCGCGCCGCGGGTGGGCGTCGGCGTCGGCCGGCTCCGCGGTGAGGTCGATGTGCTCCGGACCGAACCGCCACAGGAGCAGGTCGTCCAGGAGCCGGTCGGGGCCGGGGGAGTACCGGTGGTCGAGGGCCTTGCGGACGTCCGTGATGCGTTCGGCGTCGAGCAGCTCGACGAGCTGCCGCGTCTCGGTCAGCCCGTGCGCGGCGAGGAGTTCGGCTGCCCAGCCCCAGTCGTCGTCGACTTTGCGGTCCACGTGGGGCAGGAGGGTCAGCCACACCTCGCGGATGCGGTCCGGGGTCAGGGGGCTGCCGCCCTCGCCGGCCGCGTCCCAGTAGCTCACGACTGTCTCGTACCGCTCGTGCAGCTCGGCGAACTCCTTCTCGACCACCTCGAGCATCGCCGCGGTGGCCGTGAACTGCCGGTCGAACTGCGGGCTCCAGGCGCGCGGATCCTGGCTCTTGAAGCGGATGTCGTGCTCGATCTCGCTCCACGCGTGGGCGAAGATCGTGCGGATCTGGCACTCGAAGAAGTAGGACCCGTTGGCCGGCAGCTCCGGGTTGAAGACCGCCTGGTAGGCCCGGACGGCGTCGTTCTGGAGCGTCCTCAGGATCAGGTGCCGGCTGGAGTACCCGTAGGTGCCGGATTCGATCGAGCCGATGGCCTTCTCCCGGTCACCGCGGCAGTCGAAGATCTGCCGCTGGCGCTTGACCAGGTTCGCCACGACCGCGTTCTCGCTGGGGAGCTTCGTGATGACGCGGACCCCGACCATGTCGTTGAGCGTGCGGAAGGGGTCCGGGAACTTCAGGGTGGGCTCGCCCCCCGGCTCGGCCGGCGGGTCGAGGCGGGAGATCTTCTGCCTGAACGACTCGACCGTCTTGGTCCGGCCGGTGACGAAGAGCGGCGTCACGTCGGCCTCCTTGAAGATGTCGCGCAGGGTGTACAGGACGTCCCTCGTGACGTTCTTCAGCTCGGGCCTCACGCGCTCGTACGTCGTGACGGACGCGTCGACGATTGCGCGCTGGCCGGCGTCGAGCCGGTCGTAGTTCGTGGCCATGGGAAGAACGGTAGCAACCGGGGCCGACACCGTTCGTGTCAAGGCCCGGCGCCCACCGTGCCGAGGCCAACCCACCCGTGGCTTTAGCCCCTAGGCGACCGGCTCTGCCCGTCCGACAGTGGGTACACGGGGCTGCGGCGCGCTCACTCCGCGCCGCCCGGGCCCCACCCCCAGGACGAGGGATTCCCATGGCCGCTCCAGCAGCACCCGCCAATGCCTATCCGTATTCCGGTCGGCCGGTGTACCGCATGAAGCCGGGGCACTGGATCCTGCTCGTCCTCGGCGTGCTGCTCGCCGCTGCCGGCGCCGGGCTGACGCTCGCAGGGAGCGGCCTCCTCGCGAGCGACGCGGCCCAGCACGACGGCCGGTACCTCGTGTCGCAGCAGGAGCGGCTGCGCACGACCGGCTACGCGCTGGTCTCCCGGTCCGCCCGCATCGACTTTGGCGGCGCAGCGGTCTCCGGGATCCCCGGCGTGTCATCGCTCGGTGACCTCGCGGGCCTGCAGGTGCGCGTGACGCCGGTGGTCCCGGGCCAGGAGGTCTTCGTGGGCATCGGCGACGCCGCCCAAGTCGCCGCCTACCTCAAGGACGTCCCGCAGGCCTCTCTCAGCGACGTCTCATGGTGGGCCGGCGGATTCCGGAGTCCGCGCGTGACCTCGTCCGCGGCAGACGACCTGCGGCCCACCGCCGGCAGCCAGACTCCGGCGGCCCCGGCCCAGCAGACGTTCTGGGCAGCCTCCGCCTCCGGTGCCGGCACCCAACAGCTGGCCTTCGACCTGCGCGAGGGCGAGTGGACCCTCGTGGTGATGAACGCGAACTCGGTCCGGCCCCTCTGGGCGGACGTCCAGTTCGGCGTGCGGTCCCACCTCCTCGGCCCGCTCGGAGGCGGCCTCCTGGCAGGGGGCCTGGTCGGCCTCGTCGTGGGCGTGCCGCTGCTGCTGTTCGGCGCGGCGGGCATGGGACGCGACATCGGCCTCGCCAGCCGCGCTGCGGGTCCGGGGACGCCGGGCTACCCGGTGCTCTTCACCGGCTTCCTCGATCCCCCGCTGTCCCGCGGACTGTGGCTCGTCAAGTGGCTCCTCGTGATCCCCCATGCCATCGTGCTCGGCATCCTCTGGCCGGCGCTCTTCGTCACCACGATCGCCGCCGGCATCGCGATCCTGTTCACCGGCCGCTACCCGCGCTCGCTGTTCACGTTCAGCGTGGGGGTGCTGCGGTGGACCTGGCGCGTCGGCTTCTACGCCTACGCCGCCCTCGGCACCGACCGCTACCCGCCCTTCACTCTGGCCTCCGCCCCGTACCCCGCGGACCTCGACGTCGCCTACCCGGAGCGGCTGTCCCGCGGGCTCGTGCTCGTGAAGTGGTGGCTCCTGGTGCTCCCGCAGCTCCTGATCGTCGCCGCGCTGACCGGCAGCGCCGGCAGCAGGGGAGCCGGGGTGTGGTGGGACGCGGACGGCCGGTGGGCGGGAGGCGGCGGATTCTCGCTGCTCGGCCTCCTGGTGCTCATCACCGCGGTCATCCTCCTGTTCACCGGGCGCTACCAGCAGGGGATCTTCGACTTCGTCATGGGCATCAACCGCTGGCTCACCAGAGTCGGCGCCTACGCGCTCCTCCTCCGGGACGACTACCCGCCCTTCCGCCTCGACCAGGGGGCCGTCGATCCGCCCGCGAAGGTGCCCACCGGGCCGGTCCCGCCGGTGCCGCCAGGCCCGCCAGGCCCGCCGGGCCCGCCGCCCCCGTCCGGCTCCGGCGAGCAGCCCGGGCCGCCGCCCGCATGAGACGCACGACGGCGGCACTCACCTCCGGTGCCGCCGCGGCGATGCTCCTGGCCGGCTGCGGCGCGGGGTACGTGGCGCGGCCGACGGCGGAACCCAGCCCGCCGTCGTCGTCCGCGCCGAGCGCATTGCCGAACCTGGGCGAGCCATCCACCCCGCGCACCCCGAGCATCACGTGCGACCCGGTGGGCGGGCTGCCCGCCTGCGTGGACTTCGTGTCCGTGTCCGGCAGCGATGCGAGCGGCCCCCTGGCGTGGGTCGGCACCGACCCGCTGGCCTTCCGGCTTGAGGAGGTTGACGGCCAGGTGCACGCCCGCCTGAAGACCCCGTGCAACGTCGGGGACGGACTGGCGTCACTCGACGGGTCGGCACTCACGGTCACCCGCCTCGCCGTCTCCGCGAAGGGCTGCTCCGAGCCGGCCGCTGCGTACGAGCACTGGACGTGGAACCTCATCGGAGCGCCCGTTCCCTACACCTACGACGGCGCGACGCTCACCTGGACCAGCGCCCGCGGCACGGTCGTGTTCCGCAGCTGAGCTACTTCCTGGTGACCACGTAGATCGCGCCGGTCGTGACGTCCTCCTCGAGGGCCTCGAGGGTCCGGCCGCGCGTCTCCGGGACCTGGGTGATCACGAAGAGCAGCGCGAGCGCGCCGACGGCTGCGAAGAGGAAGAACGTCCCCGTGATCCCGGTGGCCTGCACGAGCGAGGGGAAGTAGAGGGAGAGGAAGCCGTTCACGACCCAGAGCATGAAGATTGAGACGCCCGTGCCGATCCCGCGCATGTGCAGTGGGAAGACCTCGGAGAGGTACACCCAGACGGCGATGTTGAGGAAGGTCTGCATCGAGCCGACGAACGCGACGACGAGGAACAGGATGACGAACGGCCGGGCGGGGCTGTCCGCTGGCAGCGCCATCGAGGCGACGCCGATCAGCACGTGGCACACGGTGGTCAGGGACAGCCCGGTGATGAACGTCCTGCGGCGGTCGAGGCGGTCCATGAGCGAGAGGCCGATGACGCCGCCGACCACCGCGATCACGCCGGGCGCGATGTTCGCGATGAGCGCGCCGCTCTCGCTGAAGCCGGACTCCTTGAGCACGGTCTGGCCGTAGTACATGATCGAGTTGATTCCGGTCAGCTGCTGCGCCACGCCGAGCCCGATGCCGATCAGGAGGATGCGGAGCAGGTTCCTGTTGGAGAAGATTGCGCGCCAGCCGATCTGGTGGCTCTCGAGCTCTTCCTTGGCGACGTGCTCGACGTCCGCGAGCTCGGCCCGGGCGCGGTCCTCGGAGCGGACGGTGCGCAGCACCGACAGGGCGTCCTCGTGGCGGCCCTTCTCGACCAGCCAGCGGGGGGACTCGGGCATGCGCAGCATGCCGAAGAAGAGGGCGATCGCCGGCAGGGCGCAGATGGCGAACATGATGCGCCAGACGCCCTCGATGTGGCCGTAGACATTGCCGATGATGGCGTTGACGACGAAGGCCGCGAGCTGGCCCACGACGATGGCAAGCTCGTTGCGGCCAGCAACCGAGCCGCGGATCTCGTACGGCGCGAGTTCGGCGAGGAAGACCGGCACCACCGTGGACGCGCCGCCGACCGCAAGGCCGAGGAGGACACGGCCGATCACGAGCACCGCGAAGTTGGGCGTGAACACCACCGTGAGCGTGCCGACGAAGAACAGGACTGCGAGCAGGATGATCGTCCTGCGGCGTCCCCAGCCGTCGGAGAGGCGGCCGCCACCCATCGCGCCGAGGGCAGCGGCGAAGACGAGCGAGCTGGTGACGACGCCCTCGGTGAAGGCTGTCAGCCCGAGCTCGGCGGACATAGGGCTCAGGGCGCCGTTGATCACGCCGGTGTCGTACCCGAAGAGCAGGCCGCCGAAGGTCGCGACCAGGGCGACCAGCCCGAGGCGCCTCGTGTGCGGCCCGGAGGTGAGCGGCGGGAGGGTCGACGGCGCCGACGAGCGGTGCGCGGCCGGGTGGGAGGACATCAGGACTCCTTTGTCGGATGGCTGCGGGGGTGCGTGACCCGCGTCTCACGAACGAGAATAGCCGACTAAAAGTAAGAATGTAAGGTCATATTCACAATCACGTCATGAGGGGCGTGCGTCCGCGACCGGGCCGGCACTGGGCCGGAGCGCCGCCGAAGGCCGGACTGCTACCGTAAGGCCATGCTGACAGTCATCGGCGAGGGCCTCATCGACGTCGTCCGCCGCCCCTCGGGGACCGAGTCCCATCCCGGCGGCAGCCCCCTGAACGTGGCGATCGGCCTGGCCCGGCTCGACCACCCTGTCCAGTTCATCGGCCGCTACGGCGACGATGCCCACGGCCGCATGCTCACCGAGCACCTCAAGGGCTCCGGCGTCCTGGTCCCGCTCCCGGCGGACACCGCCCCGACATCGGTCGCCACGGCCCAGCTCGACCACCACGGAGCCGCGAGCTACCACTTCGACCTCGACTGGCACCTGCCCGACCTGCGGGACCGCCTCGACACGCTCCTCTCCGCCACCACGCTGGTCCACACCGGCTCGATCGCCGCGGTCCTAGAGCCGGGCGCCGACCAGGTGCTGCACGTCGTCGAGCGGGCCCGGCCGCGCGCAACCATCGGCTTCGACCCGAACTGCCGCCCCACCATCACGAGCGATCCCGACGTGGTGCGCGGGCGCGTCGAGCGCTTCGTCGCGCTGGCCGACGTCGTCAAGGCCTCCGACGAGGACCTCGCCTGGCTCTACCCGGGGGTCGACCCGCTCGAGTCGGCCCGCCGGTGGCTCACGCTGGGTGCCCCCGAGGGGCCTGCCATCGTCGTCGTGACCCGCGGCGCCGACGGCCCCTGGGCTGCGTGCCGGGCCGGCGAGGCCCAGGCGAACCCCCCGCGCGTGCGCGTCGCGGACACCGTCGGCGCCGGAGACTCGTTCATGGCCGCGCTGCTCTCCGGCATCGTGGACCGCGAGCTCGACGGCGCGCAGCGGCGCCCCGAGTTGCGCCGCCTCGACGTCCGCGAGCTGCAGCGCATCCTCGAGTTCGCGGCCCGGGCAGCCGCCGTCACCGTCTCCCGTCCCGGTGCCAACCCGCCGAACCGCGCCGAGGTCCGGGCCGGTGCGCCGGCGCCGTCGTCCGCACCGGCCGAGGGAGGTGCGCTGTGACGTTCGAGGTGACCAGCCAGGACCTGGTCGACGGCGGCGAGCTGCCGCGGTCGCAGGCCAGCGCGTACTTCGGCCTGGACGGGCAGGACCTCTCCCCGCAGGTGTCGTGGTCGGGGGCGCCCGAGGGCACCCGCAGCTTCGCCGTGACCGTGATGGACCCGGACGCGAAGCGCGCCGGCGGATTCTGCCACTGGGCGGTCGTGAACATCCCCGCCGCCGTGGACGAGCTCCCCGAGGGCGCCGGCGGCGCCCCCGACGGCATGGGGCCGTCGGGCGACGAGGCGGGCCTCCCCGTGGGCTCGGTCGAGCTCACGAACGACGCCGGGTTCGCCGGTTTCGTGGGCGCCGGGCCGCCGAAGGGCTCAGGCCCGCACCGCTACGTCCTGACGGTGCACGCCGTGGGCGCGGAGCGGCTGCCTGCGACCCCGCGCAGCACCGGCTCCCGCGTCCTGAAGGACATCCGGGACCACGAGCTCGCGTCGGCGAGCATCACCTGCACGTTCGAGGTGCGCTGAATGGCTGCTTCGGGCCGGGCGAAGGCCGGTGTGGTAGAGCAGCTCATGCGCCTCGTGGCCAGCGACATCGACGGAACGATCCTGCGCCGCGACGGGCGCATCAGCGACCGTACCGTGCAGGCGCTGCATGCGTGCGAGGCGGCGGGCGTGGAGCTCGTGTTCGTGACCGGGCGCCCGGCACGGTGGCTCACCCCGCTGAGCGAGCAGCTTGGGCACTCCGGCACGGTGATCTGCTCCAACGGCGCTCTCGTGTACGACCTGGAGACCATGTCCGTCGTGTCCTCCGAGGCGATCCACAGGGACACCGTGCTCGAGGTCCGCGAGATCGTGCGGGGGCTCTTCCCCGAGACTGCCTTCGCCGCGGAGACGCCCGCGGAGTTCGTCATGGAGACCGCGTTCGCGGAGCCGCGGCACCAGCGGCTCCTCGATGAGGTGCGCCACGGCGACCTCGAGGACCTCATTGACGGCGACGAGGTCGTGAAGTTCATGGCCAAGATCGAGGGGATCACCGCCGACGAGTACCTGCGCGTGGTGGCCCCGCACGTGGCGCACCTCGTGTCCATCACCCATTCCGCCGTGGACATGACGATGCTCGAGATGGCCCCGCTCGGGGTCAACAAGGCCGTCACCCTGGCCGAGTACGCTCACGCGCTGGGGATCGCCCCTGCCCAGGTGGTCGCGTTCGGGGACATGCCGAACGACGTCGAGATGCTCGCCTGGGCGGGCGAGGGCTACGCGATGTCCTCGGGCCACCCGGACGCGCTCGCCGCGACAGAGCTGCACGCACCGGGCATCGAGGACGACGGCGTCGCGCAGGTTCTGGAGCGCAAGCTCGGCGGGCTGCGCAGGGCCGGCTAGCCGAGGCAACAGGGCGGGCCAGCCGGGCCGGGACACACAGCTGGGGACGGAGCACGGGCCCATGCGGGCCTGTCCTCCGTCCCCAGCCGTGAGTCCCCCGAGGCTCTGCCCCGCTGCTACACGGTGCTTCGGCCCCTGACGAAGTGGAAGATGAGTGCGATGATCGCCAGGACGATCAGGATGTGCACCACCCAGCCGAGGCTCGGGAGGGCGATGAAGCCCAGCAGCCAGAGCACGAACAGAATGACAGCGATCCAGAGAAGCACGGTGAACTCCTTTTCTCGGGTTGTGGTCTTCAAATACCCCGGCACCCGTCCTGCGAAACCGAACTTCTGTCATCCAAGTGGCCTCTCGCGGCCTCGCCGGGCCAAGATGGGTCAATGATCACCACCCGAGACGAACTCCGCGCCGCCCAGGCGCCCCTGAAGCAGCAGTACCGTGACACCCCGGAATCCGCCATGGCGGCGGTCCACGCCTCGGGCACGTTCTCCGAGCCCGGGATCACGGCCACGGTCGAGACGTGGTCCGAGCCCGTGCGGGCCGGCCTGCACCCCTCTACCGGCGGTGACGGCGCCGACGCGTGCTCCGGGGACATGCTCATGGAAGCCCTCGTCGGCTGCGCCGGGGTGACGCTCCGCAGCGTCGCCACGGCCATGAGCATCCCCGTCCGCTCGGCCGAGATCCGTGCCGAGGGCGTGTTCGACGCGCGCGGCACGCTGGGGGTCGACCGCGAAGCCGAGGTCGGAGTCCAGAACGTCCGGATCGTCGCCATCATCGACGCCGATGCCACCGACGAGCAGCTCGAGCGCCTCGCGACGTCCACCGAGCGGTACTGCGTCGTGGGCCAGTCCCTCAAGACCCCGCCGGCTGTGGAGGTCAAGCGCCTCTGAGCCTCTGCCGCCCGCCCCGCGGCCGCCGTACAATCGCCGCATGTCCACCGTGGTGGTCGTGGGCGCGGGGCAGGCGGGCCTCGCGGTGAGCCACGAGCTCGGCCAGCGAGGCATCGAGCACACCGTCCTCGAACGCTCCCGGATCGGCCAGGCGTGGCGGGACCGCTGGGACTCCTTCACCCTCGTCACCCCGCACTGGTCCCTGGGCCTTCCTGGGAACCCGTACGAGGGCGACGACCCGGAGGGGTTCGTGCCGCGGCACGAGGTGGTCGGCTACCTCGAGGGCTACGCCGCCGCACAGGCGGCACCGGTTCGGGAGGGCGTTGAGGTCACGCGCCTCGCGCGCACGGAAGGCCGGCGGCTCCGCCTGGACACCACGGAGGGCCCGCTGGAGGCCGACGCCGCGGTGGTCTGCACCGGGTCGTTCCGCCGTCAGCACCGCCCCCAGGCCCTGGCCGGCATCCCAGACGACCGCGTCACCCGCTCTGCCGACTACCGGTCCCCGGACCAGCTCCCCGACGGCCCCGTCCTGGTGGTCGGTGGCGGCCAGTCCGGCTGCCAGATCGCCGAGGAGCTCCGGCTCGCGGGCAGGGACGTCACCCTCGCGTGCGGCCGCGCGCCCTGGATCCCCCGTCGGCTCGACGGCGTCGACACGGTCACCTGGCTCGCGCGCACCTCGTTCTACGACCTGCCGCTCTCCGCCCTCCCGACGCCGGCGGCGCGCCTGCTCTCCAACCCCCTCGTGAGCGGCGCCCGCGGCGGGCACGACCTCAACTGGCGCACGCTCGCGGCCCTCGGCGTGCAGCTCGCCGGCCACGTCGCCGCTGTCGACGACGGCGTGGTCGCCTTCGCCGACGACCTCGCCGACTCCGTCGCGTTCGGCGACGCCCGCTGGGCCGACCTGCGCGACGTCCTCGCGGCGCAGCTGCCCGCGAGGGGCTACCCGGTCCCCGAGCTCCCCGTCCCGGCGCCCTTCGCCGCGGAGCCGGTGGCGCCGATCCCGCTCGGCGAGCTCGGCGCCGTCGTGCTCGCCTCCGGCTTCCGTCCGGACTACAGCTGGATCGAGGCGCCGGCCTGCGATGCGCTGGGCTTTCCGCTCACCGACGACGGCGAGAGCACGGAGGTGCCCGGGCTGTACTTCTGCGGTGTCCACTTCATGCGCACCCGGGCCTCGGCGGTCCTGTTCGGCGTGGGCCGGGACGCCGCCGTGGTGGCGGGACGGGTGGCCCGGGGGCTCGCCGAGGCAGCCCGCCTGTAGGCCCATCGGCCCTACTGCCCGGCAGTGCGCCCTCGGTAGCGTTGGCCCTGTCCGAGGCGGGAAGCGCCGGCAACCGCGGCGCTGGTGAGGGGTCTGGCGATGAGCTCCGAGACGGTGGGCGTGGGCCATGCGGCGGAGCCTTCGGCGCTGGCCGGACTCGACCTCTCGGGGACGGTGACCAACTTGAGCCGGGTCCGCGCCAAGAACCGTGCGCGGCTGGCCAATTCGGACCTCACCCGTGCGTTCCTCGAGGCAGGGCTCGCCCTCACCGACCACGCCTTCACGGGGTCCCGCGAGGCAGAGGGCGCCCGGCAGATCCTCTCCTACGTCTCGCGCCCGCGCATCGTCGCGAGGGCGCAGGCCGACTGCCCCGACCTCGCGCCCACCGAGGCCAAGTTCAGGGACCGGTGGGCCGGACAGCAGGACTTCCTGGACGACTTCGTCTCCTACGCCCTCGTCTCACGCGGCGTGACGCTGGAGTCCGCGATCGACCGCTGGGCGGAGGACCTCGCCGCCGCGGACGGCGACGTCGCCGGCGTCGTGCGCAGGATCGCCGACGAGAGCGTGGAGCTCTTCCTCGACCTGCCCTCGTACCGGCTCCAGCTCCTGACCGTGACCTCGGCCGCGGCCGACACCGTCCTCGCGGGGGCAGCGGCCGGGCTGTACGCCGCCCTCGGGGAGGCGTGGCACGGCCTCCTGGAACGGTTCCTCGGCCCACGCGGGCTGCGGCTGCGCCCCGGCCTCACGGCCGAGCAGGTCGCCGCGCTCATCCAGGCGGTGGGCGAGGGCGCGGGGCTGCGCCTCCTCGCGGGGATCGGCTACCGAGCGCACGACGGCGAGGGGCCGGGGGCGCTCCTCGCCTCGGCCCTGCTCGGGCTGCTGCTGGGCGCGATCGACGACGGCGGCGGGCTCAGCCTCGACGACGCAGTCGACGCGCGCTTCGGGCGGTAGACCCGGAGACACGGGCCAGACGCGGCGCGGGGTGGGCGACCTTCACGAGCCCCATCGGCACGAGGACTGCAGCGACCACGAGGAACATGTGGATTCCCGGCCCGATGTTGATGATCATCCCCAGGATCCAGACGGCGAGGGACAGCAGGCCCGACACGAGCATCAGCATCTCGAACTCCTCCTCTGACGTGCACTCGACGCTCACATTGTGCGCCCCCCGCGTCGCGGAGGCTACGTTCGCCCAAGGAGAACCCCGGAATCGGAGGGCGGGCGGCGTCGTTCTCCCTGCTGTGAGCGAGGACACATCCGGCGCCGTGGACGCCGAGGCGATGGACGCCTACTCCGAGGTGGTCGTCCGGGTGGCGCGGCACCTGACGCCGCGGGTCGCGTCGGTGCGGACCGAGCGGGGGGCGGGCTCCGCCGTCGTGCTCAGCGCCGAGGGGCACTTGGTCACGAACGCGCACGTCGTCGCCCGGTTCTCCCACGGCGAGGTGGCGTTCGCGGACGGCTCGAGCGGGCTCTTCGCGGTCGTGGGCCGGGACCCACTCTCCGATCTGGCCGTGCTCCGCACCGGCATGGAGACCCCCGAGCCGCCCGAGTTCGGCGACGCCGACCGGCTCCTCGTGGGTTCGCTCGTCGTGGCCGTCGGGAGCCCGCTGGGGCTCGAGGGGAGTGTGACCGCGGGTGTCGTGAGCGCGGTGGGACGGTCGATGCCCGCCCGCGGGCGGACGGCCTCCCGGCTCATCGAGGACGTGATCCAGACCGACGCCGCGCTCAACCCCGGCAACTCCGGGGGCGCGCTCGCCGACTCGCGCGGACGCGTTGTCGGGATCAACACCGCCGTCGCAGGGTTCGGGCTGGGCCTCGCCGTGCCGGTCAACGCCACCACCCGGCGCATCCTCCACTCCCTGCGCGAGGACGGGCGTGTGCGGCGCGCCTACCTCGGAATTGTGAGCGTGCCGACCCCGCTCGATGAGCGATGGGCCGCCCGCGCCGGCAGACGCCGCGCGCTGCGCGTGGCCGAAGTCCTGACCGGGAGTCCCGCCGCGATGGGCGGCCTCCACCCCGGCGACGTTCTGCTGGCGATCAACGGCGCCCCCCTCACCGATGCCCAGTCCCTCCAACGGCACATGTTCGAGGAGGCGATCGGCCGCCGCACCGAGATCACGGTGCTGCGCGGAGAGGCGATGGTCGACGTCGTCGCGGAGCCGACCGAGCTGGCCGACTGACCACACGCAGGGGCTGCTCCCGGGGAGCCGGATGGCGGGACCCGGCGCCCGTGCGGGCTCACAGCTCGACGGTGCCCCGGACGCCGACGACGGTGTCCCCGCCCACCCAGATGTCCCCGCCGTCCGCGGACACCCTGACGAGGCCGCGCCTGCCGAGGGCCGTGCCCTGCTGGGCGACATAGGAGGAAGGCGCGCGCCCGCTGCCGATGAGCCACTGGGCGAGCCCGGCGTTGAGGCTGCCGGTGACCGGGTCCTCGGGGACGGCGATTCCGGGGCAGAAGGCCCGGGCCTCGAAGGCGGCGTCGTCGCCGTCTGGACGAGGGCCGATCACGCCCACCTGGAAGCCGCCCATGGCCGCGAAGTCCGGTGCGAGCCCGAGGACTGTGTCGGCGTCCCTCAGGAGCAGCCCGACCCAGCCGGGGCCGTTGTCCACCCAGGCCGCGTCGACGATGTCGTCCGCCGTCAGGCCCAGGGCATCCGCTATGGCGCGCACGTCCCGGGCGTCCACCGGTCCCGAGCGGCGCAGGGGCGGCGCCGCGAAGGCGAGCCGGCCGGCGTCGTCCTTGAGCGTGACCAGGCCCACCTCGCACTCCTGGACGATCCGGCCCGAGGCTGCGGGGACGCCCCCGGCCTCGAGCCAGGCGCGGGCTGAGCCGAGCGTCGGGTGGCCCGCGAACGGCAGCTCGCCGCCCGGGGTGAAGATGCGCAGGCGGTAGTCGGCCCCGGCCTGGGTGGGAGGCAGGAGGAACGTGGTCTCCGAGAGGTTGGTCCAGCGGGCGAACGCAGCCATCTCCTCATCCGGGATGCCCTCGGCGTCGTGCACCACGGCGACCGGGTTGCCGCGCAGGAACTCGGACGTGAAGACGTCCACCTGGCTGAAGGGCCTCACAGGACCTCGACCCCGTCCTCGAGCTCGAGGGTGCGCGCCTCCGCCAGCCCAGTCAGCGCGGCCTGGATGTGCAGGGCGCCGTGGTCCCCGAAGTACTCGACGAATTCGCCGGGCGCGACGAACCGCCACTCGGTGAGCTCCTCCTCCTGCAGGGTCACCTGCGCGCCCCCGGGGAGGCTGCCGCCGTCGTACAGGAAGCTCAGCCCGTCCCCGATGGGGTCCGGGAAGGCCGAGTGCGCGATCAGCAGCAGCGCCCCGGGCTCGATGTCCAGCCCGAGCTCCTCGCGGCCCTCGCGGCGCGCGGCCTTGCGGGGGGCCTCGCCGGGGTCCACGGTCCCGCCGGGCAGGAGCCAGCCCTCCTTGTAGTTCGGCTTGACGGCCAGGACGTGGCCCTGCTCGTCACGGATCACGAGGCCGGCGGCGACCCGCCGGCGCGGAAGGGTGCGGAAGTACTCGCGGCTCACGGGGCTCAGCTGCTCCATGGCGTCCAGCCTACCGGCGTACCGTGGGCGCGTGCCCTACCTCCACCCGGGCCCCATGGCCTTCGCCCACCGAGGCTTCTCCCTCGAGGGCCTCGAGAACACGCTCACCGCGTTCCGGGCCGCGTGGGAGCTCGGATTCACCCACCTCGAGACGGACGTGCGGGCCACGCGCGACGGCGCGCTGGTCGCCTTCCACGACGAGCGGCTCGACCGCGTCGCGGACCGGTCTGGGGAGGTGGCCAAGATGTCGTGGCCTGAGGTCGCGGCTGCACGCGTGGGCGGCGTGGAGAGGGTCCCGCTGCTCGCCGAGCTCGCCGAGGAACTGCGCGGCGCGTTCCTGAACATCGACGTGAAGTCCGCAGCCGCCGTCGTGCCCCTGGCCGAGGCCATCGAGCGGATGCGGCTGCACGAGCGGGTCCTCGTGACCTCCTTCTCGGAGGCCCGGCGGCGGGCCGTCCTGGCGCGTGTCTCGCGGCCGGTGGCGTCCTCGGCCGGGATGCGCGGTGCGGCGGCGTTCCGGGTCCTCGGATCCGCCCTGCCCGAGGCGGTGCTGCGGCGGATGCTGCGCGACGTCCAGGCACTGCAGGTGCCCGAATGGACCGGGCGCCTGCGGGTCGTGACGCCGGCGTCCGTGGCACGGGCCCACCGACTCGGCCTCCAGGTGCACGTGTGGACCGTCAACGAGGCCGCGGACATGGGCCGGCTGCTCGACGCCGGCGTCGACGGGCTCGTGACCGACCGAGCGGATGTGCTCCGGAGCGTGCTCATCGGCCGGGGAGCCTGGCCCCCGCCCGCCCCCGGTGAGGAGGGGCGTCCCGCCGGTCGGTGAACCGCATCGCGCCCGTCGGGGCCACATCCCGCCGGTGACGGACGCGCCGCCCTACGCGCCGTCGTCGCCCGCTGCGACCGCCCGCTCGATCCGCCGGTCCGGCACGATCCAGATCGCGGCGACCGCGACGTACGCGGCCACGCTCACCCACGGCGAGAGGAAGGCGCCTGCGGATCCGACCACGTACAGGCCCATGGACCACTTGCCCTTCGCGTCGTTGCGGATGGCCCGGGCCAGGCGGCTCTCAGCGCCCTGGATCCTGATGAGCCGGGCCTGCAGGATCGTGTACGAGACGGCGGCGGCGAGCAGGTTGATCCCGTACACGAGCACCGGCAGCTTCGCGAGGCTGCTCTCGTCCATCCAGCGGGTGGTGAACGGGACGATCGAGAGCCAGAACAGCAGATTGAGGTTGGCCCACAGCGCCGCACCGTCGATCCTCTGCGTCAGGTGCATGAGGTGGTGGTGGTTGGTCCAGTAGATCCCGATGTACACGAAGCTCAGCACGTACGTGAGAAGGGTCGGCAGGAACTCTGCGAGGCCGTGGAGGTCCGGTGTGTCCGGGACCTTGAGCTCGAGCACCATGATGGTGATCGCGATCGCCAGGACGCCATCGCTGAAGGCCTCGACGCGGTTGGTCTCCACGGGGACATTCTGTCAGTGCGTGCTGGCAGGATGGGGGAATGCGCATCCTGATCGCCCCCGACAAGTTCAAGGGCTCCCTCACCGCCGCGGAGGCGGCCGACGCCATGGCGGAGGGCGCCCACGCGGTCTACCCCGACGCCGAGACCGTCCGGGTCCCGGTCGCCGACGGCGGCGAAGGCACGCTCGAGGCGGCCGTCGCGGCGGGCTTCGAGGAGCGCATCCGCGCGGTGACCGGGCCGCTGATCAAGCCGGTCGGCGCGGCGTGGGCGCTCAAGGGGACGGTCGCCGTCATCGAGACCGCCCAAGCCTCCGGACTGGCCGCCCTCGGCTCCGAGCCGGACGCTGAGACGGCGCGCCGCGCCCACTCCTACGGTGCCGGGCAGCTCATCGCAGCGGCGCTCGACGCCGGTGCTACCGAGATCGTGCTCGGCGTCGGCGGGTCCGCGATGACCGACGGCGGTTCCGGCGCGCTGCGCGCCCTCGGGCTCCGTCCCCTCGACGCTGCGGGCAACATCGTCCCGCTCGGAGGCGCCGCGCTCGCGGACATCGCCACCGTGGACACCTCTGCCCTCGACCGCCGGCTCGCCGGTGCCGACCTGCGCATCGCGGTTGACGTCCGCAACCCGCTCACCGGCGAGGACGGCGCCGCACACGTCTTCGGGCCCCAGAAGGGTGCCGACCCGGAGACCGTCGCGGCGCTCGACGCCGGCCTCCGCACCTGGGCGAAGGTCCTCGCCGAGGCGACCGGACGCGACGTCGACGTCCCCGGGGCCGGTGCGGCCGGCGGCTTCCCCGCGGCGTTCCTCGCGTTCACGGACGCGAGGCTCGAGAGCGGCTTCGACCTCGTGGCCGAGCTGGTCGGGCTCGACGCGCAGCTGGCCGGGGCGGATTTGGTGATCACGGGGGAGGGTTCCCTGGACGGGCAGTCCCTCACGGGAAAGGCGCCGATCGCGCTCGCGGACCGGGCACGTGAGCGCGGCATCCCCGTGGTCGCGGTCGCCGGGCGCATCCTCGCCACGCCCGAGCAGCTCGCCGAGCATGGCATCGAGGCCGCGGGCGCCCTCGTGGACCTCGCGCCCACTCCCGCCGACGCCATCGCCAACGGCGCCCAGTACCTCCGCCGCGCGGTGGCGGAGCTCCTGGCCGGCGCCTGAGGCCCCTCTCGCCGCCGCCCTCCGTTTCGGGTACGCCAAATCTCCCTGGAGGGCGTTTCGGGTACGCCAATCCCCCCGGACTCCGTTTCGGGTACGCCAAATCCCCCCGGACTCCGTTTCGGGTACGCCAGATCCCCGTCAGCCGGGGCTCCCGGTGGCGAGACGTCTTATTGCAGGGAAGGCGCCTTGAGGCCGCCTCCACGGCGACAAGGCGTCTCACACCGCGCCCGAAGGCGTCTCAGCTGCCAGAAGCCTTCCCATCGAGCGGGCCCGGCTCCCCGACCCAGCCGACGCACCGCGCACAAGCGACCGGTCGTCGTCGTGCGCCCGGCCCGGGGCACAGCAGAGGCCGCCGGTGCTAGCTCCCTTGCGCGGCCAGGGCGTCGAGCTGCAGGACGAGCCACGGGCTGAAGGCGTAAGGGGCGGCGGCGACGGCGGCGCGGAAGTCGTCCGGGTCGGTCCAGGCCCACTCGGCGACCTCATCGTCGGCGGGCGCCGGGTCGGAGGCGGCGACGGCCCGATAGACGGGACACACCTCATACTCGACGATCCCGGACGCGTCCACGGCCCGGTACCGGAAGTCGGGCAGCACCGGCTCGATGGACTCGACGTCGAGCCCGAGCTCCCGCTGCGCGCGCCGCCGGATGGCCTCCTCGAAGGGCTCACCCGGCGCGGGGTGGCCGCAGAAGGCGTTGCTCCAGACCCCGGGCCACGTCTTCTTGCCGAGCGCCCGGCGGGTCACGAGGACGCGCCCGTCCGGGCTGTACACGTGGCACGAGAAGGCGAGGTGCAGCGGCGTATCCGTGGTGTGGACGGTTGCCTTGGGCGCGGTGCCGAGGGGCGTTCCGTCGTCGTCCACGAGCTGCACGAGCTCTTCGGTGCTGCTTCCCTCAAAGGTATCCGCGCTGGCCATCTGCCCATTGTCCCAGCTCGCGCACGACGCCGCGTGCCCGCCCGGGTGCGCCGCGCGCCGTCGTGCGCGGCCCCCGGCAGGAGGCGGTCAGCCGGCGCGGCGGGCGGGCTCGACGGCGTCGTCGGTTGCGGTCCCGCGCCACCGCGCAAGCGCGGTCATGCC
The DNA here is from genome assembly GCF_039531875.1 of Sinomonas flava. Classification (NCBI taxonomy): domain Bacteria; kingdom Bacillati; phylum Actinomycetota; class Actinomycetes; order Micrococcales; family Micrococcaceae; genus Sinomonas; species Sinomonas flava. Next base: position 111,315 of record NZ_BAAAQW010000006.1, on the reverse strand, counting down.
GTGGAACACGACGAGCGCCGCCGCGGAACCGAGCGCGATGCCGGCGAACGCGAGCTCGCCGACTTTCCACGTGTAGTCCGCGATGCCGACGATGAGGGCCACCGCGGCCGTGGTGAGGTTGACCGGGTTGGAGAAGTTGACCCGGTTCTGCACCCAGATCTTCACGCCGAGCACGCCGATCATCCCGTACAGCATGGTCGCGGCGCCGCCGAGCACGCCGGCCGGAACGGTCGCGATGAGCTCGCCGAACTTCGGGGAGAAGCTCAGCAGGAGCGCCGTGATGCCCGCGACCCAGTACGCCGCGGTCGAGTAGACCTTGGTCGCGGCCATGACGCCGATGTTCTCGGCGTAGGTCGTGGTGCCGGAGCCCCCGCCGAGGCCGGCGAGGACGGTCGCGGCGCCGTCGGCCATGAGCGCCCGCCCGGCCATGTCGTCGAGGTCCTGCCCCGTCATCGCAGCCACGCTCTTCACGTGCCCCACGTTTTCGGCGACCAGCACGAGCACCACCGGCACGAACAGCCCGAGCACGCCGAGGTGGAACTGCGGCGTCTGGAACGTGGGCAGGCCGACCCAGGCGGCGGCGTCGATCTTCGAGAAGTCCACCTCGCCCCGCCACACCGCCACGAGGTACCCCACGACGACGCCCACCAGGATGCTCAGCCGCCCGAGGATGCCGCGGAACAGCACGGAGACGAGGATGATCGCGAGCAGCGTGATGAGCGCGGTGACGGGTGCGGCGTCGAAGTTCTGCTTCGCCGCGGGCGCGAGGTTGAGGCCGATGAGCGCCACGATAGTGCCGGTCACCACCGGCGGCATGACCACGTTGATCCAGTGCGCCCCGAACGCCTGCACCACGCCGCCCACGGCCGCGAGCACGACGCCGGCCACCACCACGCCGCCCAGCGCCCCCGCGACGCCGAACTGCTGCTGCGAGGCGAGGATCGGGGCAATGAACGCGAACGAGGAGCCCAGGTAGCTCGGCACCCGACCTCGGGTGATCACGAGGAACAGCATCGTGCCGATGCCCGAGAAGAAGAGCGTCGTGGCGGGCGGCATGTGGGTGAGGATCGGCACGAGGAACGTTGCCCCGAACATCGCCACGACGTGCTGGAGCCCGACCCCCACCGTGATCGGCCACGCGAGCCGCTCCTGAGGGGCGACCACCTCTCCCGGGCGGACGGAGCGCCCGTCTCCGTGCAGAGTCCAACGGGTTCCGAGCAGGCTCATCGGGCGCCTTCCAAGCGGGGGAGTGGGGTATCGGGGGACATCCTACTCGCCGGCGTGCGGGCCCCGGCCGCGTGGCCAACGTCACCCCGCGTCACGGGATGCCGCGCGCACGACGGCGGGTTGTCACCATGGGAGGGCGGCCGTCCGTGCCGCCGAGAGGAGACCCATGAGCATCGCGCACGAAGAATCCATCCTCGGCACCGAGGCCGTCGACGCCCTGTTCGCGCAGGCGCGCACGGCCAACGCCTTCACCGGCGAGGTCACCGACGCCCAGGCGGAGGCGATCTACGAGCTCGCGAAGTTCGGCCCGACCGCCTTCAACTCGCAGCCCCTACGCGTCACGTACGTCCGCAAGGGCGACGCGCGCGACCGGCTCGTCCAGCACCTCGCCCCCGGCAACCAGGACAAGACGCGCCTGGCCCCGCTCGTGGCGATCCTGTCCTTCGACGCCGACTGGCACGAGCAGTGGGAGACATTCCTCCCCGCCGCCACGCGCGGCAAGGCGCGCTACGACGCCGATGCCGAGCTCCGCGTCCAGACCGGCCGCGACAACGCGCACCTGCAGGCCGGCTACTTCATCCTGGCCGTCCGCGCCCTCGGTTTCGCCGCCGGGCCGATGACGGGCGCCGACTTCGCCGGGATCGACGCCGAGTTCTTCCCCGCGGGGGACCGGAAGGCGTTCCTCGTGGTCAACATCGGCAAGCCCGCCGACGACGCGTGGGGCCCCGCCAAGCCCAAGCTCGCCTACGAGGACGTCGCCGAGATCATCTGATCCCGGCAGCGGCATCCGTTGCGGGGTCTCGTCCGCGCCGTTGCGGGGTCCTGTCCGCGCCGTTGCGGGGTCTCGTCCGCGCGGTTGCGGGGTCTCGTCTGCGCGGTCGAGAGGCACGCCTCACCGGCGGTGGGCCGCGTCCTTCAGGTGCGAGCCGTTCTGCAGTGCAGCCACCGTCGGGCGGGAGCCGGTTGCCGGGGCCGGAGCGCATCGCGTCGGGCGGGCTGCGGGACCGAGGATCGGTGAGGGGTCCGCGGCGGTTCCGGGGCCGCCGTCGTGCGCGGGAGCCGAGCTGGTCGCAGCGCGCCGCGCGGCCCACGCCCCGGCGACCTGCGCGCGGAGGCTCCCCTCGCCCCACCGGGCCAGGAGCACGACGCCGATCGCGCCCGCCACGAGCGCGGCGACGCCCCCGGCGAGGACCGCCCACCGGGTCCCGGCGGTGTTCGCGAGCCATCCGATGAGCGGACCGCCGATCGGCGTTCCGCCCTGGATGACGGCCATGTACAGCGCGAGGACTCGGCCGCGGTACTGCGGGTCCACGCTCAGCTGGACGATGGTGTTCGCCGAGTTCAGGAACGTGAGCGCAGTGACGCCCACGGCAACGAGAAGAACCGCGTACGCGAGGTAGCTGGGCATGGCCGCCGCGACGCTTGAGGCGATGCCGAGCCCCACGGCCGAGGCCACGAGGAGGCTCATTCGCGGCTTCTTCCTGCGCGCCGCGAGCAGCGCCCCGCTGAGCGTGCCGATCGCCTGGACCGAGCCGAGGAGGCCGTAGGCGTCGGCGCCGGTGTGGAAGACGTCCGCGGCCATGAGCGCGTTGGTCACCTGGAAGTTCAGCGTGAACGTGCCGACGATCGCGGCCATGACCATGATCAGCATGATCCGCGGCTGGGTCCGCACATACGCGATGCCCTCGCGGATCTGGTGCTTGCCGCGCGGCAGCGGTGCCGTCCGGTGCAGCAGGTCGACCCGCAGCCGGGTGAGGGAGGACAGGACCGCGGCGAAGGTCGCGGCATTGAGCATGAACACCCAGCCCGTGCCGATGACGCCGATCAGCAGGCCCGCGACGCCCGGGCCCGCGAGCCGCGCGAGGTTGAAGGAGGCGCTGTTGAGCGCGACGGCGTTGGGCAGGTCCGGCCGCTCGACGAGCTCGGACACGAACGCCTGCCGCGGCGGGGCGTCCAGGGCGCTCGCGATGCCGAGGGCGAGCGCGATCGCATAGATGTGCCACAGCTGCGCGACGCCCGTGAGCACGAGCGCGCCCTGCAGGAGCGCGAGGAGACCCATGGCGGACTGCGTGGCGACGAGGAGCTTGCGCTTGTCGAGGCGGTCGCCGAGCACGCCCGCGTAGGGCCCGAGGATGAGGATCGGCAGGAACTGCAGGCCGGTCGTGAGGCCGACCGCCGCGCCGTCGTGGTCTGTGAGCGCGGTGAGGACGAGCCAGTCCTGGGCGACGCGCTGCATCCACGTGCCCACGTTGGAGACCAGCGCGCCCGCGGCCCAGAGTCGGTAGTTGGGGTGGCGGAGTGCGCGGAACATGCTGCTCATCGGGCGGTCATCTCCAGCAGCAGCTCGGCGGCGCGGTGCAGCGCGGCGCGGTCTGCGTCCGGCAGGCCTTCGAGGCGCCCCGCAAGCCATGCGGCGCGCAGGCGGCGGGACTCCTCGAGAACCTGCCGCCCGTCAGGGGTCAGCGAGACGACGACCTGGCGGCCGTCCGTCGGGTGCTCGGCGCGGGCCACGAAGCCGCGCTCACACAGGTGGTTCACGGTCCGGGTCATGCTCGGCGCCTGGACGTGCTCGATGTCGGCGAGCTGGCGCATGGTGAGCGGTCCGCGCTTGTTCAGGAGCGCGAGGACGGTGTTCTGCCCGGGGCTCACGACGTCGCTGCTCGCCTCCGTGCGCAGGATCCGGGAGGTGCGCATGAGCGCTGCGCGGAGTTCGGCGGCCAGTTCGAGGACGTCCGGGGTGGGAGTCATGTCGGGTGGGGGAGCTGTGGCCGGGGAAGGCATTGCGGTTGGCGGAGCGGTTGGCGGAGTCATTGATACTTAGCCTAGCTCATTAGCTTCGCTAAGGATATGACCGCGCTCACCCCCGAACGCCTGAGGGTCACCTCCTGGGGGTCACGCGATGTGACCCTCAGGAGGTGACCCTCAGACGGAGAGGTAACGCCCGGAGCCGCGGAGCGCTAGGCGATGACCGAGTCGACGAGGGCCTTCGCCTCGGCCTGGACCTGCGCCAGGTGCTCGTCGCCCTTGAAGGACTCGGCGTAGATCTTGTAGACGTCCTCCGTGCCCGAGGGCCGTGCGGCGAACCAGGCATTCTCGGTGGTGACCTTGAGGCCGCCGATCTTGGCCCCGTTGCCCGGTGCCTCGGTGAGCTTGGCGGTGATCGGCTCGCCGGCGAGCTCGGTCGCCGTGACGTCGGAAGCGGAGAGCTTGCCGAGCTTGGCCTTCTGCTCCCGGGTCGCCGCGGCATCGATCCGGGCGTACGACGGCGAGCCGTACTTCGCGGTCAGCTCGCCGTAGAGCTCACTCGGGGACTTGCCTGTGACGGCCTTGATTTCCGAGGCGAGGAGGCACAGGAGGATGCCGTCCTTGTCGGTGGTCCACACCCCGCCGTCGAGCTTGACGAAGCTCGCCCCGGCCGATTCCTCGCCGCCGAATGCGCCCTGGCCGCTGAGCAGGCCCGGCACGAACCACTTGAATCCCACCGGCACCTCGACCAGCGGCTTGCCGAGCCCCTCGGCCACGCGGTCGATCATCGATGAGCTCACCAGCGTCTTCCCCACGACGGTGTCCGGGCGCCAGCCCGTGCGGTTGCGGTAGAGGTAGTCGATCGCGACGGAGAGGTAGTGGTTCGGGTTCATGAGGCCCGCGTCCGGGGTCACGATGCCGTGGCGGTCCGCATCGGCGTCGTTGCCGGTCGCGATGTCGTACCGCGCGTCGCCGGAGGCGACCTTCTGGATGAGGGAGGCCATCGCGGAGGGGGAGGAGCAGTCCATGCGGATCTTCTCGTCCCAGTCCAGGGTCATGAACGCCCACTGCGGGTCGACGGTCGGGTTGACCACGGTCAGGTCCAGGTGGTGGCGCTCGCCGATCTCGCCCCAGTAGTCGACGGAGGCCCCGCCCATGGGGTCGGCGCCGATGCGGACGCCGGCGTCGCGGATCGCGGCGATGTTGAGCACCTGCGGGAGGTCGTCCACGTAGGAGGAGAGGAAGTCGAACTGGCCGGTCGAGTCCGCCGAGAGGGCGTCGGCGAGCGGGACGCGCTTGACGCCCGAGAGGTTCGCCCCGAGGAGCTCGTTGGCCCGGTTCGCGATCCAGCCTGTCGCGTCCGTGTCCGCGGGGCCGCCGTGCGGCGGGTTGTACTTGAACCCGCCGTCGGCCGGCGGGTTGTGGCTCGGGGTGACGACGATGCCGTCGGCGCGCCCCGGGTCGTTCTCGGCGCGGCCTGCGTTGTACTTGAGGATCGCGTGGCTGGCCGACGGCGTCGGCGTGTACCCGTGGCGCGCGTCGACGAGGACCTGGACGTTGTTGGCCGCGAGGACCTCGAGCGCGGTGTTGGTGGCGGGCTCCGAGAGCGCGTGGGTGTCCTTGGCGAGGAACAGCGGGCCCTGGATGCCCTGCCCGGCGCGGTACTCCACGATCGCCTGGGTGATGGCCGCAATGTGCTTCTCGTTGAACGAGGCCTTGAGGCTCGAGCCGCGGTGCCCGGACGTTCCGAACGCCACGCGCTGGCCTGGGTCGCTCAGGTCGGGGGAGACGTCGTAGTACGCGTCGAGGAGCGCGGTGATGTCCACGAGATCGCTGGGAAGGGCAACGGTGCCTGCTCGGTTCGCCATGTGCCTAGCTTGTCAGAGAAGGCCAACGTGAGGTGACAGTTCGGTGAAGATTTCGGCGCCGGGCTACGAGCCCTCGGCGAGGACCCGCTCGGCGAGCTCGCGCAGCGCTCCGGACAGGTAGGAATCGGGCACCTCGACGCGCTCCCTCCCGAAGCGGAAGGTCCACTGGAAGGCGTCCCGGACGCGCGACGGCGGCCCCGCGACGTCGTCTGCCTCCTCGCCCAGGGTGAGCTGCTCACGCTCGCTGCGCGCCTGCCGGTACAGGGCGGCCCACTCGGCGTCCGAGGCCTCCCTGGCCCCGCGCATCGCGAACTCGACAGCGCCCCTCCGGGGAATCCCGGCGACGCCGCCCGAGCGGGTGACCTCGATCTTCATCGCACAGTCTTCATCGCACAGTCTTCATCGCGCACAGTCTTCATCGCGCACAGTGCCCTTCCGTGGCCGGCACGCCCGGCCATGCTCTCCTCCTAGCCCTTGGCCCGCGGCCCCTTCCCCCTGCCGTTCGCGCCGTTCCCGGCCTTCCCGTTCCCGGTCTCCGTGAGCCGCACGGTGATTCCGACGCCGCGCCAGCCCGCGCGCACCGCCTTCTCCTCAGCGGACTCGCGGCCGAACAGCGAACGGGCCACGCGGACAGTCTCCCGCGCGAACCCGCGGAAGTCGACGTCGAGGGGCAGCTTGCGCAGCGCGACCGTCTCGAACCAGATCCGCCCCGCCCGTTCCCACGTGTGCCCGCCGAGCTCGGCCGCCACGAGGTAGAACGCGCGGTTGGGGATGCCGGAGTTCAGGTGCACGCCACCGTTGTCGTCCCGGGTGCGCACGTACCCTTCCATGTGGTCCGGCTGAGGGTCCTTGCCGAGTGCAGGATCGTCATACGCCGTGCCCGGCGCCTTCATGGACCGGACGCCCAGGCCCTTGATGCCGGGCAGGAAGATTCCCTCGCCCACGATCCACGAGGCGGACTCGGCCGTGTCGCCGCGCACGAATTGCTCGACGAGGACGCCGAAGACGTCCGCGAACGACTCGTTGAGCGCGCCCGACTGGCCCTCGTAGGAGAAGTCGGTCGTGTGCTGCAGGAGCCCGTGCCCGAGCTCGTGGGCGATGATGCTCAGCGACGAGGTGAACGAGGCGAAGACCTTCCCATCGCCGTCGCCGAACACCATCCGAGTCCCGTCCCAGAACGCATTGTCGTAGCCGACGCCGTAATGCACGCTCCCCTCAAGCGCGAGGCCCGCGCCGTCGATGCTGGACTGCCGGAACACCTCCTCCAGGAAGCGGTAGGTGTCCCCGAGCCCGTCGTAGGCGCGGTTCACGTCGACGTCCGCGGCCGGGTCCTGGCCTTCCTTCCGCACCGGCTTCCCGGGGAGCCGCTCGGTGTTCTCCGCGTCGCTGATCTCCCGCCGCAGCGTCCCGGGCTCGACGAGGATCTGGTGCCGGGCGTCGCGCGTGTGGGCGCCGCGCTGTGCGCGCATGCGCTCGTCGGCGAGGAGGGTCCGCCGCGCGAGCTCCGCCACGGCTTCGATCCCGCGCGTGTCGTCGGCCCACCCGTTGGGCGGGCCTTCGCCGCGGAGGGCCCGCGCGCGGCGCTGGTCGCACGTGGCGAGCCGCTCGAGGAGGTACGGCGGGACGGCGCCCTGGTGGCGGACCGGGGGGCGCGCGGACGACGCCGGGCCCGCACCCGCCGTCGTGCGCCCGCCTGGCGTCGGGGCCATCGGCGGCATCCCGGAGCGTGGCATCTCAGAGCGCGACATCGGCGAACCCCGTGATCTCGCGCCAGCGCTGGGCGACGCCGCGGGCCCCCCTCGGGACCGAGTAGCGGTCTGCTCCGGGAAGGGGGCCGAGGTCCAGGCCCGTGAGCTGCGCGATGTCCGACACGGGGACCTGGAAGGTCCGGTACGCGCCGAGGGCCGGGGCCTCCCGGGCTCCCGGATGCAGCACCTGCTCGAGCCCGTTGCTCTGGTCGAGGATGTAGCCCGTGCAGGCGAGCGTGGCGCCGTCCTCGCCGGGCCCGGTGTTCCAGGCCCCGATCTTGAAGAACTTCCGCGGGATCATGGCGCCCCGGTACTCGGGATCCCCGACGTCGAACACCGGTCCCGAGAACACCGAGAGGCGCTGCTCGTGGGCGCCGGCGTGCTCGAGAATGTAGTCCTCGAGGCCGAGCCACAGCTCCCGACCCTGGTTGAAGTAGTCAGCCTGTGGAGCGCACACCGTGTAGTGGAAGGTGTCGAGATTCGCTCGCTCAGCAGTGTCCTGATCGCCCCACAGCGGATCCTGACGGCGCACGAGATGGCCCCGGTCGAACCGGTTGTTCGAGTAGAGCTCCGGCCCCCACTGCTGGTCTTCGTCGATCCGATCGTCGAGGCGCCAGCTCTCACCGCCGCGCTCGATCTCGACGAGGCTCGCGCCGTCGATGTTCACGGCCGTCGCCGCGGGCATGCGCCGCTCGGGGTCCTGATGGATCGTGAAGTGCGTATAGGTCAGCTCGAGCAGCCCCGGTCCCGTCGGCATGGGCACCGGGGAGGGCGTGCCGAGGAACTCGGGGTCGTAGCCGTCGCCCTCGTCGGAGGGCTCTGCGGCTCGGGTGGGCTCGGCGGGATCTGTCGTGTTCTCGGACTGCGTCATGGCTTCCCCACATCCGCTCGGTTCGGTCCTCCATGCCGGGGCTCTGCGGGCCTCGGCGGTGCGATGCCACCAGCATCGCACCGCCCTCCGACACTCGAAAGCATCGTGGCGCGGGCTCCGCAGTTAGGGCGAGGGAAGCACCTCGACGAGCGCGAGATCCCATTGGTCCGACGTCGGAGCCGTGTCGTTGATCGTCACCGACGTTCCGGCACTGGCTGTCGTGGCATTCTGCCGCTGGACCCAATACGTGTCTCCGGCGGGAGCGAGGAATTGGTCAACGAGGGTCTGCCCGGTACCGACTGTCCGCGCGGTCGCGTTCGACCAGTCCGCGCCGACAGCCCAGACCCACGAGCCGGCCCTGGTCGTGGTGACGGTCGCCGTGGGTGCTCCAGTCGCACCGCTGGCCGCCTTCACAGCGCCGCTTGCCGTGTCTGCACCCAGGAAGGCGACGACAGTGAGGGACGCCTGCCAGCCCCCCGAGGCCTGGGATGCGGTCACGCTCGCGTTGCTGAGCGCGGCGGGGGCGACAGCCTGCCACACCTCCGCTGTCCCGGGCTGAGCGTTGGATCTCTGACGGAGGGTCCACGTGAGTCCGGCGCCCGTGACGCCGCCGATGCTCGCCGAGTTCGGAGCGTTCGGGCCGTCGGAGCTGACGAAGGCGAGGAGGAGCTCGTTCGTGCCAGTCGTCGTCAGGCCTGTCGCGGTGACGGTCGACGACGAGGTGCCCTGGTGCGCGGTCACGGCCTTGTCGACTGCCAGTGACCCGGCGGGCGGTGCGACGGCGGTCGCGGTCGCCGCGTTTGACGGCGGGCTCACGTTCCCTGCTGCATCGAGAGCTGTGACGGTGTACGAGTACGTCGTCCCAACGGTGATAGCCGCATCCGTGTAGCCGGGCGTCGTCACGCTGCCGAGGACAGCGCCATTGCGCGAGACCTGATACGAGGTGACGGCGACATTGTCGGTGCTCGCCGTCCAGGCCAGTGCGATCTGGCCAGGCGTGGCAGTGGCCTGAAGCCCTGTGGGCGCGGTCGGCGGCGTCGTGTCGGCGTTCGGAGATGTGAAGTGCACGATCGACGCCGCGGACGGGACTCCGTTCGAGTCCACGATGGACAGGAGGTAGTACCCAGGAGGGGCGTAGTTCCCATTGGCGGGCATCTGGATGCTGAGGCCTCCGGACGTCTGGGTGAAGCTCAAGGACAGTGCCCGGGCGTTCTCGTCGAAGGCGTGCGTGACCGACCCGGTCCTGATGAGCGACACGGACTGGATCCGCGCCGCGTCCGGTGTCCCGATCGAGACGCTCGCGCCGTACTGGACAGTGCTCGGCGCGCTCGTGATGCTCGGCCGTGCGCCCTTGAAGAGGTACGGGGGCGAGTAGATCTGGTAGCTCTTCTGGTCGGCGACGCCGGTGTCCCCGCCTCCGCCGGAGACGAAGACGCGCCCGTCCGGCAGCAGCACCGCCACCGAGTGGTAGAGGCGTGGGACAGACATCGAGGCGACGGTGCTCCACGCCCCGGTCGAGGGATTCCAGACTTCGGCGGGCAGGACGGCTTTGGACACGTCCTGGCCGGACCTGTCGGTCCCGCCGCCCGTCGCTAGCACTGTGCCGTCGGGCAGGTTGGTGAGGTTCAGGAAGCTGCGCGGGTACGCCATCGGCGCCGCGTCCTTCCATGCAGGGCTCGTCTGGCTCATGTCGAGCACGTAGGCCGTGTTCGCCGACGTGCCGGTGAATCCGCCGTCGGACGCTGTTCCGGCCTTGATGAACTTCCCCGGGGCATAGTTGGCGATCGATCCGGCGTCGAGGACGCGCGAGTCGACGGTGGACCACGTCTGGGCGGCGAGATCGAGGGCAAGCGTGGAGGTGCCCTGCTCGGACGCGCCGGCTTGGAGGACCCGGCCGTCAGGCAGCTGGTACATGAAGGGGTAGTACGGGATGCTCCGGTTGGCGCCCGTCAGGTCCGTCCACGCGTTGGCTGTGGGGGAATAGACCTCGGGGATGGGGACGATGTCCGTTGCCGACGTGTTGGACCCCGATGTCACGAGGACGCGCCCGTCAGCGAGAGTGGTCCCGGTCGGGTACCACCGCGGATGGTTCATGGGAGTGAGGGCCTGCCACGTCTCGGTTGCGGGGCTGAACGCAGTGACGTCGCGGATGCCGAGCCCGCCTGCCGTGGCTGTGCCCCCGACGGCGAGGATGCGGCCGTCCGCAAGGACGGCCTGGCCCGAGCAGAACAGGTCAACCGCCGCGCTCGGCACCTGAAGGTAGGTGCCGTCCGACGGATTGAGGAGATACTGCTGGCCGCCCTGGGTGAAGTCGCCCGCCCAGGTGAGCACCTTGCCGGTAGATGTGAGGGCCGCGTGGATGGACACCTCGGGCCACGAGACCACGGGCCCCCATTGGCCGACCAAGGCGGGGTCGCCGCTGGATGACGCCGTGGTGAAGGTCAGATCCCCCGAGACGGCAGGGTTGCCCGCGGCGTCTGACGACTTCACCCGGTAGTGGTACAGAGTGGCCGCCACGAGCCCGGACAGCCCTTGGGAGTGAGAGGTGACGAGGGTCGCGTCCGCAGTCGTGGCCGAGCCGTAGGAGACGGTGGTCCCGTACTCGACTTGGGACGTCGCGGGCTCGTCCGTGGTCCACGAGATGGTCGCGCCTGTGGCGGAGGGTGTGCCAGCCGAGACCGCCGAGATGACCGGCGGCGTCGTGTCAGGCGCAGGCGCCGCGGCCGGGAGGATCTCGATGAGCGCGAGGTTCCACTGGTCCGCCGTGGGAGCTGTGTCGTTGATGGCCACCGACGTGCCGGCGGCCGGGGTGGCGGCATTCTGGCGTTGTACCCAGAAGGTGTCGCCGTGGCTCGAGAGGAACTCGTCTACTTTAGTCTGCCCGCTGCCCACAGTGCGCGGTGTCGCGTTGTCCCAGTCGTTCCCGGCGCCCCAGACCCACGAGCCCCCGCGCGTCGTCGTGAGCGAGGCGCCTGGGGCGCCCGTGGCGGCGGCACTGGTCGCGACGGCGCCGTCCGTGACAAGGTCTGCGCCGGTGAAGGTTGCCACGGTGATCGAGGCCTGGTAATCGCCAGAATGCGTGGCAGTGACTGTTGCGTTCGTGAGGACGCTCGGTGCAGCGGCTTGCCAGACCTCGGCAGTTCCAGACTGCGCGTTTGTCCGCTGCCGCAGCCGCCACGTGAGACCGCCGCCTGTCACGGTGCTGAACGACTGCGCGCCAGCTGCCTTGGGGCCGTCGGAGGCGATGAACGCCACAAGGAGTTCGTTGGCCTGGCTTGTCGTGAATGCCGGCGAGACAACGCGCGTCGAGGGGCTGCTCTGGTGGGTGCTCACGACCTTGTCGACGCCGAATGGGCTGGCCGCCGAGGCGGGGGACGCGAAGGAGGGAGCCAGGACGGAGGTGAGTGCGAGCGCGAGCGCAGACGCCAGCTTCGCCAGCGGGTGGGACCTGTGGAACGGGTAGGTCCTGTGGAGAGTGCGGGTTTGAGCGGAGGAGGTGCGGTCCATGATCGGTACTCGGCGGGAGGAGGTTCGCAGGCGGCCATCAGTCCTCGGCCGGGTCTGCGTCGTGGCGCCGACGTCAGCGGCGCGGGCGAGGCGGAGGAGGCGCGTCTGGCTGTGCACGCATTGCGGTCACCGCACGGCCTCCCTCGTCTGCAACGGATGCACGACAACGCGCACGGGAGGCGACGGCCCCAGCCACGGGTCACCGAGTACGCTGGAATCAAGAATGGCAGGGGAATCCGAGGAACGGAAGCCAGAGAGGGGTTCGAGATGTCGCAAGAACCGGGGACCCGGGGGGAAGGCCTACCGGACAATGCGCCGCATCTCGCGGGCGGCGAGGGCGGTCAGGAAGCCTCTGGCGCGCACGACGCCGGGCCCGTCGCCTCGGGCGGGCCTGCCGCCCCGGGGGCGCGTCCTGGCGAGTCCGGCGAGAGCCAGCCGGAGCGCCCGAAGTACACGCCGCCGTCGTACATCCCGCCCGTGACGCTCGACAAGGACCGCTCCAACGCGACCGAGCCCATCCCGAGCAACCCCACCCAGCCCCTCCAGCATCACCTTCCCCCCGGCGCGCCGCCGATCCCGGGCGCTCCCGGGCCCGCGGCCCAGCAGCCGGGGCAGCAGGGCTTCAGCCAGCAGGGACCGCCGACGTCGGGGGCGCAGAGCCCTTCGCAGCAGTTCAGGAGCGGAGCTGTCCCGCAGCAGGTGCAGGGAGGGTACCCGGGCCCCCAGGGCCAGAACCAGGGCCAGTTCGGGCAGAACCAGGGCCAGTTCGGGCAGAACCAGAACCAGTACGGCCAGAACCAGAACCAGTACGGCCAGTACCCGGGCGCCCAACTCCCGGGAAGCCCGTATCCCGGAGCCCAGTACCCCGGAGCCGGCTTCCAGGGCCCGGCGCAGGGCTACCCGGGCTACGCGCAGCCGGGCTACGGCCAGTTACCGTACGCTCCGCCGGCGCCGAAGGGCCTGAGCCTGGCGTCGATGATCTGCGGCATCGCGGTCTTCGTCGGCTTCGGGTTCTTCATCCTGCCGCAGATCGCCGCGGTGGTGCTCGGGCACATGGGCTTGCGGCGCGAACCGGCGGGGCGGGGCTTCGCGATCGCGGGTCTCGTGATGGGCTACGTCGGGGTCGCGCTGACGCTGCTGTTCCTCGTGTTCTTCATCATCGCGGTCTCCTCGGCCCGTTCCCCGTACACCTACTGAGCCGCGCCGATGGGGGAGTGGCAGGGGTCCGCGGGAGCCGAGCGAGCGCCGTCGGCCGCTGAGGTACCCGTGGCGAGCGGGGACGTGCTCTTCCCACGCCGTGAGTCGGGCGGCCTCGCCGTGGCCTCGATGGTCTGCGGTGTGCTGGCTGTCGGCGGATTCGGAGTGTTCCTGGCGCCGCAGGTTGCGGCCATCGTCCTGGGGCACATGGCCCTCGCCCGCGGTCCGGGCGGACGTGGGCCCGCGATCGCCGGCCTCGTCCTCGGGTATGCGGCCCTGGTGCTCCTGGTCGCCGGTGTCGCGGTGGCGGTCTACCTGTGGCGCGCGTTCGCGGACATGGGCATGACCTGAGGCTGTCTCCTAGCGAGTCGGCGGCCGGGGCACGTGCAGGATCCGCGCGACCTGCAGCAGGAGGGCCTCGGACCCGGGGTGTCCCACGGCCTGCACGCCCATGGGCAAGCCCGCATCGGTCCAGTGCGTCGTCGCCACCACCGCGGGCAGGCCGCACACGTTGACCCAGGACGACCACGGCGCGAACTCGCACTGCCGGCCGTAGTCGTCGTCGACCGTCGCGTGCCATTCGGGCCTGCCCGTGAACCAGCCGACGGGCCGGGGCGTCTGTGCCAGGGCCGGTGAGAGGAGCAGGTCCCAGTCCGAGAGCTGGGCGACCATGTCCCGCTCGAACTGCCGCAGGAACGCCAGCGACTCCTCAAGCTTCGCGCGCGAGCGCTGCTGGGCCCGGCGGCGGAAGGCGCGCGTGAGCGGGGTCAGGAGCGGCTCGCGCTCCGGGCGGATCCGGGCAGTGCCGACGCCGGCCGTCCAGGCCGCGGTGAACGCGTCCGGGTAGCGGTTGTCGAAGCGCAGGTCCGCCTCGACCACGAGGTGCCCGGCCGCCGTGAGCGCCTCCGCCCCTCGCCGCAGGGCCTCGAGCGCCTCCGGCTCCGGTTCGATCCGGTACCGCGCGTCCCACGGGCTCGCAAGGCTTACCGCGACGCGGAGGCGCCGGGGCTCGCGCACGACGGCGTCGAGGTACCCGCCAGCGTGCCGTCCGCGGTGTCCGTGGCCGCCGTGGGCGACGCCCGGCACGAGTGCGTCCAGGAGGAGGGCCGCGTCCTCCGCGCTCCCGGCGAGGGGCCCGGCGACGACGAGCTGCAGCGAGCCGGGCTCGCCGGCGCTCTGCCCCTCTGGGATGAGGCCCCGGCCCGGCTTCAGCCCCACGATCCCGCAGGCCGCGGCCGGGATGCGGACCGACCCGCCGCCGTCGGACCCGGGCGCGAACGGCACGAGTCCGGCGGCGACCGCGGCGGCCGATCCGCCCGAGGATCCGCCCGAGCTCAGCGCGAGGCCGTGCGGGTTCCGCGACGGCGGGCCGATTCGGTTCTCCGAGTACGCCGTGAGCCCGAACTCGGGGATCTGGGTCTTGCCCAGGCCCACGACGCCGGCCTGCCGCAGGAGCGCGACGATCGGCGCGTCCGCGGGGGCCGGCCGGGCGTCGAGCGCCGCCGAGCCGTGGGTGGTGGGCACGCCGGCCACGTCGGTGAGGTCTTTGAAGGCCGTCGGCATGCCGTGCAGCGGCGGGAGCTCCGCGAGCCGGCCCGAGCGGCCGAGGCGGGCGTGCAGCTCGTCGGCGGCAGCGGCGTCGTCGTGCGCGCGCTCTGCGGTGACCGTGAGGAAGGCGCCGAGCCGGCCGTTCTCTGCCTGGATGCGGCCGAGGCAGTGCTCGGCGGCCTCCCGTGCCGAGACCTCGCCAGCACGGAGGGCGTCCCGGAGGGCGACGGCGCTGAGCGCCCCGATCCCGGCGTCGAGTGTCACCGGGCCACTATAGGCTGGAGTGAAGAGCACATTCGGAGGCGAAGCATGTCTGATTTCGAGACCGTCCGTGTCGACGCGCTGCCCGAGGGCGGCACCCTGCTCGACGTCCGCGAGGACTACGAGTGGGAGGCCGGCCACGCGGAGGGCGCCGTCCACATCCCGCTCGAGCAGCTGCCCGGGCGGCTCGACGAGCTGGACCCGGACGAGGACCTCCACGTGATCTGCCGGACCGGGGGCCGCTCGGCCCGCGCCACCCAGTGGCTGGTCGCGAACGGGTATTCGGCGGTGAACGTGGCCGGTGGGATGGATGCGTGGCTCACGGCCGGTCGGCCCATGGTGTCGGAGAACGGGCAGACGCCCACGGTGCTCTGAGGTGGCCGTCTTCACCTTCCTGGGCCCGGAGGGCACCTTCACGGAAGCGGCCCTCCTCAAGGTCCCCGGCGCCCGCGAGGCGCGACGCCTGCCCGCGACCAACGTCAACGCCGCCCTCGACGCCGTCCGCGCGGGCGAGGCCGATGCCGCCATGGTTCCCATCGAGAACTCCGTCGAGGGCGGCGTGACGGCGACCCTGGACGCGATCTCGACCGGGCCCGAGCTGCGGATCGTGCGCGAGGAGGTCATCCCGATCACCTTCGTCCTCGTGGCCCGGCCCGGCACCCGGGTCGCCGACGTGCGCCGCATCTCGACGCACGGGCACGCCTGGGCGCAGTGCCGCGGCTGGGCTTCCGCGCACGCGCCCGACGCCGTCCACCTCGCCGCGAGCTCGACCGCCGCCGGTGCGCTGGCCCTCCTCGAGGACGCGGCCAAGCCGGGCGATGCCGCGATCTGCGCGCCCATCGTGGCCGAGGAACACCCGGAGCTCGAGGTGCTCGCCACGGACATCGGCGACAACCCGGGAGCCGTCACGCGGTTCATCCTCGTGTCCCGGCCCGCGGCGCTGCCGGCCCGCACCGGCGCCGACAAGACGACGGTGGCCGTGCCGCTGCCAGAGGACCGGCCGGGGGCGCTCATGGAGATCCTCGAGCAGTTCGCCGCACGCGGGGTCAACCTCTCCCGCATCGAGTCCCGGCCCACCGGCCAGTACCTCGGCCACTACTTCTTCTCGATCGACGTGGACGGACACGCCCACGACGCCCGCGTCGCGGACGCCCTCGGCGGCCTCCACAGGATCAGCCCGGAGATCCGCTTCCTCGGCTCGTACCCCCGGGCCGACGGCGCCCGGCCGGTCGTGAAGTCCCACGTCACCGACGACGCCTTCGCCGCCGCCCGCGGCTGGGTCGACGGAATCCTCGGGGGCACCGGCGTTGGCTGAGCAGGGCGGGAGCCGGGACTTCCTCGCGGACTACTTCGCGCGCATCGGCTACGAGGGCTCAGCCGAACCCACCCTCGCCAACATCGCCGCGGTCCACGCGCACCACACCCGCACGATCCCGTTCGAGAACCTCGGGCCGGCCACCGGCAATCCGGTCGACATCGCGCCCGAGGCCATCCGGGGCGGCCTCGTGGACCGCCGGCGCGGCGGCTACTGCTTCCAGCACGCGGGGCTCATCTCGCGGGCACTGGCGGACATGGGCGTCACGAGAGTCGAGAACCACCTCGGACGCGTCTACTGGCGGCGCCCGCCGGGCTCGGGCGCTCCCGCGCGCACCCACCTGGCCACGGTCTTCGACCACGACGGCCAGCGCTACCTCGTCGACGGCGGCTTCGGCGGCTTCAACCCCTCGGGCCTGCTCCCGCTGGACCTCGCCCTCGCGGACGCGGTGCGCACGACGCCGCTCGGCACCTTCCGCGTGGTCGACGTGGCCGCCGCCGGGCTGCCTGCGGAGGACACCGTGAACATCGACTTCATGGTCCAGGCGCAGGCGGACGGAGCGTGGGCGAACCTCTACGGGGTGGACCTCAGGCCCAACGCCCCGATGGACCTCACCGTGTCGAACTGGTACGTCTCGACGTCCCGGACGGCTCCGTTCACCACTTCGCTCATGTTCTCCATCCTCACCGAGACGCAGCGCATCACCCTCGCCAACCTCTCCCTCGCGGTGCGGACCTACGCGGCGGACGGCTCCTCGACGGTCGAGAAGCGGACGCTCGCCGGTGCCGCCGAACTCCGGGACGCCTCGCACGAGCTGTTCCGCATCGAGGACGCCACGGTGGACTGGGATGCGGCCTACGCTGTCGGGGCTTCGGCCGAGAGGGCAGCCGCCGCGCAGCGCTGAGGCAGCGCTGAGGGCGGCCGGCTCACGCCACGCGCACGAGGAGGCTCGCGGGGTGGACCTGGACGTCCACGCGGGTGGCGAGACCGGTGACGTCGCCGTCAGCCTGGGTCTCGATGGGCTCGGGGACGCGGATCGAGACCTTCCGCGCGCCGTAGAACTGCATGACCGGCAGCCGGTGCTTGTGCTGGAAGAGGATCTTGATGTACATCGCCACCCAGCCGATGAGGCTGCGCGGGCTCATGACGGCGACGTCGAGGACGCCGTCGTCGATGTACGCCTCGGGGATGAAGTCGACGCCGCCGGGCAGCTTGCTGCAGTTCGCGAACAGGACGCTGCGCACGCGCCGGGTCTGGAACTCGCCGTCGTCGAGCGAGACCTCCACCCGGCGCCGCTTCCGTCCGGGCATGTGCCGGATCCCGGCCTCCGTGTAGGCCATCCAGCCGAAGGAGCGCTTGAGGTCGTCGCTCGTGTCCTGCAGGATCTCCGCGTCCATCCCGACCCCGGCGATGACGAGGAACGTGTGCGTGACCGTATCGCCGGCGTCGGTGGTGAGCGTCATGCTCGCGGTGTCGATCTTCCGCTGCCGCCCGAAAACGGCCGTGTGCACGCTGTGGGCGAGGCGCCCGACGTCGAGGTCGAGATTGCGCGCCAGGATGTTGCCGGTGCCGAGCGGCACGAGGCCCATCGCCGTCTCGGTCCCCGCCAGCACCTCCGCGACGACCCGCACGGTCCCGTCGCCGCCGCACGCGATCACGACGTCGGCGCGCGCCTCGAGCGCCGCCAGCGCCATCGAATGGCCCGGGTCCTCGCGGGTGGTGTGGAAGACGAGCGGCGTCGGCCATCCGGCGCCCCGGCAGGCCGCCTCGATCAGGACTCTGGCCTCCTGCGCGCGGTCCTTCACCGGATTGAGCACGATGGCGACCTGCTGCGGCCCCAGCGGAGGCGCCACGGCTGGTTCCGCGACGGCCGAGCGGGAATGCTGCTCGGCGAGCCTGCGCACACCCCACCAGCTCGCGACCGCGAACCCGCCAGCCACGGCAAGGGCTCCCGCAATGATCCAGTTGCGCATGGTGCTCTCACTCTAACCGCAGCCGGTGCCGTTCCCGGGCCGCTCGCCGGTTAGTCTTGGACTCGTGATCGACGTCAAGGACCTCACCGAGAACCCCGAGAAGTACCGTGCCAGCCAGCGTGCCCGTGGGGCCGATGAAGGGCTTGTCGACTCGATCAGCGCGGCCGACACGCGCCGTCGTGCTTCCCTGACCGAGTACGAGACGCTGCGCGCCCAGCAGAATGCGTTCGGCAAGAAGGTCGCCGCCGCCAAGGGCGAGGAGAAGCAGGCGCTGCTCGCCGAGGTCAAGGACCTCGCGCAGAAGGTCAAGGCCGCGCAGGCGTCCGCGGACGAGGCGCAGGCTGAGATGGACGAGCTCATGCGGATCGTCCCCAACCTCATCATCGACGGCATCCCGGCCGGCGGCGAGGACGACTACGTCGTCGTCAAGACCGTCGGCGAGCCGCGCGACTTCGCCGCCGAGGGCTTCGAGCCGCGCGACCACCTAGAGATCGGCGAGCTCCTCGGCGCGATCGACATGGAGCGCGGCGCCAAGGTCTCCGGCTCCAGGTTCTACTTCCTCAAGGGGGTGGGGGCGCGGCTCGAGATCGCGCTGCTGTCCATGGCGATGGACCAGGCCGTCAAGGCGGGCTTCACGCCCATGATCACGCCCACGCTCGTGCGTCCGGAGACGATGCAGGGCACCGGCTTCGACGTGAAGCACGACGCCGAGATCTACCGTCTCGCGGAGGACGACCTCTACCTGGTGGGCACCTCCGAGGTGGCCCTTGCCGGGTACCACTCGGACGAGATCCTGGACCTCTCGGCCGGGCCGACCCGCTACGCGGGGTGGTCCTCGTGCTACCGCCGCGAGGCCGGTTCGCACGGCAAGGACACCCGCGGGATCATCCGCGTGCACCAGTTCAACAAGGTCGAGATGTTCTCCTACTGCTCGCCCGAGGAGGCCGAGGCGGAGCACGCCCGCCTGCTCGCGTGGGAGGAGGAGATGCTCGCGAAGGTCGAGCTGCCCTACCGCGTGATCGACACGGCCGCCGGCGACCTCGGCATGAGCGCCGCCCGGAAGTTCGACTGCGAGGCCTGGGTTCCGACTCAGGGCCGGTACCGCGAGCTGACCTCGACCTCGAACTGCACGGGCTTCCAGGCGCGCCGGCTCAACATCCGCGAGCGCATCGTCGACAGCGACGGCGCCTCGAAGGGCACCCGCGCGGTGGCGACCCTCAACGGCACCCTCGCGACGACCCGCTGGATCGTGGCCATCCTCGAGCACCACCAGAACCCGGACGGCTCCGTGAACGTCCCGGCAGCCCTGCGCCCGTACCTCGGCGGCCTCGAGGTCCTCCCGGTCCTCTAGCGGCACCCGCGGCGGGCTGCGCCGTCGAACGCTGCGTGGCGCCGTCGAACGTCGGCAGCCAACGCCGCGCCGCGCCCCCGGGACGCGTTGTTGCGTGTGAGGCGCTCTGTCTCCTCAGCGGAGACGCCTTGTGGTCGGGGAGCTGCCCTCAGGCGACCTTCTCGACGAGAAGGCGTCTCGTGTCTGGCCGAAGGCCAACGTCGATGAGCTTCGCCCGGAGCCGGGACGGCCGCTCGAGGTCGGCCCAGTCCCAGCGCACCACGGGGTGGCCCAGCGCGAGAAGGCGGTTCTCACGCCGTTTCTCCCGGCGGATGATCTCGCGGGGGTCCTCTCCCCGGGCCATTTCGGCCCGGAAGTACTTGCCCCACCCGTCGAACTCGCCCACGGGGCCCTCCCCGTACCCGCGCAGGGGAGCTTCGACCCGTTCTGCATCCCAGAAGCAGTCCGTGCGCCCCACCAGCCCCAGAGAGTCGTAGTGCTCCTTTTGGAGCGCCGGTTCTGGGAATCCGAACAGGAGCATGAGCGCCCTGCTCACCGACTCGCCGGGAGACTCGGCGCCGGCTCGGGCCAGGGAGGCGATGAGCGATGCACGCGAGCGCCAGCGCGCATGGCGCAGCACCTCGATGGCGGAGCGCACGTCGAGCCGGTCCAGCAGCGGGGCATCGGCCTGCTGCCGCAGCACGCCATCTGCGACGGTCAGGGCACGGGCAAACCGGCCGACAGCGAGGACCTCGACAAGTGCGGTGGCAGTCGGGGCCAGGTGGAACTCCCCGAGCGTTTCCGGTTCGAGCTTGGGATGGAAGTGCCGACGGACCGGCGGGGGAGCGAGTCGGCGAGCCTTCTCGGCCAGCTCGGAACCGGCAGCCTGGAAGGTCGGGGGCCGTTCGCCGAGCCGTCCGCGGGAGGGCGCCGCAACGTCGATTGAGGTCGGGGCCTTGACCGTGGGAAGGCCTCGAAGGAACAGCGCAGTCTCGCCGCAGAACACGGTCGAAGGATGGGCCTGGGCGAGTGCCGTGGCGGCGAGCAGGAACCGTTCGTGCTCGGCCGCCTGCACCCAGACCGAGGTGGGAACGTAGAAGCCTCTCCTCAGCCGAACCAGCTCCCCCGAGGCAAACCGGGTCCGCGGGCTTTCGGCCACCCCGAGCAGCAGGTGTCTCGTGGCGCAGAGGAGCGAGTCGGCGGGGTCCATGCGCTCAGCATCTCCCCTTCCGGACGGAGCGGGCCCTGAACAGGGGCGCATGTGGACGACACGCCGGACTGGGTCTCCTGTGGAGGACCTTCTAGTCCAGCGCCAAACCCCATGAAGGAGGCGCCTTGTCGCAGCGAGGACGTCATCCGGGTCCTCGTGAGACGCCTTGTGGCAGTGAGGACGGACTGAGGCGACCTCCTCGGCAACGAGGCGTCTCAGGCCCCGGGAGCCCCGGGAGCCCGGGGACCCGGGGCCCCGGCACCCCCGCGAGCCCCGACCGAACGTGAACAGCCGCCATCCCAAACATGAACACTCACACTGTGGGCCGGGCTGTGAGTATTAACCTCGCGCCCCCACGCTTCACCCCGTGTTCACGCCTCCTGTGTCCGCCGTCCTACGGCGAACGGATGGCGAGGTGCTTCACTAGTACCTATGACTACAACGCTGAATGCTGGCATCGATGACCAGCTCACAACGATCGAGCGCAAGCTCATCGCCCTCGACGTCGACGGAACCCTCGTCGACCACTACGGCCACATGTCCCCGGCCATCCGGGAGGTGGGCGGCGCCGTCGTGGGTGCCGGCCACGAGGTGGTCGTCGCCACCGGCCGCTCCCTGGGCGCGACCCTGCCCATCGTCGAACTGCTCGGCGTGGACCGCGGATACGCCGTCTGCAGCAATGGCGGGGTCACCGTGCAGATCCACGCCGGGGCCAACGGCGGCTACACCGTGATCGACCGCCGCTCCTTCGACCCGGCCCCGGTCCTCAAGGCCCTCCGCCGCCGGCTGCCGAACGCCAAGTACGCCCTCGAGGACATCGAGGGCAACTTCCTCTCGACCGAGCGCTTCCAGGACGCGAGCTTCGGCGTCGAGGCCCGCGGCGTGTCCTTCCGCGAGCTGCTCGAGGCCGAGGCCGTGCGCCTCGTCGTGTTCTCGACCGACTCCACTGCGGAGGAGTTCGGGGAGGCCGTCGAGTCCATCGGCCTGCACGGCGTCACCTACTCCGTCGGCTGGACCGCCTGGCTCGACATCGCCGCCCACGGCGTCACCAAGGCCAGCGGGCTCGAGCATGTCCGCCAGCTCGTCGGGATCGGGCGCGAGCACACGGTCGCGATCGGCGACGGCCGCAACGACATCGAGATGCTCCAGTGGGCCGGCCGCGGCGTCGCAATGGGCCAGGCCCCCGACGAGGTCAAGGTCGCCGCCAACGAGGTCACCTCGACCGTCGAGGAGGACGGCGCCGCTGTGATCCTCCGCTCGCTGGTCTAGGCGCACCCCACGCACGACGGCGCGTGGTCGCCGTCGCGGGGTCGCGCGCCCCGGGCAAGGGCACAGGGCCGCGGCCCGGGCCCCGGATGGTCCGGCCTCACTTCCCCGACGCCGCGTCGAGGAGGCCCAGGAGCCGCGCGGCCGCGGGACGGGCCGCCCATTCCTCCGCCCAGTGCGCCCGCGCGACGGCCTTCGACACGGCCTGGGTCGTGATCCCGAGCGCCTCGGCGACGGCCTTCTGCTGGCCGCGGACGCCCGGGGTGAGCAGGTCCAGGACGCGCCACTCCGCCAGAGTGCGCTTCGCGACGGTGAGGCCGACCAGCCTGAGCACCCCCTCGGCGTCGTGCGCGAGGCCCGCATCGGGTCCCTCGACGGCGATCGCCGCCGCGTCCCCGCTCGACTGCGCCCGCTCGACGGCCCGGCGCGAGTACACGAGCGAGGGGCCGCGGGCATCCCCGACGCCCAGCGGCAGCGGCTCGTCGACCGCGCCCACACCGATCCCCACGTTCCACCGGACCTCCCCGCACGCGTCGGGGCGGAGCGCCACGAGGGCCGCTTCGACCGCCGAGGAAGCGTCGGCGAAGACGGCCTGCGCCTCGTCGCCCACGGTCCGGTCGAACGGCACCTCGGGGCGCAGCCGGGCGAGCGCCTTGAGCAGCGCGGGGACCCTGTCCCCGGCCTGCCGGTCGCGCTGGTTGATCGTGACCGTGAACATGGCGGCCAGCCTAGCGGCGGCGCCCGGCCACGTCGGGGAGGCTCAGCCGCTGCGGCGCTGTGCGCGTGCCGCGGCGCGCGCGGCCACCCGCGCTTCCCGCTCGGCGACGCGGGGGTCGGGGACCGGCGGCATTCCCCGCTCGATACCCGCACGCAGGTCGCGGGTCGAGTACCGCTCCGACCAGTCGCCCGCCATGGAGCCTGAGAAGATGCCGACCACCGTGATAACCGCGTAGAGGGGGACGAAGCTCCACAGCACGGCACGCCAGCCTCCGCGCCACACGCCCGGCCGGGACCCGTCGTCGAGCCGCACCGCGCGGAAGCCGCCTGCGTGGTCGCCGAGCGCTCCGACGCTGCCGGACACCATCCCATAGGCGAAGACCAGGGCGAACCAGACGAGCGCGGCAACCGCTGCCGCCGTCCCGCCCGAGACGGACGAGCGCCCGAGCGCGGCGAGCACCGGGACGAGCACCGAGGCAGCTATCGCGGCGACGACCGCGCCGTCCAGCACTCGGCACCAAAAGACCCGGGCGGCGGGGGCAGCCGCGAACTGCTCCCCGGAGGCCGCGACCACGCGGATCTCCCGCCCCGTGGCGGCATCGACCAGTCCTGTGCGCGCTCGCGTCGTCATGCGGCCGGGGCTGCGGTCAGGTCGGCGAGGAGGCCCTCGAGGGTGTCTGCGGAAACGTCCCGGAGCTCGACGGCGTCGGCGGGCTCGCCCACACCGCCGCCGCCGCGCGGCGTCAGCAGCGTCACGGTCGTCGAGGACGTGTAGACGCTCAGTGACTGGTCCGGCCCGTGTGCGGCCAGCGCCGTCACGGTCGTGGCGGCGCGCGTGTCCGCGAGCCGTTCGCCGGCCTGTGCCTCGAACTGGGCCTGGTCGAGCAGGACGGGGTCACCGTCGCGCGCGGCGATCCCGTCGGGGTCCACGAATCCGGCGAGCCACGGCCCGATGCCGGCGGCGGTGAACACGCGGAACGCGTGCAGGCCGGACTCGTCGACCTCCTCGGCGAGCACCCCGCCGTCGTGCACGTACGCGTAGATCCAGCGGCGTCCGGTGGAGACCTGCCGCTCGAGGCGTACGAGCCGCTCCGCGGTGCGGCGCAGCGTGAGCAGGCCCGTATGCTCGACGCCGGCCTCGAGACGGCGCGGCGTCGGGTCACCCTCGGCGTGGACCGGGTACGCGATGCCCTTGGCGAGCAGCCCGCGCAGGGCGACGGCGGCAGCGGCCTCCCGGTAGACTCCCTCCGAGGCGAGCCACGGCAGTTCGACGAGCTGCTCCCTGGCAGGCCCGTCGAGCGCCACGATCTCCTCGTCGGTGAGCGTCGGCAGCTCACGGCCCTCGTCTGCGGCCGAGCCGAGGACCGCGGCAGCCGAGCGCACGTCCCTCTCGGTCCAGGTGATCTGTGCCTGTGTCATCCGAAGAGCCCTCCCACGAAGTCCTTTGCGGCGCCCGCAGCATCGGACACCCCGTCCACCACACTATCGACGGTGTCCGCGACAGCGTCTTTGGCCTCCCCGAAGCCGTCCGCGATCGTCCCGCCGACATCGCCGGCGAAGCTGCTGATGGAGTCCCAGTTGTCGTAGACCAGGTTCCCTACGGTCCACCCGGCGGCGACGAGGCCCGCGCCGATCACCACGGGGGCGCCGATCGGCCCCAGCAGCGCTGCGCCGCCGGCCGTCGCGAGCATCATCGACCCCACGCCGCCCACCGCGGAGAGCCCGCCGGCAACCCGGTCGCCGGTGCCGCGCCACCCGTCGTGGGACGGGCTGATGACGTCGTGGATGCCCCCGGCCACGGCGAACGGCCCGGCGATC
The DNA here is from genome assembly GCF_039531875.1 of Sinomonas flava. NCBI lineage: Bacteria > Bacillati > Actinomycetota > Actinomycetes > Micrococcales > Micrococcaceae > Sinomonas > Sinomonas flava. The sequence goes on along the minus strand of NZ_BAAAQW010000006.1, from coordinate 86,714 downwards.
GCCCCTGCCCAGCGCAGCGACTGGGAGAACCTGCTCGCGTTCTCGAAGGCCTCGCTGTAGGGCACCCCGGCACGCATGGCCTGGTAGACGTCGGAGAGTCCGTCGCCGCTGCGGATCCCGCGGATGCCGTCCCGCACGAGCTCGCCGACGTCGGCCCAGCTCGTGAAGAGGCTCTTGGTGTCCTTCCAGGCGTCGAGGCCCAGGCGGCCGGCGTTGATCGCGTTCCATGCGGCGGAGCCGAACGCCTTGACCCCGCCGGCCGTCTCGTACACGTCGTACAGGACGCCGAGGGCGCTCGGGGCTCCGGCGGCCAGCGCCCCGGTCGAGGCCTCCGAGGTCTGCTCCTGCGCGTCGGCGTTGGCCAGCAGGGTCCGGGAGGCCTCCTGGAGCTGGCGGGACACCGCCAGGAGCGCCGGCCGGTGCAGACGGCTCCACTGCTGCTTGAACTGCTCGGCGTCGCTGCCGCGCCATACGTCCATTCGGCCCAGGACCGCGCTGAGCTCCTGTCCGCGGCTGCCGAGTTCCTTCGACGCCTTCCCGAACTGCAGCGCCAGCGCGCGCAGCTCCTCGACGTTCGCCCCAGCTCGGATCGTCACCGTTCCCCCTTCGTCTGGGCGCTCCGGGCGCCCACTGGCTCGTGGACAGCCTAGGAGACGGGAACGAGAGGGGGCGATGGGGACCACTCCCCATCGCCCCCTCAAGGACTGCTACTGTTCAGCGGGCTGCCGCCGGGCTCAGTGCCCCTGCTGCTCGAAGCGCTTGATGGAGGCCTCGAGCTCTGCCTCGGCGGCGGCGCGGTCCGCCCAGCCGGCGGGCTTGACCCACTTGCCCGGCTCGAGGTCCTTGTACCGCGTGAAGAAGTGCTCGATCTCCTTGATCAGGAAGTCGTCGAGGTCCGAGGCCTCCTGGATGTGGTCGAAGCGCTTGTCCGCCGGCACGCACACGAGCTTCGCGTCCCCGCCGGACTCGTCCTCCATGTTGAAGATCGCGATCGGGCGGGCCTCCATGACGATGCCGGGGAAGAGGTCCACGTCCGGGTACCAGACGAGGGCGTCGAGCGGGTCGCCGTCCTCGCCGAGGGTGTTGTCGAAGAACCCGTAGTGGGTCGGGTACTGCATGGAGGTGAACAGGACGCGGTCGAGGCGCACGCGCCCGGTCTCGTGGTCCACCTCGTACTTCACGCGGGAGCCGCGCGGGATCTCGATCGTCACATCGTGCTTCATGGGTGCTCCTTGCATGGCCCGCCTGCGGGGCCGGGTCGCGTCGGTCACGGCAGCCGGCACGGGCAAGCCCGGGGGCTCGTCCGCGGCGGCGACTACGATGAAGGATATCTGCCCCGGGGCTGCCCACCCCCAGCCGGGACCGTAAGAGAACCCCGAGGAACGACACACATGAGCACGCAACGCGGACCCCGCGCGCCCCTGACCGGGCTGTGGGCCCCGCTCGCCGCAGCGGTCGCGCTCGCGGTGGCCGTCGCCGTCGTGCTCGTGGCCACCGGGCTCGCGACCCATGCGCGGTCCGCGCTCTTCCCCGCCCCGACGCCCACCGCAACGACCCCCGGGTGGCTCGCGCCGCCGTCGTCCGCGCCGGCCCTCGCAGGAGCCGCGCCGCTGTCCACCGCGGCCCCGGTTCCCGAGGCCGATCGGCTCGCCCGCGACCTCGCGCCCCGGCTCGCGCTGGGCACCGGAAGCATCGGGGGGACCGTGCTCGACGCCGCCACCGGCCGCGTCCTCTTCAGCCAGGCCGGCGGGGACGGGCGCGTCCCGGCGTCCAACCTCAAGCTCCTCACGGCGGCGGCCGTGCTCACCTCCCTGGGGCCCGACGCGCGGCTACGCACCCGCGTCGTCCGCCCCGACGCCGGCACTGTCGTCCTCGCTGGCGGCGGCGATGCAATGCTCGCCGCCGGGTCGTCCCAGCCCGACGCCGTCATGGGCCGCGCCGGCCTGGCGACGCTCGCCGCGGACACCGCGAAGGCGCTCGCCCCGGCCGCCGGGGCCGCGCACGACGCCGCCGCCTCGCCCCAGCCGGCTCCCTCGCCGCCGCGGACCGTCACCGTCCGGCTCGACGACACCCTGTTCACGGGCCCGGCCCTGAGCCCGGCGTGGGACCCGGCCGACGTGGCCGCCGGGGAGATCGCGCCCGTGTACGCCCTCGCCCTCAACGGCGCCCGCGCGGCCCCGGGCGCCGCCGGCCCGCGGCCTGAGGACACGGCACTCGACGCCGCGAACGCCTTCCGTGACGCGCTCGCGGCCGCCCTCGCGGGCACCGGCGTGACGGTCGCCGCCGGCGTCAGCCGTGTAGCGGCACCCGCGGAGGGGCAGGAGTTGGCAGCTGTCGAGAGCGCGCCGCTCGGGGAGCAGGTCGACTACATGCTGCGTGAGTCGGACAACTACCTCGCGGAAGTCCTCGCCCGCCTCGCCGCACACGCACAGGGCGGCCCGGCGGCCAACGAGGGCGCCGTCGCGGCCCTGCGTGCCGCGGCAGTGCAGGTGCTGGGGACTGCGGACGGCCTCGAGATCGCCGACGCCTGCGGCCTCTCCCTCGGCAACCGCATCAGCCCCACGGCCCTCGCGACGCTCGTGCGCGAGATGACCGTGGGGTCGGACGAGCGGCTCCGGGCCGCTCTCGGCGGCTTCCCCGTGGCCGCGCTCGACGGGACCCTCGGCTCGCGGTTCGCCGGGAGCGCGGCGGCCGGGGCCGGCGTCGTGCGTGCGAAGACCGGAACGCTGAACACCGTGGCCGCCCTGAGCGGGTACACCGTCGACGCCGACGGGCGCCTCCTGGCGTTCGCCTTCGTGGCGAACGGCCTGGATCCGGGGCGACGGGGGGAAGCCGTGCAGGCGCTCGACGGCGCGGCCGCGGCCCTCGCGGCGTGCGGCTGCCGATAGCGGCGGGCGGAAGCCGCGCCACGGCCCGCACAGCGGAGGGACAGCAGCATGTGGTCGAATGGAGGCATGGATGCCTCGCAGATGGCCAGCCAACTGATCAACTGGGATCTCGCTGCGTCAACCGCGGCGCGCCTGGCGCCCCCCGGTCCGGCGCTGTCGCCGGCTGAGGCGCGCGACGTCGTCGAGAGCCTGCGGCGCCTCGCCGATGCCTCGGTCGCCCACGTCCACCGCATCACGGGGCTCGACGTCGCTGCGGACCTGCGCGACTCCCAGCTGCTGATCGTGGACCGCGCCTCGTGGGCGAAGGCCAACACGCAGGGCTTCGAGGTCATGATGGACCCGGTTCTGACGCACCTCGTCGAGAAGCGCGCGAGCGAGCTGACCCCCACCGCGGCGAAGGTCGGCGGGGCGATCACGGGGGCCCAGCTCGGCCTCATCCTCGCCTACCTCTCGAGCCGGGTTCTCGGGCAGTACGAGCCGTTCTCGGCCCTCGCGCCCGGGTCCACGGTCCCGCCGGCCGGGCGGCTGCTGCTGGTCGCGCCCAACATCGTCCACATCGAGCGCGAACTCGTGCTCGAGCCCGAGGACTTCCGGCTCTGGGTGTGCCTCCATGAGCAGACGCACCGTGTCCAGTTCGCCGCCGCCCCGTGGCTGCGCGGCCACATGACCGAGCAGATCGGGCAGCTGAGCGAGAGCCTCGTGGGCAACATGGACTCCCTCATGGAACGCGCGACGGCGGTCGCCAAGTCCCTGCGCGACCGCACCGGGAGCGCCTCGGACCTCCCGAGCAAGGGTGCCATCCTCGACCTGCTCCAGGACCCCGCCGAGCGCGCGGCGATCTCCCACCTGACAGCGGTCATGAGCCTGCTCGAGGGGCACGCGAACGTCGTCATGGACGCGATCGACGCCTCGGTCGTGCCCACCGTCAAGACCATCCGGCAGCGGTTCCAGCAGCGGAACGAGAACCGCGGCCCGCTCGAGACGTTCATCCGCCGCCTCCTGGGGCTCGAGGCCAAGATGCGCCAGTACACGGACGGCCAGAAGTTCGTGCGGCACGTCGTCGACGCGGTCGGGATGGCGGGCTTCAACCGTGTGTGGGAGGGCCCCGAGAACCTCCCGACCGAGGAGGAGATCCACGCCCCGGAGACCTGGGTCTCCCGCATGGGCCTGTGACCGCCGGAGACTCCGGAAGCGCCCCCGGTCCCGCCCTCGACCCGGCCCGCGACACCGCCTCGCCCGCCCGGCGCCGGCTCCACCCCGCCGTCGGCGCCGCCCGGAACGCCGTGAAGGCCGCGCTCGCGGAGGCCGGCTGGCCCCGCCGGATCCTCGTCGGCTGTTCCGGCGGCCCGGACTCGCTCGCGCTCGCGGCCGCGGTCGCCCACTTCGCCCGCCGCGGCGGGGTGTCGGGGCACCCGCTCGAGGCGGGCGCCGTCGTCGTCGACCACCAGCTGCAGGAGGGCTCGGGGGAGGTCGCGCGCACGACGGCGGGTGTGCTGGGCGAGCTTGGACTCGCGCCGGTGCGGGTGGTCGCCGTGGACGTCCAGCGCCGGGGCGAGGGGCCCGAGGCCGCTGCGCGTGCCGCGCGGCTCGCCGCCCTCGAGGCCGAGGCGGAGACATGGGGCGCAGGCGCGCTGCTGCTCGGGCACACGCTGGACGACCAGGCCGAGCAGGTGCTCCTCGGGCTGGCCCGGGGGTCAGGGCCCCGGGCCCTCGCGGGCATGCGCCGGGTGCGCGGGCTGTACGTCCGGCCCTTCCTGACGCTGCGCCGCGCCGACACGCTCGACGTGTGCGTCGCCGAGGGCCTCGAACCGTGGTTCGACCCGACGAACGAGGACCCGCGGTTCATGCGCTCGCGGGTCCGCACGGCGACGATGCCGTTCCTCGAGGCCGAGCTCGGGCCCGGCGTCGCAGAGGGCCTCGCGCGCACCGCCGCGCTGCTGGCCGCCGACGCTGACTACCTCGACGGCGAGGCCCAGCGGATCTACGCCGCCCTCGCCGAGGTCACCCCGTCTGCCGCCGAGGTCACCCCGTCTGCCGCCGAGGTCACCCCCTCTGGCCCCGAGGTCACCCCGTCTGCCGCCGAGGTCACCCCTCGCGGCAGGGACATGACCCCTCATCGCGGGGGCGGGCGCGCCGTCGTCCTTCCCGGCCCGGAGCTGCGGGCCCTGCCCCAGGCGCTGCGGAGCCGCGTGATCGCGCTCGCGGTGACCGAGCTGGGAGGCCAGCTCACGTTCGAGCGGCTCTCCGCCGTCGAGCGCCTCCTCGAGCCCCGCGGCTCGGCAGGGCCGGTCGAAGTCGCGGGGCATGTGAGCGCGTTCCGGCAGCCCAGGGACGGCACCCGCAAGGGCGCGGGGCACCGCGGGGGGCTAGTCTTGGTATCGCATCGCTGACCCAGCACCGCGTCACGCCCCAGCAGGCAGGCACACGCTCGACCCCAGGAGCCGCAGGTGGAATCGACCGACGTCCACGCAGACCTCAAACACGTCCTCAAGACGAAGGAGGAGATCCAGAACCGCATCGCCGAGCTCGCCGCCGAGATCGACCGCGACTACGAAGGCCGGGACCTCCTCATCGTCGGAGTCCTCAAGGGCGCCGTCATGGTCATGGCGGACCTGGCGAGGGCCCTGCACTCGCACGTGACGATGGACTGGATGGCGGTCTCGTCCTACGGCTCCGGCACGCAGTCCTCCGGCGTGGTGCGGATCCTCAAGGACCTCGACACGGACCTCATGGGCAAGCACGTCCTCATCGTCGAGGACATCATCGACTCGGGCCTGACCCTCTCGTGGCTCAAGACGAATCTCGAGTCACGCGGCACGGCGTCGGTCGAGATCTGCACGGCCTTCCGCAAGCCCGACGCCGCGAAGGTCAGCATCAATGTCAAGTACGTGGGCTTCGACATCCCGAACGAGTTTGTGGTCGGCTACGGCCTCGACTACGCGGAGAAGTACCGCAACCTCGACTTCGTGGGCACGCTCGCGCCCCACGTCTACGAGTAGGTCGCGCAGACCTCGGTCACTCCGATGCCGGTGGGCAGCGGCGCACGACGCCGCACGGCGGGTTTCGCCGTCAGCGCACCGGTGCGGGGGGAACTTTTGGAGTGAACCGTGCGTGAACGTTTCCGAACGGTGTCATGCTGGTGGCCACAGCCTTCGCGCATGACGGTACCGGTGCACAACAGAAGGGACGGGGTGTAGCCCCGATTTCATGAACGTCAAGAGCTTCGTCAAGGGTCCGGGAATCTGGATCGTTGTGGTCGTCGTCCTGCTCCTGTTGGCCTTCGGAACGCTGGCCCCGGGCGGAAGCACGCGCGTCGACACCTCGGTCGGGCTTCAGCTCCTCAAGGACGGCAAGGCCGAGCAGGCCAAGATCTTCAACGGCGAAGAGCGCGTCGACCTTGTCCTGAAGGACGATTATGTGGTCGATGGCCAGGACAAGGGGAAGAACGTCCAGTTCTTCTTCATCACCCAGCGCGGCGACGACGTCATCAAGGCCGTCAACGACGCCAACCTGTCCAAGGGCTACACGGACCAGCCGGTCGAGAACAACTGGTTCGGCTCCGTCCTGTCCCTCCTGATCCCGGTCCTGCTTCTCGGAGCGGTGTTCTGGTTCCTGCTCTCGCGCATGCAGGGCGGCGGCAGCCAAGTCATGAAGTTCGGCAAGTCCCGGGCCAAGATGATCACCAAGGACATGCCGCAGGTGACCTTCGCGGATGTCGCCGGTGCCGATGAGGCTGTCGAGGAGCTGCACGAGATCAAGGAGTTCCTCCAGGAGCCGGGCAAGTTCCAGGCGGTGGGTGCGAAGATCCCCAAAGGCGTGCTGCTCTACGGCCCTCCCGGGACGGGCAAGACCCTCCTGGCGCGCGCCGTCGCCGGTGAGGCGGGCGTCCCCTTCTTCTCGATCTCGGGCTCGGACTTCGTCGAGATGTTCGTCGGCGTCGGTGCGTCCCGTGTCCGCGATCTGTTCGAGCAGGCCAAGGCGAACGCCCCGGCCATCGTGTTCGTTGATGAGATCGACGCCGTGGGGCGCCACCGCGGCGCCGGGATCGGCGGAGGCAACGACGAGCGCGAGCAGACCCTGAACCAGCTCCTGGTCGAGATGGACGGCTTCGACGTCAAGACGAACGTCATCCTCATCGCGGCGACGAACCGGCCAGACGTCCTGGACCCGGCGCTCCTTCGCCCGGGCCGCTTCGACCGCCAGATCCCGGTGGAGGCGCCGGACCTGCTGGGCCGCGAGCAGATCCTCTCGGTCCACGCCAAGGGCAAGCCCATGGCCTCCAACGTGGACCTCAAGGCGGTCGCGAAGAAGACCCCCGGCTACACGGGCGCTGACCTCGCGAACGTCCTGAACGAGGCGGCGCTCCTCACCGCGCGCTCGAACGCGCAGCTCATCGACGACCGCGCCCTCGACGAGGCCATCGACCGCGTCATGGCAGGCCCGCAGAAGCGCTCGCGCGTGATGAAGGACCTCGAGCGCAAGATCACGGCGTACCACGAGGGCGGCCACGCCCTCGTCGCGGCGGCGCTGCGGAACTCCGCCCCGGTGACGAAGATCACCATCCTCCCGCGCGGACGCGCCCTCGGCTACACCATGGTGGTCCCCGAGGAGGACAAGTACTCGATCACCCGCAACGAGCTCCTCGACCAGCTCGCCTACGCCATGGGCGGCCGCGTCGCCGAGGAGATCGTGTTCCACGACCCGTCCACGGGTGCCTCGAACGACATCGAGAAGGCCACCTCCACCGCACGGAAGATGGTCACCCAGTACGGCATGAGCGAGCGCGTCGGCGCCGTGAAGCTCGGCCAGGGCGGCGGCGAGCCGTTCCTCGGCCGCGACGCGGCGCACGAGCGGAACTACTCCGACCAGGTCGCCTACATCGTGGACGAGGAGGTGCGCCGGCTCATGGACCAGGCGCACGACGAGGCCTACGACATCCTCACCGAGAACCGCGACGTCCTCGACCGGCTGGCCCTCGCACTCCTCGAGCACGAGACGCTCAACCAGAAGGAGATCGCGGCGATCTTCACGGACGTGCGCAAGCGCGACTTCCGCGAGGTGTGGCTCTCCAAGGAGTCCCGCCCGGTGCAGAACATCCCGCCGGTGGAGACCGAGGCGGAGCGCAAGGCGCGCGAGGCGCAGGAGGAGGCGGCGAACGCCCGACGCGAGGAGCCGCTCGACGTCGGCCAGGCGCACCACCCCCATGGCGAGCAGGAGTTCGCCCCCGGCAGCGAGGGCGTGTGACGGCCGTCGCCTCCCCATTTCGCCCGCACCGCTAGGATCGATCCGTGACCCATATTGACGACGACGACGTTTTCGAGCTGCCTGCGGAAGTCCAGGACGTGGACCTGCCCCGCATCGAGGCGGCCGTGCGGGAGATCCTCATCGCCGTCGGTGAGGACCCGGACCGCAGCGGGCTGAAGGACACCCCGAAGCGGGTCGCGAAGGCCTACGCCGAGACCTTCGCGGGCCTGCACATGGATCCTGAGGACGTCCTCGGGGTCACGTTCGACCTCGACCACGAGGAGCTCGTGCTCGTGAAGGACATCCCGTTCTACTCGACGTGCGAGCACCACCTCGTGCCGTTCCACGGTGTCGCCCACGTGGGCTACATCCCCTCCCATGACGGTCGCGTGACCGGACTGAGCAAGCTCGCGCGCCTCGTCGACATCTACGCACGCCGGCCCCAGGTCCAGGAGCGGCTCACGACCCAGGTGGCGGACGCCATCGTCCACCACCTCAAGCCCCGCGGCGTGATCGTGGTCATCTCCTGCGAGCACATGTGCATGTCCATGCGCGGCGTGCGCAAGCCAGGAGCCCACACCGTCACGAGCGCCGTCCGCGGCCAACTGCACGACCCAGCTACCCGCGCCGAAGCCATGAGCCTCATTCTCGGAAGGTGAGTACGATGATGGACTCTCTCGCAGCAGCGCCCGGAACCGGGCCCAACACCTCCCCCCTTCCCGTGCTGCGCCAGGCGCGCGCCCGGGCCACGTTCGCCGGCCTTCCCAGCGACCGCACGGTCGTCATGGGGATCCTCAACGTCACCCCCGACTCATTCAGCGACGGCGGGGACTACGCCACCGCCGACACCGCCATCGCCGCCGGGCTGCGCATGTACTATGCGGGCGCGGACATCATCGATGTCGGCGGCGAGTCGACGCGCCCCGGCGCGGACGAGGTCCCCGAGGACCTCGAGCAGGAGCGCGTCCTCCCCGTGGTCGCGGCCCTCGCGAAGGCCGGCGCCCTCGTGTCGGTGGACACTCGCCGCGCCACCACCGCCGCGAAGGCCATCGCCGCCGGCGCCGCCATCATCAACGACGTCTCCGGGGTGGCCCTCGCCGACGAGATGATCTCGCTCATCGCCGAGACGGGCGTGCACTACGTCCTCATGCACAGCCGTGGCGACTCCAAGAGCATGGACGGACTGGCCGCCTACGGCAACGTGGTCGAGGAGGTCCTCGCGGAGACGAAGGCGCTGCGCGACCGTCTGCGCGCGGGCGGAGTCAAGGATGAGCAGATCATCGTGGACCCGGGTCTGGGCTTCTCGAAGAACGGCGAGCAGAACTGGGAGCTCGTGAAGCACATCGATCGCTTCACCGAGCTTGGCCACCCCGTGCTGGTGGCGGCCTCCCGCAAGCGCTTCATCGGCGAGCTGCTCACCACGGCCGGAAAGGCCGCGCCGCCCAAGCTGCGGGACGCCGGCACCGCCGCGATCACCGTCCTCTCCGCGGCGGCGGGGGCGTGGGGCGTGCGCGTGCACGACGTCGCGGCGAACCTCGATGCCGTCAAGGTCGCCGCCAGGGCGAAGGCCTAGGCAGAGTGGACGGAGGGCCGGTGGCCGGCAGCGTGCGCGTTCGCCCGGACCTGATCACGCTCACGGGCGTGACGGCGACCGGATACCACGGCGTGCTCGACTTCGAGCGGCGCGACGGGCAGCCGTTCGTCGTCGACACCGTCCTGCACACGGACTTCAGCGCGGCGGCCGGCAGCGACGAGCTCGCCCGGACCACGAGCTACGCCGAGGTTGCCGAGCGGATCGTCGCCGTCGTCGAGGGCGAGCCGGTGGACCTCATCGAGACGCTCGCGGTGCGGCTCGCCGACACCCTCCTCGGCGAGTTCCCGGTCGACGCCGTCGAACTCACTGTGCACAAGCCGCAGGCTCCCATCCCGGTCCCGTTCGGCGACGTGTCCGTCACCGTCTTCCGGGAGCGCTGAGATGGCAGGGGAGCGGCACGAGTGGGTCCGGTCAGTCCTGGCCCTCGGCAGCAATCTCGGGGCCCGGGCAGAGACCCTCGCGGAGGCCGTCGCTGACCTTGTCGACCGGCCCGAGGTGCGGCTTGTGGACGTCTCGCCGGTCGTCCAGACCAAGCCGGTGGGAGGGCCCAAGGGCCAGCCGGACTTCCTCAACATGGTCGTGATCGTCGAGACGAACCTCGGCCCGTATGAGCTGCTCGCCCACTGCCACGCCGTCGAGGCCAAGCACCACCGCACGCGCGAGGTCCGGTGGGGTCCCCGCACCCTGGACGTCGACATCATCACCTACGGTGACGTGGCGATCGACGACCCCGAGCTGACCATCCCGCACCCCCGTGCGGCCGAGCGGGCGTTCGTCCTCTTCCCGTGGGTGATGATCGAGCCCACGGCCGTCCTCGAGGGGCATCCGATCGTCGGGCTGCTCGAGGACTGCGCGGACGCGGACGGGGTCGAGGCCTTCGACGTGCTCACCGACCAGGAGACGACATGACGCCGCTGAAGCCGTGGGTGCTGAGCATCGTCGTCGTGCTCGCCGGGATCGTGGGGCTCGCGGTCAACGCATACGCCCAGCGTGCTTCGATGCCGACTCCCGTGCTACCCCTCAGCGCGCTCGCCTCGATGGGCGTCATTGCCGCCGTGACGCTTGTGCTGGGGTTCCGTGTGCTGCGGTGGAGGACGGGGCACCGCAAGCGGATGCTCGACCCCATCTTCGCCGCGCGCACGCTGGTCCTCGGGCACGCCTGCGCGTACGCCGGCGCCGTCCTGCTGGGCTGGCACGCGGGCGTGATCGCGGACCAGATCCCGTTCCTCAGCTCGCGCGCCGACAACCCCGTCGTCCTGCAGGCCCTCGGGATGATGGCGGGGGGAGTCGTGATGGTGACCATCGGCTTCATCGTCGAGCGCTTCTGCCGGATCCCTCCCGAGGACGGCGACGACGCGGAGGGCGCCTCGGGCCGCGATGTCGCCGGCGGCGGCCGTGCCCCGGACGCGGAGGGTGGTCTTGCCTGACCCTTCCGGCCCAGAGGCGTCCTGGCCCGCCGGCCGGCGGCGCGCCCTCGATCCCGACGGGATCGAGTGGAGGCGGCTCGACCCGAAGTACCTGACGCTCCGGCTCGCCGGAACCGCGATCTCCGCGACCGTCTGGACCGCCCTCGCCTGCGCGCCCCTCGCGGCCGGCGCCCTGGGCCTGTTCACGCCTCCGGCCTGGCTCGCCGTCGGGCTTCCGGCGGCGGTCGCAGCCTTGGCCCTGGCCAATCTGGCGCTCGTTCCCCGGAGGGTCCGCGCGATGGCGTACGCCGAGCGGGAGGACGACCTGCTCATCCGCCACGGGCTCCTCGTCCGCCGCGTCGTCGTCGTGCCGTACGGGCGGATGCAGTACGTGGACGTCTCGGTGGGCCCGATCGAGGGCGCCCTCGGGCTCGCGACCGTGAAGCTCCATACCGCGGCCCCCGCCGGGCAGTCGACGGTGCCCATCCCCGGCCTGCCCGACGCCGAGGCGGCGCGGCTCCGGGAGCAGCTGAGCGCGCGCGGCGAGGCGCGCCTGGCAGGACTCTGACCCGATGGGAACCCAGCAGATCCCGGGATCCGCGCACGACGGCGAGTGGCGGCGCGTGCACCCCCTCTCGCCGTGGGTGCGCGGTTGGATCCTCGTCGCGGCGCTGTTCGTGGCTGTCGGGAGGGACTGGTTCGAGGCGCTCCTGTCCGGCGGCGTGAATCGCGGATGGTGGAGCGGGGTCCCCCTGCCGGTCCTCGCCGCGGTGGGGATCGGCGTGGTCGTGCTCGTGGCCGCCGGCTTCATGTTCTCCTGGTGGACCACGCGGTTCGCCGTCGACGCGACCACGGTGCGGCTCCGCAGCGGCATAGTGTTCCGCCAGCTCCGGCAGGCCCGGCTTGACCGCGTGCAGGCCGTGGACCTCGCCCAGCCGCTCCTCGCGCGCCTGTTCGGGCTCGCCGAGCTGCGCTTCGAGGTCGCCGACGCGGGGGAGAGCGCGCTGCGGCTCTCGTTCCTCCCGGTGGCCGAGGCAGAGGCGCTCCGGGCCCAGATCCTCGCGGCCGCCGCGGCAGCGCACTCCACCGAGCAGCTCCGGGCCCCTGAGCGGCTTCCGCACCCCGCGCCGGCCCTTTCCGGCGCGCGCCGCGAGGCCGAGCGGGTGGCGTCCGAGGCTCCGGCTGACCCGGGCGAGGTGCTCGTCGCCGCGGTCCCGGTGGCGCGGATCCTGGCTTCGACCCTGCTGACCCCCTTCGTCATGGTGGCCGGCCTGGCAGCGGCGGCCTCGGTCGCCCTCCAGGTCGCCACCGGAGTCGCCGCTCTCGGCGTCGCCCTCGTGCCGGCCTTCCTCGCCGCGGCAGCGACCGCGTGGGGGAGGATCAACCGGACCTGGAACTTCCGCGTCCTCGCCGCCGGGGACGGCCTCCGCCTCCGCTACGGACTCCTCGAGACCCGCACGCAGACCGTCCCCGCGGGACGGATCCAGGCGGTCGGGATCCGCCAGCCGCTCCTCTGGCGTCCCTTCGGGTGGTGGGCCCTGCACGTGAACGTGGCCGGCTACGGGCAGTCCTCGAGGCAGGAGGAGGCGAAGTCCACCGTCCTGCCCGCCGGGACGCTCGAGGACGTCTTCCGTGTCCTCGGCCTCGTCTTCCCCGACCCGGGCACGGGCCCCGGGTCCGCCCGCGGCGTCGTCCAGGCCGGAATGACCGGGGCGGGCGACGACGGGGGCTTCGCCTCCTCGCCCGGGTCGGCGCGCTGGGTCGACCCGCTCGGGTGGCGCCGCACGGGATTCCTCGCAACAGGGACGGCCGTCCTGTGCCGCCATGGTGCGTTCGCGCGCACGCTCTCGATCGTCCCGCACGGACGCACCCAGTCGGTCGCCCTCACGCAGGGCCCGCTCGAACGGCGGTTCGGCCTCGCCAACGTCGAGCTGCACTCGACGCCCGGACCCGTCCGGCCTGCCGCCCGCCATCTCGCCGTAGCCGACGCCGAGCGGCTCTTCGGTGAGCTGGCCGCCCGGGCCGCGGCAGCGCGCCGTCGTGCGCCCGGGGCGGCGCCGCTTGCGCGCCAGCACCCACCAGTCCGAGCCGAAGGAGACACACCATGAGCACCCCCAGCGACCTCCCCGGCGCCCGGAGCCGCCGGCCCGGACGGCTCGGGATCGGGGTGATCGGGGCGGGCAGGGTCGGCGCGGTGCTGGGCGCGGCGCTGCGCGCGGCTGAGCACGCCGTCGTGGGCGTCTCCGCGGTCTCGGAGGCGAGCCGCGAGCGCGCCGAGCTGCTTCTCCCCGGCGTGCCCGTGCTCGAGATCCCGCAGATCCTCGAGCGGTCGGAGCTCGTCCTGCTCGCGGTGCCCGACGACGCGCTCGGGCCGCTCGTCGAGGGGCTCGCGAAGCTCGGGGCGTGGCAGCCCGGGCAGCTCGTGGCGCACACGTCAGGGCGGCACGGGGTGGGCATCCTCGCGCCCGTCCGTGCCGCCGGTGCGATCCCGCTCGCGATCCATCCCGCGATGACGTTCACGGGGATGTCTCTGGACCTCGGCAGGCTCGCCGACTGCTGCTTCGGCGTGACCGCGGACCCGGCGATGCTCCCGGTCGCGCAGGCCCTCGTGGTCGAGATGGGCGGGGAGCCGGTCGTGGTCGCGGAGGGAGACCGGGTGGCGTACCACGCGGCCCTCGCGCACGGGTCCAACCACCTCGTGACGATCGCATCCCAGGCGGCGGAGATCTTGAGCAGGATTGGGATCGAGAACCCCTCGGCCGTGCTGGGGCCGCTGCTGCGGGCATCGCTGGACAACGCGCTCTCGGTCGGCGAGACGGCGCTCACCGGGCCCGTCGCGCGCGGCGACGTCGGCACGGTGGCCGCGCACGTGGAGGCCCTGGCCGAGCTCGGGGCCGACCCCGGAGGAGCGGGCTCCGCCGATATCCTTGACGCGTACCGGGCCATGGCCCGTGCGACGGCCGTGCGGGCCGACCGCCGCGGGATGCTGCCGGCGGGCAGGCGCGCGGAGCTCGAACGGGCCCTCGGGGGATCCCCGACCGGCTCGGACGCCGACCCCGACGCCGCCCCAGGAGAGGACCGCTGATGCCCACGCAGCCCATCGAGATCGTGCACACCCGTGGCGACCTGCAGGCCGCCATCTCGCGCCATCTCGCCGGGACGCGGCGCCGCTCACTGGAGGTCGGCGCCGAGAACGTCCGGGTCCGCAGGTCCGCCGGGACTCCCTCCCTCGGGCTCGTGCCCACCATGGGCGCGCTCCATGCCGGCCACCGGGCGCTGGCCGAATCCGCCGTGGCGGGCAACGACGTCGTCGTCGCCAGCGTCTTCGTGAACCCCCTGCAGTTCGGCGACGCGGCCGACCTTGAACGCTACCCGCGCACGCTCGAGGCCGATGCGGCGCTGCTGGAGGAGGCCGGCGTCGACATCGTCTTCGCGCCGTCCGTCGAGGAGATGTACCCCGGCGGCGAGCCGGAGGTGCGCGTCACGGCCGGTCCGCTCGCGGAGAAGTGGGAGGGCGCGTCCCGGCCCGGGCACTTCGACGGCGTGTGCACGGTGGTCTCGAAGCTGTTCCACCTCGCGATGCCGGGCGGGTTCGACGGCGGCCGGGTTGCCTACCGCGCCTACTTCGGCCAGAAGGACGCCCAGCAGGTCGCAGTGGTGCGGCGCATGGTGAAGGACCTCGACTTCCCCGTGGAGGTCGTCGCCGTGCCCATCGTGCGGGACGCCGACGGGCTGGCCCTCTCGAGCCGGAACCGGTTCCTGTCAGGCCAGGAGCGCGACGCCGCCCTCGTCCTCTCGCGGGCACTGCGGCTCCTCGAGGCGCGGGCCTGGGCGCACGAGCCGCTCAACCCGGACGACGCCGAGGAGCTCATCCGCTCGCAGCCGCTCGTGGAGCTCGACTACCTGGACGTCGTCGACACGGACACGCTCGAACCGCTCGCCTTCAACTGCCGGGAGACGCCGTTCACGGGCGAGGCGCTCGCGATTGTCGCGGCAAAGGTCGGACCGGTCCGGCTCATCGACAACATGCCGCTCCGCGCGCGCTGACCCCGCCCCGCCGGCGCCCCACCCCCGTTTCGGGTACAGATAATGCGCGCTCAAACAGTTTCGGGTACAGATAATGCGCTCCTAGGCCGTTTCGGGTACGGGTAGCGTCCGGGCCGATCGTCCGGAAGGTCGGTCGTCGCCGCGTGCTCGATTGCCGGGGAGCACTGCACATACGCCACGACGGCTTCCTGCCTCTCGCGCCGGAGACCTGCGTCCTGGCGAGGTCGCAGCGCGAGGCACCGACCGGGGTCGTGCATTCCACGTCGCGAAGTTTCGCGTACCCGGAAGGAGGAGGGGGCGTTTTGGCGTACCCGGAAGGGGAGGGTCAGCTGGCGAAGAAGTCCGCGAGACGGTCGACCAGCGCCTTGGCCGGCCGGGTCGGCGCATCGTGCGCGAGCTTGGGCAGGACGTCGAAGTCGGAGGCCGGCAGGACGCCGTCGAGCTTCTGGGCGGCGTCGGCGAAGTACTCGGGGCTCGCCCCACCGGCGAGGATCAGGGTCTCGAGCGGGAGCTCGTCGAAGCCCTTCGCCTCGGCATCGGCGGCGACGACCGCGCGGATCTCTGCCGGGCCGGTCGGGAGCAGCCGCGAGAGCTCCTTCCCGATCGGCATCCGGCTGCCGATCCGGTTGAGGACCGTCAGGACGGGAAGCGGCAGCTTCGAGACCGGACCGGCGGTCTGGAGTCCGCGGAGCAGCACGGCCAGCGCCTTCTCCTCGTCGCCCGCGGCGAGGGACTCCTCGAACTCGCGCAGCCAGGGGGCTTTGATGCTGCCCTCGAAGGAGATGATCGGGTCGTACACCGCGAGTCGGCCGATCTCGAGCTCCCGCCCGGCGTGCAGCGCGATGCACCCGCCGTAGTTGTGCCCGAACACCGCCTCGGTCTGCGTGCGCTCGAGCACGGCGGCCAGATCCGCGATCTCCGTGGTCAGCGAGTAGTCGGCCGGCTGCGGCGACGACCCGCCCCGGCCGCGCCGGTTGTACACGTGGACCGGGGCGTGGAGGGCCTCGGCGAGGCGGAGAGCGAGCTCCTTGTACAGCTCCGCCGTCACCATGGATCCGTGCACGACGACGACACCTCCCGCCGCGGCCTTCTCCTGTTCCGAGGCCCTGCCGAGAGCGGTGAAGAGCTCGAGGACGGCCCCGTCCTCGCTGGTGACGGTCGACGTGGAGAGCTGCGTGGCGGCCATGCACCGAGCCTAGCGGGAATCCCCGAGTCCCGAGCCGCAGGGACGAGAAACTAGAATTGTCTTCCGTGACCGCAGAGAACCCCTCCCTCCCCGCCGCAGAGCCCGCCGACGCCAGCGAACAGATGCACATCCGCCGGGACAAGCGGGAGAAGCTTCTCGCCAATGGCGAACAGCCGTACCCGGTGGTCCTGCCGCGCACGCATTCGCTCGCCGAGGTCCGCGAGAAGTACCCCGAGCTCGAGCCGGACACGGCTACGGGGGAGAAGGTCGGCGTCGCCGGACGTGTGGTGTTCATCCGCAACACGGGCAAGCTGTGCTTCGCGACGCTTCAGGAAGGCGACGGCACGCGCCTCCAGGCCATGCTGTCCCTCGCCAACGTGGGTGAGCAGCGCCTCGCCGACTGGAAGTCGCTCGTTGACCTCGGCGACCACGTGTTCGTCACCGGAGAGGTCATCTCGTCGCGCCGCGGCGAGCTCTCGGTCATGGTCGACTCGTGGCAGATGGCCTCCAAGGCGCTCCGGCCGCTCCCGACCCTGCATGCGGGGCTCAACGAGGAGACGCGGGTCCGCCAGCGCTACGTGGACCTCCTCGTGCGCGAGGAGGCGCGGCAGATGGTCTACACGCGCTCAAAGATCACCAAGAGCATCCGCGACACCCTCGACGCGCACGGGTACGTCGAGGTCGAGACGCCCATGCTGAACCTCGTCCACGGCGGCGCGACCGCGCGCCCCTTCGCCACGCACCTGAACGCGTTCGACCAGCACATGACGCTGCGCATCGCCACCGAGCTGTACCTCAAGAGGGCGGTGGTCGGCGGGATCGAGCGCGTCTACGAGATCGGCCGCGTGTTCCGCAACGAGGGCGTCGACTCGACCCACAGCCCCGAGTTCACCACGCTCGAGTGCTACGAGGCGTACGCCGACCAGTTCACCATGGCCGAGCGCATGAAGGAGATCATCCTCAACGTCGCCGATGTGGTGGGCACCCGCCAGATCGAGACGCCCGCCGGCACGATCGACCTCGACGGCGAGTGGCGCTGGCTCGGCGTCTATCCCGGACTGTCCGAGGCCGTCGGTGAGGAGATCACGCCCGACACTCCGCTCGAGCGCCTCCTCGAGGTCGGCGAGAGGCACGGCGTCAAGACCGACGCCCTCTGGACCCAGGAGAAGGCCGTCATCGAGCTGTTCGGCGAGATCGTCGAACCCACGCTGCTCAACCCGACCTTCGTCTACGACTATCCGCCCTCGGCCCAGCCCCTCGCGCGCCCGCACCGCGAGGACCCGCGCCTCATCGAGGCATGGGACCTCATCATCGGCGGCATGGAGCGCGGCACGGCCTTCTCCGAGCTGATCGACCCCGTCATCCAGCGGGAGCGGCTGACGGAGCAGTCCCGCCTCGCGGCGGAAGGCGACGACGAGGCCATGGCCCTGGACGAGGACTTCCTCCGGGCGCTCGAATACGGTGCCCCGCCCATGGGCGGCATCGGCCTCGGCGTGGACCGCCTCGTCATGCTGTTCACGCAGGCGGGCATCCGCGAAACGATCCTCTTCCCGCTCCTCAAGCCGGAGGCCAACTGATGGAATACGTGCTCGTCCTTCTGCCGTCCGTGGTAGTCGGCCTCATTTTCTGGTTCGCCATGCGCGCCATCTTCAATGCGGACAAGTCCGAGCGTGAGGCGCTCGCGCGCGCGGAGCGCGAGTCGGGAGAACACCCCACGAATTGATGCCTTATTCACAGGTGGCGCACGTGCTTTTGACGTGCGCCATTTGTGCCTTCATACTGATATCGCTCGGCATGACCCGCCTCATATCGACGCGGAGGGCCGATTGCTTGAACTCCCCATTGCCTCGCCCCCAGCGATGACAGAGAAGAGAGCTTAGATATGGCACAGAAGGTCCAGATTATTCTTGAGGACGACATCGACGGAGGGAAGGCCGACGAGACCGTCCGCTTCAGCCTCGACGGGTCGAACTACGAGATCGATCTTTCCTCGGCGAATGCCGAGAAGCTCCGCAAGGCGCTTGCGGAGTTCATTTCTGCGGGCCGCAAGGCAAGTGTTCGGGGTGCCGCAGCCCCGAAGGCCCGCGCAGCGTCCTCCTCGCGCAATTCAGATTCCGCGAAGATCCGCCAGTGGGCCCGTGACAATGGCTACAACGTGAATGCCCGCGGCCGGATCCAGGCCGAGATCCAGGAGGCCTACCACAAGGCGAATGCCTGATCAGCCTCAATTTGGCTAAATCTCCGTCCATGGGGGGCCGGGGAAGGGAAATCCCGATGCGCGCGGCGCACCGGGATTTCTCGTTTTTGCGAAGCGTATTTCCGCTGCTCTGCAGCGCGTACGACGACGGACGGCTGGGGTCGGCGCGGCGGCCACCCGCCGTCGGACTCGCCGGGCGGGGCGACGGCGCCGGTTCACCCTGTGGCGAACAGCCCTCTGCGTGCGGGCACCCGGCACGTAGCATCGAGATACGCAAGTGACGCACCCAAGCTAAACCGGGGAGTTCGAGCAATGTTCGAGAGATTCACAGACCGCGCCCGCCGCGTGGTGGTGCTGGCCCAAGAAGAGGCCCGCATGCTCAACCACAACTACATCGGGACCGAGCACATCCTCCTCGGGCTGATCCACGAGGGCGAAGGGGTCGCGGCCAAGGCTCTCGAATCCCTGAGCATCTCGCTGGACGGCGTCCGCGAGCAGGTGCAGGAGATCATCGGGCAGGGCCAGCAGGCCCCGTCCGGCCACATCCCCTTCACGCCTCGCGCCAAGAAGGTGCTTGAGCTCTCGCTCCGCGAGGCGCTCCAGCTCGGCCACAACTACATCGGCACGGAGCACATCCTCCTCGGCCTCATCCGTGAGGGCGAGGGTGTGGCGGCCCAGGTGCTGGTCAAGCTCGGCGCGGACCTCAACAGGGTCCGCCAGCAGGTCATCCAGCTGCTGTCGGGCTACCAGGGCAAGGAGACCACGTCCGCCGGTGCCGGCTCCGGCCAGCCCGAGGGCACGCCCGCGGGCTCCGTCGTGCTGGACCAGTTCGGGCGCAACCTCACGCAGGCCGCGCGCGAGAACAAGCTCGACCCGGTGATCGGGCGCGAGCACGAGATGGAACGCGTCATGCAGGTCCTCTCGCGCCGCACCAAGAACAACCCGGTCCTCATTGGCGAGCCCGGCGTCGGCAAGACCGCCGTCGTGGAGGGCCTCGCCCAGGCCATCGTGCGCGGGGACGTCCCGGAGACCATCAAGGACAAGCAGCTGTACACGCTTGACCTCGGCTCCCTCGTGGCCGGCTCCCGCTACCGCGGCGACTTCGAGGAACGCCTCAAGAAGGTCCTCAAGGAGATCCGCACCCGCGGCGACATCATCCTGTTCATCGACGAGATCCACACCCTCGTCGGTGCGGGTGCCGCCGAGGGCGCGATCGACGCCGCGAGCATCCTCAAGCCGATGCTCGCCCGCGGCGAGCTGCAGACCATCGGTGCCACCACGCTCGACGAGTACCGCAAGCACATCGAGAAGGACGCCGCCCTCGAGCGCCGCTTCCAGCCGATCCAGGTCTCCGAGCCGACGGTCGCGCTCGCGATCGAGATCCTCAAGGGCCTGCGCGACCGGTACGAGGCGCACCACCGCGTGACCATCACGGACGGCGCCCTCGCCGCCGCGGCGAACCTTGCCGAGCGGTACATCTCGGACCGGTTCCTCCCGGACAAGGCCATCGACCTCATCGACGAGGCGGGCGCGCGCCTGCGCATCCGCCGGATGACGGCACCGCCGGAGCTCAAGGAGCTCGACGAGCGCATCGCCGGCCTCAAGCTCGAGAAGGAGTCCGCGATCGACGCGCAGGACTTCGAGGGCGCCGCCTCGCTGCGCGACAAGGAGCAGAAGCTCATCGCGGAGCGCGCCGAGCGCGAGCGTGCCTGGAAGTCCGGCGACATGGACGGCGTGGCCGAGGTGGACGAGGACCTGATCGCCGAGGTGCTCGCCAACTCGACCGGCATCCCGGTGTTCAAGCTGACCGAGGAGGAGTCCAGCCGCCTGCTCCACATGGAGGACGAGCTGCACAAGCGGGTCGTCGGGCAGGACGACGCGATCAAGGCGCTCTCCCGCTCGATCCGCCGCACCCGTGCCGGCCTCAAGGACCCGAAGCGTCCCGGCGGCTCGTTCATCTTCGCCGGCCCGACCGGCGTCGGCAAGACCGAGCTCGCCAAGGCACTCGCCGAGTTCCTCTTCGGCGAGGAGGACGCGCTCATCACGCTGGACATGTCCGAGTTCTCCGAGAAGCACACGGTCTCGCGGCTCTTCGGTGCACCTCCCGGGTACGTGGGCTACGAGGAAGGCGGACAGCTCACCGAGAAGGTCCGCCGCCGCCCGTTCTCCGTGGTGCTGTTCGACGAGGTGGAGAAGGCCCACGCGGACCTGTTCAACTCGCTCCTGCAGATCCTCGAGGACGGCCGCCTCACGGACTCCCAGGGCCGCGTGGTGGACTTCAAGAACACCGTGATCATCATGACCACGAACCTCGGCACCCGGGACATCTCCAAGGGCGTCATGACGGGCTTCCAGTCCGGCACCGACACCAAGACCGGGTACGAGCGCATGAAGTCGCGCGTGACCGAGGAGCTCAAGCAGCACTTCCGCCCCGAGTTCCTCAACCGCGTCGATGACATCGTGGTGTTCCCGCAGCTGACGCAGGAGCAGATCATCGAGATTGTCGACCTGATGATCGCCCGCCTCGAGCAGCGCCTCAAGGACAAGGACATGGGCATCGAGCTCACCCAGGCCGCCAAGGTCCTGCTCGCCACCCGCGGGTACGACCCGACGATGGGTGCCCGTCCGCTGCGCCGCACGATCCAGTCCGAGATCGAGGACCAGCTGTCGGAGAAGATCCTCTTCGGGGACCTCTCCGCGGGCGACATCGTGGTCATCGACGCCGAGGGCGAAGGCGACGAGGCGAAGTTCACCTTCACCGGCATGCCCCGTCCCCAGGTCCCCGAGGTCGTGACCCTCGCCAAGGGCAGCGGCAAGGAACTGGGCGCGTAACGCCCGTCCACAGCCGCAGCCACAGCGCACGACGGCGGCCCCCCACCTTCCGAGGTGGGGGGCCGTTGCGCTGTGGGGTGGTCGCATCGACGAATAAATCCAATCGCTAGACAAACCCGCTAACCGAGCGTAGTGTCTCTCTTGGTCTCAACGTGATCCGTTCCACACCCAGAGAGAGACACCATGACCGTCCAGACTGAATTCATCACCCTCGAGGACCTCGTGCGCGGCGAGGTGTTCGACCCGGGCGACCCGGGCTACGCGGCTGAGGCTGCCGCGTTCAACGCCGCCGTCGCCCACCGCCCCGACGTCGTCGTCGCGGCCCGCGACGCCGCCGACGTCGTCGCGACCGTCCGCTGGGCCTCGCTGAACTCTGTGCCGCTCCACGTCCAGGCGACTGGCCACGGCGCCGAACGCGCCATGACGGGTGGGGTCCTCCTGAGCACCAAGCGCCTGCGCTCGGTGGCGATCGACCCCCATGCGCGGACTGCGACCGTCGGCGCCGGCACCCGGTGGCGCGAGGTCATCGACGCGGCCGCGCAGCATGGCCTCGCCCCCCTGAACGGCTCCAGCTCGGACGTCGGCGTGGTCGGGTACACGCTCGGCGGCGGCATGCCCGTCCTCGGGCGCACGTTCGGCTTCGCCGCCGACTCGGTCGTGAGCTTCGAGATCGTCACGATGGACGGCGATGCCCGCACCGTCAGCCGCACGCGCGAGCCGGAGCTCTTCGATCTCGTCGCCGGTGGCGGCCACGGCCTCGTCGTCGTCACCGCCGTGACCTTCCGCCTCTACAGGGTCGCGCAGGTCTACGGCGGGGCGCTCGTCTTCGACGGCGCGCACTCCGCGTCCGTCCTGCGTGCCTTCGCGGCGTGGTCGCGCACCCTCAAGGACGCCTCCAACACGGCCATCCGCTTCCTGCGGGCCCCCGATGCGCCGGACGTTCCGCGCGAGCTCGCCGGGAAGCTCACAGTCCATGTCAGCTTCGCCCACGTGGGTCCCGGCGGCGAGAAGGCCCTCGCTCCGATGCGGGCCGCCGCCCCCGTCCTCCTGGATGCGGTGGGCGTGCTGCCGTACGCCGAGATCGACCGCGTCTACTCGGATCCCGAGACGCCGATGCCGTTCCTCAGCGGAGGCACCGGGATCGTGGACCTGACGGAGGAGGCCATCGAGGCCGTGATCGCTGCCGTCGGCCCCGACGCCGCCACCGTCCTGCCCCTCGTGGAGTTCCGGCTGCTCGGCGGTGCGATGGCGTCCGACGCCGGCCGGACCGTCTCCGCGCACGGACTCGCCTATGCGGTGCATGCGGTGGGCGTCCTCGCGCCGCCGATCGCCGACCTGGTGCCCGCCGCGCTCGAGGGCCTCCTCGCGACCCTGCGCCCTTTCGGCAACGGCCGCGGCCCGCGGAACTTCCTCGGGGGCGAGGACCCGTCGGCGGGGTACAGCGAGAAGGTCAACGCCGTCCTCGCGGTGGCGCGCGAGGAGCTCGACCCCCAGGGCCTCCTGCGTCCCTGAGGCACCGTGCCCGGGCCGCGCCGGCTTTGTTTCCCCCACCGCCCACAGGGCAATCACTCCCGCGACAGCTCGATGGAGTCGATGGAAGGGAAGCCATGAACACTGTGACCCCCGAGAACCCGGACGAGTCCCAGAAGGATGCCGAGCGCGGACCCGGCGGATACGGTGTCCCCACCCCCGAGCAGGAGATGGGCCAGGGCGCCGGCGAGCAGCAAAGCACCGAACAGCAGGGCGGCGACGACCAGCAGGGCAGCGACCAGCAGGCCGCCGGCGGCCAACCGACGTCGGGGTCCGGACAGCGAGCCGACGCCGATGAGCTCGCGGGGGAGCAGCGCGACCCGGTCACGGGCGAGGACCTCAAGCCCGGCGAGGCGGAGAGCAGCGCATAGCCCTGCGGTAGGCTCCAAGCACGACCCGTGCAAGCGTGGGACACCGTGCAAAGGAGCGGCATGAAGAAGCTCATCAATGACCCGCGGGCGGTGGTGGACGAGTCGGTGGAGGGCTTCGGGCTCGCGCACGCCGACTTGGTCCGCGTCCACCCCGACCCGCTCTTCGTCAGCCGCGCGGGCGGTGCCGTCCCGGGCAAGGTGGGCCTCATCTCTGGCGGCGGCAGCGGGCATGAGCCCCTCCATTCCGGCTACGTCGGGAGGGGAATGCTCGACGCCGCCGTCCCCGGCGCCGTCTTCACGTCGCCCACCCCGGACGCGATCATCCCGGCGACGCAGGCAGCGGACGGAGGGGCCGGCGTCGTGCTTGTCGTGAAGAACTACACGGGCGACGTGCTCAACTTCGAGACGGCCGCCGAGATGTGCCAGGCCGAGGGCCTCGACGTGCGCACGGTCCTCGTGGACGATGACGTCGCCGTCGAGGACTCCCTCTACACCGCCGGGCGGCGCGGCGTGGCGGGGACGGTGCTCGTGGAGAAGGTCGCCGGTGCGGCCGCCGAGCGCGGAGACGGTCTGGACGAGGTCGAGGCCATCGGACGGAAGGTCGTCGCGAACGTCCGTTCGATGGGCCTCGCGCTCACGCCCTGCACCGTCCCGCACGCCGGCAAGACGAGCTTCGACCTCGGCGAGGACGAGATCGAGATCGGGATCGGCATCCACGGCGAGCCCGGACGGCGCCGCGTGGGCCTCGAGCCCGCCGACGCCCTGACCGAGCACCTCCTCACACCTGTCATGGAGGACCTCGGGCTCGCCGAGGGGGAGCGCGTCCTGCTCTTCGTCAACGGCATGGGCGGCACGCCGCTCTCCGAGCTCTACATCGTGTACCGCGCGGCGGCCCGGATCCTGGCGGACCGCGGCGCTCTGGTCGAAAGGAGCCTGGTGGGGAACTACACGACCTCGCTCGAGATGCAGGGGTGCTCCCTCACCCTCCTCCGGCTCGACGACGAGCTCACCGCGCTGTGGGACGCCCCCGTGCACACCCCGGCATTGCGGTGGGGCGCGTGATGGCGGCCCTCGACACCGCGTGGGCGGAGCGGTGGCTGCGGGAGAGCGCGCGCGTCATCGCGGAGCACCGGCAGGAGCTCATCGACCTCGACCGCGCGATCGGCGACGGCGACCACGGCGAGAACATGGACCGCGGCTTCGCGGCGATCGTGGCGAAGTTCGACGAGGAGCCGCCCGCATCCCTGGCCGGAGCCCTCAAGATGGCCGCCATGATGCTCATGAGCAAGGTCGGCGGCGCCGCGGGCCCGCTGTACGGCACGGCGTTCCTGCGGGCCTCGACCGCGATCGGCGATGCCGAGGCGCTGGACGGCCCTGCGGTGGCGCGGATGCTGGCCGCAGGACGCGACGGGATCGTGGCCCGCGGCAAGGCCGGGCCGGGGGACAAGACGATGGTGGATGCGTGGACGCCCGCCGTGGACGCCGCCGCCGGCGGCGCAGACGGACACGCCGCGCTCAGTGCCGCGGCCGACGCTGCCGAGGCCGGCGCGCAGGCCACCAAGCCGCTCGTGGCCCGCAAGGGCCGGGCGAGCTACCTGGGGCAGCGGAGCGCGGGCCACCTCGATCCCGGCGCGGTGTCCACGGCGCTCATCCTGCGCGCCGCCGTCACCGCCACCGCGGAGGCGGACGCGTGACCCCCGTCGGCCTGCTCATCGTCTCGCACAGCGCGCGCCTCGCCGAAGGCGTCGTGGAGGTCGCCGCCCAGATGGGGGCCGGCGTCCCTCTCGTCGCGGCAGGCGGGACGGACGACGGCGGCGTGGGAACCTCCTTCGAGAAGGTCATGGAGGGCATCGGGGCCGCGGACCAGGGCGAGGGGGTCGTGGTGCTCGCCGACCTCGGGTCCGCCGTCATGACGGCCGAGTCCGTGCTCGAGTTCCTCGAGGACTCCCAGCGCCAGCGGGTCCGGATCGCCGATGCGGCACTCGTCGAAGGAGCCGTCGCCGCCGCGGTCGCGGCCGCGGCGGGAGCCGGGCTGGAGGGCGTCGTGCGCGCCGCCGAGGAGGCCGTCCCGGGCGCCGAGGCCGAGGAGCCGCCCGAGCTCCGCGAGCCCACCGAATCCGCGGTCCTGACCCTCGTGAACCCCATGGGGCTGCACGCGCGTCCGGCCGCGGTGCTCGCGGGCAGGCTTTCCGCGTTCGACGTCCAGGTGACCGTCAACGGCGTCGACGGCCAGTCTGTCATGGCACTCATGGGCCTGGGCGCGGGGAAGGACAGCCAGCTCGTGGTGGAGACCTCGGGCCCGGACGCGCTGAAGGCACTCGACTTCGTGCGCGCCCAGGTCGAGGCCGGCTTCGGCGAGCTCTGAAGGTCACGTCCTGGAGGTCACCTCCTGGAGGTCACCTCCTGAAGGTCACCTCCCGCTACGCTGGGGCCATGAGCGGCAGCCAGCCACACGCCGTCGTGCGCCGGGCGGATCCCGCGGACGCGGCGGCGCTCGCGCGGCTCCTCGACGCGTTCAACCGCGAGTTCGGCGAGCCGAGCCCTGGCGTCGCAGTCCTTGCCCGCCGGCTCTCCACAATGCTGGCTGGCCCTGCCGCCGTGGCGCTCGTCGTCGGGGACCCGGCGGTCGGCGTCGCCCTCCTGAGCTTCCGCGCCACGGTGTGGTGGGACGGGCCGACGGCGCTCCTCGAGGAGCTGTACGTGGTTCCCCAGCGGCGCAACGGCGGACTCGGCGGTGCCCTCCTCGAGGCCGCCGAGGCAGCGGCGCGGGACCGAGGGGCGGAACTGCTGGAGATCAACGTGGACGGCGAGGATGCCGATGCGCAGCGCTTCTACGAGCGCCACGGCTACGTGAGCGGCAACCCAGGCCAGTCGGAACCGCAGTTCTACTACTCGCGGGAGCTGGGCCGGCAGCCCTCCGGCCCGGAGGCGCGCCACTAGGATTGAGCGCATGACCCCCGAGACCTCCGTCGACCCCGCCGCGCCTGCCTTCACCCTGCGCCGGGCCCGAACGAGCGACGTCGCCGCGATCAAGCGCCTCGTCGCGCCGCTGGCGGAGCGGCGGATCCTCATCTCGAAGGAGTCGGTCGCGTACTACGAGGCCATCCAGGAGTTCCGTGTCGCGGAGGGCCCGGACGGGGAGCTCGTCGGCTGCGGCGCGCTCCACGTCATGTGGGAGGACCTCGCCGAGATCCGCACCCTTGCCGCCGCCGACGCCTGGCGCGGCCACGGCGTCGGGCATGCGCTCGTCGAGCAGCTGCTCCAGGAGGCGCGCGACGTCGGCGTGCAGCGGGTCTTCTGCCTCACCTTCGAGGTGGGGTTCTTCGAGCGGCACGGGTTCGAGGTCATGGCAGACCAGTCCGGCGTGGACCCCGAGGTGTACTCCGAGCTGCTGCGCTCCCACGACGAGGGCGTCGCCGAGTTCCTGGACCTTGCCCGGGTCAAGCCAAACACCCTCGGGAACACCCGGATGATCCGGTGGCTCCACGGGCGGGCGCGCGAGTAGCCGACCCGCGGCCTGTCCGGCCCGGATGGGTCCAGGCCTTGAGGCTAGATGCCCCACCATCCGTGCCCGGACATATCTGCACAACTCGCGCACGGATCGGGCCGGAATGCAGGCTGGCGGCCCCCGGGTGATGTCGATATGCTCGCCGCCTTCATGGCAGCCGCAGCACCCCGTCGGCCTCCACAGCGAGGCCGTCAGCGAGGAGCCCGGCCAGCGCGCGCTCGCGCTGCTCAGGCCCGGCCTGCAGGGCCTTGAGTCGCGCCACGGCGGGGCCCACGCCGTCGGCAGCGCTGTCCGAGACCGTTGCCAGCGCGCTGTCATCGAGCAGCGCGCGCGGCACTCCGTGCTCGGCGGCGCGGAGCACGGCCATGATCGCGCCGCGCACCTGCCGGTCGGTACCGTGCCAGGCCTGGCCCCGGGGCGTGTAGGTGGGCGGCGGCTCGCCCGCGGCCAGCCAGGCGCAGTCCGCGGCGACCGGGCATTCCGAGCACCGCGGGGAGCGCGCCGTGCACACGAGGGCGCCGAGCTCCATCGCCGCGGCGTTCCACACCACAGACTCCGCCCGGTCCTCGGGCAGGAGCGCGGCGGCTCGGCGCTGCTCGGCCGCCGTGAGCGACGGGGCCGGAAGCGCCTCCCCGCCCACGAGCCGGGCGTGGACGCGCCGGATGTTCGTGTCCACCACGGTCGCCCTACCGCCGAAGGCGAACGCCGCGACGGCAGCGGCCGTGTAGGTGCCGACGCCCGGCAGTGCGAGGAGGCCTTCCTCGATGGTGGGCAGCTCGCCGTCGTGCTCTCGTGTGATGACCGCCGCCGCGGCATGGAGCCTCAGCGCCCGCCGCGGATACCCCAGCCGGCCCCAAGCGCGCACCGCCTCGCCCGCGGGTTCGGCCGCGAGGTCCGAGGGGTGCGGCCACCGCCGCATCCACTCCTCCCACACCGGAAGGACCCGCACCACAGGAGTCTGCTGCAGCATGATCTCGCTCACGAGGACGCCCCACGGGGTCCGGTCGGCGGCGCGCCACGGCAGGTCCCGGGCCTCGCGCGCGAACCACGCGGCCAGCGCCGCGTGCAGGTCTGTGAGCCGCGCAGGAGGCGAGGCGGCCGACGCACGACGGCGGGGGGCGGCGATCGCGGTCACGGGCACCTTTCTGGGGGTCACGTCTTGGGGGTCACGTCCTGGGGGTCACGTCCTGGAGGTCACTCGAGGTGACCCCCAGAAGGTGACCCCCAGACGGTTCGGGTCTGACCACTCTAGCGGGCCGGCGGCGTGCCGGTGCCGGCCGCCCGGCCCGCGGATCCTAGCCTAGAAGCATGGCAGGAAAGGGTGCGGGCGGAGCAGGCTCGAAGGGGTCGTCGGGACGAGCAGTCAGGACCCTTGGACCCCCGCGGCAGAGCCCGGAGGTGTACCGCAGGCGCCGGATCGCCGTGGTGGTCCTCATGGCGCTCATCCTCGGCGTCCTGGGCGTCGGCGTCTCCGCGGCGGTCGTGGCCGTCGGATCCAACGCCGCCGGGGAGGCGGCCGCCACCCCCGCCACAGCGCCCGAGACGACGCCATCGGGCGACGCGTCCACCCCGTCTGCCGCACCGACAGAGACCGCAAGCGCCACCCCGACGGCCACCCCGACTCCGAGCTGCGATCCCCACCTGATCACGGTCGCCGCGTCGACGGACAAGGCCGTGTACGGCCCCTCGGAGAAGCCCCTCTTCACGCTCAAGGTCACCAACGGCAACCCGATCCCCTGCGAGGTCAACGTCGGGACCAAGCAGATGGAGTTCCTCGTGGTCAGCGGCGTGGACCGGATCTTCTCCTCGAAGGACTGCCAGGCCACCGCGGAGGACCTGCCCAAGACCATCGCCGCCGGCGGATCCGAGACAGCGAACTTCCCCTGGTCCCGCGTGCGCAGCATCGAGGGGTGCAAGGCCGCCACAGTCCAGCCGAAGCCCGGGATCTACGTCCTGACCGCGTCGCTCGGCGCGACCACGAGCTCCAAGGCGGTCTTCGAGCTCAAGTAGGGCGCGCACGACGCCGCGCGCCCGCCTGCGCGGGCAGGGAACCGGTGATTCCGGCGGCCGTCAGAGGAACCGGTCGAGGAGGCTCGCCTCGGCCATGCGCGACAGCCCCTCCCGGACGGTGCGTGCGCGCTGCTCGCCGATCCCGTCCACGGTCATGAGGTCTTCGATGGTCGCGGCCATGAGGTTCTGCAGGCCGCCGAAGTGGTCCACGAGACGGTCGGCGACCGCGCGCGGCACCGGCTTGAGGCCGGAGATGAGGCGGTACCCGCGCGGCTGCACGAGCGCGTCGAGGGATTCGGAACCGCCCGCGTAGCCGAGGATTGCGGCGATCCGGTTCAGGTCGATGAGGTCCACGCTCGTGAGGTCCATGAGCGCCTGCACGGCGGAATCGATCGTCTCCTGCGTCGCCGAGTCCCCGGCGTAGTCGCGGATCACCACGTCGCTGCCGGGCCCGAGGCCCGCCGTGAGCTCTTCGAGCTGGAGCGCCAGGAGCCGCCCGTCCTCGCCGAGCTCGAGGACATACTGGGCGATCTCCTCGGAGATGCGCCGCACCATCTCCTGCCGCTGGAGGGTCTGGGCGATGTCCCTCACCGTGACCATGGCCTCGATTTCGAGGGCCGAGAGGGAGTTCGTGACCTGATCGAGGCGGGCCCGGTACCGCTCGAGCGTTGCGAGCGCCTGGTTGGCGCGGGCGAGGACGTTCTCCGAGCCCTCGATCACGTGCCGGATGCCCTGGACGTACAGGGCGATGATCTGCATGGACTGGCTCACCGAGATGACCGGCAGGCCCGTCTGGATCGCGACGCGCTCCGCGGTGCGGTGGCGCGTGCCCGACTCGTGGGTCTCGATCCGGGAGTCAGGGACGAGGTGGACGGCCGCCTTCACGATGGTGCGGGCGTCCCTGTCGCACACGATCGCGCCGTCCATCTTGGCCAGCTCGCGGAGCCGGGTGGGGGAGAACTCGATGCCGATCTCGAAGCCGCCGGAGCAGATCGACTCGACTGTCGGGTTGTAGCCCAGGACGATGAGGGCCCCGGTGCGTCCCCGGAGAATCCGCTCGAGCCCGTCGCGCAGCCCGGTGCCGGGTGCGACCCGTGCCAAGGTGGCCTTGAGCACTTCCTCGGGGGTCCGAGCCATTCTCTTGTCCTTCGTCCTCTCCACGCGGCAGGTGCCAGCGCGGGCACGCAGAACCCATGGTATCCGCGCGCCTGCGGCCAGACTGTGCCCGAGGCGGCCGGAAACGCAACGATTCGGGCAAGAATCGGCCGGTTTCGGCCTGGAAGGGCTAGGACGTCCCGGGGATGAGCAGTTCGAGCGCCTCCGCGACGTGGGAAACCTCACGGACCTTGAAGCCCTCGGGAACCTCCCCGGGGCCGGTGGGGCTCGCCGGGACGATGGCGTGGGTGAAGCCGAGCCGGTGGGCCTCCTGGATCCGCCGGTTGATGCCGGGAACAGGCCGCACCTCGCCCGCGAGGCCGACCTCGCCGAAGGCGATGAGTCGCTGGGGGAGTGCCGTGCGCGTCTTCGCTGAGGCGACGGCGAGGGCCACCGCGAGGTCCGTGGCGGGCTCGCTGAGCTTCACGCCGCCCACCGTGGCCACGTAGGTGTCGTCCTTGTGCAGGAGGCAGCCCGCGCGCTGCTGGAGCACCGCGAGGAGCATCGCGACCCGGGAGGAGTCGAGGCCGCTCGTGGCGCGGCGGGGCTGGGCCGCCGCGGTCTCGGCGAGCAGGGACTGGACCTCGGCGAGGAGCGGCCGGCGCCCCTCGAGCGTGACGGTGATGCACGTGCCCGACACGGGCTCCTTCGTGCGGGACACGAACAGCCCCGAGGGATCCGTGACGCTGAGGATCCCGGTCTCGGTGAGGTCGAAGCAGCCCACCTCGTCGGTGGGCCCGTAGCGGTTCTTCACTGCCCGCAGGAGGCGGAGCCTCGAGTGCCGTTCCCCCTCGAACTGGCACACCACATCCACGAGGTGCTCGAGCAGCCGGGGGCCGGCGATCGAGCCGTCCTTGGTCACGTGCCCCACAAGAAGGGTGGTCATGTTCCGCCGCTTCGCAGCGGCGATGATCGACGCTGCGACCTCGCGCACCTGCGAGACCCCGCCGGCGCTGCCGTCCACCTCGGCACTCGAGAGCGTCTGGACCGAGTCGACGATGAGCAGCTGGGGCGAGAGCTTCTCGACGTGCCCGAGTGCCTGCGAGAGGTCCGTCTCGGCCGCGAGGAAGAGCCGGGGCGCGACTGCGGCGATCCGCTCGGCCCGCAGCTTCACCTGGGCCGCGGACTCCTCGCCGGTCACGTACAGCACATCCCGCGGCGACACGCCGTCCAGGCCGGCGCCGACCTTCGCGGCGACGTCGAGCAGGAGCGTCGACTTCCCGACGCCGGGCTCCCCGGCCAGCAGGATGACGGCGCCGGGCACGAGGCCGCCGCCGAGCACACGGTCGAGCTCGACCACCCCCGTGGGGAGGAACGCGGCGTCGGTCGCGTCGATCTCGGCGATCGGGCGGGCCGGCTCGAGGACGGTGGTGGCCGGCGTCGTGCGCGCCACCACGGCGCCGACCTCCTCGACGGTGCCCCACGCCTGGCACTCGCCGCAGCGCCCCACCCACTTGGCCGTGGTCCAGCCGCACTCGGCGCACCGGTAGCCCGGGGCCTTGCCGGCCCGGGAGCTGCTTCGCGTGGAGGTCTTCGTCGCCATGGAATCAGGCTAGGGCAGGGGTCCGACAGTTCCGGTGCATCAGAGCCGCGGCAGGAGCGCGACGGCCTCCTCGTGGGCGTGGCCGGTCGCCTCGAGGAGGTCCACGAGCATCGGGCGCAGGAGGATCACGAGGGCCTCGCCCTCGAGCCTCTCCACGTGCAGCTGCCGGGGGTGGGCGCGTGCGGCGATGTCCGCGAGCTCGAGCCGTGCCGTGCGCATCTGGGCGCGGCGCTCCTCGCGGCGCTCCGCGACGAGGCCGAGCGCGACGTCGTCGAGCGCGTCCGCTGTCTCAGCGAGGAGGTCTGCGATGCTGTCCGCGGCGGTCTGGGTGAGGGCAGCGTTGTTGATCACGGAAGTGAGCCGGCGGGCGACGACGCGCCCGTTGCGCAGCCCGAGGTCCAGGAACTCGACCGCACGCTCGATCTCCTCGAGCTCCGCGCGGTGGCGCCGGTAGGCGGGGGCGATGCGCGTGACCTCCGAGGAGGCCTTCAGGCTGCCGCGGATCGCGTCCACGAGCGACTGGGAGCTGCGCCCGCGCACGAGGGCGTGCCACGCCCGGGTCGAGTCCGCGTCGGCGAGGGCGGCGGAGCACTCGCGGAGCATCGTGGAGAACATCCCGACGAGCTCCTGCAGGTCCCGGCGCGGCTGGACGCGCGGGTCGCGGGGGAGGAGGGCGGTCATGGTGAGGGCGATGAGGCCGCCGACGACGGCGTCGAGGCTCCGGGTGAAGGGGCCGCCCGCCGGGGCCGGCAGGAGGACGACGAGGACCGACTGCAGGCCCAGCTGGGTCGCGAAGATGACGCCCCGGTCGAGGAAGCGCGCGAGCAGGATGGAGACGAACAGGATGATCCCCGCCTGCCACAGCCCCGCGCCGAGGAAGTGCATGAGCAGGTCGCCGACCGCGATGCCGAGGGTGCAGCCGATCGCCACCTCGAGGACCTTGCGGACTGTGAGGTCCCGGCCGAACCCCAAGGAGATGAGGGCCGATGTGGCGGCGAAGATCGGCCCGCTGTGGCCCAGGACGTCCTCGGCGATGAAGTAGGCGAGCACCGCGCCCACGGTCATGGCGACGGCTGGGAAGAGCGAGCGGCGCACCCGCACGAGGCCCGACGACGCGAGGTCGCGGCCGTAGTCCCGAGCAGCAGCGACCGCCCGTCCGACCGGTGCTGCCCGAGTGATGCCCATACAGGGCAGTCTAGGGAGCCCACGCCGGCACGCCGTCCAGCGGGACGCCGGTGCTCCGTCGGATGCCGCTCCCATAGTGCGGTGTGACGAAGAAGGCAAGAGCGGTGCGGCCCATGTCATCGCGATTCCGCGCTCAGTTCATCTTCCGTTAACCATCGCCCCGGAGAGTCGTTACCTGTTGGCCCTAGCTTCGAATGCAGTACGCCTCGTACGCACCCAATCACCCTGGAAGGGGTTCTTTCGTGAAGGCTCTCCGTCTCGGCCGTCTCTCGGCCGTTGCTGTCGTCGCCGCTGGCGCCCTCGCGCTGTCCGCGTGCGGCTCCGACAACGCCACCAGCACTGGCCAGTCCTCGGCCGCTGCCTCCGGCAAGGCTGTCACCGGCACGCTGACCGGCATCGGCTCCTCCGCGCAGGGCGCGGCCATGGACGCCTGGAAGACCGCATTCGCCAGCGCCAACCAGGGCGCCACCGTCCAGTACTCCCCGGACGGCTCGGGCGCCGGCCGCAAGGCCCTCATCGACGGCTCGGCCCAGTTCGCTGGCTCCGACGCCTACCTCAAGGACGACGAGATGACGGCGGCCAAGGCCAAGTGCGGCCCCGACGGCGCCATCAACGTCCCGGTCTACATCTCCCCGATCGCCGTCGCGTTCAACCTGCCGGGCATCACCGACCTCAAGCTCGACGCGGACACGATCGCGAAGATCTTCCGCGGCCAGGTCGCCACGTGGAACGACCCGGCCATCGCCGCGCTCAACCCCGGCGTCTCCCTGCCTGACCTCAAGGTCACCCCGGTGAACCGCTCCGACGACTCGGGCACCACCACGAACTTCACCGAGTACCTCTCGGCCACCGCTCCGAGCATCTGGACCGACAAGCCGTCGGGCAACTGGCCGTCCTCGCTCAAGGGCGAGAACGCGAAGGGCACCTCGGGCGTCGTGAAGACGGTCTCCGACACCGCCGGCGCCGTGACCTACGCCGACGACTCGGCCGTCTCCGGCAAGCTCGGCACCGCCCAGGTCAAGGTCGGCGACAACTTCGTGAAGATCTCGGCCGAGGCCGCTGCGAAGGCTGTCGAGGTCAGCAAGCCGGTCGAGGGCCGTCCGGCCAACGACCTCTCGATCAAGCTCGACCGCACGACGAAGGAGGCCGGCGTCTACCCGATCGTCCTCGTCTCCTACCACGTCCTGTGCACGACGTACGCCGACCAGAAGACGGTCGACCTCGTCAAGGCCTGGGAGACCTACGTCGTCTCCGAGCAGGGCCAGAAGGACGCGGCGGCGTCGGCCAAGTCGGCCCCGCTCTCCTCGTCCCTCGCAGGCAAGGCCAAGACGGCCATCGACTCGGTCAAGGTCAAGTCCTAGCCTGAACTCAGGCACCAAGGCCTGATCAGCATCACTGGTTCCCCGTTCCCGCCTCCGCCGCTGACGCCGCACTGCCGCGCCAGCGTGGACTGGCGGGGGCGGGGAACCAGCACTGTGTTCGGAGCGTTCCCCCAAGCCGTTCCGGGCTTCCATCACCAACCACTCGGCTGAGACTCCAGAAGGAAGGGTCCTGACGTGACCACAGCGCCAGCCAAGCCGACCGCCCGGACAGACGTCCCCCCCGCCATCACGGCGCAGGACAGCCCGCGCGGCGACAAGGTCTTCTCCACTCTCGCCCTCGCGGCGGGCTGCCTCATCCTCGCCGTCCTCTTCGGCGTCGCCGTCTTCCTCATCGTCCAGGCCCTCCCGGCCTTCTTCGCCGACCCGGCGCAGATCCAGGGCGGCAAAGGCTTCTTCGCCTACATCTGGCCGATCGTCATCGGCACCATCGTGGCCGCGGCGATCGCCCTGGTCATCGCGACGCCGATCGCCATCGGCGTCGCCCTGTTCATCACGCACTTCGCACCCCGCCGCCTCGCCTCGGGGCTCGGGTACGTCGTGGACCTCCTCGCCGCGATCCCGTCGGTGGTCTACGGCGCGTGGGGTGCGGCCTTCCTCGCCGGCCAGATCTCGCCCGCCTACGCGTGGCTCGCCGAGAACCTCGGATGGATCCCGATCTTCGCGGGGCCGGCCTCGGCCACCGGCAAGACGATCCTGACCGCCGGAATCGTCCTGGCCGTCATGGTGCTCCCGATCATCACCTCGCTCTCCCGCGAGATCTTCCTCCAGACCCCGAAGCTGCACGAGGAAGCGGCCCTCGCGCTCGGCGCGACGCGCTGGGAGATGATCCGGATGGCCGTCTTCCCGTTCGCCCGCCCGGGCGTCATCAGCGCCGTGATGCTCGGCCTCGGCCGCGCCCTCGGCGAGACGATGGCGGTCGCGCTCGTCCTCTCCTCGGGTGCGCTCACGCTGAGCCTGATCCAGTCCGGCAATCAGACCATTGCCGCCGAGATCGCGCTCAACTTCCCGGAGGCCTCGGGCCTCAAGGTCGCCACCCTCATCGCGGCGGGCCTCGTGCTCTTCGTGATCACGCTTGCGGTGAACATGGTGGCGCGCTGGATCATCAGCCGCCACAAGGAATTCTCGGGAGCGAACTGACATGGCCACCGCAACAGCAACCCCCCGCCGCTCAAAGCTCACCCGCGGGCGCCTTCCCGGCTACGCCGGCTGGGTGTCGCTCGCCGTCGCCCTCGTCCTCGGCGCGGCGATCATCGCCGTCCCCGGCTTCAACGCCTTCGGATGGGGCGTCCTGTCCGCGATCATCTTCGCGGTCGTCTACGTCTCCTGGAGCCGGATCGTGGAGGGCGGCCGGAAGGCTGCCGACAAGCTGGCGACCTGCCTCGTCGTGGGGTCCTTCCTCATCGCGCTCCTCCCGCTCGTCTCGGTCATCTGGACCGTGCTGGTGGCCGGCATCCCTGGCCTGCTCACCCCGGGCTTCCTCGGCACGAGCATGAACGGCGTCACGGGCGTCTTCGACAACCGGGCCGTCAACGAGGGCACCCACGTGGTGGGCGGCATCTACCACGCCCTCCTGGGCACCGTGTGGATCACGCTCCTGGCGACCCTCATCTCCGTCCCGGTCGGACTGCTCACCGCGGTCTACCTCGTCGAGTACGGGGACGACCGCCCGCTCGCGCGCGCCATCACGTTCTTCGTGGACGTCATGACCGGCATCCCCTCGATCGTGGCCGGACTCTTCGCCGCGGCGTTCTTCTTCGTGATCGTGGGCCCCGGGACGAAGACCGGCTTCGTCGCCGCCGTCGCCCTCTCCGTGCTCATGATCCCCGTGGTCGTGCGCTCGACCGAGGAGATGCTCAAGATCGTCCCGAACGAGCTGCGCGAGGCCTCCTACGCCCTCGGCGTGCGCAAGTGGCGCACCATCCTGAAGGTCGTCGTCCCCACCGCCATCTCCGGCATCGCCTCGGGCGTGACCCTCTCGATCGCCCGCGTCATCGGCGAGACCGCCCCGATCCTCGTGACGGCCGGCTTCGCGACCGCCATCAACAACAACCCGTTCTCGGGCTGGATGGCCTCGCTGCCGACCTTCATCTACACGCAGATCCTCAACCCGACCTCGCCCTCCAACCCGGGCCCGTCGGAGCAGCGCGCCTGGGCGGCCGCGCTCGTGCTCATCATCCTCGTCATGGTGCTCAACCTCGCCGCCCGTCTCATCGCCAGGGCATTCGCCCCCAAGACCGGCCGCTGACCCAGACTTCACACACCAGAAGGAACCACATGTCCAAGCGCATCGACGTCCATGACCTGAACGTCTACTACGGCGACTTCCGCGCCGTCGAGGGCGTCACCATCAACATTGCCCCGAAGTCGGTCACGGCCTTCATCGGCCCGTCCGGCTGCGGCAAGTCCACCTTCCTGCGGACGCTCAACCGCATGCACGAGGTGCTCCCGGGCGCCCGCGTCGAGGGCCAGGTGCTCCTCGACGGCGACGACCTCTACGGGCCCGGCGTCGACCCGGTGGCTGTCCGGTCGCACATCGGCATGGTCTTCCAGCGGCCCAACCCGTTCCCGACCATGTCCATCCGAGACAACGTGCTCGCGGGGGTCAAGCTCAACAGCCGCAAGATCTCCAAGTCGGACGCCGATGCGCTGGTGGAGACGTCGCTGCGCGGCGCCAACCTGTGGAACGAGGTCAAGGACCGCCTCGACAAGCCCGGCTCGGGCCTCTCCGGCGGCCAGCAGCAGCGCCTCTGCATCGCCCGCGCGATCGCGGTCAAGCCGGACGTGATCCTGATGGACGAGCCCTGCTCCGCGCTCGATCCGATCTCCACGCTCGCCATCGAGGACCTCATCGAGGAGCTCAAGGCCGACTACACGGTGGTGATCGTCACGCACAACATGCAGCAGGCGGCCCGCGTCTCCGACAAGACCGCGTTCTTCAACATCGCCGGGACCGGCAAGCCGGGCAAGCTCATCGAGTACAACGACACCACGGCGATCTTCAACAACCCGAAGGAGAAGGCGACCGAGGACTACGTGTCCGGCCGCTTCGGGTGAAAGGCTTCCCGCCCGTGC
>NZ_BAAAQW010000006.1:0-49489 GCF_039531875.1 Sinomonas flava | reverse complement strand
AGCCGGCGATGTCGGCGAGCGGCGAGAGGGCGAGCGTGAAGACGAAGCTGAGCAGCGCCGTCGTGAGCGGGGTGACGAGCCAGAACCTCACGAGCCGGATCACGAGCCGGCCGTCCACCGCTGCGTAGTCCTGGCTCGCCCCGGCGCCGAGGACCGAGGTGGTCACGGTGTGCGTGGTCGAGAGGGGCCAGTGCAGCCCCAGCGCCCCGAAGAACAGCATGGAGCTCGTGACGAGCTGCGAGACGAACCCGCGCAGGGGGTCCACCCGCACGAGGCGGTGGCTCAGCGTGTAGGTGATGCGCCAGCCGCCCGCGAGGGTCCCGAGGCCGAGCGCCGCGGCCGTGAACGCGATGGTCCACGGGGGGATGTCCGAGAAGTCGACGGCGGCGCCGAGCGTGGCGAGCATGAGGATCGAGATGACGCGCTGGCCGTCCTGCAGCCCGTGCCCGAACGCGACGATCGCGGCGCCCACGGACTGCGCGGCCCGGAGCCCCGCGTGCGCCTTGCTGGGCTGCGAGTAGCGGACCATCCACGTCACGAGCGGCGTGAGGAAGAAGGAGACGCCGAACGCGAGCAGCGGCGAGAGGACCAGCGGCAGGGCGACCACTGCCCAGAAGACGCTGTTCAGGGCCCCGATGCCCGCGTGGCCCAGGATCGAGGCGGCCCAGCTCGCGCCGATGAGGCCGCCCACGAGCGCGTGCGTGGACGAGGACGGGTAGCCCCGCCACCAGCCGAACACGCCCCACAGGATCGCGGCCAGGAGCGTGCCCACCAGCATCGTCATGCCCCCGCCGCCGTGCGGGGTCTGGATGAACGAATCGCCGAAGTACGTCAGGAGCCACGCGCTCGAGACCGCGCCGACCACGTTGAAGACCGCGGCAAGCACGACGGCGATGCTCGGCGTGAGCGCGCGGGTGCGGACGGTGAGGGCCACCGCGGAGGAGGTGTCGCGGAAGCCGTTGAGGAACCCGAAGACGGCCGCGAGCACGACCACGGTGCCGACGAGAGCGACGGCCACCTCAGGATTCCTTGACGATGATCCGGCCCACCTGCGTCGCGACCGCCTGGAACGCGTGCGTCGCGGCGAGGAGCGCGCGGGCCGCCTCGACGTTGCGGGCGAACGCGGTGATGGAGAGGTCGCGCAGGGCGGCCGAGCTCCAGACCCGGTACGTGTGCTCGGCGCGCTTGGAGAGCCGGATCATGTCGATCCAGTAGTCCTCGAGGTCCTCGAGGTGGGACAGCGAGCGCATGGCGGTGGTGCTCAGCTCCGCCTGCCGGTTGATGATCTCCAGCAGGTCCGAGGCCTCCGAGGGGAGCCGGTCGATCGCGTGGAGCTGGATCAGCTCGCCGACGGCCACAATCTGCCCCATCGCCGCGGCGAGGCCCTCGGAGAGGACCAGGAGGTCCTCGCGCGGGAGCGGATTCACGAAGCTCGTGCGCAGCTGCGTCAGGAGGGTGCGGGAGAGCTCGGTGGTGCGGGTGTCGATCCCGATGAGGTCGTCCACGAGCTGCTCGTAGTCCTGCCGCCGGGCGCCGAACATCTCCGAGAGCGCCTGCACGCCGAGCACCGACTGCTGTGCCATCGCGGCGAGGAGCTCGAGGCCAGCGGTCTCCTGCGGAAAGAGCCTGAACTTCATGAATCTCCGTGCACGGGAACCGTACCTGCGCGTCAGGCGGCCGCTGTCCCCGTGCGGAAGCCTTCGTGCCGGCGGACTGCCGGCACCGGCATCTTACGTGAGACGGGTGAACGCCCGCGGAGGCGGGCGTTCACCCTGGTGAGAAGCTAAGGCGCCGAACCGGGACCGCCTCTCGGCGGAAGGCCGCTCGAAGCGGCTGAGTGTTGGAGCCCGGGGGTGCCGCGGTCCGACGCCACCTTCAGTGTTCTACGGCCGTTGGGGGAGAGTCAACCTTGACGGATCGGCGACGGCGGGTCTAGCGGGGCTTAGTCGAGCTGCCCGCGGCGCCACGCGTTGGCCGAGGCCTCGAGGTCCTCGGCGGTCTTGACGAGCTGGTGCGCGCTCTTGGTGAGCTTGGTCGCATGCTGCGTGCTGGCCCATTCGGCGCTGTCCGCGATGGTCGCCTGGCCCAGCGCCACGACGCGGCAGAACGCGGCCGAGCGCTCCAGCGCGACGTCGAAGTCGCCGTCGAACG
The DNA here is from genome assembly GCF_039531875.1 of Sinomonas flava. Classification (NCBI taxonomy): domain Bacteria; kingdom Bacillati; phylum Actinomycetota; class Actinomycetes; order Micrococcales; family Micrococcaceae; genus Sinomonas; species Sinomonas flava. Next base: position 47,338 of record NZ_BAAAQW010000006.1, on the reverse strand, counting down.
CGCCGGAGAGGATCGCGTCCGCCATGGCGGTGAGCTCGTCCGCGCCGGGGGGCTCCGCCACGCCGGCGACCACGTGCGAGACCTGGGCCGTGTCCTTGCCGGCCTTGAAGTACACGGAGATGCGCTCGGGGTCGCGCTTGGTGGCGGCGCGGAGGGCGTAGAGGCGCCAGAGGGCACCCGGGAGCGACCGGGCGGGGCTCTCGGACCACATCTCCGCGATCGACTCGAGCCCCTGCTCGTCGGCGAGGCGCACGAGCCGACGGGTGATCTCCGGGTCGTCGCTCTCGCGGCCCCGGCGGACCAGGGCCTGGGCCGCGAGGTGCGCGGCCTCCGAGACCCGGGCCGGATCGGCGCCCCCGGCGAAGGGCTCGAAGTCGATCGGCGCGAACGGCTTCGGCTTGTGGGGGCGGACGGGTCCCGATCCGCCGGACGCTGCGTTCTCGCTCATGCCCGTACCTCCTTCAAAGCGCTGCCCGGATTCATGCCCGCTACGGTACTCCTCTGCCCGGCGCGGCGCATGGGACGCGGAGCGGTGGGGCCGGAAGCCGGGCCCGCTCAGGCACGCACGACGGCGGCCGGCTGGCCTGCGCTAGAGTGGACCCGTCCGGCGCGTGCCGGGCGCGGGCCTCTAGCTCAGTTGGTAGAGCAGCGGACTTTTAATCCGCGGGTCGTGGGTTCGAGGCCCACGGGGCCCACACGTGAAGGGCTGGCCGCTGAAGGGGCTTACAGGCTCGCGAGGCCGAGGCATCCGACGGCGAAGGCCACCACCCAGCCGGCCAGGACCTGCTTGGGGAACCTGGGTCCCCACTCCACGAAGAGCAGGCCGAGCAGGGCGCCGTCGAGCGCGGCGATGTACGCGGAGACGCTGATCACGATCTCACGCATGGTCCTGATCACTGACCCAGTGGGTGCTGTCTGCCATGGTGGCTCCCTGTCCGCGGCGGACCGGGCGGCGTCGGCCCTGCTGAACAGGGTAGATCCGAATGCGCGCGCTCAGAAGGGCTCGCGCTGCCCGAGACGCCCAGGCCGCGAGGGGGTGTGCAGCCTGGGCGTCCCAGCGCGACAACGGCTTCCGCATCACTCCCCAGCAATGGCGGCATGCCGCGCTTGCTCGACGGTAGCAGGAGGCGGCGGTGAACGTGAAGTCTCCGTGACGCATCCTGTGAAGTCCACGTGCCCTGTAGTGACATCAGCTATACCGTTTGAGTCATCTACCGCTGGGTACGGAAACCCGCATGCCTACCGCACTGCTCGTGATCGACATGGAGAACGCCTTCTTCGAGGACCCTGCGCTCAACGAGCAGCGCGAGCGGATCGTCACGGCGTGCAACCGCCTCATCGCCGCAGCCCGCGAGTCCCGGGCGCCAGCGCTGATCGTGCGCACGGAACACGAACGGGACCGTTCCACCTGGACCCTGTCGATGCTCGACGACGACCAGGGCTTCGCGTTCCGCGGCACCGAACAGGCCCAGTCGCTCCCCGAGCTCGACACGGCGGGGCTCCCCGAGCTGGTCAAGCGCCGCGACAGTGCCTTCGTGGGCACCGACCTGCTCGCCCGTCTGAGCGCGTGGGGCGCGGACACCATCCTCCTCTCCGGCGTGTCCTCCCACCTCTGCCTCGCCCAGACCGCCGCCGATGCGTTCGCGCACAACATCAGGGCCGCCTTCGCCGCCGAGGCCATGGGCGCGGATGTGCCGGACCAGGCCGACGCCATGCTCGACGTCGTGCTCGCCGCCTACCGCCAGAGGAAGCTGTCCCAGGGCGAGGCCATCGCGCTGCTCGCCGGCGACCGCGCCCCGCTGGGGTGACCGGCCGCCGTCGTGCGGGGTTTGATCTGCCAGGGCCGGCAACTAGGTGCGCGCCTATGCGCGCGTCTGGTGCCACGCCTCGGGATTGACGGGGTGGGGCGGGAGCTCGCCCTTGGCCATGGCGATGGCATTGAGGGCGCTGAGGCGGGCCATCTCGTTGCGGACGGGCACCGTGGCGCTGCCCACGTGGGGCAGGAGGACGGTGTTGGGGAGCTCGGCGAGGCCGGGGGCGAGGCGGGGCTCGTCCTCGTAGACGTCGAGGCCTGCCCCGCCGATCGTGCCCTCGCGGAGCGCTGCGACGAGGGCCTGCTCGTCGACGATGGGGCCGCGGGCGGTGTTGACCAGGATGGCTTCGGGCTTCATCCGGGCCAGCACGTCGGCGTCGACGAGGTGGCGGGTCTGCTCGTTCAGTGGCACGTGGAGCGAGAGGAAGTCGCTGCGCTGCACGAGCTCCGCCCAGGGGACCTGCCGGACCCGGCCGGCGAACTCGCCCAGCTCCTCGTCGCTCACGTGCCGCTCCGCGGGCGGCCGCGGTGAGAAGAGGACCTCCATGCCGAAGCCGAGGGCTCGGCGGGCCGTGGCCCGGGCGATGCGTCCGAAGCCTGCGAGCCCCAAGACCTGACTGGAGACGTCCCGCCCGAGCATGAGCTCCGGAGCCCATCCGTGGAAGCGGCCGTCGCGGACCATGCTGTCGGCTTCAATGACGCGCCGGGCGGTGCCGAGGATGAGGAGCATCGCGACGTCGGCGGTCGCATCCGTCAGGACGCCCGGGGTGTTGCCGACCAGGATCCCGCGGGAGGTCGCGGCGGGGACGTCGATGTTGTTGTAGCCGACCGCGAAGTTCGAGACCCCGCGGACCTGCGCGCGGGCCAGGAGCGCGGCGTCGACCGGGTCGCCGAGCTGGGTGAGCACGACGTCGTACTCGCCCGAGGCGCACAGGTCTGCCAGGGCGGCGGGGTCGGGCGGCTCCGGGAGGACCGCCACCTCCCCGGCGGCCCTGAGCAGCTCGAGGCCGAGGGCGGGGATGGGCGCGGTGACGAGGAATCGGCTCATGCGGCCATTCTGGCCGATCACGGGAGGGAGTGTTGACGGCCCCGGGGGCGGGCGTGAGCATGGGGGATCGACAACCACTGGGAGGACCATGGCACCCCCGCTGAACCCCACCCCGGCGCGGGTCACCGCGCACCCGGCCTTCGCCGTCGGGCCCGTGCGCCGCGAGACGTTCGGGACGTTCGTCGAGCACCTCGGCCGCTGCGTCTACACCGGCATCTACGAGCCCGGGCACCCCACCGCGGACGACGACGGCTGGCGGGGCGACGTCCTGGGCCTCACCCGGGAGCTGGGCGTGAGCACGGTCCGCTACCCGGGCGGGAACTTCGTCTCGGGGTACCGGTGGGAGGACGGGATCGGGCCCAAGGACGAGCGCCCCGTCCGGCTCGACCTCGCCTGGCACTCGACCGAGACCAACCAGGTGGGCCTGGACGACTTCGTGCAGTGGTGCGGCAGGGCGGGCGTCGAGCCCATGATGGCCGTCAACCTCGGCACCCGCGGCGTGCAGGAGGCACTCGACGTCCTCGAGTACTGCAACCACCCGGGCGGGACGGCCCTGTCAGACCTCCGCCGGAGGAACGGAGCCGAGGAGCCGCACGGCATCTCCTTCTGGTGCCTCGGGAACGAGATGGACGGGCCGTGGCAGATCGGACACAAGACCCCGACCGAGTACGGACGCCTCGCCGCGGAGACCGCCCGCGCCATGCGGATGGCCGGAGGGGACGCGCTCCGGCTCGTCGCGTGCGGCAGCTCCGGGCCCACGATGGACACCTTCGGCGAGTGGGAGCGCGCCGTCCTCATGGAGGCCTACGAGTTCGTGGACTACATCTCCGCGCACCAGTACGTCGAGAACAGGGGAAGCCTTGAGGACCACCTCGCTGCGGGCCACCTCATGGACCGCTTCATCCGCGAGATCGTGGCCCATGTCGACCACGTCAGGAGTGTGCTCAGGTCTGCCAGGGAGGTCCACATCTCCTTCGACGAGTGGAACGTGTGGCACATGTCCTCCCGGCGCACCCCGGTGCCTTCCGGCAGCGACTGGCCCGAGGCGCCCGAGCTCACCGAGGACCTGTACACCGTGGCCGACGCCGTGGTGGTCGGGGACCTGCTCATCACCCTCCTGAGGCACACCGACCGCGTCCACGCGGCCTCGCTGGCCCAGCTGGTCAACGTCATCGCCCCGATCATGACCGCCCCCGGCGGGCCGGCGTGGAAGCAGACCATCTTCCACCCGTTCGCCCTCACCTCAGCCCACGCCCGAGGCGAGGTGCTCCAGCTCGCCGTCGACTCGCCGTCGTACACCTCCCCGCAGCACGGCCTCGTGCCGGCGCTCTCCGCCGTCGCGACGCACGACGCCGACTCAGGCTCCGTGACACTGTTCGCCGTCAACCGGGCCAGCGACACCGCGCTGCCCCTCGAGGCGGATGTGAGCGCGTTCGAGGGGAAACGGCTGGTGGAGGCGCTCGTGTTCGCGAGCGACGATCCGCTGTGGTGCGCAACCCAAGAGGACTCGTCCTCGGTCCTTCCCGGCCCCCTCGAGGGCGCGGTTCTCGAGGACGGGCGCCTCACCGCCGTCCTGCCGCCGGTGAGCTGGGCGATGCTCCGGCTCGGGTAGCCGCGAGAGAGGCGTCAGCGCTCCAGGCGGAAGCCGAACTTGAGGGTGACCTGCCAGTCGGCAACCCCGCCGTCGTCGAGATGCCCGCGGATGGACTGGACCTCGAACCAGTCGAGGTTCCGGACCGTCTGGCCTGCGGCCGCGATCCCGTTCCTGATCGCTTCATCGATGCTGTTCGGGCTCGTGCCGACGATCTCGGAGACGCTGTAGGTGTGCCCTGACATGGGTTCCTCCTTGCCGGTCGGGGGCCTCTGCTGGCCCCGCGGGTGCTGGCAGACTATCCCCGTGACCAGTGCTTGGCCAGAGTCCGCGGCCCGGGTGGTGGACAACGTGGTGAGGCGGCTGCGAGCCGCCGGATGCGTCTTCGCCGAGGACGAGGCGAGGCTCCTGGTCGAGGCATGCCGGGACACTGGCCGTCTCGAGGGACTCGTGGCGCGCCGGGTGGCCGGGGAGCCGCTCGAGCAGCTGCTCGGCTGGGCGGACTTCGCCGGCCGGCGCATCGCCGTCGGGCCCGGCGTGTTCGTCCCGCGGCGGCGCAGCGAGCTGCTCGTCCGTCTCGCGGTGGCCCACCTCCATGCCTCCCGTCTGGGGGTCACCTCCTGGGGGTCACCTCCCGCGGGTGCCGCGCACGACGCCGGCCGGCCGCCCGCCGTCGTCGTCGACCTCTGCTGCGGGTCGGGCGCGATCGGGGTTGCGATCGCCGCTGCGCTCGCCGACGGTGCCGCCCTCGAGCTCCACGCGGCGGACGTGGACCCGACTGCGGTGGAGTACGCGCGGCGGAACGTGGCGCCGTGGGGCGGGGCGGTGCACCTCGGGGACCTGTTCGAGGCCCTGCCCGCCTCGCTGCGGGGACGGGTCCAGGTCCTGACAGCCAACGCCCCCTACGTGCCCACCGCGTCCATCCCGTTCATGCCCGCCGAAGCGCGCGAGCACGAGCCGCTCCTGGCGCTGGACGGAGGAAGCGACGGACTCGACTTCCACCGCAGCATCGCCTCGGCGGCGCCGCAGTGGCTCGCGGACGGCGGCCTGCTCGTGATCGAGGTGAGCCGGAGGCAGGCGGAGACGGCGGCGAGGCTGTTCGCCAGCCACGGGCTGGCCCCCCGCATCGAATCGGACGAGGACCTCGACGCCGTCGCAGTGGTGGGGACGGCCGGCCGTTGACCGCCACCGCTCCCCGCGGATCTCGTGTAGATGGGGCCGGAATGGGCAGGGGTGATGTCATGGACGCTTCGCTGCAGGCCAGCACCCAGGGTTCGACCGTAGAGGAGTGGACGAGGGCTCTCGCCGAGTCCACCGGCGCGCCCGGCGGCGGGGCGGGGACGGGGGTGATGCTCGCCGTGGCCGCCTCCCTGACGTCGATGGTGGCCGGGTACACCGACAGGGAGGACGGGTGCGACGAGGTCGGGGCCATCCGTGCGCGGGCGCAGGCCCTCCGGCGGGAGGCCCTCGCCCTGGCCGACGACGACGCTGCCGCGTCCCAGGCCTTCGGAGCGGCGTTCCGGCTGGACCCGGGTCCCGAACGGGACCGGACCGTCCACGCCGCCTCCCTCGACGCGGCCGCGTCGTCGGCCGTGCTGGGCGAGCGGGCTGCGGGGTCCATCGACGACCTCGCATGGCTGGCCGCCCACGGCAACCCGGCGCTGGTGGCCGATGTGGTCGTCGCGTTCGGCGCGCTGCGCGCCGCCATCGCCGGTGCCCGCGCCAACGTCAGCTTCGACCTGGCCTCGCTCCGTTCGGCGGGCCGCACTCTGGAGGAGATCCGGGAAGAGCATCCCGACCTCTGGTCGACCGTCACGAGGCTCGACGACGCGCTGGCGCGCATCGACGCGCTCGCCGCCGAAATCGACCACAGGGCGGCCCCCACCGACGCCGTCTGAAGCACGGCGCCGGCGGGGCCGGGTCCCGCAGGGGTCAGATGGCCTTTCCGGGGTTCAGGATGCCGGTCGGGTCGAACGCGGCCTTGATGGCGCCCTGGAGGGAGCGCGAGATCTCCCCGACCTCCTCCTCGACCCACTGCCGCTTCAGAAGTCCGACTCCGTGTTCGCCGGTGAGCGTGCCGCCCAGGCCCTGGGCGAGGTGGAACATGTCGCCCAGGGCCTCCTTCGCGGGCCCCTCCGTGATCGAGGTGTCCGGGTCCACCACGATCATGGGGTGGAGATTCCCGTCTGCGGCGTGGGCGACGCTGAAGATCGGCACCCCGGTGCGGGCGGAGATCTCCTCGAGCCCGGTGAAGGCCTCGGCGAGCCTGTTGCGGGGAACGGCGATGTCCCCGATGGAGACGCGCCCCAGCTTTTCGAGGGACGGGATGGCGTCGCGGCGGGCCTTGACGAGGGCCTCAGCCTCCTCGGCGCTGCCGGCGCGGTGCACCGAGGACGCGTAGGGCTCGATAGCCCGGGCGATCTCGTCGAGCTCGAGGTGGGCTCCGTAGCCGTCGGTCTGGGCGAGGAGGAATGCGCCGCCGAGCTCGCGGTGGTGCGTGCCCTCGGCGCGGTCGACGGCGCCGAGGGTGGGACCGTCCATGAGCTCGAGGATGGAGGGCTGGATGCGCGCAGCAGTGATGGCCGACGCCGCCAGGCCGGCCGCTTCGATGTCGTCGAAGTAGGCCGCGAGCGTTTCGGTGCGGATCGGGCGGGGCCGGAGCCGCAGCGTCGCCTCGACCACGATCCCCAGCGTCCCCTCGGAGCCGATGAACAGGGCGTTCAGGTCGTATCCGGTGACGCCCTTGATCGTGCGGCGTCCGGTGCGCACGACCCGCCCGTCTGCGAGCACTACGGTCAGGCCAAGAACGGATTCCCGGGTGACGCCGTACTTCGCGCACCACATTCCGCCCGCATTGGTCGCGATGTTGCCGCCGATCGAGCAGATGGCGGTGCTCGCCGGGTCCGGGGCGTAGAAGAGCCCGTGCTCGGCGGCCGCGGCGTTGACCTCGGCGTTGAGCACGCCGGGCTGGACGACGGCGATCATCTCCACCGGGTCGATCTCGAGGATGCGGTCCATGCCGGAGACGTCGACGACGATCTGTCCCGCGTGCGCGCTCGCACCTGCGGCAAGACCGGTGCCGGCGCCGCGCGGCACCACCGGCACGTTGTGGGCGTGGGCGAGGCGGAGCGCCTCGATCACGTCGTCCGCGCTCTCCGCACGCACGACGCCGTCGGGCAGCGTCGCGGGCACGTAGCCGGAGCGGTCGGTCGCCACTGCGGCACGGGCCTGCGGGTCCGAGGTGGCCCGGGGATGGGCGGCGAGGACGGCGGCAGTTGCCGAACTGGCGGTGGCTTCGGCCGTGGGGTACTCGGTCTGAAGGGGCATCGTGTGGCTTTCGGTGTCGTGTCGATCAGGGGTGGAGGCAGGGCCCGCCATGGTCACGGGACCATCCAGGAGAGGACGTTGGTCTGCAGGACGACGAGCAGGGTCAGGAGGACGAGCAGGCCGATGCTCCAGCCGAGGAGCCGGCGGAACAGCGTGCTCTCGGAGCCGTCGAGGCCGACTGCGGCCGCAGCGACGGCCAGGTTCTGCAGGGAGAGCATCTTGCCCAGGACGCCCGCGGAGGAGTTGGACGCGGCCATCAGCACGGGCGAGAGGCCGGCGTGGGATGCGGCGGTCACCTGAAGCTGGCCGAAGAGCGAGTTCGCCGAGGTGTCGGAGCCCGTGAGGGCGACGCCGATCCAGCCGAGGACGGGGGAGAGCAGGGCGAAGATCCCGCCCGCCGAGGCCAGCGCCACGCCGAGGGTTCCCGTCTCGCCGGAGAGGTTCATGACGAAGGACAGGGCCAGGACGGAGGAGACGGTGAGGATGGTCCACCGCAGCATCGTGAGCGTCTCGCCGTAGATCCTCACGCCCGCACGGAAGGGGATCCGGTAGAGGGCCAGGGTGATGAGCCCGGAGATGAGGAGCAGCGTTCCCGTCGCCTTGAGGTGGTCGAAGCGCATGGTCTGCGACGAGACCGGCTTGCCGTTCGGGCCGACGACATCCAGGCCGGGCCAGCGGAACGAGAAGCCGCCCGCGTCCGTCAGCCAGGACTTGACGACCGGGATCTGGGAGAGCGAGAAGACCGCGATGATCACCAGATAGGGCGCAACCGCCATCCAGATCTCCCGAGGCGAAGGACGGGCGGCCGCGCCGTCGCCCCCCGCCGAGCCGGCCCCCGGCACCGCCGGTCCGCGCGTCGCGAGGTGCGTGGCGCCGTCGTGCGCCCCGGTGCCCGCCGCCGACTGGGTGCCGGCCGCGTGGCTCGTGAGGGCGGCGACCTCGGCCGCCCCGTCGGCCGGGACCTCGGGTCCGTCGTCGATCGCGACGGTGGCCGGCTTCCACACGCGGAGCAGGACGAGGACGGCGCCGATCGCCGCGATGCTCGCCGTGACGTCCGTGAGCTCGACGGTGAAGTAGTTCGACGTGAGGAACTGGACGACGGCGAACACCACGCCGCCGACGACGGCTGCGGGCCAGGTCTGGCGGACGCCGCGCTTGCCGTCGACGATGAAGACGAGGAGGAGCGGGACGATGAGGGCCAGGAACGGCGTCTGCCGGCCGGCCATCGCGGAGACGGTGGCGAGCGGGATGCCGGTGACGCCGCTTAGGGCGATGACGGGCGAGCCCATCGCGCCGAACGCGACCGGTGCCGTGTTGGCGAGGAGGGAGACGGTCGCGGACTTGAGCGGCTTCATCCCGGCCGCCATCAGCATGGCCGAGGTGATGGCCACGGGCGCGCCGAAGCCGGCCAGTGCTTCGAGGAGCGCCCCGAAGCAGAACGCGATGAGGATGACCAGGATGCGGAGGTCGCTCGAGATGGACCGGATGGTGGTGCCTAGGACCTCGAACCACCGGGTGGCGGTGGTCAGTTTGTAGACCCAGAGGGCATTGATGAGGATCCAGAGGATGGGGAAGAAGCCGTAGAAGACGCCGGCGGCGGTCGCGCTCAGGGTCTGCTCGACGGGCATCTGCCAGACGACGACGGCGAGGACCATGGAGAGCGCCAGGCTCGAGACGGCGGCCTTCCATGCCTTCGTCCGGAAGATGCCGAGCAGGACGAACAGGAGGATCAGGGGGAGGGCCGCGAGCAGGGCGGCGACGGCGAGCGAACCCCCCAGAGGATCGACTATCTGGTGGAACGTGGTCACAGAGACTCCTTTGTCTGCGATGGGAGCGGCTACCGGAGGCGGAAATGAGATCTCGCGATGCGGAATAACCTGCTGGGAGTCTAGGTGTGACTGCGGTCACCGTCAATGGTCAGTCCACACACTCGATGCGGTTCATGCAAGGGGGTGCCTGTGGTCCGACCTCCCATTGACGAGTGGCGGCCGTCTCAGTAGAGTCTCTTGCTATTCGACAAACTAGTTCCGCATAGCGGAAGCGAAGAAGGGTTGGAAGCATGCGCGACCGCGTGGAGACGCACGGGCTGAGTGTGGCCGAGGAGCTTTACGCCTTCGTCCGGGACGAAGCACTCCCGGGCACGGGGATCGACGAGGAGTCCTTCTGGTCGGGGGCAGCCGCCCTCGTCGGCGAGTTCTCTCCGAAGGTGCGCGATCTGCTGGGGATTCGGGACCGGATGCAGGAGCAGATCGACGAGTTCCACCGCACCGCGGGTGCGGGGCCCGTCGATCCGGGTGGATATGAGGCCTTCCTGCGCTCGATCGGCTACATCGTCGACGAGCCCGCGGACTTCGCCATCTCGACCGACCGTGTCGACCCCGAGATCGCGAGCGTGTCGGGGCCGCAGCTTGTGGTGCCGCTGCTCAACGCCCGCTTCGCGGCCAACGCGGCCAACGCGCGCTGGGGGTCTCTCTACGACGCGCTGTACGGGACGGACGTCATCGACGAGGCGGAGGGGCGCGAGCGCACCCGCGGCTACAACCCCGTCCGTGGCGCCGCCGTCGTGGCCCGCGGCCGGCAGTTCCTCGACGAGAACGTGCCGCTGGAGAACGGCTCGCACGCAGACGTGACGGCATACCGGGTGGTCGACGGCGGGCTGGTCGCCGAGGCCCCGGCCGGCGCCGTCCGCCTGCGCGAGCCGTCCCAGTTCGCCGGCTACCGGGGCGCTGCCTCCGAGCCGGAGGCGGTGCTGCTGGCGCACCACGGGCTGCACGTGGAGATCCAGATCGACCGTGACCACCGCATCGGCTCGTGGGACGCCGCCGGCGTGAAGGACATCGTGCTCGAGTCCGCGGTCACCACGATCATGGACCTCGAGGACTCCGTCGCCGCCGTCGACGCGGCCGACAAGGTGGTGGGCTACCGCAACTGGCTCCAGCTCATGCAGGGCACGCTGACCGCCGAGGTGGAGAAGGGCGGCAGCACGCACCTCCGCCGGCTCAACCCCGACCGCGCCTACACTGCACCCGACGGCGCCGAGCTGACGCTGCCGGGCCGCTCCCTCCTGCTCATCCGCCAGGTGGGCCACCTCATGACCAGCGACGCCGTCCTCGACGCCGACGGGAACCCGGTCCCCGAGGAGATCCTCGACGCGCTGTTCACGGGCCTCGGCTCGGTGCATGACCTGCGCGGCGAGCGTGCCGGGGGCAACTCCCGGACCGGCTCCGTGTACGTCGTCAAGCCCAAGATGCACGGACCGCAGGAGGTCGCCGTGGCCTGCGCCCTGCTCGCCGGAGCCGAATCCGTCTTGGGCCTGGAGCCGCTGACGATCAAGATCGGCATCATGGACGAGGAGCGCCGCACCTCCGCCAACCTCAAGGCCTGCATCTTCGAGGCCCGCGAGCGGGTGGTGTTCATCAACACCGGGTTCCTGGACCGCACGGGCGACGAGATCCACACCTCGATGCTCGCCGGGCCCATGGTCCGCAAGGCGGACATGCGCTCGACCGCATGGATCAAGGCCTACGAGGACGCGAACGTGGACATCGGGCTCGAGTGCGGGTTCCGCGGCCGGGCGCAGATCGGCAAGGGCATGTGGGCGGCTCCGGACAACCTCGCGGACATGCTCGCCCAGAAGGGCGGCCACCCGCTCGCCGGTGCCAACTGCGCCTGGGTCCCCTCGCCCACCGCGGCTACGCTCCACGCGATCCACTACCACCAGGTCGACGTGGACGCACGGCAGGCCGAGCTCGGCGGGGGCCGGCGGTCGACGCTGCAGCAGCTGCTGACCATTCCGACCGGGGACCCGGGGGAGTGGGACGCCGAGGCCCGGCGCAACGAGCTGGACAACAACGTCCAGAGCACGCTCGGCTATGTCGTGCGCTGGGTGAACGCCGGCGTCGGCTGCTCCAAGGTCCCGGACATCCACGGCACGGCGCTGATGGAGGACCGGGCCACCTGCCGCATCAGCTCCCAGCACGTCTCCAACTGGCTCCTGCACGGCGTCATCACCGAGCAGGAGGTGGAGGACTCGCTCCGTCGCATGGCCGTGGTGGTCGACGAGCAGAACGCCGAGGACCCCGACTACCTGCCGATGGCGCCCTCGTTCGACACTGAGGCATTCCTGGCCGCCCGCGAACTCCTGCTCGAGGGAGCCTCGCAGCCTGCCGGCTACACCGAACCGATCCTCCACCGCCGCCGCGCGGCCGAGAAGGCCAGCCACGACCTGACCAGGAGCGCCTCATGAGCCTGAACCTCGACACTGCGCAGGCCATCGTCGCGGAGGCCTTCGCCGTCCGCCTCGAGCGCGGATTCAAGCCCCTGACGGTCGTCGTCCTGGATGCAGGCGGGCACCTGGTGGCCGCCGCGCGCCAGGACGGCGCCTCGAACAACCGCTTCGAGATCGCCCAGGGCAAGGCCTACGGTGCGCTCGCCCTCGGGATGGGCTCCCGAGCCCTGATGGAGCGCGCCGAGCAGCAGCCGTACTTCATCGCCTCGGCAACGGCCGTCCTCGGGGGCCGGCTCGTCCCCGTTCCGGGCGGCGTGCTCGTGCTGGGCGACGACGGTTCGGTCCAGGGCGCCGTGGGCATCAGCGGCGAAACCTCCGACAACGACGAGGCAGCGGCCTCGGCGGCCATCAAGGCCGTGGGTCTCACCGCCCAGGTCGCCTGACCTCTGCGGCGCACCCGCCACGCGGGAGAACCTGCTGGACCGGTCCAGCGGGTTCTCCCGGTCCTGCCGTCGCGCCAGGAGAAGGGCTGGCTCTCCCGTCCGGACGGCGAGTGGCCTGCGCCGGTTCCGGCCTGGGGCGTGGGACCGCAGGGGTTTGGAGGCCAGCTCAACCGCGTCCGCCGCAGCGGGCCTCCCGGGTGCGCCGAGGCGCCGGGCCCGCACTGCGTCGACGGACTTCACAGCCTCGCCTTCCCCTCGAGGCTCGCGGCCGTGACGACGAGGCTGACCTCGACGACCGCGCCGTCGGGCAGGCTCGCGACGCCGACGGCAGCGCGCGCGGGCCGTCCGCGCTCGCCGAACGCCGCGACGAGTTCCTCGGAGGCGGCGTCCATGACCTGGGGATGGTCGCCGAAGGCGGGACCCGCGGCCACGTAGCCCGTCATCTGCACGACCCTGTCGACGGCCCCGAGGCCGTCGAGGTGGCCGGCGAGGCTCGCCATGCAGTTCTGGACTGCCAGTCTGGCGCAGGCCCGTGCATCCTCAATGGTGGGGCAGCCGTCAGAACCGACCGGACCTCGAAAGTCCAGGACTCCCCTCACGGCATGGGTATGGCCGGCTGTGAAGAGGAAGGGCCCGACCTGGGTGACCGGTACGTACAGGCCCCCAGGCTCGGGGGTCGGCGGTAGGGACTGCTCGTAGGCCACGAGCCTCGCGCGCTCGGAATCGATAGGGCGCGCTCCGTGGTGCATGCTCATACTCATCTCCTTCACGAGCGATTATTGTTGACGATCAGACATTATGGGAAGATGAAGTGTGATCAGCGCAACAGAATTTGACCCGGCCGGTCCGGGGGTCCCCCGCATCATCGGGGTCGTGAGCCCCTACGACATGGCACTCGACCGAGAGCTGTGGCGGTGGATGCCTTCCGAAGTCACCCTTGCCTTTGCCCGGACGCCTTTCCACCCGCTCGTCGTCGACGCGACCATGGCCTCTGCGATCGGCGACGACGAGGAGGTCCGCGCGACCGCACGCTGCCTCAGCGCCGTCGCGCCGGAAGCTGCGCTCTACGCCTGCACGTCGGGCAGCTTCGTCAATGGCCTCGAGGGCGCCCGGAAGATCTCGATGGCGATCCGTGACGAGGTGGACGCTCCCGCCGTGACCACGTCCGAGGCGCTCCTCGAGGCGCTCGAGCTCCTGGGTATCGGGAAGCTGTCGATCGCTACGCCCTACGTCCCTGAGCTCACTGAGCGCCTTGTGGACTTCCTCGCGGAGGACGGGCGTGCTGTGACCGGCTGTGCGGGCCTCGGGCTCGACAAGCTCATCTGGCATGTTCCCTACGGGAAGACGGCAGACCTTGTCCGCAGCGCCGACTCGGACGACGCCGAGGCCGTCTTCGTCGCATGCACGAACCTGCCCACGTTCGACGTCATCGCCCCGCTCGAGCGCGAGCTCGGCAAGCCCGTGCTCACCGCCAACCAGGTCACAGCCTGGGCGGGGCTGCGGAGGCTCGGTCTGCCCCTGCCGGGCGATGCGAGGCTCGCCGAGGCCAGCCGGTCGGTGACCGCGTGAGGCACTGAGCCGGGGGCCGGTGCCGGCCAGCTCCCGTACGCACGACGACGGCGGGCGCCTCCGCGAAGGGGCTGCCCGCCGTCGTGCCCGGGCTGGGAGAGGTCTGTCAGTGCGCCTCGAGCAGGGTCCCGAGGCCGCGCGCGGCCGCGGGGTGCCCGGCGAGCCGGAGGCCCTGCCAGGCGGTGACCTGGTTGGCGGTGAGGACCGGGAGGCCGAGCGCCTCCTCGAGCTGGGGCAGGACGGCCATGGTGTGCAGGGCCGTGTCCGGGATCAGGAGGGCCTCGGCTCCCGTGAGGTCTGCCGCGCGGGCGGTCTCGAGCACCCAGTCCGGGCCGAGGAGACCAGCGTCCTCGCCGCTCGGCACGTCGTAGGTGGAGAGGGCGGTCACCGTGATCCCGCCGCGCCGCAGGAATTCGACGAAATGGGCGGCGACGTCCTCTGGGTACGTCGCCGCGACCGAGACGCGGGAGAGCCCGAGGTGCTTCACTGCGTGCGCGAACGCGAGCGAGGTCGAGGATGCGGGCGCGCCGCTCGCGTCGGCCACCCAGCCGGCCTGCTCGTGGCACCCGTCCCAGCCGTAGACGAAGCTGCCCGAGGTGCAGGCCCACATCACGCTGTCCGCACCGGCCTGCGCCGCCTCCTTGGCGGGCGGCTCGAGCAGGTCCCGCGCTCCGAGCCTCAGGAGGGCGTCGACGTCGTGGTCGGTGCTGCCCTCCCAGGTGTGGATCACGGGAAACCGTGCGTCCGGAATGAGGCCTTCGAGCAGGGTGAACTCGTCTTCTGCGCTGTGGCCGGGGTAGAGGATGGCAACGGTGCTCATCGATTCCTCCGAGGGGTTGATGTCTGTCCCGAAAAGTCTACAGTTGGATTGTAGACAATTGAAGAGGCCGGGCCAACGCGTTCGGCGTACACATGAAGGGAACGGGACGATGGCCCGCTACATCAGGATCACTCTCGAGAAGCGCGGCGTGTCCGCGCGCGCCCGCCTCCTCGACGACGAGGCGCCGCGTACGGCCGAGGCCGTGTGGCAGGCTCTGCCCCTCAAGGGCGACGTCTTCCACGGGAAGTTTGCCCGCAACGAGGTCTATACCCTCGTGGAGCCTTTCGCGGCCCAGGAGCCGGGCGCAGAGAACCAGACCATCACCCCCATCCCGGGCGACCTCTGCTACTTCACCTTCGAGGGAGTGCTGAACAACCCGGCCTACGGGTACGAGACCTCGGCGGGGACGAACGAGACCCGCATGCTCATCGATCTCGCCTACTTCTACGGCCGCAACAACCTCCTGCTCAACGGCGATGTCGGGTGGGTTCCGGGCAACGTCTTCGGCACGGTCGTCGAGGGCCTCGACGCGCTGGCCGCGGCGAGCCAGGACATCTGGATGGGCGGCGCGCGCGGCGAAAGCCTCGTGATCGAGCGCGACGGCGAGGACTGACGGCCCGTCGGCCCGATGCCCTAAGGCCGAGGGGCGGGACTGCTTGCTAGCAGTCCCGCCCCATGACGTTGGCGCTGTCGCTTGGTGCGCTGTCCGTCGGTCCTCGCTGTCGCTGGTGCCCGCGGGCTCATCCCCTGCGCGCGTACCCCAGGTCCTTGTCGACCACGTTGGCCAGATCCCGGCCGGCCAGCCACGCGTGGAGGTTGTCCTCGAACTGGTCGGCGAGAGTGTCCCGCCAGCCGACGACGTCCCCGCTCATGTGGGCCGAGACGTGGACGTTCGGCATGTTCCAGAACGGGTGCCCGGCCGAGAGCGGCTCCTCGGTGAACACGTCCAGCGATGCGGCGGCGATCTGGCCGGCCTGCAGTGCCTCGATGAGGGCGGGCTCGTCCACGAGGGGCCCGCGGCCCACGTTGACGAGGTGCGCGCTCGGCTTCATCGCCGCGAGGACCTCCGCGTTGAGCATGCCGCGGGTCTGGTCCGTGAGCGGTGCGATGAGCACGAGGTGGTCCGCCCAGCCAGCGTGCTCTGGCAGATCCGCGGCGGCGACGATCCTGCCGAAGTCGGGGTCGTCGTCGTGTGCCGCACGGCCGGCGCCACGGACCTCGAGGCCCGCGGCGCGCAGGAGGCGGCCCGTGGCGCGCCCGATGCCGCCGGTCCCGACGACGAGCGCACGCTGGCCGGCCGTGCGCCGCACCTCGCGGTGGCGCCACACGTGCTCGCGCTGGAGGCCCTTGCTCTCATGCAGGAGCTTGTCGTGGGCGAGGATCGAGGCCAGGACGAACTCGGCGATCGGCTGGTCGAAGGCACCACGCGCGTTCGTGATGACCACGTCGGACTCACGGAGCCCGTCGAACAGGAGCGTGTCGACGCCCGCGGCGGCTACGTGGATCCACCGGAGCGAGTCTGCGTGCTCCCATGCATCGCGCAGCGCCGTGGAGAAGAAGTCCCAGACGAACAGGATCTCGGCGCCCGGCAGCGCGCCGGCAAGCGACTCGGCGTCCGCCCAGACGACGTCCGCCTGGGCCTCGAGGGACGTGGTGTTGTACGGGCGCGCGGTCCTCGCGGATGTCAGGATGACGGCTTTGGGCCGCCGCGTGGGCTCTGTTGTCTGGTTCACATCCACCACGATACGCCGCATGATTATTGTTGACAATCATGCGATTAGCATCACAGAATGGAACGCATGACGACTCTCAGCCCCATCCTCAAGCAGGCAACCCCGGTCGTCGTGGACCACGCCCGCGGCAGCTGGATCCACGGCACCGACGGCCAGGACTACCTCGACTTCACGACCGGCATCGGCGTGACCAGCACGGGCCACTGCCACCCCCGCGTGGTCGAGGCCGCGCGTGAGCAGGTCGGCAAGATCATCCACGCCCAGTACACGACCGTCATGCACCAGCCCCTCCTGCAGCTCACCGAGATGCTCGGCGAGGTCCTGCCGGCCGGCCTGGACTCGGTCTTCTACGCGAACTCGGGCTCCGAAGCCGTCGAGGCCGCCATCCGCCTCGCACGCATGGCCACGGGGCGGCCCAACATCGTGGTCTTCCAGGGCGGGTTCCACGGCCGCACCGTCGCGGCCGCCTCGCTCACAACCGCTGGCACTCGCTTCTCCGCAGGCTTCTCCCCGCTTATGTCGGGCGTCCACATGGCACCGTTCCCCTACGCCTACCGCTACGGCTGGGACCAGGCGACCGCGGTCGAGTTCGCGCTCAGGGAGCTCGACTACCTCTTCCAGACCCGCACGTCCCCCGCGGACACGGCCGCGTTCCTCATCGAACCTGTCCTCGGCGACGGCGGCTACCTCCCCACGCCGCCCGCATTCCTGGAGGGGCTCCGCGAGCGCGCCGACCGCCACGGCATCCAGCTGATCTTCGACGAGGTCCAGGCCGGCGTCGGCCGCACGGGCAGGTTCTGGGGCCATGAGCACTCGGCGGCCACGCCGGACATCATCATCACCGCCAAGGGCATCGCCTCCGGCTTCCCCATCTCCGCGATCGCGGCGCCCTCGGCGACCATGGCCAAGGCCTGGCCCGGCTCACAGGGCGGCACCTATGGCGGCAACGCCGTCTCGGCGGCCGCCGCAGTCGCGACGCTGGAGGTGATCCAGGAGGAGGGCCTCGTCGAGAACTCGCGCGTGCGCGGCGACCAGCTGCAGGCCGGGCTCAAGGAGATCCAGGCACGCTTCCCGGCCATAGGCAACGTGCGCGGCCTTGGCCTCATGCAGGGCATCGAGTTCACTGCGTCGGATGGCACCCCGGATCCCACGACGGCTGCAGCCGTCCAGCAGGCCACAACAGGGCAGGGCCTCCTCACGCTCACGTGCGGACCCGCGGGCAATGTCGTGCGGCTCATCCCCGCGCTCGTCGTCACGGAGGAGGAGATCGCACTGGGCCTCGAGCGCTTCGAGGCGGCCCTCGCCGTCGTCACGGGCGCCGTGCCCGCTGCCGCCGCCGTCTGACAGAACTCCGAACGAAGAGGACCCGCATGCTAGACACCAGCACTCAGGCGGAGGATCTCCTCCGTCGGCTCGAGGACGCCGGCGTGGCTGCGGACGCATCGCCCCGGCGGCGGGCCGAGTACTCCTATGACGCCTCGAACTACCGCGTCGAGCCGCTCGCGGTCGTCTTCCCACGAACCGTCGACGAGGTCGTGGGCGCCGTCGCCGCGTGCCGCGACACCGGTACCCCGCTCATCGCGCGGGGTGCCGGAACCTCGATGGCGGGCAACGCCGTCGGCCCCGGGCTCGTCCTCGACCTGTCCCGGCACATGGACCGCATCCTCGGCATCGATGAGGGTGCGGGGACGGTCGACGTCGAGCCAGGCGTCGTGCTCGCGACGCTCTCCCGCGAGGTCGAGAGGGCCACGGGGGGACGCAGGACGTTCGCGCCTGACCCGTCGTCGAAGAACCGCGCGACGGTGGGCGGCGCCATCGGCAACGACGCGTGCGGCAACCACTCCGTCCGCTACGGGCGCACCTCAGACCATGTCGCCGAGATCGACGTCGTGACCTCGGACGGCGCGCGCCTGACCGCGACGGAGACCGCCCTGCGGGCCACGGATCCGTACGACGCCGGGTCCGCGGCCCGCGCCGCCGAGCTCACCGCGTCCCTCACCGCTCTCGCACGCGAGAACCTGGGCGCCTTCCGGCTCGAGCTCGGGCGCATCCCGCGGCAGGTCTCGGGGTATCACCTTCAGAACCTCCTGCCGGAGCAGGGCTTCAACGTGGCCCGTGCCCTCGTCGGCTCGGAGGGAACGTGGGCCGTCGTCGTGGGCGCGCGCATGAAGCTCGTGCCGAAGCCTGCCAGCGCGCTCCTCGTGTGCCTCGGGTACGACGACGTCGTGGACGCCGCGCGGGACATCCCGACCATCCTCGAGTTCTCCCCGGCCGCGGTCGAGGGCACGGACGAGGCCATCGTCGCCACGATGCGCCACCGCCGCGGCCCGGACTCGGTCCTCGGCCTGCCCGCGGGCCGCGCCTGGCTCTTCGTGGACCTCGACGGCGACGACCCGGCCGAGGTGCGCGCGGAGGCGGACCGGCTGCTGGCCCGCCTGGCAGAGAACGGCCGGCTCGTCGCCGGGCAGCCGGTGCCCGACCCGGCGGCCCGCGCCTCCCTGTGGCGCGTCCGCGAGGACGGCGCCGGGCTCTCCTCGCGGCTCGCCTCGGGCGGGGAGTCGTGGCCGGGGTGGGAGGACTCCGCCGTCGCGCCCGAGAAGCTCGCCGACTACCTCGCCGACCTGCGCGTGCTCCTTGCCGAGCACGGGCTCACCGGGGTCATGTACGGGCACTTCGGCGCCGGCTGCATGCACATCCGCATCACCTACGACCTTCGCAGCGAGGAGGGCCGCGAGGTCTTCCGGGCGTTCACCCGCGCCGCCGCTGAACTCGTGGTCCGCCATGGCGGCTCGCTCTCGGGCGAGCACGGCGACGGGCGCGCGCGCTCGGAGCTCCTCCCGCTCATGTACTCGCGCGAGGTCATGGCCGCGTTCGCCGAATCCCGGCGGATCTGGGATCCCGCCGGCATCCTCAACCCCGGGTCCATGACGGATCCCGATCCCCTCGATGCGAACCTCGCCCTTGCCGGCGTGCCCGAGCGAGAGTGGCGCACGAGCTTCGACCTGCGCCCCGCAGGCACGGCCTCGCTGACGGATCCGTGGACGCACGCCGTCCAGGGCTGCATCGGCGTGGGCCGGTGCCGCGCCGACAGCGGCGGCGTGATGTGCCCCAGCTACCGCGCCACCCGGGACGAGAAGGACTCGACCCGCGGACGCTCCCGGGTCCTCCAGGACATGGTCCGCGGGGCGCGCACGGTCGAGGAGGGCTGGCGCTCCGAGGAGGTACGCGAGGCGCTCGACCTGTGCCTGGCGTGCAAGGCCTGCTCGACCGACTGCCCCGCGGGGGTGGACATGGCCAGCTACAAGTCCGAGTTCTTCGACCACTACTACCGCGGTCGGATCCGCCCGCTCTCGCACTTCTCCTTGGGCTGGCTCCCGCGCTGGCTCAAGCTCACCGGGCGCATGCCGGGCCTCGTCAACGCGGTCCTCGCCACGCCGCTCGGCAAGCTCGCCTCGGCCGCCGGGGGCCTCACCACCAAGCGCACGCTCCCGCGGTTCGCAGGGGCGGTCGAGTGGCGGCGCGAGGTCGCTGAGGCCGGCGCCCGGGCAGCCGGCTCGCGGAGTGCCCAGGGGCCCGGAGCCGGTCCGGTCGAGGGCGGGGCCGAGGACGAGGTCGTCCTCTTCGTCGACACGTTCACGCGCGGCTTCCGCCCCGAGGTGGCGGGCGCCGCGGCGCGCGTCCTCGCGGACGCGGGCGCCGCCGTCGCGTGCTCGGCCGAGGCCTGCTGCGGGCTCACGTGGATCTCCACAGGCCAGCTCGGCACCGCGCGACGGCTCCTATCCCGCGCTGCCGAGGCGCTCGACGACGGCACGGACCGCCCGATCGTCGTGGTCGAGCCCAGCTGCGCGGCGGCCTTGCGCAAGGACCTGCCGGAGCTCGTGCACACGGACCAGGCCAAGCGCGTCGCGGCACGTGTGCGCAGCTTCGCCTCACACATTGCCGGCCGGATCGACGAAGGCTGGCAGCCTGCCCCCGCCCGGCCGGTGCCCGAGCAGGCCGTCCTGCAGACGCACTGCCACGAGTACTCCGTCTTCGGCTCGGCGCCGCAGCGCAGTGCCCTGACCGCCGCTGGCGTGCACGAGGTCCTCGACGCGGGCGGGTGCTGCGGCGTCGCCGGCAACTTCGGCTTCGAGGCGCAGCACTACGACGTGAGCATGAAGGTCGCCGAGAACGGCATCGCCCCCGCGCTGCGGGCAGCGGGCCAGGGCGCCGTCGTGCTGACGGACGGCTTCTCCTGCGCGCGCCAGGTCGACCAGGTCGACCCGGAGCGGACCGGCCTGCACCTGGCCCAGGTGCTCGACCCCGGCCCAGCGCCATCCCGGCGCCCCCACGCGGCGGTTCCCCACACCACTCACACGACAGAGTTCCCCCTTCAGGAAGCAGAGGAAGTCCCATGACCACGAACGTCACCGAATCCGCCACGTCCGCCGCGGCGCGCGAGGCGATCGCCACGATCAGCACCGGCATCTTCATCGACGGCGTGTGGGGCGAGGCCGCTTCGGGCGCGCGCTTCGACGTCGTCAACCCGGCAACGGAGGAGGTCATCGCGACCGTCGCCGACGGCGGCCCCGAGGATGCCCGCCGCGCGATCGAGACCGCCGGCCGCGTGCAGAAGGAGTGGGCCAAGACCTCGCCGCGTGAGCGCAGCGAGATCCTGCGCCGTGCCTACGAGCTCATCATGGCCCGTCAGGACCAGCTCGCGCTCGTCATGACCGCGGAGATGGGCAAGCCGCTGGCCGAGGCCAAGGGCGAAGTCGCCTACGCGGCCGAGTTCTTCCGCTGGTTCTCCGAGGAGGCCGTGCGGATCGGCGGCGACCTGACCACGACCGGCGACGGGAAGAACCGCATCCTCGTCTCCCGCGAGCCGGTGGGCCCGTGCGTCCTCGTCACGCCGTGGAACTTCCCGCTCGCGATGGGCACGCGCAAGATCGGCCCCGCGATCGCGGCAGGCTGCACCATGGTGTTCAAGCCCGCCAACCTCACCCCGCTCTCCTCGCTTGCGCTCGTGGACATCCTCGTCGAGGCCGGGCTCCCGGCAGGCGTCCTCAACGTCGTGTGCACCACCAAGGCCTCGGACGTGGTCTCGCCGTGGATGTCGAGCGGGATCGCCCGCAAGGTCAGCTTCACGGGCTCGACCGCCGTCGGCGTGCGCCTCCTCGAGCAGGCCTCCCAGCACGTCATGCGCTCCTCGATGGAGCTCGGCGGCAACGCGCCGTTCATCGTGTTCGAGGACGCGGACCTCGACCGGGCCGTCGAGGGCGCGGTCGCCGCGAAGATGCGCAACATGGGCGAGGCGTGCACGGCCGCCAACCGCCTGTTCGTCCAGCGATCTGTCGCTGACGAGTTCGCCCGCCGGCTCGCCGCCCGCCTCGGCGCGCTCACGGTGGGCGACGGCGTCGAGCCGGGTACCGACGTCGGCCCCCTTGTCGAGGAGAAGGCGCTGCGGAAGGTCCAGGAGCTCGTCGACGATGCCGTGGCGAAGGGCGCCACGGTGGTGTGCGGAGGCAGCCGCCCCGAGGGCGTCGGGTACTTCTACTCGCCGACCGTGCTCGCGGACGTCTCGGCGGACGCGGACCTCATGAACGAGGAGATCTTCGGCCCCGTGGCCCCTGTGGTCCCCTTCGACACCGAGGAGGAGGTCGTGCGCATCGCCAACGACACGCCGTGGGGCCTCGTCGGCTACCTCTTCACTCAGGACGTGGACCGCGGCTTCCGTGTCGGGGACGCCCTCGAGGTCGGCATGGTCGGGCTCAACACGGGCATCGTCTCGAACCCGGCGGCGCCGTTCGGCGGCGTCAAGGCCTCCGGTCTGGGGCGCGAGGGCGGCCGCGTGGGCATCGAGGAGTTCCTCGAGTACAAGTACATGGCGGTTCCGCGCGTCTGACGCGCGTCCGCCAAGAGGGGGAAACACAACAGGGAAGGCTCCCGACGGAATCCGTCGGGAGCCTTCCCTGTGCCGCCTTCCCTGCGCTGGGGGTGTGCTGCGGCGCGGTGGGCGCGGGCGGCATCCGTCAGGCGGGCTCGAGCCGCGCGACGGCGTCGTCCATGTGCTCGACGAGCAGCCGGTCCGCCTCGGCGGGGTTGCCGTCGCGGATCGCCTGGGCAATCGCGAGGTGCTCCTCGTAGCGGATGCTGTGCGAGGAGTAGCGGTCCTCGAGCGCGGTGATGCACATGCGCGTCTCGACCATGAGCGTGTTGTGCATGCGGGAGAGCCGCGGGCTTTTGGCGAGCGAGACGAGCAGGGCGTGGAACTCGACGTCCGCTTCGGTGAGCGCATCGGCGTCGTCCGCCTCCGCCGCCGCACGCATGGTGTCGCTCACGGCAAGGAGGCGGTCGCCCCCGCCGGCGGCGTCGAGCTGGATGACCCGCGCGGCGGCGGCGCGCTCGACTGCGGTGCGGGCGAGGTACATGTCCCGCACGTCGTCGTTGGTGACCTCGATGACGAAGACGCCGCGGTTGCGGATGCTGATGAGGAGGCCCTCCTGAGTGAGCCGCTGCATGGCCTCGCGGAGCGGTCCCCGGCTGACGCCGAGATGGCGGCTCAGCTCGGCCTCGTTGAGCTGGTCGCCCGGCGCGAGTTCGCCTTGGCCGATCGCCCGACGCAGCTGGCGCGCAATCAGGGCAGGAGTGGTCTCCTGAACGACCGGCTGGAGCAATTGGGACATACTCTCTCCTCGCATGGTGGAGCCCCCTCGAGGGAGCGATTGTAGACAATCATAACAGCCGACCCAATTCGAGCACAGAGGGTGACAGGGCTCACAGACAGGAGTATTGTTGTCGACAATCCTACAGACGTACCTGCCGGATCATGCCCGGCGCGGGGAGGACAACGACAATGAACGATCTGGCCCAGCTCACCGCTCTCGAGCTGCGCGATGGCTACCGGACTGGCGCGATCTCGCCGGTCGAGGCGACCCGTGCCGCGCTCGAGGCGATCGAAGAATGGGACCCGGAGGTCAATGCCTTCGTCGCGGTGCACGCCGACGAGGCGCTTGGTCAGGCTGCCGACTCCGAGCGGCGCTGGCGCGACGGCGCGCCCCTGGGCCCCGGCGACGGGATTCCGACCTCCATCAAGGACATCTTCTACACGCGCGGATGGCCCACCCTGCGGGGGACCCGGCTCATCGACGCGGACCGTCCGTGGGAGGAGGATGCGCCATGCGTGGCACGGCTGCGCGAGACGGGTGCCGTCTTCCTCGGCAAGACCACGACCCCGGAGTTCGCATGGAAGGGCGTCACCGACTCCCTGCGCCACGGCTCGACCGGCAATCCCCGTGCGCCGCGCCTCACCTCGGGTGGGTCGAGCGGCGGCAGCGCGACCGCCGTCGGCCTCGGGATGGGCCCGTGGTCGATGGGGACCGACGGCGGTGGCTCTGTCCGCATCCCGGCCGCCTTCACGGGCACCGTGGCGCTCAAGCCGACCTACGGCCTCGTCCCAATGTTCCCCGCCAGCCCGTTCGGCACGCTCGCCCACGCAGGCCCCATGACCCGGACGGTCGCGGACAGCGCCCTCCTGCTCGACGTTGTCACGGGTTACGACCCGCGGGACTGGTCGGCGCTGCCGACTCCGTCGGGCTCGTTCCTTGACGGCCTGCACGACGGCGTGCGCGGCCTGCGCATCGCGTTCTCGCCGACGCTGGGCTTCGGCACGAACGATCCCGAGATCGACCGGCTCGTGCGGGCCGCGGCGGCCACGTTCGAGGGGCTCGGCGCGATCGTCGAGGAAGTCGACCCGGGCATCACGGACCCGGTCGAGGCCTTCCACGTCCTGTGGTTCGCCGGCGCGGCGAAGGTGCTCGAGGGCTATGGTCCGGGGGCTGCGGAGCAGGTCGATCCAGGCCTGCGCACCAGCATTGAGGAGCAGGGCCACATCAGCGCCTCGGAGTTCCTTGACGCGACGGCCGTGCGGATGGAGCTCGGTGTGCGCATGGGACTCTTCCACGAGACCTACGATCTCCTCCTCACGCCGACCCTGCCCCTGCCCGCCTTCCCCCGGGGCCGCGACGTCCCGGAGGGCTGGAGCTCACGGCACTGGACGAGCTGGACCCCCTACACCTATCCGTTCAACATGACGCAGCAGCCGGCGATGAGCGTCCCGTGCGGATTCACCGAAGAGGGCCTGCCGGCCGGGCTCCAGATCATCGGGCCCCGCCATGCGGACCGCACCGTGCTGCGCGCGGCCCAGGCCTACGAGACCGCCGCGGCGTGGCGGACCGAACGGCCCGCCGCCCTCGTCCGCGAGTCCTGACCCCCTGCCCACCGATCCAACACCGGAGCAATCATGAACCCTGCATCCGCTTCCCCCTCCCCCGACGCGAGGACCGTCCGCCGCGCTGTCGCCGCCTCCGCCATCGGCAATGCGACCGAGTGGTTCGACTACGGCGTCTACGCCGTCTCGGTCGCCTACATCACGCACAACTTCTTCCCCGGGCCGGCTGGAACGCTTCTGGCCCTGAGCACCTTCGCATTCTCGTTCCTCATCCGCCCGCTCGGAGGCATGGTCTGGGGTCCGCTCGGCGATCGCTTCGGTCGCAAGCGCGTCCTCGCCCTCACGATCCTGCTCATGGCGGGGGCGACGTGCGCGATCGGCCTCCTGCCGACGTACAGCGTCCTGGGCATCGCCGCCCCCGTCCTCCTGATCCTCCTGCGCGCCGTCCAGGGTTTCTCGACGGGCGGCGAGTACGGCGGCGCGGCGACCTTCATGGCCGAGTATGCGCCCGACCGGCGGCGCGGGTTCTTCGGCAGCTTCCTCGAGTTCGGCACGCTCGCGGGCTTTGCCTTCGGCTCCCTCATCGTCCTCATGGGCGAGACGTTCGTCGGCAACGATGCCATGAACGACTGGGGATGGCGCGTGCCGTTCCTGCTTGCGGCACCCCTTGGGCTCATCGGCCTGTACCTGCGCTCGCGCCTCGCCGAGACGCCGGTCTTCCAGGAGCTGGAGGCGGCCGGGAAGTCCGAGAAGTCGGCCAGCATGGGCTTGAAGGACCTCGTGGTCAAGTACTGGCCGAGCGTCCTCACGCTCGCGGGCCTTGTCATCGCGCTCAACGTAGTGAACTACACGCTGCTGACCTACATGCCGACCTACCTCGAGACCGTCGCGGGCCTCGAGAGCCAGACGGTGCTGACGATCATGTTCATCGCCCAGTTCGTCATGATGCTCGTCATCCCCGCGGCCGGAGCGCTGTCCGACAGGGTGGGCCGGAAGCCCCTCTGGTATGCCTCCCTCATCGGCCTGTTCGTCCTGGCCATTCCGATGTTCATGCTCTTGGGTGCGGGTTCCTGGTGGCCCCTCGTCGGCTTCGGCATCCTCGGTCTGCTCTACATCCCGCAGCTCGCGACGATCTCGGCCACGTTCCCGGCGATGTTCCCGGCCCACGTGCGCTACGCGGGCTTCGCCATCACCTACAACGTCTCGACGTCGCTGTTCGGCGGCACCGCGCCGCTGTACAACCAAGCGGGCATCGAGGCGTTCGGCAATCCGCTCTTCCCGGCGTTCTCGATGATGGCTGCATGCGTGATCGGCCTCGTCTCGGTCCGATTCATGCGGGAGACCAGCGGCGCGTCCCTGCGGGGGACGGAGCTGCCGGGCACCGAGGCGCCGGCCGGCAGTCATCAGGTCGGGCAGCTGCAGCAGAAGTAGAAACCCCAGACCTCCGCGGGCCCCAGGGCGGTCGCTGCATGCCTTACGCATGCGGCGGCCGCCCTCACGCGTATCAAACACCATGTCCTCTGGTCGACAACTTGAACGTTTGCACGTCGTATTGTTGACAATGATAGGGATCGTACCTAAGTTTGTAACGCAAGTCACAGGAGGTGCTCCTCCAATCCGTTGCCGGCGATGGGGCCGGCTGAACAGGAGTAGACATGATGAACATTTCGCGCAGGGACGCGCTGCGGACGGCAGGGGTCGCCGCGGTCGGAGCGGCGCTGGCAGGGTGGGCCAGCGGCTGCTCGTCGGTCCCCGTGGGCGGCGCGGCCAACGCCGCCGCGGGAAACCTGCTCGAGACCGCGAAGGCGCAGGGATTCCTCCGTGTTGCCATCGCGAACGAGCCACCCTACACGCAGGTCAGCGCCGACGGAGTCGTGAGCGGCTGCGAGCCGGACGTGCTCCGCGCCGTGTGCAAGCGCCTCGGCATCGCGGACATCCAGGGCATCGTGACGCCGTACGGCTCCATGATCCCCGGGCTCAACGCCAACCGCTGGGACGTCATCGCGGCAGGCCTCTTCATGAAGCAGTCGCGCTGCTCCCAGGTGGCCTACTCGGAACCCGTCATCGTGTCCACGGAGTCTTACGCGACGCCCAAGGGCAACCCCAAGGGCATCACCTCGATCGCCGCGATCACCGCTGACCCGAGCCTGCGCATCGCCGTCCTCCCGGGCGGGTTCGAGGAAGGCATCCTCAAGACGGCCAACGTGCCTGAGCCGCAGCAGGTCAAGGTCACCGACGGCCGCAGCGGCATCGAGGCCGTCAAGGCCAACCGCGCCGACGCATTCCTGCTCCCGACCCTGTCGCTGCGGGCGCTCGCGAAGGACGACGCGGGGTTCGAGGTCACCGAGGCCCTCAAGGATGCGCCACGCACCGGCTCGGGTGCGGCCTTCAGGACGGCCGATTCCTCCTTCCAGGAGGCGTACAACAAGGAACTCGCGGCATTCAAGAA
This sequence comes from Sinomonas flava, assembly GCF_039531875.1. NCBI lineage: Bacteria > Bacillati > Actinomycetota > Actinomycetes > Micrococcales > Micrococcaceae > Sinomonas > Sinomonas flava. The sequence goes on along the minus strand of NZ_BAAAQW010000006.1, from coordinate 20,108 downwards.
GACCCCCGAGTTCGGCCAGATCCTCACGAAGTGGGGATTCGATCCTGCCGTCGTCGAAGGCGTCACGGCTCAGGAGCTATGCCAGACCGCGGGCTGACCGCGGCGGCCTACCCGACGGAGCCCTGACGTGTCTGCAGTCATCGACTACGCACCCCTGCTCTGGCAGGGGCTCTGGACCACGGTCCTTGTAACCGTGCTCGGCGCGATCGTGTGCGTCGGGGTGGCCTTCGCGGCCGGCCTCGCGCGCCTGTCGGGCCGCTGGTTCCTGCGCTGGCCGGCGGCCGTCTTCGTGGAGGTCTTCCGCGGGACGTCGCTCCTGGTCCAGATGTTCTGGTTCTTTTTCGCCCTGCCATTCTTCGGCATCCAGCTCGCACCGCTCACCGCGGCCGTCCTGGCGCTCGGCCTCAACGAGGGCGCCTACGCGGCAGAGGTGGTCCGCGGGGCGATCAGGAGCCGGCCCAAGGGGCAGACCGAGGCGTGCGTGGCCCTCGGCATGGGCCCCGCGCTGCGCCTGCGCCGGGTCCTCGTGCCGCAGGCCATACCGGCCATGCTGCCGCCGTTCGGGAACGTGATGGTGGACCTGTTGAAGAACACGTCCCTCGTCTCGCTCGTGACGGTTGCGGACCTCACGTTCCGCGCCCAGATGGTCAGGAACACCACGGGGGAGACGACGGCGGTGTTCCTCACCATCCTCGTCATGTACTTCGTGCTCTCGCTCGTGCTGACGCTCGTCATCGGGATGCTCGAACGCCGCTTCGCCCTTGACCGCAAGGCCGTCTCGGCCGCGCGCGCCGAGCGGCGGCTGGTCAAGGCAGGTGCCGCATGATCTGGGACAACGACTTCGCGATCTCTGTGATCCCGGCCCTCCTCCAGGGGCTCCTGGTCACGGTCCAGATCACGGTGCTCGGCACCCTGTTCGCCGCGCTCCTCGGGCTCGCGTTCGCCGTCGTCCGCCAGCTGGCCATCTCGGCGGTGTCCCAGGCCGTGGCGTTCGCCGTTACGTTCATCCGCGGAACCCCGCTGCTGGTCCAGGCGTACTGCGCGTTCTTCGTCCTGCCCGGCTACGGGATCAGCGCGGACGCTTTCACCACTGGTGCCGTCGTGATCGGCATCAACTACAGCGCCTACATGGCGGAGGTGTACCGCAGCGGCATCCAGGGGGTCCACCGGGGCCAGTGGGAGGCATGCACGGCGCTCGGCCTCCCGGCCAGCCGGACGTGGGGGAAGGTCATCCTGCCCCAGGCCCTCCGGTCGGTCGTCCCGATGCTCGGGAACTACCTGATCCAGATGTTCAAGGATTCGGCGGTGCTCTCGGCGATCACGGTCGTGGAGCTCCTCGCCACGGCCCAGGCCATCGGAACCTCCAACTTCCGCTACCTCGAGCCGCTCACCCTCGCGGCGGTCCTCTTCTTCATCGTCAGCTACCCCTCGTCACGCCTTGTCGGCAGATTGGAGCGGCGCTATGCGCCCCAGCACTGACCCTGCGCCCGCCGGGCACACCATTCCGCGCGGGGACGGGCAGGCCGAGTCCGGCCCGGTCATCAGCTTCGAGGACGTCAGCAAGAGCTGGGGCTCGAACCAGGTCCTTTCCTCGCTCAACTTCGACGTCCGGCCGGGGGAGAAGGTCTCGATCATCGGGCCTTCCGGCTCCGGGAAGACCACCATCCTTCGGATCCTCATGACGCTCGAGAGCCCGACCGAGGGCATCGTGACGGTCGACGGGGACGTCCTGTGGAAGGTCGCGCCGGGGGAGAAGCCGAAGGAGACGCGGCAGCTGCGGCAGACCCGCCGGAAGATCGGCATGGTCTTCCAGCAGTTCAACCTGTTCCCGCACATGACAGCGCTTGAGAATGTCATCGAGGCGCCGATCCATGTCCTCGGCATGGGCAAGGCAGAGGCCCGTGAGCGCGCCGCGGACCTGCTGAGCCTCGTCGGGCTCGGCAAGCACATGAACCACACGCCGCCGCAGCTCTCGGGCGGCCAGCAGCAGCGCGTCGCGATCGCGCGGGCGCTCGCGATGCGACCCAAGGTCATGCTCTTCGACGAGCCGACCTCGGCGCTCGACCCCGAGCTCATCGGCGAGGTGCTCGGCGTGATCCGCAATCTCGCGCATACCACGGACATGACGATGCTCATGGTCACGCACGAGATGCGCTTCGCCGAGGAGATCTCCGACCGGGTCGTCATGTTCGACCATGGCAGGGCCGTGGAAAGCGGTCCGCCGGAGCAGATCTTCAAGAACCCGCTCGAGGACCGGACTCGGACGTTCCTGCGGGCTGTGCTCCAGCACTGACACGACTGCCGAGCCGGGCAGTGGAGAAGGCGGCGGCCATGGTCTGGCCGCCGCCTTCTCCTCGTGCGGACCGGGTTCCCTACCCCGCCTTCGCCTGCCGCAGGCACAGGAGCGCGTACGCGCGTGCCGCCGTGACGAGCTCGGCGATGCTCACCGACTCGTTCACCTGGTGGGCCTGGTCGTTGAGCCCCCCGGGGCCCAGCACGATCGTGGGGACGCCGAAGTCCCGGGCGATGAACCCGCCGTCGCACGCTGCCGTCCAGCCACTGATCCCGCTCGCAAAGCCGCAGTCGGCCAGGGCAGCGACGGCGTCGCCGACGAGCGGGTGGTCCTCGGGCGTGCGGAAACCGGGCATCTCCATCGTGACTGAAGCGCTCACGCCGATGCCGTCCTGGTCGATGCCGGCCTCGCCGATGCGTGCGCGGAGGCCGTCGAGGATCCGGTGCGGGTCGTCGTCGGGCATGAGTCGGCGGTCGAGCGAGAGCCGGCACTCGCCGGCCACCATGGAGGTGCCGCTGCCGCCGTCGATGAGGCCGACGTTCCAGCTGCCGGCGCCCAGAAGCGGATCCTGCGTCTCCTGGAGCCGCTCGTGGTCCTCAACCACCAGTCCGATGATCTTGGCCGCGGCATTGATGGCACTGCGGCCATCGGAGGGGCGCCCCGAGTGGGCGGACTTCCCATGCACGGTGACGTCGATGTAGCTGTCGCCGCGGCAACCGATGACGGTGGCGAGGTCGGTGGGCTCGGCGACGATGCAGCCCGAGAAGGACTCGCCGGCGTGGGCACGCGTGTACGCACGGATGCCGATCCCGAGATCCTCCTCGTCCACCGTGCACGCGAGCGTGACTGGTCCGGGAAGCTGCGCGCCTGCCGCTTTGAGTGCCTTGAGCGCCACGGCGACGGCCGCGAGGCCGCCCTTCATGTCCGTCGAGCCCCGGCCGTAGAGCCGCCCGTCGCGCACGTACGGTTCGAAGGGCGGGCGCTCCCACCCCTCGCCGGCCGGGACCACGTCGGAGTGCCCGAGGAACAGCAGCCCCGGACGCTCCCCGCCCGGCAGGACGGCCGTGAGGTTCGGCCGCCCGGGAGCGGCCTCCTCGGTCAGGGTCTCGAGGCCGGCGCCGAGGCAGAACGCCTCGAGGACCGCGATCGTGGCCTCCTCAGTGCCACCCGGGTTCTCCCCTGCCGCGGCCACGAGCGCCTCCGTGACCGAGACGAGCTCGTCCTCGGTGATGAGGGCGAGGACATCGTCCTCGATGGAGGCCGCGACCCGGCTCACCCGGCCACCGAGCCGAGCTCGACGTCGATCGCTCGGCGCAGCCGGCGGATGCCCTCGTCAGTGCGCTCCGGGGTGCTCGTCGCAAAGCATAGCCGCAGCGCGTCGTCGAACCTTCCCTCGGCGGAGAGCGCCGGCCCGGGGATGAACGCGACACCCTCTGCCAAGCCCGTCTCGAAGAGCCGGCGGGTCGAGATCTGCGCAGCCTCCCCGCGGAGGGTGAGCCACAGGAAGAAGCCCCCCTCCGGGTCCGTGGTGGTCACGAGGTCCCCGAGGTGCCGGCGGATGCTCGCCTGCATCGCCTGCTTCCGGTCGCGGTACTGGGTGCGGAGTCCGGCGAGGTGGCTGTCCAGGCGGCCGCGGCGGATGAACTCCGCGACGAGGTGCTGGGCCGGAACGTTGGTGCACGTGTCCATGGCCTGCTTCGCGTTGATCACGAGCTGGCGCAAGGACGGGTCGGTGTCGACCCAGCCGACGCGCAGGCCCGGCGCGAGGATCTTGGAGAACGTGCGCACGGAGAACACGAGCGGGTCGCCGGGGCTGAGCGCCTGGAAGCTCGGGATGTCCGTCCCCTCGAAGCGCAGCAGGCCGTAGGGATCATCATCGATGATGACGGCGTTCCATCGGTGCGCGAGCTCGAGGAGGAGCTTGCGCCTCTGCAGCGAGAGCGTCGCGCCGGAGGGGTTCTGGAAGTTGGGGATCGTGTAGATCGCCTTGGGTGTGCGGCCGGTGGCCGCGACGAGCTCCGGGAGTGCCTCGACGACGAGCCCGTTCTCGTCGAGCGGGGCTTCGAGGAGCTGGGCGCCGTAGCTGAGGGCCGTCGCGCTGCCGTTCGTGTAGGTCGGGCTCTCCACGATCACGAGGTCGCCCGGGTCGATGAAGATCTTGCAGGCGAGATCGAGGCCCTGCATGCCGCCGGCCGTGATCGTCACGCGGTCCGCGGCGGTTGGATCGGCGGTCCCTGACAGATAGCCGACGAGGGACTCGAGCAGCTCGGGCTCGCCCTCCGTCGCACCGTAGGTCATGGAGCCGTGGCGGAGGACCGCGCCGGCGATCTCGCGCAGCTCGGCGATCGGGACCGCCTCGTCCGCGGGGGAGCCCATCGCGAACCGGACGATGTCGTGCTTCATCGAGGCGAGCAGGGATGTGCTCGAGTCGATGACGGACCCCACGAGGTGCCCTGCGCGGGCTGCGAGCGGGAGGGCCTCAGGGGAGAGGATGGCGAGGTCTTCTGCGGTCATGCTTTCACAGCCCCTTCTGGATCAGTTCGCGCGGGAAGTCCGTCAGGACTTCGGCGCCGTCAGACGCGACACGGATGGATTCGGAGAGTTCGTAGCCGTAGTGGTCCATCCACATGCCGCCGATGACGTGGAACGTCATGTTCTCGGCGAGGACAGTCTCGTCCTCGGTGCGGATGGATATCGTGCGCTCGCCCCAGTCCGGCGGGAACCCGACCCCGATCGAGTAGCCGATGCGGGAGGGCTTCTCGAGGCCGTGCCGTGCGAGGCTCGCATTCCAGGCGCTGGCCAGGTCGCGGACCGGGACGCCGGGATGGACCGCGTCGAGCACCGCCTCGATGCCCTCGGCGACGGCACCCGCGAGCGAGATGAGCCGCTGGGACGGCCTGCCGAGCGTGAGGGTCCGCGCGAGCGGAGCGTGGTAGCGGCGGTGGGCCCCGGCCAGTTCGACGACGACGGCCTGCCCGTCCTCGAAGCGTTCGTCGCTCCAGGTCAGGTGGGGGGTGTCCGCTGCCTCGCCGGTCGGGAGCATGGGCACGATGGCAGGGTAGTCGCCGTCCGCCCCCTCGGCTCCGGTGATCTGCGAGTGGCTGATGGCGGCGGCGGCGTCGCACTGGCGGACGCCGACGTCGACCGTCTCGACCGCAGCCTGCATTGCGGCCCCGCACACGCTCGCTGCCTTGCGCATGAGGTCGAGCTCGGCAGGAGACTTCACGGAGCGCACCCAGTTGACGAGCTCGAAGCTGTCCACGAGCGTCCACTCTGGCAGTGCGTTCAGGAGTGAGCGATAGGCCTTGGGGGAGAAGAAGTGGGCGTCCATCTCCAGTCCGACGCACCCCCCTGCCGCTGCAGCGACGAGCCCGCGTTCCCGCAGCGCGGCGGCGACCCAGTCGAACGGGTGCACGGTGGGGCGGTGCACGTACTGCTCGGGGTACCCGACAATGCTCTCGGGCGGCAGCCATGCCGTCCGGAAGGCGCCTCCAGCGTCCATGGCCCGCGTGAACAGGATCATCGGGCCGTCGGCCGGGACGAATACGACTTGGGGGGTGTAGAACGACCACGCGTTGTACCCGGTCAGATAGTAGATATTGGCCGGATCCGTGACGAGCAGGGCGGAAAGCCCCTGCCGCCGCATCCTCGTGCGAACCCCTGCAAGCCGAGCTCGGTACTCTTCGGCGGTGAACAGCACAGAACCTCCCATGTCTTCTCGTAATTTTGTAGACAATCTACATGGCGTGAGAAGAGTCACACAAGGCGAGGGCCCGGCCGGGATGCTGCAGGGCGAAGGGTTGTCGGTCCGCTAGGACTTCAGGACGTAGGTGCGCAGGTCGTCGAGAGTCTGCTGCATGTGCGCGTCCATGGCCTCGCGCGCGGCGTGGGGATTCCGGCTGTGCAGCGCGCTCGCGACCCTCTGGTGCATCGCGATCGCGTGCTCCTGGATCTCGGGCACCGCGGACGTCTCGGAGCGCCGCTCTGCGAGGACCCGGCTGAGGGGCTCGAATAGCACCGCGACGAATGCGTTCTCGGACGCGTGGAGGATCACGTCGTGGAACGCGAGGTCCGCATCCACGAAGCGCTCGAGGTCCCCGGCGTCGTGGGCGTCGCGCATCTGGCCCACGAAGACGTCCAGCGCCGCCAGGTCGTCCTCCGAGATTCGCGCGGCCGCCAGTTCGCAGGCGCCAGTCTCGAGCATGCGTCGCAGTTCGATGAGCTGGACCGCGGCGTCGTTGCCGTTGGTGCCCTCGCTCGTCGCGCGCAGCACGGCGTGCAGGGAGCTCCAGCGGTTCACTGGGTTGACGAACGTGCCCCGGCCGCGCTCGACGCGCAGGATGTTCTGCGCCGTGAGGGTCTTGATCGCCTCGCGCACCGTCATGCGACTGACCTCGTGGTGCTCGACGAGCTCGAGCTCGCCCGGCACAAGCGCGCCCGGAACGAACTCGCCGGAGATGATGCGGTCCAGCAGCTCGTCGGCCACCTCGCCGACGAGTGACTTGCGTGCCACGGGCTCCCCTTCCCTGTGCCCTCCGCGCGTGGGTCGGGCTCCGTTCCGCGTCAGTCTACGGAAGCCGCCCTCGCCTTGCGCCGACCTGAGTTGTGTGTCACTCTAATGGGCAGATTAGATGTCTGACATCTTACAGAAGGCGCATGCCGCCCGCCCAGCCAGCCCACCCCAGCACAAGGAAGTGTCGTCATGCTCCTCGAAGCAGAAGCCCTGGCCGCCTACCCCGCCGAGTGCGAGGTCTCCGCTCGCGAGGTCGCGGACGCGGTCGAGCGCTCGGGCCGCGTCCTGGTGGTCCTCGACGACGACCCCACCGGCACGCAGTCCGTCGCAGACCTCCCGGTCCTCACCCGCTGGGACGTCGACGACTTCCGGTGGGCCTTCGCCTCCCGGATCGGCGGAGCCCGCCCCGCGGCCGTCTACGTCCTGACGAACACGCGCAGTCTGGACCCGGCCGAGGCGGCTGAGCGCAACCGTGAGGTCGTGGCGGCGGCGAGCGAGGCTGCCGGGGAGTCCGGCACCGCCCTCGCGTTCGTGAGCCGCAGCGACTCGACCCTCCGCGGCCACTTCCCCCTCGAGACCGACGTCCTCGCCGAGAGCATCGCAGCGCACGGCGGCGCGCCGGTCGACGGCGTCGTCATGGTCCCCGCGTTCCCCGACGCCGGCCGCCTCACCATCGGCGGCGAGCACTTCATGCGCACGACGGCGGCCGCCCCCGCCCCGGACGACGGCACCGACGGCGAGGCTCAGCCCGCGCTGACCCCCGTGAGCGAGACGGAGTTCGCGAAGGACGCGACCTTCGGCTTCTCGACCTCCTACCTGCCGGCGTACGTCGAGGAGAAGTCCGGCGGCCGCGTGCGCTCCGAGGACGTGATCGTCCTCGACCTCGGGACGATCCGGGCGGGTGCAGGCGCCATCGCGGACGCCATCGCCCCGGCCACCGGTTCGACCCCGATCGTCGCCGACATCGTCGGCGAGAACGACTTCCGCGCCCTCGCCCTCGGCCTCGAGGAGGCGGAACGCCGCGGCAAAGCGCTCCTCTACCGTGTGGGACCGCCCTTCGTCCGCGGCCGGATCGGCCAGGAGATCCGCGAGCCGCTCACCGCCGAGGAGGTCTACGGCGCCTCGGCCGCCGCCGAGACCGGCGGCGCACGGGAGGACCTCGCCACGGGCGGCCTGATCGTCGTCGGCTCCCACGTGGGCCTCACGACCCGACAGCTCGCCCGGCTGACCGCCCAGCACGCCTCCGCCCGGACGATCGAGATCGACGTCAACCAGCTCCTCGAGCCGGAGAGGGCCGCAGCCCACATCGAGGCGACGGTCGCCGCCGTCGTGCGCGCCCTCGCCGTGGGCGACGTTATTGTCCACACCTCCCGCACCCTCGTGAAGACCGACGACCCAGCGCGCAGCCTCGAGATCGCGCGCACGGTGAGCGCCGCCGTCGTCAGCGTGGTCAACACCGTGCTCAAGACGACGCCCCCGCGCTTCGTCATCGCCAAGGGCGGCATCACCTCCTCCGACGTGGCCGCGCACGGCCTCGAGATCCGGCGCGCCATCGTTCGCGGGCCCATGCTCCCGGGGATCGTCTCGCTCTGGGAGCCTGTGGACGGGCCGGCCCGCGGCATCCCCTATGTCGTCTTCGCCGGGAACGTCGGCGACGACGAGTCCCTCGCGAAGGTCACCAAGACCCTCAGTGCCACCTTCTGACCCACCCGCGGGTTGAGCGCAGCCGAAACCCGCTCCGCTCAACCGCCGTTTCCGTTCATAGGAGAACACCCGTGTCCGACACTTCTGCCGCCGCTGCCTCTTCCGCCACCGCCACGTCCACCCAGACGGTCGCCGTCCTCGGCCTGGGCGCCATGGGCCTGCCCATGGCCACGCGCCTGGCCACAGGCCTCACCGTCCACGGCTTCGACATCGCCCAGGCCCGCCTCGACCTCGCCGCCGCCGCGGGCATCGCGACCTTCGCCTCGGCGCGCGAGGCGGTCGAGGGCGCCGACGCGCTCCTGCTCGCGGTCCGCAACGGCGAGCAGCTCGACGATGTACTCTTCGGCGAGAACGGCGTGGCCTCCGCGCTCGCCCCGGGCGCCGTCGTGATCCTCACCAGCACGGTCGGCACCGACGCGATCCCAGGCACCGCCGCGCGCCTGGCCGAGCTCGGCGTCGGCCTCGTCGACGCCCCGCTCTCCGGCGGCCCCGTCCGCGCCGGAGAGGGCGACCTGCTCATCGTCGTCGGCGCGACGCCTGCGGACCTCGAGAAGGCCCGCCCCGTGCTGACGCTCCTCGCCTCGACGCTGACCGTGGTGGGGGACAAGCCCGGCGACGGCCAGGCCCTCAAGACCGTCAACCAGCTCCTGTGCGGCGTCCACATCGCCGCCGCCGCCGAGGCCCTCGCCCTCGCGGACGCGCTCGGCCTCGACACCGCCAAGACCCTCGAGGCGCTCGGCGCCGGGGCCGCAGGCTCGTTCATGCTCTCCAACCGCGGGCCGCGCATGCTCGAGGCCTACTCCGAGGACGGGGCCGAGGTCCTCTCGCGCCTGGACATCTTCGTCAAGGACATGGGCATCGTCGGCAAGGCCGCCCGCTCGGTCGGGCTCGCCGCCCCGGTCGCCGCGGCCGCCGAGCAGCTCTACCTGCTCGGCCAGGCCCAGGGCCTCGCCGCCGCGGATGACTCCGCCGTCATCAAGGTCGTCGCCCCCGCCAAGCGCAGCGCCTGACACCCGCGTCCCCGCAGGCCCACGGCGACGCGGGCCTCACCGCCTCCTGCCCCCTGCCGGCTTCGCGCCTGGCCCACAGTCGAAGGAAACCAGTGAAGTGAACCCCCTGACCATCCTCGGAGCACGCGCGGCGGTTCCGCTGGCCGACGCCGCGCCGATCAAGCCCGCCGTCGAGCTCGGCACGCCGCTCCTCCTCACGATCGCGGCGCTCGGCGTCGCCGTGCTGCTCGTGATGATCATCCGCTTCAAGATCCAGGCGTTCGTCGCGCTGCTCACCGTGAGCATCGCGGTCGCCGTGGCTGCGCAGATCCCGCTGACGGACATCTTCACGGTCGTGTCGAACGGCGTCGGCTCGACGATGGGCAAGGTGGCCCTGCTCATCGCCCTCGGTGCCATCCTCGGCCGAATGATCGAGGTGTCCGGCGGCGTCCAGTCCCTCGCGGACCACTTCGTCGAGCGGTTCGGCCGCACGCGCGTCGCCGTCTCGCTCACGCTCGTCGGCTTCCTCGTCGCGATCCCCGTGTTCTTCGAGGTCGGCGTGATCGTCCTCGTCCCGATCGTCTACGCGTTCGCCAAGCTCCTCAACGTGCACCCGATCAAGTTCGGCCTGCCCATGGCCGGCATCATGCTCTCGATCCATGTGGCCGTCCCGCCGCACCCCGGCATCGTGGCCGGCGCGGGCGTCCTCGGGGCGGACATCGGCCTGATCACGATGATCTCCCTGGCCATCTGCGTGCCGCTCGGCTTCCTCTCCTACTGGGTGGCCCGCATCATGAACCGCCGCCCCATGGAGCTCCTGCCCACAGTCAAGGCCCAGCTCGACGAGTACGGCAGCCCGGAGACCATCCGCGCGGGCCACGAGCACCCGCTCGGCAACGGCGGCGCCGGGAACAGCCGCCCCGGGAACAGCGGTTCCGGGAACAGCGGCTCCGCCCGTGGCGGAGTCGCCACCGCGCTCAGGACGCCGGGCGCCGTCATGGCCCCGCCGAAGCCCGGCCTCATCGTCGCCCTCATCGCGGCCCCGATCGTGCAGATCATGCTCGGCACCGTCGGCACCCTCACGCTCCCGAAGAGCAACCCCGCCTACGGTGTCGCGTCGTTCATCGGCAACCCGTTCCTGGCGCTCCTCGTCGCCGTGGGGATCTCGTTCTTCACCCTTGCGGTGCGGCGCGGCTGGTCGCTCAAGCAAACGGGTGAGATCTTCGAGCAGTCCCTGCCCCCGATCGCCTCGATCCTCATGATCGTCGCCGCCGGCGGCGTGTTCGGCGAGGTCCTCCGGGTCTCCGGCATCGGCGCCGCGCTGTCCACGACCCTCGACGGCATCGGCCTCCCGATCATCCTCCTGGGCTTCGTCATCTCCCTGGCCCTTCGCGCAGCCCAGGGCTCCGCGACAGTCGCGATCGTCACGACCACGGGCCTCCTGACCGCCGCGATCCAGAACGGCGGGTACACCCCGGCGCAGATCGCCGTCATCGTCATCGCGATCGGCTTCGGCTCCCTCGGCCTCTCCCATGTGACCGACGCCGGCTTCTGGGTCGTGGTGCGCTACTACGGGCTCACGGTCGCGGACGGCCTCAAGACCTGGACGGTCCTGACCACGGTCCTCGGCGTTGCAGGCTTCCTGCTCACGTCCGTCGCGTGGCTCCTCGTCGGCGGGCTCGGGCACTGATGCGCTCTCGTCTCGACGACGTCGTGGCGGCCTCGCTCCTCTCGGGCGGGGCCGTCCCGGCGTTCACGTGCTACGACTTCGCCACGGCCACCGCCGTGGTGACAGCCGCTGAGGAGGCGGGGCTCGCCGTCGTGCTCAATGTCGCCCCCAAGACCGCCGCCACCCGCGATGGGCTCCGGCTCATCGCTGCCCTCCGGACGCTCGCCGACGGCGCCTCCGTTCCTGTGTGCGTCCAGCTCGACCACGCCTCCGACCCGCGCGTGATCGCCGATGCCGTGGCCGCCGGTGCGGACGCGGTCCTCGCGGACGGCTCGGCGTTCGCCCTCGAGGACAACATCGCGTTCGTGCGGCGCGTCCGCGACCTGGTCGGGCCGGACGTGGTCCTCGAGGGCGAGCTCGGCGGCCTCGCCGGCGACGAGGACAAGGCCTTCGCCCAGGACGCCGCAGGCCTCACCGACCCGGAGGAAGTCCGCGGGTTCGTCGAGCGGTCGGGCGCTCAGCTGCTCGCGGTCGCGATCGGGAACGTGCACGGCCGGTACAGGGGCGAGCCGCAGATCCGCTGGGACGTCCTCGGCCGGATCGCACAGGAGAGCCCGGTGCCGCTCGTGCTGCACGGCGCCTCGGGGATCCCTGCCGCAGACTTGGCCCGCGCGGCGTCGTTCCGCGTCGGGAAGGTCAACGTCAACACGGAGCTGCGCACCGCGGTCCTGACCTCCGTCGCGGACGGCGTGGCCGCACGGCGGGCCGACGGCGAGGACCTCGCCGGACTCCTCGACGAGTGGGGCACGACGGCGCGGGGCACCGCCGGCGGTATTCTCGCCACCCTGCGCGGCTGAGCGGCGCCGGGCCGCGCGCCCACGCCCACCCGGGCGGGGCGCGCGTTCCCGTAGGCTGTAGCGCATGACGACGGCGCTGATCACCGGGGCGAGCAGCGGCCTAGGGGCCGAATTCGCCCGCCAGCTCGCGGCCGAGGGACACGATCTGGTCCTGGTCGCCCGCCACCGCGAACGCCTTGAAGCCGCGGCCCGCGGGCTCAGTGCGGAGCACGGGGTGGAGGTCGAGGTCGTGGATGTCGACCTCACGGATCCCGAGGGGCTCGCGTTCGCCGTCGCCCGCGCGAAGGATCCGAGCAGGCCCGTGGGGATCCTCGTCAACAACGCTGGCCACGGGCTCCTGCACGACTTCCACGACAACACGCTCCTGGACGAGGTGAACCACCTCCGCCTGCACGTCGAGGCCGCGATGAGCCTGTGCCATGCCGCGCTCCCGGGCATGCTGGCGCGCGGCGAGGGCCGCATCATCAACGTCGCATCCGTTGCCGCGTACCTGCCGCGCGGAACCTATGCCGCGGCGAAGGCCTGGCTCCTGACCTTCAGCCGCTGGGCCAACGTCCACTACCGGCGATCGGGAGTGCACGTCACGGCGCTCTGCCCGGGGCTCACCAGGACGGAGTTCCACAGCCGGATGGGCATGGAGACGCGTTACCTGCCCGCCTGGATCTGGCTGCGCGCCGATCGGGTGGTGCGCGACGGGCTCAGGGACAACCTCGCCGGGAAGGCCGTCTCGGTGCCTTCCGTGCTGTACAAGGCCACGGTGGCGGCCTCGAAGGTCCTGCCGGACCGTCTCCTGGGAGGGCCGGCGCGCCGGGCGCGGAGCACGTAGGTGACCCCCAGGAGGTGACCCCCAGACCGGGGAGCGGGAGGTCAGCGGGGCGGGAGCTCCATGACCCGCACCGGCGACCCAGCAGCCCACGCCTCGATGTCCTCCACCGCGTCCCGGTAGAACACCTCGTACTGCTCGCGCGTCACGTACCCGATGTGCGGGGTCAGGACGGTGCGCGGCGCGGTCCTCAGCGGGTGGTCGGCGGGGAGGGGCTCGACGTCGTACACGTCCAGCGCCGCGCAGCCGATCCGGCCCGCCCTCAGCGCCTCGACGAGGGCGGCCTCGTCGATGATCGGGCCGCGGGAGGTGTTGACGAGGACGGAGTCGGGCTTCATGAGCGCCAGCTCCGCCGCGCCGACGAGGCCGCGTGACCGCTTCGACAGGACCAGGTGCACGGAGAGGATGTCCGAGCCCGCGAACAGCTCGTCCTTCTCCACCCGCCGTACGCCGACCTCTGCCGCCCGCTCCTCGGTGAGGTTCTCGCTCCACGCCACCACCTCCATGCCGAACGCGAGGCCCACCCTCGCCACCCGGCTGCCGAGGTTGCCCAGGCCCAGCACCCCGAGCCGGCGGCCCTCGAGCCCGCGTCCCACGGTGGTCTGCCACCCGCCGTCGCGGGTCCACCCCGCGCCGCCGGAGCCGAGCTCGGCATCGAGCCTCCGGGTCGCGGCGTGGATCAGGGCCCACGCGTGCTCGGCCGCGGGTGCCGGCAGGTAGCCGGTGCCGCAGACTGTGACGCCCTTCAGCGGAGTCGTCTTGAGGTCGATCGAGGCGTTGCGCCGCCCGGTCGAGACGATGAGCTTCAGGTTCGGAAGCCGTTCGAGCCGCTCCGCCCGCAGCGGGGTGCGCTCGCGCATGGCCACGACGACGTCGAACGGCTCGAGCGCGGCGACCACGGCGTCGTCGTCGTGCCCCAGATGCTCGCGGAAGACGGTGATCTCGTGCCCTGCCGCTTCGAGCCGGGACCAGTCGGCGAGCTCGCGGGCCACGCCCTGGTAGTCGTCGAGGATCGCGATGGTGAGCCGGTTCGTCTGCGCGCCGTCAGTCATGCGCTCAGCCTAGACGCACGGGAAGGACCTTGCGGCGCCGTCGAGGATGTCGATCTCCTCTTGTTATGACGCCAGAATGGCGTCATCATGATGTCATGAATATCGACGCGCACCTCTTGGCGCTGACCCGGCACCTCGCCGACGCCGCGGCGCTCGGCGGGGACGAGATGGTGGAGCTTGCCGAACGGCTCGTACTGCCGCTGCAGGCAGCCGCCCGCCTCGTCCTCCAAGATGCGCTCTCCGAGGCGATGCAGGAGGTCACGCTCGATCTGGCCCCGGGCGCCGCCGAGTTGCGCCTCCGGGGGAGGGAGATCGACTTCGTCGTCACCCATCCCACGGGATCACCCGCGAGGGCTGACCGCAGCGACGTCACGACGGTGCCGTCTGGCACCATGGACGACGCCGCGTCGGAGCCTCCCAGCGAGGCCGGCACCGCCCGCATCAGCTTCCGTCCGCCTGACTGGCTGAAGGCGCAGATCGAGGAGGCGGCGGAACGGGAGGGGCTCTCGGTCAACGCGTTCCTCGTCCGCACGCTCACCGCCGCCCTCCGGCCCTCCCTCCAGAAGCCCGTCCAGGCCGACCCGGGCACGCCTGAGGGCCGCAGCGGCTCGCGGCTCGAGGGGTGGGTGTACTGATGGAGCAGTTCGAGACGCAGCAGCCGGTGCGCGCGCTCATCGAGCTGAGCCTCGGCGACGTCATCGTGCACGCGTCCGAGCAGAACACCGCGACCGTCGAGGTGGCTCCGGTGCACGCCGGGCGCAAGGCGGACAAGGAAGCCGCCGAGGCAACCGCTGTCGACTACTGGGAAGGCCGGCTCGAGGTCCTCGCGCCGAAGGTCCGCGGCTTGGGCTTCCTCGGGCGGCCGGGGGCCGTGGTGGTGACGGTCAAGCTTCCCGCGGGCTCGGATCTGGAGGCCTCGACGGCGTTCGGCGACATCATTGCCACAGGATGCCTTGCACGGGCCAAGGCCAAGACCCATGCCGGAGACGTCAGGGTCGAGGATGGCGTCTCACTCGAGCTGGAGACCTCGGCCGGCGACGTCGAGGTGGGCCGCGTGCGCGAGGAGGCCTCGCTCGTCTCGTCCACGGGCGGAGTGCGCGTCGAGGACGTGACCGGCACGCTGCGGGTCAAGTGCACGACGGGGGAGGTGTCCCTGGGGCGCGTCGCCGGGGCGGCAGAGGTCACGTGCCCCTACGGTTCCATCCGCGTCCGCGAGGCCGTCTCGGGCAGCCTCTCCATCACGTCTGCCTATTCCGACCTCGTGGTCGGGATTGCGGCGGGCACCGCGGCCAAGGTCGATGTCTCCACCAACCACGGCCGCATACGCAACGAACTCAGCCGGTCGGCGTCGCCCCCCGCTGCCGCCGAGCGTCTCGAGCTCACCGCCCGCACCAGCTACGGGTCGGTGACCATCCGGCGGGCGTGAAGCGCGCCGAGAAACGGCAGTCCCTGCAGAACGACGTACTTCGGAAAGGAGTACTGTCATGCCCACAACCCACCCGCCAGCCGAGCCTGCCATCCACGTGGCCGGTCTGGAGAAGTCCTACAAGGAGGTGGAGGTGCTGCGCGGCGTCGACTTCGACGTGGCGCGCGGGAGCATCTTCGCCCTCCTCGGCTCCAACGGCGCCGGCAAGACCACGGTCGTGAACATCCTCTCCACGCTCCTGGCGGCCGACGCCGGTGCTGCCGCCGTCAACGGCTGGGACGTCGCCGCCCACGCGGCGGAGGTGCGCGCCTCCATCAGCCTGACGGGCCAGTTCGCGGCCGTCGACGAGGTCCTCACCGGACGTGAGAACCTCCTGCTCGTCGCACGCCTCCGACACGTCGAGGGTCCCGGCAGCGTCGCGGACGCACTCCTCGAGCGCTTCGCACTCGCCGAGGCCGGGGCGCGCAAGGTGTCCACGTACTCCGGCGGCATGCGCCGCCGGCTCGACATCGCGATGAGCCTGATCGGCGATCCGCCGGTCATCTTCCTCGACGAGCCGACCACCGGCCTCGATCCCGAAGCACGCCTCGAGGTGTGGCAGGCCGTCAGGGAGCTTGCCTCGAACGGCACCACGGTGCTGCTCACCACGCAGTACCTCGACGAGGCCGAACAGCTCGCTGACCGGATCGCGATCCTGCACCACGGCCGGATCCTCGTGGACGGCACGCTCGCCGAGCTCAAGCAGCTCCTCCCGCCCGCCCAGGTCGAATACGTGGAGAAGCAGCCCACCCTCGAGGACGTCTTTCTCGCACTCGTGGGCGGCCAGACCGCCGAGGAGCACCAGGGGAAGCCCGTCGGCAACGCCCATGACCAGACCAAGGAACTCCGATGACCACGCACTTCCTCGGCGACACCGCCGTCCTGACCGGGCGTTCCCTTCGCCACATCGCCCGCAGCCTGGACACCATCATCACGACCGCCCTCATGCCGATCGCCTTCATGCTGCTGTTCGTCTACGTGTTCGGCGGTGCGATCAACTCGGGCTCCGACTCGTACGTGGGATACCTCCTGCCCGGCATCCTGCTGATCACGATCGCCTCTGGCATCTCCTATACCGCCTACCGGCTGTTCCTGGACACGAAGGGAGGCATCTTCGCCCGGTTCCAGTCCATGCCCATTGCGCGCTCAGCCGTGCTGTGGGCGCACGTGCTCACCTCACTCGTCGCGAACCTGATCTCGGTCGTGGTGGTGGTGCTCGTCGCGCTCCTCATGGGCTTCCGCTCCGGGGCGGGAGTGCTCGAATGGCTCGCGGTCGCAGGGATCCTGGTGCTGTTCACGCTCGCGCTGACGTGGATCGCCGTCATCCCGGGCCTGACCGCCAAGTCGGTGGACGGCGCGAGCGCGTTCTCCTATCCGCTCATCATCCTGCCGTTCATCAGCTCGGCGTTCGTCCCGACAGCGACCATGCCGGGCCCGGTGCGGGCCTTCGCCGAGCACCAGCCGGTGACGTCGATCGTCAACGCGATCCGCGACCTGCTCGCCCAGGAGCCGGTCGGCGCCGACCTCTGGACCGCGCTCGCCTGGTGCACCGGCATCCTCGTCGTGGCGTACGGCTTCGCGATGGTCGCGTACCGCCGCAGGATGTCCTAGGCGGCTAGGCTCGTCGCATGGCCCGCCAGTCCCGCCCCGCCCCCTCGTCCCGTGACAAGTCCGCCCCGCGCCTCGACCCCCTCCGCCTCGACGGCCTCGACACCGGGTTCGCGGGCGACATCGAGCCCGGTGGGCGCACCGAGGGCCTCGCCTTCGAGGGCACGGACCTGGCCGCCCTGGCCCTCGAGGGCACGACCTTCGCCGAATGCTCCTTCCGGGACGTCGCAGCGCACGACGCCGACCTCCGCTCCGCCTCGTTCCTCGACTGCCGCATCGAGCGGCTCGGGGCGCCCCGTCTCGCCGCCCCGCGGTCGCGCTGGCGCGGCGTCGAGGTCGAGGCTTCGCGCATCGGCTCCGCGGAGCTGTACGACGGCGAGCTCCGCGGCGTCGTGCTCCGGGGCTGCAAGCTGGGCTATGTGAACCTGCGCGGTGCGAGCCTGCAGGACGTCCTGTTCGCCGACTGCGCGATCGACGAGCTGGACCTGGGCGGTGCCACGGCGACGCGGGTCTCGCTGCAGGGCAGCACCGTGGAGAGCCTCGACGTCACACACGCCTCGCTCACGGACGTGGACGTGCGCGGAGCCCGCCTCCACCGGGTTGCCGGTGTCGACGGGCTCCGTGGCGCCATCCTGAGCAGCATGCAGGCCGTGGAGCTCGCAGAGCTCATGGCCGCGCAGCTCGGGATCGACGTGCGGGACTGATCAGCGCGTCAGCCCTGGTGGGCCGCAGCGGGCTGGGGCACCCTGGGCACCGGCCCCGAGATCGGGCCTGAGGCGACGGGTGCCTCGCCGGAGACCTGCGCCTCGAGCGCCGTGGCCTCCAGGTCCACGCCGGCCTCCTCGGCTGCCTCGACGGCGGCCGGGTGGTCGAGCGGAAGCTGCAGCGCCACGCCGTCGTCCGCCACCGCCACCGGCACCTCGGTGAGCGGCATGTGCTCGAGGTCGATGTGCGGGTCCTGGTCCTGATGGGCGACGACGTCGCGCGCCTCGGCCTCGGTGTCGACGCTCGGGAGCGAGCCGGGCAGGGGACGCTGGGCGGACTCGCGCAGGAACCAGATCGCCACGGCGCCGACCACGGAAGTCGCCATGAGGTAGTAGGCGGGCATCATGTCGTTGCCCGTGGCCTGGATGAGCGCGTCGATGATGAACGGCGTGGTGCCGCCGAAGATCGCGACCGCGAAGTTGTACGCGATGCCCATCGCGCCGTAGCGGCTTGCGGTCGGGAACTGCGCGGGCAGCGCGGAGGCGAGGTTCGCCACGTAGAACGTCACGGGGAACGCGACGAGCGCGAGGCCGATCAGGGTGGTGACGACCGTGCCGACGCCGATGAGCAGGAAGGCCGGGATGGACAGGACGATCGTGCTCGCGGCACCGATCCACAGGACCGGGCGGCGGCCGATCCGGTCGGAGAGCTTGCCCGTGAGCGGGATGCAGAGGCTCATGACCACGAGGACCGGGATCGTCAGGATCGTGCCGTGCAGCTCGTCGTAGCCCTTCGAGGTGGTCAGGTACGTCGGCATGTAGGACGTGAGCGCGTAGCCGACCGTGTTGGCGGCGGCGACGAGGACCATGGCCACGAGGATCTGGCGCCAGTAGCTGCGCACAATCGCGAGGGGGCCCTTGGTCGCGATCTCGTCGTGGGTCGCGAGCTCGTGCGCCATCTGCTGCTGGGCCTCGAGCGAGGCCTTGAACGCGGGGCTCTCCTCGATGCGGAGGCGGAACCAGATCGCGATCGCCCCGAGGGGGCCGGCGATCAGGAAGGGGATGCGCCAGCCGTAGGCCTCCATGGCCTCCTGGCCGAGGGTCAGCTGGAGCACGGACACGACCGCGGCGCCGAGCGCGAAGCCGAGGTAGGAGCCCATATCGAGGAAGCTCGCGAGGAAGCCGCGGCGCCTGTCCGCGGCGTACTCGCTCACGAAGGTTGTCGCGCCGGCGTACTCGCCGCCGGTCGAGAAGCCCTGGACGAGCTTGACGACGACCAGCAGGATCGCCGCCCAGACGCCGATCTGGGCGTAGCCGGGCAGGAGGCCGAGGGCGAAGGTCGAGGCGGCCATGATGATCAGGGTCATCGCGAGCACGCGCTGGCGGCCCATCTTGTCCCCGAGCCAGCCGAAGAACACGCCGCCGGCCGGGCGTGCGATGAAAGTCGCGGCGAACGTTCCGAGGAGGAACAGCGTCTGGACGGTGCGGTCCGCCTCGGGGAGGAAGACGGGGCCCATGGTGGTGATGAGGTATCCGAAGACGCCCACGTCGAACCACTCCATGGTGTTCCCGACGATGGTCCCCCCGATGGCCCTCTTGAGCATCGGCTGGTCCACCACATTGATGTCGTCGACTCTCAGCCGGCGCTTTCGGAAGACGACCCGCCGGGGCCGTTCGTGTGCGGTCATCTGACTGTGGTCTCGTGACATGACCATCAAGTCTACTAGGCGGAGATCCGATCTGAGAGTCGCACATCGGTTATCGCTATGGCGGGCATCACCCCCAGCTGGTGCTTGGTGGGGAGCTTTGGCGCGGCTCGAGCCCGGCGGCTGGCGCCGCCATCCCCGCCATCGCGCGGATCCGGCCGCGCACGACGCCGCGTGGTCGGCGCACGCGCGCTGCTCGCCGCCGCGGTTCCTCGTCGCGCCCGGTTGTTATCGATTCGTGACCTTTGGGGGTCCATTCGCGCCGGATACAGCGCGGCGCCCGCCGGCCCGAGAAGGGGGCTGACGGGCGCCGGGAAGGAACTGCCCGCGCTACTCCGCGTCGTGGTCCGTCTCGAGGACGGTGACGAGCTTGTCGAGTGCCTCGTCGGCGCCCGGGCCCTCTGCACGCAGGACGACCTTCTCGCCGTACTCGGCACCGAGGCTCATGAGGGAGAGGATGCTCGAGGCGTCCATGGCCTCGTCGACCGGGTCGCCGACCTTCGCGATCGTCACGTCGAGGCCGACCTCGCCGGCCGCCTCGGCGAAGATGGCCGCGGGGCGGGCATGGAGGCCCACGCGGGAGCCGATCGTTGCGGTGCGTTCTGCCATGGAGTGCTCCTTGTCGTTGGGAGGGTCGTGGCGGGTCCGCCACAGACTACCGGTCTTCAGAGGCCGAGGGTGGTGAGGATGGGGAGGTGGTTGCGGGTGGTGTCGCGGGCGTGTTG
>NZ_BAAAQW010000005.1:584284-621169 GCF_039531875.1 Sinomonas flava | reverse complement strand
GCGCGCAGGCGATGCTGCGGGACGCGCGGACGACGACGGGCGGGTCGCCTTGTCGCCACCGGCGGGGTAGGCGTCGCGAAGCTTCTTCACGACGGGCGCCTCGATCGTCGAGGACGCAGAACGCACGAATTCGCCGAGCTCCGCGAGCTTGGCGACGGCGTCCTTAGAGGTGATACCGAGCTCCTTGGCGAGCTCGTGTACGCGGACCTTGGCCACATTTCTCCTGTCTCGGTCCGCGCCGAGCCAGGCACGGACCGTCTACTGCTTGCTGCAGGCTCCCTCGGCGCGTGGGTGCGCCTCAGAGCCCTTTGCGGTGCGCAACAGAGTGATCATTGCTACGCACTCATGGGACGGGGACTCATCGGGTGTCCATCAGATTTCTGACCCGCTTTCAACGTGGACCTCAGGGAGGTCATCGTCCGCCCCGGCGGGTGCCGGGACGGAGGTGCCGAAGTACTCTTCGACGGGGCGGTGGTCCACCGCGCCCCGGAAGGCACGCTGGAACGCCCGCCGTCGCAGGGCTTGCTTCAGGCAGGCCCAGTCGGGGTGCAGCCACGCACCGCGGCCGGGCAGTCGGCGGCGCGGATCCACGACCACGCGCGCGGCGTCGTCGAGGTCCTTCACCAGCCGGAGCAGTTCCGACCGGGCTGCGGTCTGGCGGCAGCCGATGCAGGTGCGCTGGGGATGGGTCGCGGCCGGCGCGTCAGTACTGGCCCTCATCCCTGCTCTCCCACCTCTGCCGGGCAGTGCCCGGCAGGGACTCTCGTCCCGCAATGCCGCCGGGCGCAGACCCGGACTCATCTATTCTAGACCCTCCCCCCCGGGAACCGCCGAATGGCGGGCTCCCGGGCCCGGGACCTGACCCCGGACGGTCAGGACTGGGTGTCGGAGCCGATGTCGATGCGCCAGCCCGTGAGCTTCGCGGCCAGGCGGGCGTTCTGCCCTTCCTTGCCGATGGCGAGCGAGAGCTGGTAGTCGGGGACGAGCACGCGCGCCGACCTGGTGGCCTCGTCCACGATGGTCACGTTGGTGACCTTCGACGGCGAGAGCGCGTTCGCGATGAACGTCGCCGGATCGTCGCTGTAGTCGACGATGTCGATCTTCTCGTCGTTCAGCTCGGTCATGACGGCGCGGACACGGGAGCCCATCTCGCCGATGCACGCCCCCTTGGCGTTGACGCCCGGGATGTTGGCGCGGACGGCGATCTTGGTCCGGTGGCCAGCCTCGCGGGCGATCGCGACGATTTCGACGCTGCGCTCGGCGATCTCGGGGACCTCGAGCTCGAAGAGCTTCTTGACGAGGCCCGGGTGCGAGCGCGAGAGCGTGATCGAGGGACCCTTGAGCCCGCGGTGGACGTCCACGACGTAGGCGCGGATGCGGGACCCGTGGAGGTACCTCTCGCCGGGGACCTGCTCGGGCGGCGGCAGGACTGCCTCGACGGCACCGAGGTTGACCTGGACCATGTTCGGGTTGTGGCCCTGCTGGATGAGGCCCGCGATGAGCTCGCCCTCGCGGCCCTTGAACTCGCCGAGGACGTTGTCGTCCTCCACATCGCGCAGGCGCTGCAGGATGACCTGCTTGGCGGTCATGGCAGCGATGCGGCCGAACCCCTCGGGGGTGTCGTCGAACTCGCCGACCGGGTTGCCCTCGTCGTCGATCTCGGTCGCCCAGATGGTCACGTGGCCGCTGCGGCGGTCCACCTCGGCGCGCGCGCGGTCGATCGCCCCGGGGGACTTGTGGTACGCGAGCAGGAGCGCCTGCTCGATCGTGGGGATGAGCTTGTCGACGGGAATGTCGCGCTCGCGCTCCAGCAGGCGCAGCGCGCTCATGTCGATGTCCACTAGGCCTCCTCGGCGTTCTCGGTGTCAGCGTGGTCTGCGGCGCCGTCCGCGCCCGGCGCGGCGGCGTCGTCGAGGTGCGAGAACTCGATCTCCACCTTGCCGCTGCGGATCTGCTCGAAGGGAAGCCTGACCGGCTCCCCAGGCTTCGGCTTCACGCCCTTCTTCGCCGGCAGGTCGGGGACCACCACGATGCCGTCGTCGGCGACCTCGGTGAGCCTGCCGGTGACGTTCTCCCCGCCGATCACGTTCACCTTGACGAGCCGGCCGCGGGCGCGCCGCCAGTGGCGCGGTTCCGTCAGCGGCCGGCTCACACCGGGCGAGGAGACCTCGAGGTCGTAGGGGCGGGTGCCCGAATCGGGGTCGGCGTCCAGGAGCTCGGAGAGCTCGCGGGAGACCTCCGCGATCGTGTCGAGGGAGACGCCCCCTGTCTCGTCGTCCGGAAGGTCGACGACGACCTGGACGGTCCGGCGCTTCCCGGCGGTCTTGACGGACACGCCCTCGAGGACGAGTCGGCGGCCGAGGACGGAGGGCTCGAGCAGTTCCCGGAGCCGGGATTCCTCTCCGCTCGCATGCGGCACCGGCTCTGCCTGCGTCGGGATGCCCGGCGAGGGCAGATCGGGCTCGGACATGGGGGGTCCGCCTCCTTTAACTCAGTTGTCCTCCTAGCCTATCGGTTCCCGCCGCCCGCGCGCGGCAGCTTCTCGGGGACATGGCATCATCGAGACCGTGAATTCCCCCACCCCCGGCCCCGCCCGTCCCGACGCGCGGCGACGGAGCCGTCCAGGGATGTGGCTGGCCGCCGTCGGGGTGGCCCTCGCCGTCGGGTCCGGGGTGGCGCTCCTCGCAGCCCCCGCCGCCGTCCCCCCGGGTCCGACGGCGGGCGAGACCGCGCTGGCGCACGCCGAAGCGGACGCCGCCGTCCTGGCCGCTGCCGCTGCGGGGCTGTCCACCTCTGGCGCCGCCGCGGCTCCGGTCGACGGCGCGCAGCAGGCCGCAGCGCGGGCCACCCGCGTCCTGGACCTGCAGCGCGGCCTCCTCGCGGGGTCTCCGGGCCCGGTCAGTCCGACGACGACGGCGCCCGCCGCCACGCCGCCAGCCGATGCGGCTGGCGTGGCGGAGGCCCTGGACACGAGTGCACAGGCCCGGCGCCGGGATCTGGGCGGGGTCGACGGGCCGACCGCCCGGCTGCTGGCATCGCTCGCCGCGGGCCAGCAGGTCCAGGCCGAACGCCTCCACGCGGCCGCCGGCGGAGCGTCCGCGCCTGTCCCGCCCCCGACGGCGCCGCCGGCCGTGCCCTCGGCGGAACCGTCGCCGTCGTCCGTCCCGTCGTGCAACCGCGCGGGGGGCCCGTCCTCGGCGGGACGGTCGTCCGCGGGCGAGCCCAGTGCCGGTTCGGCGCAGGGCAGCAGCGAGCTCGCGACGACGGTGCGGGCCGAGCAGGCTGCGGTGTGGACCTACACGGTACTGGCCGCGCGGTCCGAGGGCGCCGTGCGCGCCGGGCATCTGGCCTCTGCGGCGGCGCATGCTTCGCAGGAAGACGCGGCGCGCGCCATCGCCGACGCCTCCTGCGTCCGACTGCCGGCCGATGCGCCCGGCTTCGCCCTCGCCCCCGACGCCGCGACCCCGGCCTCGCTCGCCGCGCTCGAGGATTCAGCCGCCCAGGCGTGGTCGCAGCTGGTGGGCGCAGCTGCCCCGCAGCAGCGGGAAGCGGCTGCTGACGGACTGGCCGCGGCGGCCCGCCGGCTCGCCCCGCTGGGCATCACGCCCGAGGAGGAGGCCTTCCCCGGCCACACGGAGGCGCGCAGTGCGGCGTCGCAGGCGCCGCAGCCGTCGCCGGCCGCTAGCCCCGGCGGCTGAGGCTAGGCTTGCTTCGCTGGCACGGCGCGGCAGCCGGTGCCACAGTGGGATCCATGAGCAGCGAACCTGTCACGCACCTCCACGCCGAGCCCCAGGGAACGGACCTTGCCGCCAAGCTCAACTGGCTGCGCGCGGGCGTCCTCGGTGCCAATG
Organism: Sinomonas flava; assembly: GCF_039531875.1. Taxonomy (NCBI): domain Bacteria; kingdom Bacillati; phylum Actinomycetota; class Actinomycetes; order Micrococcales; family Micrococcaceae; genus Sinomonas; species Sinomonas flava. The sequence continues at coordinate 617,318 of NZ_BAAAQW010000005.1, read as the reverse complement.
ACGGCATCGTCTCGGTGGCGGCGGTGGTCGTGGGTGTCGCCGGCGCGACCGCCGAGACCGGCCCCATCCTGACCGCGGGCGCTGCGGCCGTGGTCGGCGGAGCGATCTCGATGGCCCTCGGGGAGTACGTCTCGGTGAGCAGCCAGAGCGACAGCCAGAAGCACCTCATCAAGAAGGAGACGGACGAGCTGCGCGACCAGCCCGAGGCCGAGCTGGCCGAGCTCGTGTCGCTCTACCGGGCCAAGGGGCTCAGCGAGGAGACGGCCGCGAAGGTCGCGCACGAGCTCACCGAGAAGGACGCCCTCCGCGCCCATCTGGACATCGAGCTCGGGATCGACCCGGACGAGATCGTGAGCCCCTGGCACGCCGCCGCCGCATCCGCCGTCGCGTTCCTCCTCGGCGCGGTCCTGCCTATGCTCTCTATCCTCCTCTTCCCCGAATCCGTCCGCGTCCCCCTCACCTTCGTGACCGTGCTCGTGGCCCTGGCGATCACCGGCTGGGTGGGCGCGTGGATCGGCGGCGGCTCCCGGCTCCGCGCCTCCGCCCGTGTCGTGCTCGGCGGCGCCCTCGCACTCGCGGCCACGTTCGGGCTCGGCAGCCTGCTCGGCGTGGCGGGCGTGGCCTAGGCGTCAGAGCCCCTCTGTCGCGGCCAGGGCGTCGCGGACCGCAGCGACCGAGACCTCGACGTCCGCGCTGTCCGTGGACCAGTTGGCCACGGAGATCCGCAGCACCGCGCGACCCTGCCAGCGCGACGCCGTCATCCACACCCTGCCGTCCTCGATCAACCAGTCGGCCACTGCTCGGGTCCGGGCATCCGACCCGAACGCGAGCGAGACCTGGCTGAAGACCACGTCATTGAGCACCTCGGCGCCGGGGAGCTCGCCGATGCGGCGCGCGAGCTCCTGGGCGTGCGCGACCAGCCCGGCGACGAGGGCGTCGACGCCCGCGCGGCCGAGCGAGCGCAGGACCGCCCACACGGTCACGCCGCGCGCCCGCCGGGAGAGCTCGGGCACCTTCTCGAGCGGGTCCCCCGGCCCGTGGTCTCCGTGCGGATCGTGCATGAGGTAGTCGCCGTGCATTCCGAGGGCGGAGCGCAGGGCGACGACGTCGCGGCACGCGACGATGCCACAGTCGTACGGGACGTTGAGGTTCTTGTGCGCGTCGGTCCCCCACGAGTCGGCGTCGGCCACGCCCGTCGTGAGCCTGCGCGTCGCGGACGACGCCGCGGCCCACAGCCCGAACGCGCCGTCGACGTGGACCCACGCCGCGTGCTCCCGCGCGGCGGCGATAGCCTCGGCGAACGGGTCGAACGCACCGGAGTGGAGGTTGCCGGCCTGGAGGCACACGATGGCCGGCCCCTCCCCCGCCGCGAGCTGTCCCCGCAGTGCCTCGGGATCGATCCGGCCCTGCCGGTCGCTCGCCACGGGAATGGGTGCTCCGAGCCCGAGGAAGCGCAGCGCCATGTCGATGGTGTCGTGCCGTTCGGCTCCGACGAGGACCCGGACGGCGGGAGCCCCGACGAGTCCCCGGACGTTGACGTCCCACCCCGCCTGCTCCAGCACGCGCCACCGGGCGGCCGCGAGGCCTGCGAAGTTGGCCATGCTCGCCCCGGTCGTGAAGCCCACGTCGGATGAGGAGGGGAGGCCGAGGAGCTCCAGGACCCATCGTCCCGCGGCCTCCTCGGCCGCGGCGACGGAGGGCGTGGCGAAGCGCAGGCCGGTGTTCTGGTCCCAGGCACTCACGAGCCAGTCGGCGGCCAGCGCCGCCGGAAGGGTCCCGCCGATCACGAAGCCGTAGAACCTCCCCGAGGCCATCGCCGTGAGCCCGGGCTCCGCGGTCGCGGCCAGGAGGTCGACGGTGGCGGCGGCGTCCAGGCCTTCCTCGGGCAGGCCGCCGCCGAACGCCTCGGCGAGACGATCCGCCGTCGTGCGCGGTGCGACGTGCCGTTCGGGGACGCCGGCGAGCCAGCTCCGTGCGTGGTGCGCCGCGCGCTCCAAGGGGGCGCCGTAGTCGTCGGGACGCAGCATGGGTGCATGCTACGCCCGCGGCCGGAGCGCTCCCAGCGTCGGTTCAGGCGAAGTTCTCGCTCCACACGTCAAGGCCGAGCTTGACGGCCAGCGCGGCGACCACCGCGAGGAAGACCCAGCGGATGAACCGGTTGCCGCGTGCCACCGCCATGCGCGCGCCTGTGTACCCGCCGAGCATGTTCGCGGCGCCCAGAGCCAGCCCGAGGCCCCACAGGACCGCGCCGTGGGGCACGAACAGGATCAGCGCGCCGAGGTTGGTGGCCATGTTGACGATCTTGGCCTTCGCGCTCGCCTCGAGGAACGCGTAGCCCATCCCGGAGACGAGCGCGATGACGAGGAACGAGCCCGTCCCGGGGCCGATGAGCCCGTCGTAGAAGCCGATCGCTGCGCCCAGCCCGCAGGCCGCGGCGAGGTGGCGCCGGCCCTTGAGGCGCAGGTTCGTGTACTCGCCGAGCTGCGGCCTGAACACCGTGAACAGCGCGACGGCGACGATCGCCGCGAGGATGATCGGCTTGAACACCCGGGAAGGCAGCGCGGTCGCGAGCGCGGCGCCGCCGAAGGCGCCGGCAAGCGCAACGAGCGCCATGGGGATGGCGGTGGCAAGGTCAGGCCGCACGCGCCGCGCGTAGGTGAGGGCGCTCGTCGTGGTGCCGAAGATCGAGCCCATCTTGTTCGTCGCAAGCGCCTGGACCGGGGTGATCCCGGGGACAGCGAGGAGGGCGGGCAGCTGGATGAGCCCGCCCCCGCCCACGACGGCGTCGACCCACCCGGCAGCGAATCCGGCGGCGACGACGAGGAGCAGGGTGAGCGGTTCGACCGCCTCGAGGCCTGAGACCACCCCGCGTGCGTCCTAGGCGCCGCGGACGGCGGCGACGACGCGGTCGACGACCTCGGCGACGGGGACGTCCTCGGCCGCACCGGACCGGCGGTCCTTGACCTCGAGGGTTCCCGTCGCGAGCCCCTTGCCGACGGCGACGATGGTCGGGACGCCGATGAGCTCGGCGTCGCCGAACTTCACGCCCGGGGACACCTTGGGCCGGTCGTCGAGGATCACCGCCAGCCCGCGGGACTCGAGCTCGGCCGTGATGCGCTCGGCCTCCGCGAAGATCTCCTCGCCGCGGCCGACCGCGACGACATGGACGTCGGCCGGGGCCACGGACCGGGGCCAGATGAGGCCCCGCTCGTCATGGTTGGACTCCGCGAGGGCGGCAACGGCGCGCGTGACGCCGATCCCGTACGAGCCCATGGTCACCACGACCTGCTTGCCGTTCTGGTCCAGGACCTTCAGATCCAGCGCCTCCGCGTACTTGCGGCCGAGCTGGAAGATGTGCCCCATCTCGATCCCGCGCGCGGTCTCAAGCGGCCCCGAGCCGTCGGGCGATTCGTCCCCGGCGCGGACCTCGGTGCACTCGATGACGCCGTCCCAGCCGAAGTCGCGGCCTGCCACGAGCCCGTAGACGTGCTTGCCGTGCTCGTTCGCGCCGGTGATCCAGGCCGTGCCGGAGACGACGCGCGGGTCCACGAGGTAGAGCAGCTTGGCCTTGCCCTCGAGGCCGAGGAGGGCGTCGTCGCGGTCGAGTCCCGGACCGAGGTAGCCCTTGACGATGAGGGGCTGCTCCTTGAGCTGCTCGTCGTTGGCCGCATCGATGGCGATCTCCCCGGCGATGGGGAGGAACGCGCCGATGTTCGCTTCGACGCGTTTGAGGTCCACCGCCCGGTCGCCGGGGACGCCGATGACCACGAGCTGGGTCTCGCCGGTGGGCAGCGTGACCGCCAGGACAACGTTCTTGAGCGTGTCCGCGGCGGTCCAGGGCCGCTCGGGGTTCGGGAAGATGGTCTGGGACGCCTCGACGAGGGTGTCGATCGTCGGGGTGTCCGGGGTGTCGAGCACCTGCGCCGCCGGGGCGTCCGTGTAGTCGATCTCGGCGGGCACGACGGTCGTGACGGCCTCGACGTTCGCGGCATACCCGCCCGCGGAGCGCACGAAGGTATCCTCGCCGATCTCAGTGGGGTGGAGGAACTCCTCGCTCCTGGAGCCACCCATCGCGCCCGCGGTCGCCTTGACCGGGATCACCTCGAGCCCGAGCCGGGAGAACACCTTCAGGTACGCCTCGCGGTGCCTGGCGTAGCTGGCGTCGAGGCCGGCGTCGTCGACGTCGAACGAGTAGGAGTCCTTCATGATGAACTCGCGGCCGCGCAGCAGGCCCGCGCGGGGACGCGCCTCGTCGCGGTACTTGTTCTGGATCTGGTAGAGCGCGAGCGGGAGGTCCTTGTACGAGGAGTACAGGTCCTTGACCAGGAGGGTGAACATCTCCTCATGGGTGGGGGCCAGCAGGTAGTCGGCCTCCTTGCGGTCCTTGAGGCGGAAGATGCCCTCGCCGTACTCGGTCCAGCGGTTCGTGGCCTCGTAGGGCTCCTTCGGCAGGAGCGCCGGGAAGTGCACCTCCTGGGCCCCGATCGCGGCCATCTCCTCGCGGATGATCTGCTCCACCTTGCGCAGCACGGCCAGGCCCAGCGGGAGCCAGGTGTAGATGCCCGGGGCGGCCCGGCGGATGTACCCCGCGCGCACGAGCAGCTTGTGGCTCGCGACCTCGGCGTCGGCGGGATCCTCGCGCAGGGTGCGCAGGAACAGGGTGGAGAGTCGCAGGACCACGCGGGGCATCCGTTCTCGAATCTGGGCAGGAAAAGGTCAGCTACCAATGTAGCCCAGCAGCGGTCCTCTCACTTCGCGGCTTCGCGGAGCACCGGCGCCGTGAGCGCCCGCGCCGGGCGTCCCACTCCTGGGGTCACCTCCTGGGGGTCACCTCCTGGGGGTCATGTCCTGGGGGTCACGTCGCGCGGATGGTGGCCCAGCGAGGTGGTGCGGTCAGACGCACGACGGCGGCCGCGCGCCGTCGTGCGCCTGCGTCACCGGCGGCGCCCCACGGAGGAGCGGCGGCTCACTTCGGGGCAGCGACGGCGAAGACGCCGTGCGCGCCTCGGTCAGCGTCCACCATGTAGTGGCTCACGAACGGGTAGTGGCCGGCCTCGGGGAACGTGAGGTCGACGAAGCCGCCCTGGGCAGGTGCGAGGTCCACGGCCTGGGACGCGCCCGTCGGGGCGCTTCCCGCACCGGGTGCGAGGCGGTAGGCGCCTTCGGCCCAGACGGCGCTGAACTGTGCGCCGACCACGTGGAACGACGTCGCGCGGTCCGGCCCCGCGTCGAGCACCCATACCCGTACACGCTCTCCTGCGTGCACGGCCAGCGGCGCGGCGTCGTACTGGTTCGGATACCCGTTGAACACGACCGCGTCGGGTGTGCCCGCGGTGATCTTCGCCGAGTCCGCGATCGCGCCCCCCGCACCGCGGTACTGCTCGCTCTGCACGAGCACGAACTCGCGGTCCACCGGCGGGGCGTCGGGCGGGTCGATCACCACGGCGCCGAACATGCCGTTGGCGATGTGCAGGGACATCGGCATCGTGCTGCAGTGGTACATCCAGATGCCCGGCTGGGTGGCCGTGAAGGTGTACGTCAGCTGCTGGCCCGGGTCGATGGTGCGCATCGGCCCGTCCGGCGCGAGCGCCCCCGCGTGGAAGTCGATCGAGTGCCCGGCGGAGGCGTCGTTCACGAGCGTGACCACGAACCTGTCCCCCACCCTGCCGTGCAGGACCGGCCCCGGGGCGGTCCCGTTGTACGTCCAGAGGGCCTGCTCAACGCCGGGGGCCACCTCCGTGAGGGTGTCCCGCACCGTCAGGGTCACCTGATGGGTGGTGCCGGCGGCCACCGGCGGGAGGTCGGCGGGGTACGGGGTGTGCTGCGCGGCTGAGGCGCTGGGCGGCGCGGCCGGGGCGTGCTGCATGCCGGGCATGTCCCCCGCGCCAGGCTGGGGCGAACCCGAAGCGGAGTCGCCCGTCGTGTTGACCCGGAACACCATGCCCATCTGCTTGTGGCCCACCACCGAGCACCAGCCGTCGACCGGCTGGGTGACGACCCCGGCGTCGAGCTCGCCGCTCTGGCCGGGGTAGACGCGCGAGGAGTCCTGCCCCGTCGCGAGAACGAGGTCGTGGGCGGTGTCGTCCCGGTTCGTGAGGCGGATGACGAGCCGGTCGCCGGCGGGCACCGTCACCGCGTCCGGGACGAAGCGCATGCCAGACATCTGCACGTCCACCGTGGTCGTGTGGCCGGTGGGCACGACGGCGCCGCCCCCCGCAGCGGGCGTTCCGGCGGCGGGCGTTCCGCCGGCGGCGACGGGCAGGGCGGACGGGTCGGCGGCGACCCCGGCCACGACGGCCGCGACGAGGACGGCGAGTCCGACCGCTCCGGAGCCGAGCCGGCTCCGGAGGGAGGGGCCCGGACGCGCCGCGGGCGCGGCAGTGCGGGCCAGCACGGCGCGGAGCGCGAGCCACACGAACGCCGCGAGCGCGATGAGCCCGACGACCGCGGCTGCCACCCGGACGGTGCTCGGCACGGGAAGGAGGTAGAGGACCAGCGCGCCGTTGGCGAGCACGGCGCGGAGCCAGGCGCCGGCGTCGAGCGTCTCCGTGCGGCGGCGGACCAGGGCCGGGCCCCCGCCCAGGACGACCGGAAGGAGGTAGGACAGCGCCCCGACGAGGACCTGTGCGGCGAAGCCTGCGGCCAGGACCGGGGTGAGGCCGCCGAGCGCGAGGTGGAGGGCATCCCAGTCCCGGGCAGTGGCGCAGACCCAGGCGAGCCTGGACAGGCCGGCCACGAGCCACACGAGCGCCGCGACCGCGGACAGCGGTGCGAAGGCCACCGGAGGTTTGCGTGCCACCGCCCGTGCGAGCGGCACCAGCGACACCACGGTCCCGGCCAGGTAGACGAACACGCCGGCCGCGGCGGCGATCCGGTTCCCTTCGAGGGCTCCGATCGCGGTGGCGGCGACCCCGGCCAGGAGGATCCAGAGGGCGCGGCGGGACACGGGCTCAGCGGAGTCCTCGGCGCGCGTGCGCAGCATCGTCGGCAGGAGCGTGACGAGGGTTCCGAGCACGCTCAGGCCCAGCCAGCCGAGGACGTTGATGGACTCGTGCGCGAGGAGGAGCCGTGCGTGGAGGTCGCCGGCCGCGTCGGTGCCCGGCAGCGCGAGCAGGGCGCCTGCCGCCGCGCCGAAGGGCAGCAGCGCGGTCGCGGCGAGGTAGTAGCGGATCGTGGAGGCGAAGCGCGAGGGGAGGGCCTTCCGGGCGCGGACCAGGAGCGCTGCGCCGTGCCAGGCGGCTGCCGCGCCGACGGCAGCCGCCCCCGTGACGGCCGCCGGCCAGAGGGTGAGCACCACGCCGGCCATGGCGGCGGCCGCACCGGTGTTGACGAGGACGAGCCGGGCCGCGAGCGCGCGGCGGGACGGGACTGGCAGGCGCAGGAGGGCTTCGGCGAAGTGCCACGAGTAGACCAGGATCGCGTTCGTGGCGGCGCCCAGGAGCGCAAGGTGCGTCAGGAGCCATCCCGAGTCCGGCACGCTCCGATGGGCGCCGGCGAGGAGGGCGACGGCGAGCAGCCACCCGAGCGTCGGGGCGTTCGCCCAGCGGTGCCACGCTGCCCGCCCGGTCCCGCGACGCTCCGGACGCCCCGGACGCTCCGGACGACGGTCGGGGGCTGCGTTCATGGAGAGCGTCATGAGCCTGTCCTCTCCGCAGGGATCCCAGGGCGCGTGGGCACCGTCCGACCCGCGCCGCGGGCGCCGGTCTTGCGCCAGCCGTGGGCTGCGGCGGAGTAGGCCGCGACACCGGCGAACGCGAGCACCGCCACGATGTTGCCGGCGCCGCCCCACTGCCACGCGGCCATGTCTCCGCGGGCATCCCCGAGGGCGACGCGCAGGATCAGGGTCGCGTGCAGGAGCAGGGCAGGGACCCACATCGCGGCGTGGTACGGGAGCGGCCGACGCAGGACCGCCGGGAGGATGACGGGAGCGTGGGCCATGATCATCGACATCGCAAAGCCGAGGAAGACGGCGTGGAGGAACGCGTCGTAGGCCGCGCCTGCCGGCGGACCGGGCACGAGGAGGCACACGGCCGCAGCCACGGCGAGCCACGCGTAGCCGGCGAGGAGGCAGGCGGCCACGAAGCGCGGCAGGCCGGTCGAGCGGATGGTGGCGCGGGCGACGTCGTGCACCACGAGCCATGCGGCGAGGCCGAACAGGGCGGCGCCGAAGAGCGGGTAGCCCGCCGCCGGCCACAGGAGCGTTGCCGGGCACAGCACCACGAGGGCCGACGCCGCCACGACGAGGAACGGCTCGGCCCACCGGCCGCGGATCCTCACGCGCGCCAGCTCGAGCCGCTCCCCCGCGATCGTAGCAAGCACGAAGGCCGCGAGCCACGGCACGACGGCGGCGACCGCGACGCCCGCTGCCAGGAGACCGGCCGCACCCGCGGCAACGACGGCGCCCAACGCCTGCACGAGCACAGCGGGGTCGCGCTGGCGCCGCCACAGCGGGACGTAGACAAGGGCGAACAGCACCGCACCCGCAAGCACGACGGCGCGCGGCAGCCACTGCGGGAGGCCCCACGCAGGCGCGGCGAGCTGCGCGAGCGCTCCGAGACCGAGGAGCGCCGGGGCCGCGTACCCCCACCGGCGACGCAGCGCGACCGCCCGCTCCAGCGCGATGAGCGTCCCGACGAACCCGAACACCATGAGGGCCCCGTGGGACCCGGGCAGGGCGGGTGTCCCCGGTCCTCCGACAGGAGCGGGCAGCCCCAGCAAGACGAGCGCCGCGTCGAGGCCCGCGGCCAGCGATGCCCCGCCAGCGACAAGGAGGAGCGCCCGCGGCCAGATGCGGGTGCGCGGACGCGCTGTGCCCTGCAGCGCCCGCGCTGTGCCCTGCAGCGCCCGCGCCGTGCCCTGCAGCGCCCGCGCTGTGCCCTGCAGCGCCCGCGCTGTGCCCTGCAGCGCCCGCGCTGTGCCCTGCAGCGCCCGCGCTGCCCGTGCAGTCACCGCCGTCCGATCGTGAGGAGGCACGCCCCCGGCTCCGCGAACGGCTCGAGCCGCGAGGCGAGGTCGGGATGGCCGAGCAGCCGCAGCGACTCGTTGACCAGACCCGCATGCACAGCACACACCACGCCGGGCTCGTCCCTGGCTGCGGCGAGGAGGGGGCACGAGACGAGGCGGACAGTCTCGGACTCGTCCAGCGCGCCGGCCTGCCCCGGCGCCGCCTCACGGACCAGCTCGGGCCCAGGTTCGGACTGGGGCTCGACGCCGAACCCAAGGTCGTCCAGCTCGGCGAGCACGCGGCGTCGTGCGTCCGGGGCCGAGGCGGGCGCAGGCGCGGGACCGAGGCTGCGGCGGGCCCAGCGTCGGCCGGCGTCCTCGCCGGCGGCGACCGGGTCGGGGGCCATCCGGGCGAGCTCCGCCGCGAGGACTCCGGCGAGGCCGGCGTAGCCCTCGGTGCGGGATTCGGGCTCGAGGGCGAGGTAGTGCTTCGCTGGTCGCCCACGCTTCCCCGGACCCCGCTGCGGCGCCGGACCGTCGACGACGGCGGCCAGTCCCGCTCCGACGAGCGCTTCGAGGTGCTCCCGCACCGTGTTGGGGTGCTGGGCGGTCGCCCGCACAAGATCCTCGACGGTGCACGGCCCACCCTGGGCGCGGACGAGGTCCAGGAGTGCGGCGCGCGCGCCGGAGAGGGGTGTCGCGGGGCCGGGGGACGTCGGCCGGGGACCCAGACTATTTTCCACGGAATTCATTGTAGTAAAGTCTGGGGCACAGGACGTCACCGCGAAAGGACCGCCATGGACACCCAGCACCAGCCGCTCACCCTGACCCCCACGTCGTCGTGCGCGTGCGGAGAGCACGACGGCGAGGGCTTCCCCGAGCTCGACGTCCGCCTGATCCCCCACGCCATCCGGCACGCGACGATCTTCGGCGCGCTGGACTCGCTGGCCGTAGGGGCGGGGCTCGTGATCATCGCCAACCACAACCCGCTCCCCCTGCTGGCCCAGGTGCAGCAGCGGTACCGCGAGGGCGCGTTCGAGGTGTCCTACCTCACGGAGGGGCCGGAGGAGTGGAAGGTGCAGTTCCGCCGGGAGGCCTGACCACCCCTCCGTCTCGGGTACACCAATTCCCGGCCCTGACGCTCTCGGGTACGCGAGAACCGCTGCCTAACGCTCTCGGGTACGCCACATCGGCTCACCGTGCATGCGGCGAGCCAGAGCCGTGGGCCGAGGGCCCTCGGGGCGCGAATTCGCGTACCCGAGACGGCGACGACGCGTATTTCGCGTACCCGAAACGGAAAGGGGGGTGGATTGACGGCGCCCGAACCCGGACCTACCCTCAATTCATCACGTGATGAATTGAGCGTCTTCGTCCCCTCGGGAGCCAGCCATGCCGCACGTCCCGTCCCACGCCGCCCCCACCGCTCCGGCGATCGAAGCCGATTCCCTCTCCGTCCGCATCCGCCGGGCGCCGATCCTCCACGACCTCGGGTTCACGGTGCCCACCGGCCGCATCACGGGGCTCCTCGGGCCCTCGGGCAGCGGCAAGAGCACGCTCATGCGCTCGATCGTCGGAGTCCAGAGGATCGCCCGCGGAACCCTCACCGTCCTCGGGCGGCCGGCCGGGACGGCCTCCCTCCGGCGCGAGGTCGGGTACATGACCCAGGACGCGAGCGTCTACCGCGACCTGACCGTCCTCGACAACGTCCGCTACTTCGGTGCCCTCCACGGGCGCTCGGCGGCGGACGCGCGGGAGGCGGTCGCCGCCGTCGGGCTCGCCGACCTCGCCAACCGCAAGGCCGCGGACCTCTCCGGCGGCCAGTTCAGCCGGGTGTCCCTCGCGTGCGCGCTGGTCGGCGACCCGACGCTGCTCGTGCTCGACGAGCCCACGGTGGGACTCGACCCCGTGCTCCGCGTGGACCTCTGGGACCGCTTCCGGGCGCTCGCGAACCGCGGTGCCACGCTCGTCGTCTCAAGCCACGTGATGGAGGAAGCGAGCCGCTGCGACTCGCTCCTCCTCCTGCGCGAGGGGCGGCTCCTGGCGCAGCTCACCCCCGACACCCTGCGCGAGCGGGGCGGGAGCGAGGACCTCGAGCAGGCCTTCCTCGGCATCATCCGCGCCGACCTCGAACGGCAGGCCGCCGGGCTCCCGGCCAGGACGAAGGAGCATGCAGCATGAATCCCCGGATGCTCGGCGCGACGGCCGCCCGAGTCCTGACCCAGCTCCGCCACGACCACCGGAGCATCGCCATGATCCTAGTGGTGCCATCGGTCCTCCTCGCTGTCGTGTACTGGCTCTTCGAGAACGAGACCCTGCCGCCCGGGGCCCCCCGCACGTTCGACCGCGTGGGCCTCATCATGCTCGCGATCTTCCCCTTCGTGATCATGTTCCTCATCACGTCCATCACGATGCTCCGCGAGCGCACGACCGGCACCCTCGAACGGCTCATGACCACCCCGATCCACCAGGCCGACCTCCTGTTCGGCTACGGCATCGCGTTCTCGGTCATGGCCGCCCTCCAGTCGGCGATCGCCACCGGCGTGGCCTACTGGGTGTTCAACCTCGACATCCGGGGCAATGGCGGCTACGTGGTGCTGGTCGCCGTCGTGAATGCCGTGCTCGGGGTGGCGCTGGGCCTGTTCTGCAGCGCGTTCGCGCGCACGGAGTTCCAGGCGGTCCAGTTCATGCCCGTCGTCGTGATCCCGCAGATCCTCCTGTGCGGGCTGTTCGTCGCGCGGGACCACATGAACGACGTCTTCCACGCGCTCTCCGACTGGATGCCCCTGAGCTACTCGGTCGATGCGCTCCAGGAGATCGCGAAGAACGCGGACGCCACGGATGCGATGTGGCGCGACTTCGGGATCATGGGCGCGATCGTCCTGGGACTGCTCGGCCTGGCCTCGTTCACGCTCCCCCGGAAGAGCTCGTGACACCGCTCCGGCGCGGCAGGCCCGACGACGGAGGCGACCGCCGCGCCCGGATCGTCGCCAGCGCGACGCGGCTGTTCGCCGACGAGGGTTTCGACGCGGTCAGCCTGCGGCAGGTGGCCCGTGACGCCGGCGTGGACCCCGCGCTGGTCCACCACTACTTCTCCGGCAAGGACGAGCTGTTCGCCGCGTCGGTCGAGCTCCCCGCCGACCCCGACGACGTCCTCGCCGGCATGGCCTCCCTCGCGGCGCAGGACCGGGGCACCGCGCTCCTGCGCGCGATCGCCAGACTCTGGGAGGGGCCGCAGCGCCACGCCCTCGCGGCCTTCGTGCGGGGCTCACTGGGGTCGCGCGCCCGCACGGCGGCGGTGCGCGAGGTGTTCCGGGCACGGGTCATGCCGCGCGTGCTCGAAGGGCTGGAGGGCCCCCGAGAAGAGCTCGAGCTGCGCGCGACCCTGGCCGCCACCCAGGTCATGGGGTTCATCCTGCTCCGGTACGTCGTGCAGCTCGAGCCGCTCGCCTCCCTCCCGCGGGAGCAGGCCGTCGCGCTCGTGGCCCCCACGCTGCAGCACTATCTCACCGGTGAGCTGACGGATCCGGACCCGGGTCGGGGCAGCTAGAGGGGCAGCCGGGCCAGCGCCATGTCGACATAGGCACGCACCGTCGCCGCCGCGTCCTCGGGTCGCGTGTCCGCCAGGAGTACCTCCACGGCCACGGTGCCCTTCGCCGCGACCGCCCGCACGACGCTGCGCTCCTGGGGAGCGCTTCCTCCGGCGGGGTCCGGGACCTGCGCCGTGGAGGTGACCATGACCGCGTGCGGCGCGTCCGCGGCGGGGTCGGCAGCGCGGGCCACGACGGGGACGCGCTGGCCGCCCAGCGTCGCGTCGTAGCGCGCGCACGACGCCGCGAGGGCACCGAGCGCTGTCACGGTCGCCGCCGCGGCGTCGGGCGAGGCGTGGCTGGCGATGCCGATGGCGGTCGTCTGCGCCCGCGCGTCGGAGGGCGCGAGTATGAGGGCGGCGGAGGCCTTGTCGAGCCCGGTGGGGGTCGCCGGCGTCGTGAGTGCGGCGCACGACGCCGGCCCCGCACCGCTGAGCGGCGAGGGCACCGCCCGCTCGCCCTGCGCCGCGAGCTGGCCCTGGTCCAGCACGGATCCCCCGAGCCGCAGCGCGGTCCTGGTCTCGGCCGCTGCCGTGACGAGTTCCTGCGCGCTGAACGACCGCTGGGCGCCGGAGGCGTTGAGGCCGGGGCGGCCCTCGGCGCCGGGCGGCGGCACCGCAAGCCCGGCCCGGCATCCGGCGAGGGCCAGGACGGCCGCGGCGAGGAGCATGGCAGTCCGCGCGACCGGCCGCCTCCCGCGCGGGCAGCGGCGGTCGGTCCGGGCGCGGCTCATCGGTGGCATGGGCATGCTGATTCCCCCCAAGTGCGAGTCGGGCCGGCGCGGGTCGATCAGAAGAGGACCGTGGCGAAGGTCCCCACCTGCTCGAAGCCGACCTTGCGGTAGGCCGCACGGGCGCGGTGGTTGTAGTCGTTGACGTACAGGCTCACGATCGGCGCGATCGCCCTGGCGTGCTCGACGATAGCGGCCATCCCGCCGTGGCTCAGGCCGGTGCCGCGGTGCCGGGGGTCGACCCAGACGCCCTGGACCTGCGTGGCGGCGGAGGAGACTGAGCCGAGCTCCGCCTTGAACACGACCTCGCCCCGCTCGCCGAACCGCGCGAACGAGTGCCCTGCGGCGATGAGCTGGCGGACGCGGCGGTAGTAGTTCTCGCTCCCGCCGGCCACCGGCGAGTACCCGACCTCCTCCTCGAACATCGACACGCACGCGGGGGCGAGGACGTCGAAGTCAGCCTCGGTCGTGACCCGCACGAGGGGGTCGACGGGAACGGCCGGCGGCCCGTCGAGGGCGAGGAGCGGCTGGTCGGGGCGCACGTCGCGGGCGGGAGCGCCGTCGAGCGCCGAGAAGATCGCGAGCGTCGCCTCGGCGGGCCCGAAGATGGACGCGAAGCGGCGGTGCGAGCCGCGGATGGCCTGGGCGTACGTGGGCGCGTGCGCCGGCGAGACCTCGACGGGGACGATGTTGGCGCCCAGCCAGCAGGCGCTCGTGAGCCGTCCGTCGCCGTCGAACGCGCCGACGATCTCCGCGCCGCTGCCCATGGCTGCAGCGGAGCCGGTCGCATCCAGATGGGCGGCGACGAACACGTTGGCCACCGGGTCCACGGAGACGAGCTCCGCGAGCGCCGGGGTGTCCTCGTGCACGAGCCGCCGCACCTGGGGCGCGGCGCTGCGGCTACGAGACGGTGACCACGGGGCCGCCTTGGACAGCATCTTCGCCATCGGCCTCCCCCATCTCCTCCGCGATCTTCATCGCCTCTTCGATCAGGGTCTCGACGATGTCCGCCTCGGCCACGGTCTTGATGACCTGGCCCTTGACGAAGATCTGCCCCTTGCCGTTCCCCGACGCGACGCCGAGGTCCGCCTCGCGTGCCTCGCCCGGTCCATTGACGACACAGCCCATGACGGCCACGCGCAGCGGGACCTCCATGCCCTCGAGGCCCGAGGTGACCTCCTCGGCGAGCTTGTACACGTCCACCTGGGCGCGGCCGCAGGACGGGCACGAGACGATCTCGAGCTTGCGCGGGCGCAGGTTCAGGGACTGCAGGATCTGGATGCCGACCTTGACCTCCTCGACCGGAGGGGCCGAGAGGGAGACACGGATCGTGTCGCCGATGCCCTTCGACAGGAGCGCACCGAACGCGGTCGCCGACTTGATGGTGCCCTGGAACGCAGGCCCCGCCTCGGTCACGCCGAGGTGGAGCGGCCAGTCGCCGCGCTCGGCGAGCATCTCGTACGCGCGCACCATCACCACGGGGTCGTTGTGCTTGACGGAGATCTTGAAGTCGTGGAAGTCGTGCTCCTCGAACAGGCCCGCCTCCCACACCGCGCTCTCCACGAGCGCCTCGGGGGTGGCCTTGCCGTACTTCTTCAGCAGCCGCGCGTCGAGCGAGCCCGCGTTGACGCCGATGCGCAGGGAGGTCCCGTGGTCCTTCGCGGCCTGGGCGATCTCCTTGACCTGGTCGTCGAACTTCCGGATGTTGCCCGGGTTCACGCGGACCCCCGCGCAACCGGCCTCGATCGCGGCGAAGACGTACTTCGGCTGGAAGTGGATGTCCGCGATGACCGGGATCTGCGACTTCTTCGCGATGATCGGCAGCGCCTCGGCGTCGTCGGCGGAGGGGCAGGCCACGCGGACGATGTCGCAGCCGGCGGCCGTGAGCTCCGCGATCTGCTGGAGCGTGGCGTTGATGTCGGTCGTGGGCGTCGTCGTCATGGACTGGACGCTGACCGGGGACTCGGAGCCGACGCCCACCGAGCCCACCCTGATCTGGCGGGTCGGGCGCCTCGGGGCGAGGACGGGTGGCGGTGCGGCTGGCATTCCGAGGCTGACCGAGGTCACTGGGTGGCTCCTTCGAGGTGCTTCAGGATGGGTGCGGGGGCTCAGGCGGCCGCGGACTCGGCCAGGAGGCCGATGATGGGGTTCCACTCCGTCGCGGTCTTCTCGGCGACGAGCCCCGCGATGGGGTCCTGGGCGAGGAGGGCGTCGAGTGACCCGCGGTCCTCGGCACGGAAGACGATCAGCGCGCTCGACCCGTCCGCAAGCGGTCCGCTCGCGAGGACGGTGCCCTCTGCCGCGAGCCCGCTGAGCCACGCGCGGTGGGCGGGGCGGACTTCGGCGATGCGCTCATCGGCGCCGGACTCGTAGCGGTATTCGACGGCGAAGACAGTCATGGGTCCAGCCTATCCCTCCTCGGGCCGGCGGCCGTCCTCAGCCGAACAGCTTCACTGGCTTGACGATGTCCGCGTAGATGAGCAGGACGCTCATCGCGATCAGCACGCTGGCCACGGCGTAGGTGAGCGGCAGGAGCCTGGCGATGTCGAACGGCCCGGGGTCGGGACGCTTCCGCCAGGCGGCCACGCGCCGTCGTGCGCCCTCGTAGAGCGCGCCGGCGACGTGCCCGCCGTCGAGCGGCAGGAGCGGGACCAGGTTGAACACGGCGAGGGCGAGGTTGACGCCGGCGAGGATGCCGACGAGCGTCCCGATGCGGGCCTCGAGCGGCACCTCCTCCATGGCCGCCACCTCGCCCGCGACACGGCCGACGCCGACCACGCTGATCGGGCCGTTCGGGTCCCGCTCCTCGGGGCCGAAGGCTGCTTGGGCGACGGCGACGACGCGCGCCGGGAGATTGACGACGACGCCGGTCACCTGGGCGATGTTCTCGCCGACGGTGGGCAGGACGGTGGTGGCGGGCTGCGGGGTGAGCTCCTGGCGGGGGGCGATGCCGAGGAAGCCCGCCTGGGTGGTCTGGTAGGAGCCATCGGCGTTCTTGACCGGCTTGCCGTCCGTGCCGAGCACCGGGCGCTCGTTGAGCACCGGGGTGACCGTCGCGGCGACCTCGGCGTCGCCCCGCTTGAGGGTGACGGCGACCTCCCGCCCGGCGGAGGCGCGGATCCAGGTGGTGAGCTGGTCCCAGCCCGTGACCACGCGGCCGTCGAACGTGAGCACGGTGTCACCGGGCTGGAAGCCCGCCGCCGCGGCCGGCGTCTTCGTGCAGGTCGACTGGTCCACGTTCTGCTGGTCGCTGCCCTCGGCCACCATGCAGGCCGAAACGCTGGCGACCTGGGTGCTGGGCTGGGGCGTGCCGAAGCCCATGAGCAGGATCGCGGTGAAGATGACGCCCAGGACGATGTTCATCGCCGGGCCGCCGAGCATGATGATGATCTTCTTCCAGACCGGCAGCTGGTAGAAGAGCCTCCCGTGGTCCTCGGGACGGACCTCCTCGTGGGCCGCGTCCCGCGCCGCCTCCGCGAGGCCCTGGAACATGCCCGTGCTCGAGGACCGCACGGAGCCGTCCCGCCGGTTGGGCGGGTACATGCCGACCATCGCCACGTAGCCGCCGAGCGGGAGCGCCTTGATCCCGTACTCGGTCTCGCCCCGCTTCCTCGAGAACAAGGTGGGCCCGAAGCCGATCATGTAGCGGGTCACGCGGACATTGAACAGCTTGGCGGGCAGCAGGTGCCCCACCTCGTGCAGGGCGATCGACGCGGCGATGCCGAGCGCGACGAACAGCACGCCGAGGATGAAGAGGACGACAGGGGTCACGGACAATTCTCCTTAGTTCCGTGTTCCCAAACGCTCGTGGGCCCGCGCGCGTGCCCACTCTTCGGCTTCGAGGACGGAATCCACAGAGAGCTCGGAGGAGCCACTGTGCTCGGCGAGCACGGTCTCGACGGTCGCGACGATGTCGGTGAACCGGATGCGGCCGGCGTGGAAGGCCTCGACGGCCTCCTCGTTGGCCGCGTTGAAGACCGCCGGGAAGGTGCTGCCCCTCTGCGCGGCGTCGCGGGCGATCGCCACGGCGGGGAAGGCCACCTCGTCGAGCGGCTCGAACGTCCACGCGGAGGGGGCCGTGAAGTCGCAGGGCGCCGCCGCGTGCGGGACGCGCTCGGGCCAGCCGAGCCCGAGGGCGATCGGCAGGCGCATGTCCGGCGGCGAGGCCTGGGCGATGATCGAGCCGTCGGCGAACTGCACCATCGAGTGCACGATCGACTGGGGGTGCACGACGACGTCGATCGCCTCGAGCGGCACCCCGAAGAGCAGGTGCGCCTCGATGAGCTCGAGGCCCTTGTTCACGAGGGTCGCCGAGTTCGTCGTGACGACTCGCCCCATGCTCCACGTGGGGTGGTCGAGCGCCTCGGCGGGGGTCACGCCGTCGAGCTCGGCACGGCTGCGCCCGCGGAACGGGCCGCCCGAGGCGGTGAGGATGAGCCGCTCCACCTCGTCGCGGCGTCCGGACCGCAGGCACTGGGCGATCGCCGAGTGCTCGGAGTCCACGGGGACGATCTGGCCGGGTCCGGCAGCGCCCGTGACGAGGGCGCCGCCGACGATGAGGCTCTCCTTGTTCGCCAGCGCGAGGGTGGCGCCGGAGCGCAGCGCCGCGAGGGTCGGCGCGAGGCCGATGCTCCCGGTGATGCCGTTGAGCACGACGTCGGCGCGGCCGCTCGCGCCGTTCCATGCGGCGATGCGGGTGGCCGCGTCGGGGCCGGTGAACAGCTCGGGGTCATAGCCCCCGACGCCGCGCATCTCGGCGGCCTCCTCGATCGCGACGCGCAGCTCGTCCGCGCTGCCCACGGCGATGCCGACGGCCTCCGCGCGGGTGTGGACCGCCTGGCGGGCGATCGCGTCGATGCTGGCGCCCCCGGCTGCGAGCGCGGTGACGCGGAAGCGGTGGGGCGCGTTGTCGATGACCTCGATCGCCTGGGTCCCGATGCTTCCGGTCGAGCCGAGGAGGATGACCGAACGCTGTGCCTCGGGTGAGGCGGGCGTGCGCTGCTCGGCGCCGGGATTCTGCATGTGCCCAGTATCCCCGCTGGCCGAGGCCGCGGCGAAACTACAGCCGGGCGGCGCCGTTGGCGATCGCCATCACCGCGCCGGCGTAGGCGATGCCGACGACGGCGCGGCGCACCGCGTGCCCGGGCAGCCGGTGGGCAAGCAGGTCCCCCACCGCGATCCCTGCGAGCATGCAGGCCAGCACCGCCCCCCACTGCCACGCCTCGAGGGCGGGCCAGTGCCAGCCGGTGGCGAAGGCCTTGGAGATGATGGAGGTGGTGCCAGTGGTGAGGAAGAAGGGCTGGAGCGTGGCGCTGAAGCGGCGCTGGTCCCAGCGGCTCAGGACGGCGTAGGCCGTCACCGCCGGGCCTCCGACCGCCGCGGCCGCGTTCATCAGCCCGGACGCGAACCCGCACCCGGCCATGACCCCCAGCCCGTCGATCCGGCGTCTGGCCCGCGCCACGAGCTGCGAGGCTGCGAGGGCGGCGATCAGCGTGATCCCGATCCCCATTTCGAGGGGGGCCGCCGGAACGCGGCTCGCGAGCAGGGCGCCGAGGGCGATGCCCGCGAAGCCCGGGACGATGAGCCCCACATAGCGGCCCCACTCCACGTCCCGCCAGACGCGGGCGAGGATGAGTGCCGAGGATGCGGCGCCGCACGCATTGACGATCATGACGCCGTCGAGCGGGCCGAGCAGGACCACGAGCACGGGCGAGACCATGAGCCCGAAGCCGAGGCCGGCCACCCGCTGGGCCATCGCCCCCACCACGACGGCCAGGAGGACGAGGGCGAACACCCCTCGATTCTAGGGCGGCCGCCGTGCGGCGAGACCCACGGCACATCACCGCCTTGATCGGCCCGAGGGCCGCGTGGGCCCTTTCGCCGCACCGGCAGGCCCGGCAGGATGGGCATATGACTGAGTTCAGGCTCGAAGAGCTGACCGAACAGCCCACTGCCGTCATCCGCGACCGCATCCCGATGGACCAGCTCAAGTCCTTCTTCGACAACGTCTACGGCACGGTGATGGCCGCCCTCGGCAAGCAGGGGGCACAGCCGGTCGGGCCTCCGTTCGCGAAGTACACGGGCATGCCCTCCGACACGGTGGACGTGGAGGCGGGCTTCCCGGTCGAGGCCGGGTTCACGGAGGGCGACGGCGTCTCGGCCAGCACCCTCCCGGGCGGCAGGGTGGCCGCCGGAACGCACCTCGGCCCCTATGAGGGGCTCTCGGAGACATACCAGAGCATGGCCGCCTGGATCCAGGGGCAGGGCTTCGCCCCGGGACAGGCCGTGTGGGAGGTCTACATGTCGGACCCGGGCCAAGAGCCGGACTCCTCCACGTGGCGCACCGACGTCTACTGGCCCGTAGTCGAGACGGGCGCCGGCAGCGCGCCCGATCGCCCCTAGCGCGCCCGGCGCCCCTAGTCCAGACCCGCTCCTAGTCCACGCCTGCGCGTCGGAGCACGGCCTCGGCGTGCCTCAGGATCGGGCCGTCGATCATCTTCCCGCGGAACTGGAACACGCCCGCCCCGGCGTCCTGCGCGGCGGCGAGCAGCTCGCGCGCGGCCTCGATAGCCTCGGGCGTGGGCGCGTAGGCCGCGCGAACGGCCGCGACCTGTGACGGGTGGATGCACGCCTTCGCCGCGAACCCGGACGCGACGGCGTCCGCGGACTCGGCGGCGAGCCCGTCGAGGTCGGGGATGTCGGTGTAGACGGCGTCGATCGCGGCCTTGCCGCATGCCCCGGCGGCAATCAGCACCGAGGAGCGCGCGTGCAGCGCCACGGCGCGGTAGGCGCCGTCGCCGGCGCGGCTCGAGGTGCCGCCGAGGGAGGCGACGAGGTCCTCCGCGCCCCACATGAGGGCCACCGCGTTCGGCTCCGCCGCGATCGACGGCGCGGCGAGCACCCCCGCGGCCGTCTCGCACAGGGCGATGACGCGGTACTGGCGCAGGAGCGCGAGCTGGTCCGCGGACTCGGCCTTGGCGAGCATGACGGTGCGGTAGGGGGTGGCCTCGAGCGCCTCGAGATCGGCCTCGAAGTCCCCCGAGGAGAGCGTCGGACCGGCCGAGTTGACGCGCACGATGGTCCGGTCGGGGTCGAGCGGGACGTCAGCGAGGTTCAGGCGCGCCTCCGCCTTCGCGTCAGGGGAGACCGCGTCCTCGAGGTCGAGGATGACGGCGTCGGCGCGCTCGGCCGCCTTGGCGAAGCGCTCGGGGCGGTCGGCGGGGCAGAACAGGAGGGCGGGGCCCATGGAGAACCCGGGCGAGCTGATCGGCGTCATGCGCCCAGCCTAGGCGCCTGCGCGGTGCGCGTCGCGGAGCCACATGAGGCACGACCGCCGCGCCCGGCCCACCACGACGCCGTCCTGGTTGCGTCCCGTGAGCTCCATGGTCACGATCCCCTGTCCCGGCCGCGAGGACGAGAGCCGCTTCTCGGTCACGACCGTGTCGGTGTAGAGGGTGTCGCCGTGGAAGAGGGGATGCGGGAACGCGACGTCGCCCAGACCCAGCTGGGCGACGATCGTGCCCTGGGTCAGCTGCGCGACCGACTGGCCGACCATCGTGGACAGCGTGAACATCGAGTTCACGAGCCGCTGCCCGAACGGCTGGCCCGCGCTCCACGCGGCGTCGAGGTGGAGCGCCTGGGTGTTCATGGTCAGGGTC
The DNA here is from genome assembly GCF_039531875.1 of Sinomonas flava. Classification (NCBI taxonomy): domain Bacteria; kingdom Bacillati; phylum Actinomycetota; class Actinomycetes; order Micrococcales; family Micrococcaceae; genus Sinomonas; species Sinomonas flava. Next base: position 596,400 of record NZ_BAAAQW010000005.1, on the reverse strand, counting down.
GTGAACAGGACATTGTCCGCCTCCGTGACGGTCCGTCCGGGCCGGTGCGCGTAGACCACGCCTTCCTCGAGCTCGTCGTAGTACAGCCCCCGCTGCTCGACGACGCGTGGCGCGTTCTCGCCGCCGGCTGCGGGATCAGGGCTCGTTGTCATGGATCTCCACCTCGAGGTCCACTCCGGTCTTCGCCGCGACCTCGTCCTCGGTCACACCGGGGGCGAGCTCCCGCAGCACCAGCACGGAGCCGGCGCCGGGTTCCATCCCGGCGCCCACCCCGTCGCGCACGACGTCGATCACCGCCAGGTCGGTGATGATCCGGTCCACACAGCCGCGGCCGGTCAGGGGCAGCGTGCATTCTCGCAGGATCTTGGGGTTCCCGTTCCGGTCGGTGTGCTCCATCATGACGATGAGCCGCTTGGCGCCGAAGACGAGGTCCATCGCGCCGCCCATGCCCTTGACCATCTTGCCGGGGATCATCCAATTGGCGAGGTCCCCGGACTGGGAGACCTCCATGGCCCCCAGGACGGCCACGTCCACATGGCCGCCGCGGACCATCCCGAAGGAGGTGGCGGAGTCGAAGAACGCGGCGCCCTTGTTGACGGTGACGGTCTCCTTGCCCGCGTTGATGAGGTCCGGATCCACCTCGTCCTCATGGGGGTACCGTCCGGTGCCGAGGATGCCGTTCTCGGAGTGCAGGACCACCTCCACGCCCGCGGGGATGTAGTTGGGGATGAGCGTGGGCATCCCGATGCCCAGGTTCACGTACTGTCCGTTCCTCAGCTCCCGCGCCACGCGGGCGGCGAGCTCGTTGCGCGTCCAGGGCATGGTTCAGGACACCGTCCTCTTCTCGATCCTCTTCTCGCTGTGCGGGCTCCCCGCCGGGACGTGCACGATCCGCTGGACGAAGATGCCCGGCAGGTGGACGTGCTCGGGGTCGAGCTCTCCCGGCTCGACGAGCTCCTCGACCTCGGCGATCGTGATCCTCCCTGCCATGGCACAGAGCGGGTTGAAGTTCATGGCCGTCGCGTGGAACACGAGGTTGCCGTGGCGGTCGGCCTTCTGGGCGTGGACGAGCGCGAAGTCCGGGGTCAGCGACTCCTCCAGGACGTAGTCGGCCCCGTTGAACGCGCGCACCTCCTTCGGCGACGAGGCGAGCACGACGTTCCCCTCGGCGTCGTACCTCTGCGGGAGGCCGCCCTCGGCGACGAGGGTCCCTACACCGGCCGCCGTGAAGAACGCCGGGATGCCGGCCCCGCCCGCACGGAGCTTCTCCGCGAGGGTGCCCTGCGGGGTGAGGACCACCTCGAGCTCGCCGGCGAGGAACTGCCGCGCGAACTCCTTGTTCTCCCCCACGTAGGAGCTGATGGTCCGCCGGATGCGCCCGTCGGACAGGAGGATGCCGAGCCCCCAGTCGTCCACGCCGCAGTTGTTGCTGATCGTGGTGAGGTCCCTCGTGCCCTGGCGGTGCAGGGCGTCGATGAGCGCCACGGGGATGCCGCACAGGCCGAAGCCTCCGACGGCGAGCGACGCGCCGTCGCCGATGTCCGCGACCGCCTCCTCGGCGCTCGCCACCACTTTGTCGATCACGTGCCCCTCCTCGTTCCGTGTGAAGTCCGCAGTCCCCATCCAACGGCAGGCCCGCGGAGTTTGGCTAGAGGCCGATTCACAGCCCGAGCTCGCGCGCGATCAGCATGAGCTGGACCTCGGTGGTGCCCTCGCCGATCTCAAGGATCTTGGAGTCCCGGTAGTGCCTGGCCACGGCGGACTCGTTGATGAACCCGTAGCCGCCGAACACCTGGGTCGCGTCGCGCGCGTTGTCCATGGCTGCCTCTCCGGCGACCATCTTCGCGATCGCCGCGTGCGTCTTGAACGGCTTCCCGGCGAGCATCCGCGCCGCCGCGTCGTAGTACGCGAGCCGGGCCGTGTGCGCCCGCGCCTGCATGCGCGCGATCTTGAACTGGATCGCCTGGTAGGTGCCGATGTGGTGCCCGAATGCGCTGCGCTCCTTGGCGTACTTCACCGACAGGTCGACGCACCCCTGGGCGGCGCCTGTACCGAGGGCCGCAATCGCGATACGCCCCTCGTCGAGGGCGGTGAGGAAGTTGGCGTACCCGCGTCCCCGCTCGCCCAGGAGGTTCTCCTCGGGGACGCGCACGTCCTTGAACGAGAGGGGGTGGGTGTCCGAGGCGTTCCAGCCGACCTTGTTGTAGGCCTTCTCCGCCCGGAACCCGGGGGTTCCAGACGGGACGATGATCGTGGAGATCTCCTTCCGCGGGCTCCCGTCATCGCGGTGGCCCGTGCCGGTGACGGCTGTGACCGTCACGAAGCTCGTGATGTCCGTGCCCGAGTTCGTGATGAACTCCTTCGAGCCGTTGATGACCCACTGCTTCCCGTCCGGCCCGTCCTCGAGCCGCGCGGTCGTCTTCGTGCCCCCGGCGTCGGAGCCCGCCTCCGGTTCGGTCAGCCCGAAGCCGGCGAGCTTCTTCCCGGCAGCGAGGTCCGGGAGCCACGTCTGCTTCTGCTCCTCGGTGCCCCACTTGTAGATGGGCATCGCGCCGAGGGAGACGCCGGCCTCGAGCGTGATGGCGACGGACTGGTCCACCCTCCCCAGCTGCTCGAGCGCGAGGGCGAGGGCGAAGAAGTCCCCTCCCATGCCGCCGTACTCCTCGGGGAAGGGAAGACCGAACAGGCCCAGCTCCCCCATCTGCGCGATGACCTCGTAGGGGAAGCTGTGCTCCTCGTCGTGCTTCCCTGCCACGGGCGCGACCACCTCGTCGGCGAACTCGCGGACCGTGTCGCTGAGCTCCTTGTACTCGTCGGACAGCTGGAAGTCGACCATGGGGGGTCCTCCTGAGGGTGGTTGGCAGGCCTGTCAGCCAGCGGCGGGGATGATGGTGGCGACGACCTGGTCGGCCTTGACCAGGGCGCCCGGGGTCACGTGGAGCTGGACCGTTCCGGCGAGGGCGGCGACGAGCTGGTGCTCCATCTTCATGGCTTCGACCGCGACGAGGGGCTGGCCCTCCTCGACGCGCGCGCCCTGCTCGACCGCGACCGAGACGACCGTGCCGGGCATCGGCGTGCGGACCTCGGGATCCGCCTCGCCCTCGTGGCGGTGCACGGCCGCGCGCACCCGTTCGAGGCGGGAGGCCCGGCCCAAGGCCGGCAGCGCGACCGACCATCCCGCCTCACCGAGGAGGACGGTGCGCTCCCCCGTCGGTTCGCTCGCCTCCGCCCATGCGAAGCGGTGCTCCTCGCCGTCGAGGGCGAGCACGACGGCGCCCGGTCCGTCCGGGGCCAGGGTCGCCTTGCGCTCCGGGCCGCCGTCGAGGCGCACGGTGGAGGGCCCGACGCGCACCGTCGCGATGCCCCCGTCCGGAGTACCGAGGGTGACCCGCCGCGGCGCCGGGGCGCTGATCCGCCAGCCGTCCGGCGCCCACGGGCTTGCGCCTGCCGGGCCCGCGCCTGCGGGGCCGGCCGGGTCCTGCGCGGCGATAAGGGCGGCGGCGGCGTACTCCGGCTCGCCGGGCGCCCTGAAGACGAGGTGCTCGAGTCGGCGCTCGATGAGCGTCGTGTCAAGGTGGCCCGCGCGCACGTCGGGATCCGCGAGGAGGAGGCGCAGGTACTCGATGTTGGTCGCGACGCCGAGCACGGTGTAGTCGGCGAGCGCGGCGTCGAGGGCCGAGAGGGCCTCGGCCCGGTCGCGGCCCCACGCGATGCACTTGGACAGCATCGGGTCGTAGTCCGAGCCGATGGCGAGTCCCGTCAGGAGAGAGCTGTCCACGCGCACCCGGGCGCCGGCGTCGTGCGTGCCCGCCCGCACCGGCGCACCCTCCGGGTCAGCGGACCCGGGTTCGCGCAGCAGCTCGACGCGGCCGGTTGCCGGGAGGAACCCGCGTGCGGGGACCTCGGCATAGACGCGGGCCTCGATCGCGTGCCCGTCCAGGCGGACGTCGCCCTGGGCGATGGCCAGCGGCTCCCCAGCGGCGACCCGGAGCTGCTGCTCGACGAGATCGACCCCCGTGACCAGCTCGGTGACCGGGTGCTCGACCTGGAGCCGGGTATTCATCTCCATGAAGAAGAACTCGTCCGGGGCCTCGTCCGAGACGAGGAACTCGACCGTTCCCGCGCCGACGTACCCGACCGACCGCGCGGCGTCGCACGCGGCCGCCCCGATCCGCTCACGCGTCTGCGCGTCGAGGAGCGGGGACGGCGCCTCCTCGATGACCTTCTGGTGCCTCCGCTGGAGTGAGCACTCGCGCTCGCCCAGGTGGATCGTGGTGCCGTGGACGTCCGCGAGGACCTGGACCTCGATGTGCCGGGGCGCCCGGACAAGCCGCTCGAGCAGGAGCGTCCCATCCCCGAACGCCGCAGTCGCCACGCGTCGCGCGGCCGCGAGCGCGGAAGGGAGCTCGGGCGCGGACTCGACGACGGTCATGCCCTTGCCGCCGCCCCCTGCGGAGGGCTTGATGAGCAGCGGGTACCCCACGCCGCCGGCCTTCGCCACGAGGTCCGCGTCGGACAGGCCCGGCTCCGAGACCCCCGGGATGACCGGCACGCCGTAGCCCGCCACGTGGTTCTTGGCCCGGATCTTGTCCCCCATGACGGCCAGCGCCTCGACGCCGGGGCCGACGAAGACGATGCCGGCGTCCGCGAGCGCCTGCGCGAAGGCCGCATTCTCGCTCAGGAAGCCGTAGCCGGGGTGGACCGCCTCCGCGCCTGAGGCCCTGGCCGCCTCCACGATGGACGGAATGCTCAGGTAGCTCTGGGCCGCAGCCGCGGGACCGATGCGGACGGCCTCGTCGGCCTCGCGCACGTGGCGGGCCGCGGCGTCGGCGTCGCTGTACACCGCGACCGAGGCGATGCCGAGGCGCCGGAGCGTGCGAATCACGCGGCAGGCGATCTCACCGCGGTTGGCCACGAGGACCTTAGTGAAGGGGGTCACGCTGCGCTCACATCCTGAAGACGCCGAACGACGTCTCCGGCAGGGGGGACTGGGCGACGACGGCGAGGGCCATGCCGAGCACGCGGCGCGTGTCGGCCGGGTCGATGACGCCGTCGTCCCAGAGCCGGGCGGTCGAGTAGTAGGGGCTGCCCTGGGCCTCGTACTGGGCGCGGATGGGCGCCTTGAAGGCCTCCTCATCCGGGGCGGGCCAGTCCTCGCCCCGGGCCTCGAACTGGTCGCGCTTGACGGTCGCGAGGACGCTCGCGGCCTGGTTGCCACCCATGACCGAGATGCGGCTCGCGGGCCACATCCACAGGAACCTGGGCGAGTAGGCCCTGCCGCACATCGAGTAGTTGCCGGCGCCGAAGGAGCCTCCGATCACCACGGTCAGCTTGGGCACGCGGGTCGTGGCGACGGCCGTGACCATCTTGGCCCCGTGCTTCGCAATCCCTCCGTGCTCGTAGTCGCGGCCGACCATGAAGCCGGAGATGTTCTGCAGGAACACAAGTGGAGTCCCGCGCTGATCGCACAGCTCGATGAAGTGCGCGCCCTTCACGGCGGACTCGGAGAACAGCACCCCGTTGTTCGCCACGATGCCGACGGGGTGGCCGTGGATGTGCGCGAACCCTGTGACGAGCGTGGGGCCGTACTCCTTCTTGAACTCGTGGAACGCGCTCCCGTCCACGAGCCGCGCGATGACCTCATGCACGTCGTACTGGGCGTTGACGTCCGTCGGGACGGCCCCGTAGAGCTCCGACGCCTCAGCCTTGGGCTCGACGGCGGAACGCACCTCCCATGGCGGCGCGGCAGGCGGCGGGAGCGTCTCCACGATGCTGCGGACGATCTCGAGGGCGTGCTCGTCGTTGTCCGCGAGATGGTCCGCGACCCCGGAGACCTTCGCGTGGACGTCTCCCCCGCCGAGCTCCTCGGCCGTGACGATCTCCCCGATCGCGGCCTTCACGAGCGGTGGGCCGCCCAGGAAGATCGTGCCCTGGTTGCGCACGATCACGGTCTCGTCGCTCATGGCAGGCACGTACGCCCCGCCGGCGGTACAGGAGCCGAGGACGGCTGCGATCTGCGGGACCTTCGCCGCCGAGAGGCGGGCCTGGTTGTAGAAGATGCGGCCGAAGTGCTCTCGGTCTGGGAACACCTCGTCCTGCTTCGGCAGGAAGGCGCCGCCCGAGTCGACGAGGTAGACGCACGGGAGGCGGTTCTCGAGTGCGATCTCCTGGGCGCGCAGGTGCTTCTTGACAGTCATCGGGTAGTACGTGCCGCCCTTGACCGTCGCGTCGTTCGAGACCACCATGACGTGGCGGCCGTGCACGAGGCCGATGCCGGCGATGACCCCCGCTGCCGGGCACTCGCCGTCGTACATGCCGTCCGCCGCGAGGGGGGCGATCTCGAGGAACGGCGAGCCGTCGTCGAGCAGGACGTCGATGCGCTCACGCGGGAGCAGCTTGCCGCGCGCCACGTGCCGCTCGCGTGACCTCTCCGGGCCGCCGAGCGCGGCCGCTGCGAGGCGCTCGTGAAGCTCGGCGGCGAGAGCCCGCTGGGCGGCGTCGTTCTCGGCGAACCCGGCCGCTGCAGGGTCCAGCCGGCTGAGCAGGGTCTCCATTGAACCTCCGGTCCGACGAACTCGGTTAGTGACGGCTAACTGGATTCTAAGTTAATGTGGATTAACTGTGATGTCCAGCACAGGGTTCCCCTGAACCGCAGGAGTGACATGGGAGAGGCAGCCAGCCCGCGCATCCAGGCGAAGGCCGAGCGCCGCCGGGCGATCCTCGACGCTGCGGCCGGCCTGTTCTCTGCGCAGGGGTATGCGGGGGCCTCCCTCGAGGACCTCGGCGCCGCGGCCGGCGTGAGCGGCCCGGCCATCTACCGGCACTTCCCCGGGAAGCAGGCGGTGCTCGGGGCGCTGCTCGTGGGGGTCAGCGAGGAGCTCCTCGCGGGAGGCCGGCGCGTGGCCGGCGCGGAGCACGACGACGCCGCGCGGCTGGGTGCGCTGGTCGCCTTCCACGTGGACTTTGCGCTCACGCGGCCCGACGTGATCCGGGTGCAGGACCGGGACCTGGCCTCCCTCGCCGAGGGTGACCGCGAGCGCGTGCGGTCCCTCCAGCTCTCGTACGTGGACGTCTGGCGGGCGGCCCTCGCTCCGCTCCACCCCGACGAGGACCCCGCGCGGCTGCGCATGCGCGCCTTGGCGGTGTTCGGGCTCATCAACTCGACCCCGCACTCGGTGCGCCGGCACGGGGGGCGCGTCCCGGCGTCGTCCGCCCGCCGGCTCCTCGAGGCGATGGCCACGGCGGCCCTCAACGCCCCCGCGTGACGGGACCCCGCAACGTTCCGGCAGGGACCCCGCAACATCAACGGTCCGTTGCGGGGTCCCTGCCGTGCGCTTGCGGGGTCCCTGCCGTGCGCTTGCGGGGTCCCTGCCGGGCGATTGCGGGGGTCCCGTCCCGTCAGACCATGGTGATGACCAGGCCCGGGTCCGCGAGGATCGCACCGAGGTCCGCGAGGAAGCGGGACGCCTGTTCGCCGTCGACCAATCGGTGGTCGAAGGACAGCGAGAGCGTCATGACCTCGCGCAGCGCGACCTCGCCGTGGAACTCCCACGGCAGCCGGCGCACCTGGCCCATGGCGACGATCGCCGCCTCGCCCGGGTTGAGGATCGGCGTTCCGGCGTCGATCCCGAACACGCCGATGTTGGTGATCGAGATCGTCCCGCCGGAGAGCTCCTCGGGCGTGGGTCGGCCGTCCCGCGCGTTCTGCGCGAGCACGGCGATGGCCTCGGCGAGCTCCTGCAGCGTGAGGTCCTGCGCATCCTTGACGTTCGGCACGACGAGCCCGCGCGGCGTCGCCGCGGCGATGCCCAGGTTGACGTAGTGGTACTGGACGATCTCCTGCGCCGCCTCGTCCCAGTGGGAGTTGAGCGACGGATTCCGCTTCAGCGCCACGAGCACGGCCTTCGCCACGAGCGTGAGCGGCGTGACCTTCAGGCCGGAGTACGCGCGGTTCTCGCGCAGGCGTGCGAGCAGTTCCATCGACGCGGTGACGTCGACGGTCAGGAATTCGCTCGCGTGTGGCGCAGTGAACGCGCTGGCGACCATCGCAGCCGCCGTGAGCTTCCGCACGCCCTTGATCGGGGTTCGGGTCTCGCGCTCGCCCCGGCTCGGGCGCACGACGCCGGCCGCCTCCTGAGCGGCCTCGGCCCCCGCGTCGGGGGTTCCGGCCGCGGCGAGCACGTCGTCGCGGGTAATGAGCCCGTGGGTTCCGGTGCCGGTCAGCGATTCGAGGTCGATGCCGAGGTCCTTGGCGAGCTTCCTCACCGGCGGGGTGGAGCGTGGGCGCTCCGCCGCTCGAGGCTCCGGGGCTGCCTCCGGTTCCGGATCCGGCGCGTGTTCCTGCTCCGTTCGGCCGGGCTCGGCCGGCGCCGGCCGGGACGCCGCCCAGGCCCTCGCCTTCCGGACCGGTCGACCCGCATCCTCGATCGCGGCGCCGTACCCGACCAGGTTGGGCTCGCGCTTCGGCTTCGCCGCCGCTCCCTGGGAGCCCTCGGCGGTGGGCCGCTCCGCCTCGGCGGCGACCTCGAAGGCGACGATCGGCGTTCCCACCGCGACGACGGTGCCGGGCTCGGCCAGCAGCCGGGCCACCCGCCCCGAGTACGGGCTCGGCAGCTCGACCACGGCCTTGGCGGTCTCGACCTCGGCGATGACCTGGTTGAGCGAGACCGCGTCGCCCGGGGAGACACGCCAGGCCACGATCTCGGACTCGGTCAGCCCCTCCCCCAGGTCGGGGAGGCGGAACTCGCGGATCACCGTCTCGGCCACGGTCACTGGCCCTCCTCCAGCCCGCTGAGTGAGTTCGGCCGGCCGAGGGCGCGGTCGACCCCATCGAGGATCCGGTCGAGGTCGGGCAGATGGTGGTGCTCGATCTTCGAGTAGGGGTACGGGATGTCGAAGCCGGTCACCCGGACGGGGGCGTGCTCGAGGTGGTAGAAGCAGCGCTCCGTGATGCTCGCGGCGATCTCCGCGCCGAGCCCCCCGGACTCGCCCGCCTCATGGGCGACGACGAGCCGGCCCGTGCGCCGCACCGACGCCTCGAGCGTCGGGTAGTCCACGGGCGAGAGCGAGCGCAAGTCGATCACCTCCACGGACACCCTGTCGTCGGAGGCGGCCACCGCGGCATCGAGGCAGGTCTTGACGAGGGGCCCGTAGGCGACCAGCGTGACGTCGCCGCCCTCGGCCACGACCCGGGCCTGGCCCATCGACAGCCCGAGCGGCCCCTCGAGCCCGACCGACTCGTCGACCTCGCCCCGGTCGTGGTACCGCCGCTTGGGCTCGAAGAACACCACGGGGTCGTCGGAGGCGATGGCCTGCTGGACCATCGAGTACGCGTCCTGGGGATTGGACACGGCGACGACCCGCAGGCCCGACGTGTGCGTGAAGTACGCCTCGGGGGACTCCGAATGGTGCTCCGGGGAGCCGATGCCTCCGCCGAACGGGATGCGGATCGTCAGGGGCATCCTGACCATCCCCCGCGTCCGGTAGTGCAGCTTGGCGACCTGGGACACGATCTGGTCGAATGCCGGGTACACGAAGCCATCGAACTGGATCTCCACGACCGGCCGGTAGCCGCGGTACGCCATGCCGATCGCCGTGCCCATGATGCCTGCCTCGGCCAGCGGCGTGTCGATGACGCGGTGCGCGCCGAAGTCCTTCTGCAGCCCGTCGGTGATGCGGAAGACTCCCCCGAGCCGGCCGATGTCCTCGCCCATGAGGACGACCTTCGGGTCGCGCTCGAGGGCGCGGCGGAGGCCGGCGTTGAGGGCCTTGCCGAATGTCATCTCGGCCATGGTCAGGCTCCTTCCGCGGCGGGGCCGTGACCGGCGTCGAGCCCCGCGAGGTAGCGCTCGTAGTGGTCACGCTGGCGGTCCAGCCAGGAGTTCGGCTCGGCGTAGACGTGCTCGAACACCCCCTCGTGCGGGGGATCCGGCATGTGGATGGTCTCGTCGCGGAGGCGCGCGGCGACGTCGTCGGCCTTCGCGGCCACGCGCTCGCGGAGCGCGTCGTCGAGGATCCCCTGCGCCACCAGATAGGCCTCGAAGCGGGCGATCGGGTCGCGTTCCCTCCAGTCCTCGAGCTCGTTCGCGTCGCGGTAACGGGTCGGGTCGTCCGCGGTCGTGTGGGGGCCCATGCGGTAGGTGACCGCCTCGATGAAGGAGGGGCCATTGCCGCTGCGGGCCCGCTCAAGGGCCTCCCGCGTCGCGGCGAGGCACACGAGCACGTCGTTGCCGTCCACCCTGACGCTGGGGATGCCGAACCCCGGGGCGCGGTGGGCAATCGGCACGTGGGCCTGCAGGGCCACGGGCTCGGAGATGGCCCACTGGTTGTTCTGGCAGAAGAACACCACCGGCGCCTGGAAGCTGGCGGCGAAGACCATGGACTCGTTGACGTCGCCCTGGCTCGTCGCGCCGTCGCCGAAGTAGGTGATGGCCGCGGACTCCCCGCCGTCGAACTGGATGCCCATCGCGTACCCGGTGGCGTGGAGGGTCTGGGCGCCGATGATCACCTGGGTGGGAGCCATGTTGACAGCGAAGGGGTCCCAGCCCGCGTTCGCGTTGCCCCGCCAGACGCGCATCATGTCCGCCACCTCGACCCCCCGGCAGTACGCGACCGCGGTCTCGCGGTAGCTCGCGAAGACGAAGTCGTGCGGCCGCAGCGCACGGCCCGAGCCGATCTGCGCGGCCTCCTGCCCCAGGAACGGCGGCCAGAGCGCGAGCTCGCCCTGCCGCTGGAGGGACGTCGCCTCGGCGTCGATGCGCCGCACCACCACAAGGTCCTCGTACAGTCCCGCGAGGATCTCCTCGCCGTCCGGGCCGTCGACGTCGGCCAGGTACTTGTCGAAGCGCGCGTCGTGGGCGCGCCTGCCGTCCGCTGCCAGGAGCTGGACGGGTTGGCCGTCGGCTCCCGCGGTCATCTGGTACATCGACACGTTCTCTTCTCCACTGCTCGCCACTGCCGGTACACATCGCCGTCGGGGCGCGTCCGCCTCGAATTACTGTGACCATACTCACAAGGCACAGGGGGCACAACTGAACGGAGAAAACATGGGCAGGATGCACAATGCGAGGGCGAGCCGCCGTGCTAGCGTTGCGCAGCATGCACGTCGTTGACGCCACCGACGCCCGCATTCTGCGGGCCCTCGCCGAGGACCCGCGCCGCACCGTGGTGGCCCTCGCCCAACAGCTCGGGCTGTCCCGCAACACCGTCCAGGCCCGGCTCTCCCGCCTCGACGCCGGCCACGTGTTCCTCGGCTTCGACCGACGCATCAATCCGTCCTCGCTCGGGTACCCGCTGCTCGCCTTCATCACGGTCCACGTCCAGCAGCGCAAGCTGGCCTCCCTGACAGCGGAGATCGCGCGCATCCCGGAAGTGCTCGAGGGGCACGGGCTCACCGGCACGGCGGACCTGCTCCTGCGGGTGGTCGCGGTCGACGCCGAGGACCTCTTCCGCATCAACGGCAAGATCCTCGCGTGCGACGGGGTCGAGCGCACCGACACGGCCCTGGCCATGGGCGACCTCATACCATTCAGGATGGACCCGCTGCTCGAGCGGGGCCCGCGACCGCCCGCCTAGCGCCCAGGACACCGCCATGACCTTCCCTTCCCTGCCGAACCAGAGCCACGCCGGCCCTTCCCGGCCGCGTCAGCCCACCCAGCAGGAGCTGTGGAACGGCCCCGGCGGCGGGGCGCCGCGGGACCGGCGCTGGCTCTGGATCGGCCTCGGGGTGGGCGGCGGGGCGGTGGCACTCGCGGTGGCCGCGGCGGTCGTGCTCGCCCTGGTCGTGTTCAGCCCCGGCGCGGGGGTCAAGCGCGCCTCGGAGCAGATGAGCGAGGATCTCGCCGCGGGAAGGCTCGACGCCGCGCACGCCCAGTTCACGCCGGCCCTGAAGCAGAACCTCTCCGTCACGGATCTCAGGAGCAGGCTCACCGAGCTCGCCCTGGACGGCTCCTGCTCGGCCGACATCCAGCAGGCCGAGTCGCTTGCCCGGCCGGGGCAGCGGCCCCGCGGCACCGCCTCGGGTGTCCTCGTGTGCGGCAGCCGCGCCTTCGACCTCTCCTACGTGTGGGAGGGCGACCCGCTCCTCCTCGACGGGATCAAGATCCAGCCGCGGTGAC
>NZ_BAAAQW010000005.1:482424-584225 GCF_039531875.1 Sinomonas flava | reverse complement strand
AGTGCGAGACCGCCTTCTCCGCGCCGATGCCGGTGAGGGAGCGGACCTCCATCTCGGCCTGCTTGACCGGGTCCTCGCGCCGCTTGTCGAGCACGGTGCCGAGCCAGCCGAGGAAGAACGCGAGCGGGATCGAGACGATGCCCGGGTTGCTCAGCGGGAACCAGGCGAAGTTGGCGCCGGCGATCATCGAGGTCTTCGTGCCGGAGACGACCGGCGAGAAGGCGATGAGCAGGATCGCCGAGCCGAGGCCGCCGTAGATGCTCCACAGGGCGCCCTGGGTGGTGAACTTCTTCCAGAAGAGCGAGTAGAGGATCGTGGGCAGGTTGGCCGACGCCGCGACTGCGAACGCGAGGGCCACGAGGAACGCCACGTTCTGGCCGTTGGCGAAGATGCCGCCGATGATCGCGAAGATGCCGATCACGATCACAGTACGGCGGGCCACCTTCACCTCGGAGGCGGGGGTGGTCTTGCCCTTGGCGAGGACGTTGGCGTAGATGTCGTGGGCGAACGACGCCGCTGCCGTGATGGTCAGGCCGGCGACGACGGCGAGGATCGTTGCGAACGCGACCGCCGAGATGAAGCCCAGCAGGAGCGGTCCGCCGAGCTGGAACGCGAGCAGCGGGGCCGCCGAGTTCACGCCGCCCGGAGCGGCCTTGATCGCGTCCGCGCCGATGAGGGCTGCGGCGCCGTAGCCGAGGACGAGGGTGAAGAGGTAGAACGCGCCGATGAGCCAGATTGCCCACACGACCGACTTGCGGGCCTCCTTGGAGGTGGGCACGGTGTAGAAGCGCATGAGCACGTGCGGGAGGGCAGCGGTGCCGAGCACGAGGGCCAGCCCGAGGGAGATGAAGTCCAGCTTGGAGGTGTCGGACTTGCCGTACTGCAGGCCCGGGTTGAGGATCTTCTCGCCGCCTGCGCCGGCCGCCTCGACCGCGCTGCCGAGGAGGGTGGAGAGGTTGAAGCCGTTGATCGCGAGGACCCAGATGGTCATGGCGAAGGCGCCGATGATGAGCAGGACGGCCTTGATGATCTGCACCCAGGTGGTGCCCTTCATGCCGCCGAGGAGCACGTACATGATCATGAGGGCGCCGACCACCGTGATCACGACGGACTGGCCGGCCCAGTCCGAGATGCCCAGGAGGAGGGCGATGAGCCCGCCTGCGCCGGCCATCTGGGCCAGGAGGTAGAAGAAGCACACGGCGAGCGTGGAGATGGCCGCCGCGATGCGGACCGGCTTCTCGCGGAGGCGGAACGAGAGCACGTCCGCCATGGTGAACTTGCCGGTGTTCCGCAGGAGCTCGGCGACGAGCAGGAGCGCGACGAGCCACGCGACGAGGAACCCGATCGAGTACAGGAAGCCGTCGTAGCCGTTGACGGCGATCGCGCCGGTGATGCCCAGGAACGAGGCGGCCGAGAGGTAGTCGCCGGCGATGGCGGTGCCGTTCTGGCCTCCGGTGAAGGAGCGGCCGCCCGCGTAGTAGTCGGCGGCGGTCTTGTTGTTCTTGCTGGCGCGCAGCACGATCACGATCGTCACCGCGACGAAGAGGGCGAAGATCGCCATGTTGAGCCAGGAGCTCTCCTGAAGGTTGGCTGCGAGGTTCATCGCGCGGTCTCCTCTCCAGCCGAGGCGGTGCGGGCCGTGGCGTCGAAGTCGTGGTGCTCGATCTCGCTGCGGATCGCCTCCGCGGCCGGGTCGAGCTTCTTGTTGGCGTGGTGGACGTACCACGCGGTGATCCCGAAGGTGGTCACGAACTGGAGCAGGCCCAGCACGAGTCCGAGGGTGATGTTCCCGGCGACCTTGATGGACATGAAGTCGTGCGCGTAGTCGGCCAGCAGCACGTACAGGAAGTACCAGAGCAGGAACGCTCCGGCGAGGGGGAAGACGAAGCTGCGGTGGCTCCTGCGCAGTTCGCGGAACTCTCCGCTGGACTGGACCAGCTGGAAGTCGGGATGCGCGGCCTGTGCCGTCGCGTCCCGCGAGGCGTCATTGCCCAATGGATCCTCCTCGGGAGGCCGGGATCACGGCCCCGGCATGTGAGTGATGCACATCACTCTCGCGTGCGCCCGGAGTGCCGTTCCAGAGGTTTCGCGCCTGCATCGCCCAGCGGAGGCGGGCGTGCGCCGAACGGCGCCCCCTCGACGGCGAGCGGCGGATAGCCTTGGCTCCATGTCCCAGGATGCGCTCTCGCTCGCGGTCATCGCGCTCGTGCTGGTGGCGGGCGCCGTCGTGGCCCTCGTCGCCTGGCGCGTGGGGCGCTCGCGGAGGGACTTCGGCAGCGACGCGGAGCGCGCCAGCTACACGATCCTCCACTCGGCCGCCCAGGCCGGCCGTTACCTGCGGGGCGGCCTCGACCCGGACGGCGCCGCGAAGGCAGCGGGACACCTGCGCTCGATGCTCGGCGCTCCGGCGCTGGCCCTCACCGACGAGTCCCGGCTCATCGCGTGGGACGGCGCCGGGAGCGCACACCAGAGCACCGTCATGGCCCTCGCGCAGCAGACCCTCGCTGCCGGCCGCACGCGCGTCGTGGACGACGCCGAGCTGGACTGCGCCGCCGCCGGCTGCACCGAGCGCGACTGCCCGGTGCGCGGCGCGGTGGTCGCCCCGGTGCGTGCCGCGAACCGCGTGATCGGCACCGTCGTGGCGTTCTCGCCGTCGCCGGGGGCGGGGGCCGGGCTGGTGCGGGCCACGGGCGAGGTCGCCGACTGGGTCGCGACCCAGGCCGAGCTCGCCGAGCTGGACCGGTCCAGGACGCTCCTGATGGAGGCCGAGGTGCGGGCGCTGCGGGCCCAGATCAGCCCGCACTTCATCTACAACTCGCTCAATGCCATCGCCTCCTACATCCTGACCGACCCCGCGCGCGCCCGGGAGCTCGTCGTCGAGTTCGCCGACTTCACCCGCTACTCGTTCCGCCGCCACGGAGACTTCACCACCCTCGCCGAGGAGCTGAAGAGCATCGACCGGTACCTCCTGCTCGAGCGGGCCCGCTTCGGCGAGCGGCTCCAGGTGAGCCTGCGCATCGCGCCCGAGGTGCTCGGAACCGTCGTGCCGTTCCTGAGCCTCCAGCCCCTCGTCGAGAACGCCGTCCGCCACGGGCTCGAGGCCCGGGAGTGCGTCGGGCACATCTCGATCACGGCGGAGGACTCGCCGAACGAGGCCATCGTGCGGATCGAGGACGACGGCGCCGGCATGGACCCCGAGCGGCTCCGAGAGGTCCTCGCAGGGCACGCCGGCGGAGTGCACGTGGGGCTGCGGAACGTGGACGCCCGCCTGCGCCAGGTGTACGGCGACGACCACGGCCTCGTCGTCGAGACGGCCCCCGGGGAGGGCACGCTCATCACGCTGCGCATCCCCAAGTCGCAGCCCCAGCACGACGTGCGGCCGCCACTAGACTGAGGCGCATGATCACCGCCCTCGTCGTCGACGACGAGCTGCCCGCCGTCCAGGAGCTCTCCTACCTCCTCGGCCGCGACGAGCGCGTCTCGACGGTCCACACGGCGACCTCGGGGACGGAGGCGCTCAAGGTCCTCGAGCGCGAGGACGTGGACGCGATCTTCCTCGACATCCACATGCCCGGCCTCACAGGCCTCGAGCTCGCCCGAGTCATCGCCCGCTTCGCCTCTCCCCCAGCGGTCGTCTTCGTCACCGCCGACGAGGACCATGCCCTCGAGGCCTTCGACCTCGCCGCCGTCGACTACCTCCTCAAGCCCGTCCGGCCCGAGCGGCTCGAGCGCTGCGTGGGGCGGATCGTGGACCAGCACGACGGCGCGCGCCCCCACCCCGACGCCGCGCCGGAGGTCATCACCGTCGAGCAGGGAGGGGTGACCCGGATGATCAGGCGGGACGACGTCGCGTTCGTCCAGGCACAGGGCGACTACGCGCGCCTCCACACGCCGGAGGGCTCATACCTCGTGCGCGTCCCGCTGACCGACCTCGAGCGGCAGTGGGGCCCGGCCGGGTTCGTGCGCATCCACCGCTCCTACCTCGTCGCCATGGACGCGGTGCAACAGCTGAGGCTCGGGGGCCCGCAGCCGTTCGTGGTCGCCGGCGGCGCAGAGCTGCCCGTGAGCCGCCGGCTCCTGCCCGGGCTCCGCGAACGGCTCGCGGCGACCAGGATCAGGCCGCTGACGTGAGCACCGCACCGGGCCGGGAGGACCCAGAGGCGATGCGCGCCGTCGACCGCTCCAAGCGGGTCCGGGTCACGGCGCCGGTCTCGAGCGCCGCGCCGGCCCCGCGCTCCCCCTCGCTCTCCCGCGAGGTGGCCGAGCAGTCGGACGTGGGCGGCGTCGTCCTGCGGTCCCTGATGCGCTCGCAGCTGCGGCTCGCGCTCGTCGTCGCGGGCGCATTCCTCGCGGCGATCGGTTCCGTGTGGGCGGTCTCCGAGCTCGCCGCGCAGCTGCCGTGGCTCCCCGGGCTGCCGCTCGTGTGGCTGCTCATCGGCGGCCTGCCGTACCCGGCTGCGGTCGTCTGCGGCATCGCGTACTACCGCGCCGCCACGCGGAACGAGCAGCGCTACGCCGAGCTCCTCGAGGACCGCCCGTGACACCCGCGATCGGGCTCTCCGCGATCGGGCTCGTCGCCGCGGCGACGGTGCTCGTGGGCTTCTACGGGCTCCGGATCTCCCGCACCACGGGGGACTTCTATGTCGCCTCCCGGACGGTCCGACCATGGTGGAACGCCTCGGCGATCGGGGGCGAGTACCTCTCGGCGGCGAGCTTCCTCGGCGTCGCCGGCCTCATCATGGTCACCGGCGCGACGGGGCTCTGGTACCCGGTCGGGTACACCGCCGGGTTCCTCATGCTGCTCCTCTTCGTCGCGGCCCCCCTGCGCCGGTCCGGCGCCTACACCGTGCCCGACTTCGCCGCCGCACGCCTCGGGTCGCTCGCGGCGCGCCGCACTACCAGCGTCCTCGTCGTGCTCATCGGCTGGCTGTACATCGTGCCCCAGCTCCAGGGCGCCGCGCTGGCGGTGCGCATCACCACGGGCCTGCCGGGCTGGACCGGGTCCGCGGCGGTGGTCGCCGTCGTCGTGCTCGCCGTCATGCTGGGCGGGATGCGCTCCATCACCTTCGTCCAGGCGTTCCAGTTCTGGCTCAAGCTCGCGGCCATCGCCGTGCCGGCGGTGTTCCTCGCGCTGCACTTCGCGGGCCAGGGCGTGGAGCCGTCGTCGGACCCCTCCGCGCTCGAGGCCATCCCGTACCAGCTCGGCACGCCCGACGGCGGCTACCGCACCGTCTCGCTCATGGTCGCCCTGCTCTTCGGGACCCTCGGGCTCCCCCACGTCCTCGTGCGCTTCTACACCAACCCCGACGGGCGCACCGCGCGCAGGACCACGGTGATCGTGCTCGGGCTGCTGTCGGTGTTCTACGTGTTCCCGACCACGTTCGGGGTCCTGGGCCGCCTCGCCGCGCCGGAGCTGGCCGGCGAGGGGGACGCCCTCGCGATCCTGCTGCCGCAGCGCCTCGTGCCGGGGCCACTCGGGACGGCCCTCTCGGCGCTCGTGCTGGCCGGGGCCATGGCGGCGTTCCTGTCGACCACGTCGGGCCTGCTCGTGTCCGTCGCCGGCGTCATCAGCCAGGAGTTCTTCGGCGGCAACGTACGCGGGTTCCGCGCGGCTGCGGCGCTGTCCGCTCTCGTCCCGCTCGTCGCGGCGCTCAGCGCAGGCCCGCAGGCCCTCGCCGGCAGCGTCGGGCTCGTGTTCGCCTTCACCGCCTCGACGATCTGCCCCCTGCTCGTCCTCGGGATCTGGTGGCGCCGGCTCACGACCGTCGGCGCGGTCGCCGGGATGGTGACGGGCGCCCTCGCGTGCGGGGGCGCACTCGTCGCCTCCGGGGTGCTCGGCGCTGCGGCGGCTGCCAGCGGTCCCGTCGATCCCAGCGTGAAGGTCGCCGCGGCGCTGTGCGCCCAGCCCGCGGCGTGGACCGTTCCCCTCGCGTTCGCCGTCATGGCGATCGTGTCGCGCGCCAGCCGGCGGCGCGTCCCCCGCGGGGCGGACCGCTTCCTCGTGCGGATCCACTCGCCCGAACCGGCCGACTGACCGCGCCGCCCACGCCGGGCTGCGCCCACGCCGGGCCGCTTCGCGCCCGGACTGTCCCGGCGTCAGTCGATGGCGGCCATGAGCTCGACCACGCGGTCGAGGAACGCGTCGACCTGGGTCTCCTCGTAGCCTTCCTGCCCCGTCACCGTGCGGAAGACGGCGGTGCGCACCTCGTCGGCGCTCATCGGGGAGCCGTTCTCGAGGTAGTCGAGGAGCCGCACGCAGAGGGCGTCGACGTCCTGGACCTGGTACGAGGGCGCCTTCTGGCTGCTCGGGCGGCGGAAGCGCTCGCCGTCATGCCTCGCCAGCCGGCCCCGCAGGACTCCCGCGAGCTGGCCGATCTCCCTGAGCCAGGCCTCCTCGCCCGAGCGCTCGATGAGCTCCTCGCGCTCACGCCGCGCGAACGCGTCCTCGAGGCGGTCGAGCGCGGCGTCGACCTCGCTCGCGTCGAAGCCCCCGCGGACGGCGTCGAAGGACACCATGCGTACTTGGTGGCTTGTCACGGCGGGTGCCGAGGAGTCCTCCAGGTAGGCGCGTGCGGCGGCCATGAACTTCTCCACCTGCTTCGGGCTGTACCCGAGGTCGCCGCGCCCCACCCGGTCGAAGCCTGCAGCAGCGCTGTCGTCGGTGTGCGCCACGGTGCCGCGTCCTCCCCTTCTGTTGACTAGCTCCATCATGCCTCCTGCTCGCCCACTAGGAACCCGGCACCAGCGCGAACACGAGGTACGCCGCCGGCGTCGCGAACAGGATCGAATCGAGCCTGTCCATCATGCCGCCATGGCCCGGGAGGATGCTGCTCATGTCCTTGATCCCCAGCTCCCGCTTGACCATGGACTCCGCGAGGTCGCCCGCCGTCGAGGCGGCGACCATGACGACGGCGAGGACGACGCCGAACCACCATGGCCTGCCCAGGAGCAGCACGGCCCCGAGGACCCCCACCACGATCGCGCCGGCGGCTGAGCCGGCGAAGCCCTCCCAGGACTTCTTCGGACTGATCTTCGGCGCCATCGGATGCTTCCCGATGCTGGCACCGACGATGTAGCCGAACGTGTCGTTGGCCACCACCAGCAGGAGCGTGAGCACGAGCTGGAGCGTGCCGGCGGGGACCACACCTCCCGGCCACAGGCCAAAGCCCGGCGGGACCGGCGCGTCATGCAGCGGCAGGACCGCGTACCCCACGAGGAAGGGGACCCACAGGATCACGAACACGCCCGCAAAGACGCTCTTGGCGGCGCCCTCCAGGTGTTCGAGGCTCTGCCACAGGAGCACCGCCGCGCATCCGAGCACGAGGGTGAACAGCTGCGCCTCCTGACCGCCGAAGTACGCCGCCACGGGGATGGCGAAGGTCGCGGCCATGACAGGGACGATCGGCACGTGCGTGCCGTGTGCCTCGAGGGCCCGGGAGACCTCCCACGAGCCGAGCAGCACCGCCGTCAGGGCGATGAGCAGGAAGCCCAGGGGCCACAGGAACAGGCCCGCGAGGAGCGCGGCCAGGAGCACCAGGCCGACGGCGACTGCGGCCGGCAGGTTGCGTCCGGCGCGCGAGACCCTCGCGGCCCGCAGGGCCTTCCGCGCCCGGGGGTCGCCAAGGTCCGGGCCGCCCTGTGCGGAAGGCCCGGACGCCGGCACCTCGGGATGCGGGGCGCTCATCAGACCTCGAGGAGTTCCGATTCCTTGCGCTTGACGAGCTCGTCGACCGCGTCGACATGCTTCTTAGTCAGGGCGTCGAGCTCCTTCTCCCCGCGCACGCCGTCGTCCTCGCCGACCTCGCCGTCCTTGACGAGCTTGTCGAGCGACTCCTTGGCCTTGCGGCGGATACTGCGGATGGAGACCTTCGCGTCCTCGCCCTTGCCCTTGACGATCTTGACGTACTCCTTGCGGCGCTCCTGGGTGAGCTCCGGAAGCACCACGCGGATCACATTGCCGTCGTTGGACGGGTTGGCGCCGACCTCCGAGTCGCTCAGCGCCTTCTCGACCTCGCGCAGGGCGCTCTTGTCGTAGGGCGTGATGAGGATCGTGCGGGCATCGGAGACCTGGAAGGAGGCGAGCTGCTGCAGCGGCGTGGGAGTGCCGTAGTAGTCCACCATCACCTTCGCGTAGAGGGCGGGGTTGGCACGGCCGGTGCGGATCGACGCGAAGTCCTCCTTGGCCACCTCGACGGCCTTCTCCATCTTGTCGGTGGCTTCGAGCAGGGTCTCTTCGATCACGTCTGTCTCCTAGAAGGGAATCGTTGCAGCTCAGGGTGCGGCCGGGACGATGCCCGGCCGCTGGGCTAGGAACATCCTAGCCGCGAGGAAGGGGTCCTGCTTAGACGGTCACGAGCGTGCCGAGGCTGTCGCCGCGGATGGCCTTCGTGACGTTGCCTTCGCCCTCCATGCCGAAGACAACCATGTCCAGCTTGTTGTCCTTGCACATGGTCATGGCGGTCTGGTCCATGACACGGATGTCGCGGCGCAGGGCGTCGTCGTAGGTGAGCCGGTCGAGCTTCTCGGCAGTGGGGTCCTTCTTCGGATCGGCGGTGTAGACGCCGTCGACCCCGCTCTTGGCCATGAGCACGACGTCGGCGTGCACCTCGAGCGCGCGCTGGGCCGCGACGGTATCGGTGGAGAAGTACGGCAGGCCGGCCCCGGCACCGAAGATCACGACCCGCCCCTTCTCCATGTGCCGGATGGCGCGGCGCGGGATGTAGGCCTCCGCGACCTGGCCCATCGTGATGGCGCTCTGGACGCGGGTCTCGACGCCCGCCTGCTCGAGGAAGTCCTGGAGGGCGAGGCAGTTCATCACCGTGCCGAGCATGCCCATGTAGTCCGCGCGCGAGCGGTCCATCCCGGACAGGGAGAGCTCGGCGCCGCGGAAGAAGTTGCCGCCCCCGACCACGATGGCGATCTCGACGTCGTCGACCGCCGCGGCGATCTGGTCTGCGATCCCCCGGACGGTGGCCGGGTCGACGCCGAGCTTGCCGCCGCCGAACACCTCTCCGGAGAGCTTGAGCAGCACGCGTCGGCGCCGCTGCGGGCGGGGATCGCTGTCCCGGGCATCCGGCTCGGGGAAGGCGGAGGGGGCGAGGTCGGCGTCGGTGGTCTGAACGGTATCCATGAGTGAGTCCCCTCGGGCGAACGTGGGCGAAAGGCCTTGGTCTAGAGTAGCGGCACGGGCTGGGCGTGAGCGTGACACGCCATGGTCGGCACAGCAAAGGGGCGGCCACCGAAGTGGCCGCCCCTCTACGGGAGTGCTAGGCGCCGACGCGGAAGCGGGCGACGGCGGTCGCCTCGACACCCGCCTCGGAGAGCACCTGGCCGACGGACTTCTTGGCGTCCTTGGCGAACGCCTGGTCGAGGAGGACCTCGCCCTTGTAGAAGCCGGTCACGCGGCCTTCGACGATCTTCGTCATGGCGGCCTCCGGCTTGCCCTCGGCCTTGGCGGTCTCCTCGGCGATGCGGCGCTCCGACTCGACGAGGTCGGCCGGGACGTCCTCACGGCGGAGGTAGTTCGGGGCCATCGCGGCCACGTGCACCGCGACGTCGTGCGCGGCCGTCTGGGCGGCCTCGCCCTCGCCATCGACGGCGAACAGGACGCCGACCTGGGCCGGGAGGTCCTTGGACGTCTTGTGGAGGTAGGCATCGACCGTCTTGCCCTCGATGCGGGCGATCCGGCGGACGGCGACCTTCTCACCGAGGACGGCGCCCTCCTCGACGACGAACTCGCTCAGCGGCTTGCCCTCGACGTCGGCGGCCAGGAGCGCATCGAGGTCGGCGGCACCGGAGGCGACGGCCGTAGCCAGGACCTTGTCGGCGAGCTCGATGAACTTGGCGGACTTGGCCACGAAGTCGGTCTCGCAGTTGACCTCGACCATGACGCCGACGCCGTTCTCGACCTTGGCGGCAACGAGGCCCTCGGCGGTGGAGCGACCCTCGCGCTTGGTGGCACCCTTGAGGCCCTTGATGCGGATGATCTCGATGGCCTTCTCGGAATCGCCGTTGGCCTCGTCGAGAGCCTTCTTGACGTCCATCATGCCGGCACCGGTGCGCTCGCGCAGGGCCTTGATGTCAGCAGCAGTGTAGTTCGCCATGTGAACCCCTTACGTCAGTTGTTCTGCAGTTCTCTTCCGGCCGCGAGGATGGCACCCCCTGACGCAGGGGGCGCCATCCTCGCGGCGGCCTCCGTGTCCCGGGGGTCACGGAGAATTCGTGGATCGAGTTACTCGGCGGACTCGCCGGCAGCCTCGGCAGGAGCCTCAGCAGCGGCCTCGGCGGGAGCGGCCTCGGCGGGAGCGGCCTCGGCGGGAGCAGCCTCGGCGGGAGCAGCCTCGGCGGGAGCAGCCTCGGCCTTCTGACCCTCGAGGAGCTCGCGCTCCCACTCGGCGAGCGGCTCGGCCTGGGCGCCCTCGTTGCCGGCGGCGCGGTTCGTGCGGGCGATGAGGCCCTCAGCGACGGCGTCGGCGACGACACGGGTGAGCAGGTTCACGGAGCGGATGGCGTCGTCGTTGCCCGGGATCGGGAAGTCGACCTCGTCGGGATCGCAGTTCGTGTCGAGGATCGCCACGACCGGGATGCCGAGCTTCTTGGCCTCGTCGACCGCGAGGTGCTCCTTCTTGGTGTCCACGATCCACAGCACCGACGGGGTGCGGGTGAGGTTGCGGATGCCGCCAAGGGTCTTCTCGAGCTTGTCCTTCTCGCGCTCGAGGATGAGGAGTTCCTTCTTGGTGCGGCCCGAACCGGCCACGTCCTCGAAGTCGATCTCCTCGAGCTCCTTGAGGCGCTGGATGCGCTTGGCAACGGTGGAGAAGTTGGTGAGCATGCCGCCCAGCCAGCGCTGGTTGACGAACGGCTGGCCGACGCGCGTGGCCTGCTCGGCGATGGCCTCCTGGGCCTGCTTCTTGGTGCCGACGAAGAGCACGGTGCCGCCGTGGGCAACGGTGGCCTTGACGAACTCGTAGGCGCGGTCGATGTAGGACAGCGACTGCTGGAGGTCGATGATGTAGATGCCGTTGCGCTCGGTGAAGATGAAGCGCTTCATCTTCGGGTTCCAACGGCGGGTCTGGTGACCGAAGTGGACGCCGCTGTCGAGCAGCTGGCGCATGGTAACGACGGGCATGCCGACGCTCCTTCCGGCAGGTCTTCTTTTACGAGAGCGCCTCGCGGCGGCCCTTGCCCCTGCCATAGTTGACGGTTGTTGACGACGTTCGGCCTGGGTTGGCCGCGCGCCCCTGGCACCCCCTGCCTGCCCGAGCCGCCGAGGCGGACCGTCAGACGTGCAGTGCGCACCCCCATCCTCTGGCCGAAGGGCACTTGACACATGGGGAAGCGCGCTGGATGCGCGGAGTCGGCCCTCGCGCCACCGCCGGGACACTCACCCCTTAATGGGGATCGTGGCACAGCAAAGGAGGCGCGACAAGCCGCGGTTCCCAGTGTACTACAGGGGCCGCGCCCTCCGGCCCGCCGATCCCCGGCCCGCTCCGCCATTTTCCGCGGCGCCCTCCCCAAGGGAACCAGGCCTCGATGAGGTCATTTGCCCTCCACAGGCCGCGGCACCGGCGTGTCGTCCACATGGTCTAGGTCGCGCGGGCGGGGAGGCCTGCCGGAGGGAAGGCTGGGGCCATGAGGCTGACCCCCCGCATCGTGCCCCTCCTGCTGCTCGCCGCTGCACTCCTCGGCGCCGCGCCCGCGGCTCCGCACCCGGTCGAGGCGCAGGCTCCCCAAGCGTCGTGGTCGTGGCCGCTTGAGCCGCGACCCGCAGTCGTGCATCCCTTCGACCCTCCGGAGCGCCCCTGGCTGAGCGGCCACCGCGGCGTGGACCTGGCGGCCTCCGCTGGCGCGACGGTACGTGCT
Organism: Sinomonas flava; assembly: GCF_039531875.1. Classification (NCBI taxonomy): domain Bacteria; kingdom Bacillati; phylum Actinomycetota; class Actinomycetes; order Micrococcales; family Micrococcaceae; genus Sinomonas; species Sinomonas flava. The sequence continues at coordinate 572,363 of NZ_BAAAQW010000005.1, read as the reverse complement.
CCGGCCCCGGGAACCGTCGTGTTCGTCGGCTGGGTCGTGGACCGGCCGGTAGTGACCATCGACCACGGCGACGGCCTCAGGAGCAGCTTCGAGCCGGTAGACAGCCCCTTGGCGCTCGGGGTCGAGGTGGAGAAGGAGACGCCGCTCGGCACTCTGGAGCCGGCAGAAGTCGGCCACTGCGCTCCCGCTGCCTGCCTCCACTGGGGCGTCAGGCGCGGAGACGAGTACGTCGACCCGCTTCAGTTCGTCGAGGACCGCAGGCCTTCGGTCCTCCTGCCGTGGGCCGGTCCGCCGTGAGCGCTCAGTGCCGCTTGGGGCGGACCTGGCCGCGGGATGGCCCCTGCTGGCGGAAGGCGCCGCCAGGCCTCAGACGATGGCGGAGTGACCGGTGATGGCCCGTCCCGCGACCAGCGTGTTCACCTCGTGCGTGCCCTCGTAGGAGTAGATCGCCTCGGCGTCGGCGAAGACCTTGGCCATCTCATAGTCGGTGACGATGCCGTTCCCGCCGAGGAGCCCGCGCCCCAGGGCCACCGACTCGCGCATGCGTGAGGTCGTGAAGGCCTTCGCCAGAGCCGACTGCTCGTCCCGGGCCTGGCCAGCCTCCTCGAGCTGGGCGAGGCGAACCATCATGCCGAGGGAGGCCACGGTGTTGCCGAGAATCGTGACCAGCTGGTCCTGCACCAGCTGGAAGGAGGCAAGCGATCGACCGAACTGCTCGCGGGCGAGCGTGTAGCGGCGGGCCACGTCGAAGGCCGCCATCTGGAGGCCGACAGCCTGCCAGGCCACCGCGAGCCGTGTGACCTTGAGGACCTTGTTGACGTCCCGGAAGCTGTTGGCATGCGCGAGCCGGAAGTCGGCGGGGACGCGCACGCCCTCGAGTGCGACATCTGCGTTCTGGACGGTCCGGAGGGAGATCTTGTTCTCAATCCGGGTGGCGCGGAATCCCGGCAGGGTCGTGTCGACCATGAAGCCCTTGACCTCGTGGTCCGCCTCGTCGCGGGCGAAGACCACGACCCAGTCGGCGAAGGTTGCGTTCCCGATCCACCGCTTGGCCCCGTCGAGAACCCAGACATCGCCCTCGCGCCGTGCCGTGGTGCGGATGCCGCGGGCGACGTCCGAGCCGCCGAGGGGCTCGGTGAGCCCGAAGGCGCCGATCTTCTCGAGCGAGTACGCGTCGGGCAGCCATTCCGCCTGCTGCTCGGCGGATGCGAGGAGCTCGAGCGTGCCGGTGAAGAGCCCGTCGTGGACGCCCAAGAACGTGGCGATGGAGGCATCTGCGCGCGTGAACTCCGCATGCGTGAGGCCTGCGAGGAGCTGGGAGTGGCCCTGGCGGCGGATCGGGCTCACCACATCGAGCTCGGCGATCTTCGGGACGATGTCGTGGGGAAACTCGGCTCGGTTCCAGCAGTCGACGGCAATGGGACGGACCTCTCGCCCGAGCCACTCCCGCACCTCGTGCAGCCGGTCGCGCTCCTTCTGCGACAGGAGGGCCTCGAACGAGTAGAAGTCGCCGTCCGCGTAGGGCAGGGAAGCAGGGCCGGTGTGCGCCACGAGATCCTCCAGGGGGCTACCACGATTAGTTACTGACGAGTAACTTATCCTCGATCCCCTTCGCTGACAACCCGGAAGACGCAGAAGGGGCCCGGAACGCAGTGTTCCGAGCCCCTCAAGGTAGGGCGTGTGGGACTTGAACCCACGACCAAGGGATTATGAGTCCCCTGCTCTAACCGGCTGAGCTAACGCCCCCCGTCCCGGCGTCCGGGACTTCTCCATCCTAGTGCCCCGGTGGGTACGCCTCTGCGTAGCAGCGCCGGTGGGATCGGCACTCGGTTTAGCCGAGGTCCTCCGCCGTGTCGGCCCCGCGGTAGAGCGCTTCGAACGTGTCCATAGTGGCCTTGATGCCGTGCTTCTGGACCATCCGATGGCTCTCCGCTCCCATCCGGCGGAGGTCCTCGGCAGGCTGGGCAAGCACGGCGGTGAGCTTCTCCGCCAGATCGTCACTGTCGTTCGGGCGGAAGAGGTAGCCATTCACGCCGTCCTCGACCAGGTGCGGGAGCGCCATGGCATCCGCGAGGACCACCGGCGTCGACGCGCTCATTGCCTCCAGCGTCACGAGCGACTGGAGCTCGGCCGTCCCCGGCATGCAGAAGGCGTCGGCTCTGAGGTAGGCGAGCCGCAGCTCCTCGTCGGGCGCGAGGCCCAGGAACCTGACGCGGGAGCGGACGCCGAGTCGGTCCACAAGCTGCTCGAGGGCCGGGCGAACCTCTCCCCCGCCGACGATCTCGAGGTGGACGTCAAGTTCGGCGGGCGTCTTCGCGATGGCCTCGATGAGGACGTCGATGTGCTTCTCCTCGGCGAGCCGACCGGTGAAGAGGACGGTGGGGTACGGGTTCTTCTCGACCGCTTCCCCCGGTCGTGGCTCGTAGGCGGAGACATCAATCCCGTTGGAGAGCGGCATCACCTCGCGCAGGAACGCGTGGTCGCGCATGGCCTTCGCGGCCAGCGGCGTGGGAGTCGTGACGACGTCGGCCTGCCCCATGACCTTGCCCATGTCCTTCCAGGAGATGCGTCCCACGATGTCGCGGAACCACTGCGGAAAGGGCAGGAACGGGTTGAGGTTCTCCGGCATGAAGTGATTGGTCGCGATGACCCGGATGCCGCGCTTGACCGCCTCATAGAGGACGTGTTCGCCGATCATGTAGTGGCTCTGGATGTGCACGACATCGGGCTGCACGTGGTCGAACAGCAGGGAGATCTCCTTCTTGACCTCCCAGGGGAAGACGATGCGGAAGTACTCGTGCGTGGGCACTGAGTGGGAGCGGAGCCTGTGCACCACTGCCTCGGGGCGGGTCTCGGTGAAGCTCCTGCCCTTCTCCGCGCGGACCGCCACCACGTGCACGTTGTGGCCGCGCGCCGTCATGCCCTTCGCGAGCCGGTAGCCGAACTGGGCAGCTCCGTTGACGTGCGGCGGATAGGTGTCTGCGCCGATGAGGATCGTCAGGGGCCTGGTGCCGTTGCTTCGGGGGTTCTGTGTCGGTTCCGTCTCGGGGTCAGGCATCGTCACGATGGTCTCCTGGTCGGGCGGTCCGGCGGTTCCGGTCCGCGTGCCCGGCGGCACGGTGGACATCAGCCGCCGGTGTGGGATCGCGCCTCCGGCCCGCCGCCCCCGCGGAGCTCGCGCGCGGCGTCCTTCCTCCGCTTCGCGACCTCCGGGTGGTGCCGGGACAGGGCAATGACCCCCACGATAGCAACGACGGCGGCAGCGGCCATGGCAACGGCCAGCACGGCTGGGACATCGGGTCGCAGCTCACCGAGGATCGTGATGCCGATCGCGATGCCGACAATGGGGTCCACCACCGTCAGCCCCGCAATCACGAGATCGGGCGGACCCGACGAGTACGCGCTCTGGACGAACCACGACCCGAGGCCGCCCGCGGCGACGATGGCGAGAACGGAGTACCACTGGACGTTCAGCAGGAACTGCCCGTTGGGGTCCAAGAGGTCGCGGCCGATGATCCGGGTGAGCACCGCGACGAAGCCGAAGAGGACTCCCGCGCCGATGATGTAGACGAACGCGCCCATGCGGTGCCGGAGCGTCGCCGCGAGGGTGCCGAAGATGCCGACGGTGAGGGCGAGGAGGAGCACGATCGCCAGTTCCTCGTCCGGTTCGACATTGTGGTTCTCGACCGTGGCGTTGACGGCGAGGAGTACGAAGAGCGCGGACCCGGTCACGCAGGACGATATCGCGACGACGGTGGGCCGGTTGAGCGTGATGCCCTGGTCCTTGGAGTTCACAACCGTGGTGATCACGAGCGCGATCGCCCCGATCGGCTGGACGACGGTGAGCGGCGCGGAGACGAGGGCAATCATGTTGCACCCCATTCCCATCGCCAGGAGCAGCAGGCCGAAGATCCATCGCGGGTTGCGGATCAGCCTCAGGGCACTGCGGGAGCTGAGTGAGAGGCCTCCCATGTCGGCCTTCACGGCACTGCCCTGGCGTTGAGCGCCGAACGCCAGGAAGAACGCGCCCAGGACCGCGAGGAAGACGGCGAGCCATACCATCAGTGGCCCGCCTCGCCGTCACGGTCCTCAAGGCGTCCCGTGCGGACGGGGCGCCCCTTCCGGACGATGGCGCGGAAGTAGTTCACAGCAGCGATCCAGTGCCCCACCAGTCCGAGCGCCAAGAGGATCCACGCGATCACGGCATACGCCGCTGCGCCGGGAATGGCGAGCTTGGACAGGACCAGCAGCGGTGTCCCTGCGAGCAGCAGGGCCGTACGGACCTTGCCCACGCGGGAGACAGGGAGGTCGGGGTGGCTGCGGAAGTAGAACAGCGACGAGATGCCCAGCACGAGGTCCGGGACGAGCAGCGCGGCCAGGTACCACCACAGGACGACGCCGGCGAGCACCAGCGTGACCGCCACCGCGATCAGCGCGAGGCGGTCGGCGGCAGGGTCCAGCACGCGGCCCAGCTTGGAGGCCTGGTCGAATCGACGGGCGACATAGCCGTCGACCCAGTCGGTGCTGCCCATGACGGCGAGCACGACGACTGCCCAGCCGTACTCCTTCTGGGCCAGGACGAGCCACATGAACAGCGGAACGCCCAGGAAGCGGACCACCGTGAGCACGTTGGGGACGGTCACGACCCGGTCGTGGTCGATCTGCTCCCGGCCGGGCCTGGCGCCCGCCCCGAAGATCCTCATCATGCCGGGTGCGCCACAGGACCTGGGCCGGTCAGCTCTTCACCAGCTTGCGCAGGAACACGACGAAGGCGGTGGTCGAGACGGCGAACACGGTGAGCGGTGCCCAGCGTTCCCTGATCATCTCGGCGGCATCGGACCCCTTCGACCCCAAGGCCTGCGGCTTCGCGGAGAGGCCGCTCGCCGTCGTCCGCCCGGAGGGGCCTGAGGCGAACCGGGCCCTGACATCCTCGGCGAGATGCCCCGCCTGGCGCTTGACGTCGAACTCCTTGACGAGGTCTTCCCTGACATCCAGGAGGTGCGCGCGGCGCTTGTCGAGGCGGTCGCGCAGCTCGGTCTCCGTCGGCGGAGGAAGGTGCACCTTGCCGTGGGCCCGGTCCTGGGCTTCCTTCTCGGCCTTGGCGCGTGCCTTCTCGGCCTCCTTCGTAGCCTGAGCCCTCTTGTACTGGATCGTCGTCGGGTCGAGGAGCCGCGGGTCGAAGGTGCGCCCCTCCGTCACGATCCCGAGGTCGTAGCGCAGCCCGCGGATCGCGTCCTCGGGCATCAGCGGCATGGCCTTTTTAACGTTGCCGAAGCCGATGAGCGCCGCGATCGCGAGGATCACGAGGAACGCAGCGCCGACGAGCAGGGCTGCAAGCCATCCGGGCATGATGGTGGCAAGCCCGAGGATCGCCGCGACGACAAGCGCGATGACCAGCAGGCCGAGGAAGACGAGGGCCACGACGAACAGCGCGGCGCCGATGCCGGCGCTGACGCCCTTCTTCTTCAGCTCGATGCGGGCGAGCGCGATCTCGTCGCTGAGCTGCCGCGGCGCAAGGCGGGCCGCGAGCCCGACGAGATCCGGCAGTGCGGCGAGCCGCGGCCGCCGGTCCACGGGCATACTGTGGCGTCCACTCATCGTCGGGCCCCTTCCTGTCGGTCCGGAACGCGTGAGGCGCAATCCTCGACCAAACTATCATCTGGGCCCCCGGAGGCGGGGGCGAAGGGCCCATTCGCCCCCGCCGGGCGTTTCACCCTGCCCGGCGCCGGATGCCGCGGTGCGAGGACTCGTCAGCCGAGCGCCCCGAACGTCGCCTCGACCTGGAGGAACTGCTCGGCGGCCTCGACCGCGCCCGTGAAGGCGTCGGCGTCGGTCGTTGACCCACGCGGCCCGCGGGGCATCCACTCGTGGCGGGCGGTCTCGACGGTCTGGAAGCCCTCACGTGGCGGCGCGTAGTAGATCGCGAACCGCTGCACGGGCCAAGCGGCCGGAGAGGCCGGTGCCACGAGCACCGCGGAACGGAGGCCGTAGTTGATCCACTGGGCGATGGGCCGGCGGTGGTCCCGAACGAGCATTCCGTCGGCGAAGGAGTTGGCCGCCGCCTCGCCGTGGACCGCCTCGTACCTGGACCGCCAGATGGTCAGCAGCGGTCCGTCGTAACGGGTCCATCCGGGCGGAAGGGGTCGCGACGGCGCGGACATAGCTTCATCATAAATGCCGGAGGCCCCGCCGTGGCGGGGCCTCCAACCTTCCGGCCCGCGACCGGGAGGCGAGCTCCCCCGACTGGACTCGAACCAGTAACCCTTCGATTAACAGTCGAATGCTCTGCCAATTGAGCTACGGGGGAATGGCTGCAATTGCTCCCCCGACTGGACTCGAACCAGTAACCCTTCGATTAACAGTCGAATGCTCTGCCAATTGAGCTACGGGGGATTGCAGCGGGATCTACCCTAGCAGGGCTGTGCCGCTGAGGCGAAATCGGCCCCTCAGTCCCGCGAGCGGAGCGCGCGGCGGCGCAGCTCGAGTTCCATCAGCCTCCGGTTGAGCTGCTGGAACTCCTCCGGCGAGGCGGCGGCATCGAGCCTCTGGAGGCGTCCCATCAGCTCGGCCTTCTGCGCGGTGATCTGCAGCTCGGCGAGCCCAGCGAGGATGTCCCGGCAGTAGCGCTCGAGCGACTCCTCGGTGGTCGCCGGCAGGGGCGTCACGGCGAGCTCGGCCAGGAACGGCCGCAACCCCTCGGGCAGCTCGTGACGGACCCGTTCTATCCAGGCCGAGACCGCCTCCTGCTCCCCGTGTCTGCCGGCGGCGGCGATGGCGGAATGCAGGGCGGCGTGGGCCGGCGCCACGAACCGGGCCGCCGCGAACTCATCCCATGCGGCCGCGTCGAGCATGGCCGGCTGCTGGAGGACAACCTCGAGCGCCTGGCGTTCCATGACGGCCACGGGGTCGCGGGGATCCGGCCGCCACGCCGCGGGCGACGGCGTCGCCTCACCGGGAGGTGCCCCCTGCGCCGGGCTGCGGCCCGCCTCGCGACCGGGGCCTCCGTGCGGTTCGGACGATGGCCGGCGTGCCGCGGAGGCCACCGCGCGCGTCACATCGTCGAGGGGCACCCCGATCCACTTGGCCAGCTCCCGGGCATAGGCGGGCCGGATGGCGTGGTCGCGGATGCGGGCAACGACCGGCGCCGCCTCGCGCAGAGCGGCGACACGGCCCTCGACGGTCTCGAGATTGTGGCGGCGGAGCGAAGCCTGGATGGCGAACTCGAAGAGCGGACGGCGGCTCTCGATGAGCTGCTGGACGGCGGCGTCCCCCCGGTGCTGGCGGAGGTCGCACGGGTCCATGCCGTGCGGCTCGACGGCCACATAGGTCTGGGCGACGAAGCGCTGGTCCTCGTCGAAGGCCTTCAGAGCAGCCTTCTGGCCGGCTTCGTCGCCGTCGAAGGTGAAGATGACCTCCCCTCCGGTTCCGTCATCGGTCAGGAGCCGGCGCGCGATCTTGATGTGCTCGGTCCCGAAGGCCGTGCCGCAGGACGCGACAGCGGTGTCCACGCCCGCCAGGTGGCACGCCATGACGTCGGTGTAGCCCTCTACGACGACGAACTGGCGCTTCCTGGCGATGTTCCGCTTGGCCATGTCGATCCCGTACAGCACCTGCGACTTCTTGTAGAGCGCCGTCTCCGGAGTGTTGAGGTACTTCGGGCCCTGGTCGTCCTCGAACAGCCTCCGGGCGCCGAAGCCGATCACGTCCCCGGCGATGTCCCGGATCGGCCAGATGAGGCGTCCCCGGAAGCGGTCGTACAGGCCCCGCGAGCCCTCGGAGAACATTCCGGTGAGCTTGAGCTCCTCGTCGCGGAAGCCCTTCGTGCGCAGGTGCTTGAGCAGGCTGTCCCATCCCTGGGGGGCGAAGCCGACCCCGAACTGCTCCGCGACGTCCCGCTCGAAGCCGCGCTCGAAGAGGAACTGCCGCGCCGCGGCCGCCCCCGGGGTCAGGAGCTGGGCCTGGAAGTACTCGGCAGCGACCTTGTGCGCGTCGAGCAGCCGCTGCCGCCGGCCGACCTCTTCCCGCCGCGGCCCGGCGCCGTCCTCGTAGTGGAGCTCGTAGCCGATCCTTGCGGCAAGCTTCTCGACGGTCTCCGCGAAGGCGGTGTGGTCCATCTTCATGACGAAGCTGATGACGTCGCCGCTCTCGCCGCAGCCGAAGCAGTGGTACGTGCCGACCTGGGGACGCACATGGAAGGACGGCGTGCGCTCGTCGTGGAACGGGCACAGGCCCTTCCACGACCCGATCCCTGCGCTCCTGAGGGTCACGTATCCCTCGGCGACCTCCCTGATGTCCGTGCGCGAGCGGACTTCCGCGATGTCCTCGGGTTTGATCAGGCCTGCCACTGGACCACCTTAGTCACCAGAGGCTCGGAAGGCTGCCCACCAGCCGCTCGTACCAGGCAAGAGCCGACCCGTCGGTGAGCGAGGCCACCTGGTCCACGATCACACGCAGCCGTGCGGCGTCGTCGTCCGCCGCCCTCCAGTCGGCCGCGAACATCGGCTCCAGATGCCGGTCGCCCGACGCGCTCAGGGCGGTGACGAGGGCGTGGAGGACCTCGCGCTGGCGCTCGTAGATGGGCTGGCGGTGGTCCGTGGTCATCACGAAGGTCGTCGCGAGGCCCTTCATCACCGCGATCTCCTGGACCGTCTCCTGGGGCACCATGACCTCGCCCGCGTACCGCGTGAGCGGGGCCTCGCCGTAGGCAGCGCGCGTGAGCGACAGGGCGCTGTCGCAGAAGCGCCCGATGAGCTGGCTCGTCATGTTCTTGAGCGCCGCCATCGAGCGGCGTGACCCGTCGGCCTCGCGCACCCACACGGGCGTGGACTCGAGCCTGGCGAGCGCGGCGTCGATCTCGGCCGGGTCGCTGTGCGGGAGGTACCACTGCTGGGTGTAGCCGATGACACGCGCCCGGTGGTCGGGGTTCTCCATCCACCGCAGCTGGAACTTGCCGGCGACGATGGCGTCCTCGACATCGTGCACCGAGTAGGCGATGTCATCGGAGAGGTCCATGACCTGGGCCTCGATGCACGACCTGCCGGACGGGGCACCCTCGCGGACCCAGGCGAAGATCCTGAGGTCGTCCTCGTAGGCGCCGAACTTGCTCGTCCGGTGCCCGTGGATGATCGGCGCGTCCACCGCGGTCCAGGGGTATTTGCACGCGGCGTCGAGGCTGGCCCGCGTCAGATTGAGCCCGGCGGGACGGCCTTCGGCATCAAGGACCTTGGGCTCCAGCCGCGTCAGGAGCCGGAGCGTCTGCGCGTTGCCCTCGAAGCCGCCGATGGCGTGGGCAAGGTCGTTCAGGGCGCTCTCGCCGTTGTGGCCGAAGGGCGGGTGCCCGAGGTCGTGGCTCAGGCACGCGGCGTCGACCACGTCCGGGTCGCAGCCCAGGACCCGTCCCAGTTCACGGCCCACCTGCGCCACCTCGAGGGAGTGCGTCAGGCGGGTGCGGACGAAGTCGTCGGTGTCCGGGGCGACGACCTGCGTCTTGGCACCGAGTCGGCGGAGCGCCGAGGAGTGCAGAACCCGCGCGCGGTCCCGCTCGAAGTCGCTCCGGTAGCCCTTCTTCGGGGGCTCGACAACCCAGCGGCTCGAGTCCTGGACCGAATAGCCGCGGGTGTCCTCGGCCACTGTCTCAGCCACCGGACACGTCCAGTTCCGCGGCGGCGATGTCACGGGTCTGCGCGTCATCCATGGTGCGGCTCTCGAGCCACCTGTGGGGCAGCGCCGGACGCTTGGGCGACCCAGCGCGGCCCCGCGGGCCCTCGGCGTCAGTGCCGGGGTAGGGGGCCTCGGGGTCAAGGGTGTCGAGCAGTCCACGAAGCTCGTCCAGGGTGTTCACCTGAGCGAGCCGGGCCCGCAGCTCCCCTCCGACCGCGTAGCCCTTGAAGTACCACGCGACGTGCTTGCGGATGTCCCGCAGCGCCTTGCCCTCGTCCTCGAAGTACTCGACGAGGAGCTGCGCGTGCCGGTAGAAGGCCTCCCCCACGGCTGCCAACCCCGGCCGGATACGCTCGGCACGTCCCTCGAAGGCGGCCTGGAGGTCGCCGAAGAGCCACGGCCTGCCCTGGCAGCCGCGCCCGACGACGACGCCGTCCACTCCGGTCTCGTGGACCATCCGGACGGCGTCCTCGGCGCTCCAGATGTCCCCGTTGCCGAGGACCGGGATGTCCGGAAGCGCCTCGCGCAGACGGGCGATGGCGCTCCAGTCCGCTGTCCCGGAGTAGAACTGGGCCGCCGTCCGGCCGTGGAGGGCCACGGCTGCGACGCCGGCGTCCCGGGCGATCTTCCCGGCCTCGATGTAGGTCAGGTGGTCGTCGTCGATGCCCTTGCGCATCTTGATGGTGAGGGGGACCCCTCCCCGATCCGCCTCGCGCACGGCGGTCTGGACGATCTGGGTGAAGAGGTCCGTCTTCCAGGGGAGCGCGGACCCGCCGCCGCGCTTGGTGACCTTGGGCACCGGGCAGCCGAAGTTGAGGTCGATGTGGTCCGCCCGGTCCTCATCCACGAGCATCCCAACCGCCTGGCCCACCGTGACCGGATCCACCCCGTACAGCTGCACCGAGCGGACCTGCTCGTCGCCGTCGTGCTTGATGATGCGCAGCGACTCTGGGTGCCTCTCGACGAGAGCACGCGAGGTGACCATCTCTGAGACGTACAGGCCGCCGCCGTACTCGCGGCACAGCCGCCGGAAGGCGGTATTGGTGATACCAGCCATCGGCGCGAGCACGACCGGGGTGTCGATCGTCAGCCTGCCGAGACTCAGGGGCGGCAGCTCAAGGCGCACCGGCTCGGCATCCTGACCGGCCCCCCGACGAGCCTGGTCTGGGCCCGCAGGGGCGGAGGGAAGGGCGGTTGGCACTGCAGTCACCCGTCTATTGTGTCAAAGCGGGGCAAATTCCAGCGGAGCGCCGCCCTGAGCCGCCATCATGCGACCTCCCAGTAGTCGCCGTCGGGTCCAGCGACAGCCCGCATCACGCTCGCTGGGAGCGTCAGCGCCAGGGCGCCCTCCTCGTTCGAAGTCACCGCCTGGACCTGTTCGCCGGGACGCCACCAGTGCAGGTGGCCGCTCAGGGGTGCGATTTCGTCCTTCCCGAGGATCGCGTTGAGGCCGAGCATCCCTTCGAGTCCCTCGACCGTCGTTTCCTCGTCCACGAGGTGGAGGGTGATCATCCGCAGGGCGGGAACCCCGAAGAAGACTCCGAGCCTGCTCGGCTCAAGGCCCAGCTCGGCCATGAGCCGGTCGGGATAGGCGAGCCAGGAGGCCATTCGCGGATGGTCGCCTTCGAGGTGCAGAACCGTGATGCCGTCCTTGGCGTAGGCCTGGACCTCATCGAAGCCCGCGGAGAAGAGATTCGCCTCGGCAGCCTCCCACGCTGCCTCAAGCCCGCCAGCCTTGGCCAGATGGACGTCGGCAAGCAGGAGGGACGTCTCCTCCCTGCGGAGGGCGAGGAGGAGCGGGAGCCCGGCGATCCTGCGCGCGTACGTGTAGTCCTCGCCCAGTACCTCGTCAGGGATCCGTCCAGGGGCCGAGAACCTCGGGAACAGCCGCTCCCGCAGGGCCTTCCCGGCGTAACCGAGCCCGCTTCCGACCCGGCCGCCTCCGGTCTGGGAGGCCTCGAGGGCGCCCCCGATGAGCTGTCCCACGATGCTGCCCACCACCTCGCCCCACGCCTCCTCGGGTGCACGCGATGCGGCACGCGCGATGGAGGTCAGCCCCAGCTGGGCCCCGGATCCGCCGAAGGGGCCTCCCGTGACGACCACGTGGCTCCCGAGGTCGCGCGGCCGCAGTCCTAGGGCCCGGACCGCCTCGGCACAGTGTCCCCTGAGCAGGTCTGCCTGCCGGCCGGTGAATCCCGGGATGAACCGGTCTGGCCCCGAAAGGTCCTCGCTGGAGACGGATTGGACCGTCTCCGAGGCGGCCGTCCTCATGGCGCCTGCCCGCTCTGCCCGGTTCCGCTGTGCCTTGCCCATGCCTGTACCCCGTTCCGCTCTGCCGGACGCCTCGCCGGCGCCTCGCCATCGACGCTATGCAGCGATCCGCCGACGGACGGCACCTCGAGCCCCTATGTGGACAACTTCGACGAACGGAGCCGAGGGCCCCGGCGGGCGTTGGCTGTGGAGGACCAATCGGCCACCTGTGCAGGACCACGGGGCCGCCCGCGGCGCGCACCAGTGGGAGCGGGCCTACGCTTGGCCCATGAGCAGCTTCGCGGACGTGGGCGGCCGCGCCGCGCGGCGAGGGAACCTGTTGCTCTACGACTACGTCCGTCGCGCCGCGAGCTGGCTCGTCCGGAGCCTTCGCCTGCGGATCATCGCCAGTGGGCTCTCCGATGTGCCCACCGGGCAGGTCGTCCTCGCCGTGACGCACTTCGGCTACGGCGACTTCCTCCCGGTGGCGCTCGCGTGGTGGACGGACAGGCACGATCGGCTGCGCTTCATGGTCGGTCCGCGGCCCTACCGGAGCAGGCTGCTCGGCGCCGCGATCACGGCTTGCGGCGGACTGGCCGTCCTGGGCGAGCCGAACCACGCGAGCCTGACAGCGGCGGTGCGGACCCTCGACGCAGGCTGGAGCATCGCGTTGTTCCCCGAGGCGGGCGTGAGCAGGAGCTTCACCGTACGCCGCTGCCACACCGGCGCCGTGCGGATGGCCCTCGCCACCGGCATCCCCCTCATCCCTGTTGGCGTGTGGGGCGGCCAGCGGATCGCGACCCGGGGCCACGGCCCCGGGAACCGGACCCACCGCGGCTCGTTCCGCAACGCGTGGAGGGCACCGATCCGGGTGCACTTCGGGCCGCCGGTTGTGGTTAGCGCCGGAGAACCGCCCGAATTCTCGGCCCAGCGGCTCCAGACGGCGCTCCAGGAGGCGGTCGACGCCGCGGCCCGCGACTTCCCGCTCGGCCGGCCACGGGGCACGTGGTGGGTCGCTGCCAAGGACGGAGGCGGAGCACCCACCGAGGCCGAGAGGGACATCTGGGACGCCTTCGACGCCTCGCACGGCCTGCGGCCTGACCGCGACAAGATGTGAGGGCCCGCGTCAGCGGCCGCGGCGGGACCTCCGGGTCGGGTACTCCCCTGCGACGTCACCCTGCGTGACTGCATCAGCATCGGCCCCCGCTCCGGCCGTCGCTGCGGCTGTACCGGCGGCGGCGGGGTGGGCGCCGCCGTCGTCCGGACTGGAGGCCGAGCCGGCCTCGCCGCGGCGCGTGCCCGCCGTCGTGCGCGGTGAGCGGCCGGCGGCGAGGCGATCCGTCTCCTCGCCCGCGAGCCGGGCCGCCTCGGACGGCCGGCCTTCGATCCGGGAGGCGCCTGTGGCCTTGACGACGGCGACGGCGACGGCGGTGGTCATCGGGATCGCGAGCACGAGGCCCACGGAGCCGACGAGGGTGCGCACGACTTCCTCGGCGAGCTCCGAGCTCGTGATGGCCTCGAGGAACGGCCGGTCGTAGAGCGAGACGATGATGAGCAGGGGCAGCGCGGCTCCGGCGTAGGCGAACGCGATCGTGTACACGGTCGAGGCGATGTGGTCCCGCCCGATCCTCAGCGCGGAGGTGAACAGCTTGCGGGCGGGTGTGTGCGGGGCGAGCTCGTAGAGCTCCCACACCGCAGAGGACTGGGTGATCGTGACGTCGTTGAGCGCTCCGAGTCCCGAGATGATGAGCCCGCAGAGGATGATCCCCGAGATCGAGATGTTCCCGCCGACGTTGACCAGACTCGCCGCGTCGTGGCTGCCCACACCGGTGAGGTAGGCGGCGTCGGTCGACCAGGCCGCGAGCAGGGCAGTCACGCCCAGTCCGAAGATCGTCCCCAGCAGCGCCGTCGAGGTGCGGGCCGAGAGCCCGTGGGCGAAGTACAGGACGCCCATCATGATGACAGTCGACCCCACCAGGGCCAGCAGGAGCGGAGGCTTCCCCTCGACGAGGCCGGGCAGGACGAAGGCGACCAGCACCACGTACGCGCCCCCGAGTCCGAGCAGGGCGCGCAGGCCCCGCCATCGCGCGACGGCCACGACCACGACGGCGTACAGCGCCGCGAGGAGCAGGATCGGGACCGTCCGGACGAAGTCCGTGAAGACGTAGGCCGGGGTGCCGCTCGCCTGCTGGACCGCGCCGCCCTGGGCCGCGCTGCCCTGGGCCGGGGGCTGGATGCGCGAGAGGTTGAGGTACCGGATCCGGTCCCCGGGCTTGACCCCGTGCGACTTCACGATGTCCGGGTTGAGCGCCACCCGCACCTCGGCCCCACCGGCGTCAGGCTGGGTGAACGCGAGGCTGCACGTGCTGGCGGACGTCCCCGAGGAAGCGGGCGACGACGACGCGCCCGCGCAGGCCTCGGACCTCACCGTCCTAACCGTGCCGGTGTCCATCGTGACGCCCTGCGCGACGGAGTAGGGGTTGGAGAGCTGGAGGCCCGAACGGTCACCCGAGGGCCAGAGCGAGACCATCCCGACGAGGGTGAGGAGGCCGAGGGGGACGAGGACCGCCGCCAGGATCCACGTGGCGCGTCGGCGGGCCGCCGCCGCGGCGGGCCCGGCGGGCGGGCCCCCATGGCTGTGCCCGTGCCCTGCGTGCCCGTGCCCCGCCGACCCGTGCCCGGCCCCGTGTCCCGCGCCCACGCTCAGTCCCCGACGGTCAGCGTGTCCGCGCCGACCTGTTCGGCGGCGCCGGCAGCGAGCAGCGGCTCGACGGTCGCGCGGAGCGCCGCCATCGAATCGTCCAGCTCGAGGCTCACAGGGTGCTGGTACGCGATGAGCGCCAGGAGACCGCGGACCGCGTCCCGGGCGTCCTCCGCGTCGAGCCGGACCTCATGGCCGAGGAGCACCTCGCTCGGGTCGTCCGCCGCCGCGCCGCTCGGTGCCGCGTAGCTGACGGCGAACGCGCGCAGGCGCCCTTTCCGCTTCGACGGGGCGACACCGGAGCCGAAAGCGCTCTCCGCCGGAGCGCGCAGCACGACGGCGCCGTGGGCGCCGGCCGCGTCCGAGAGGAAGAGCTGCTGGGCGCGCCCGACGCTGATCGGCGCAGGCGGGTCCCAGTCGTTGATCTCGGTGTAGTAGCGGGCCACGGCGTCCGAGAGCTCGACCGAGCCGGTCGCGAGGTCCTCGACGAGCGGGAAGTCGCCGGAGTCCTCGCCGTCGCCGAAGACCGGCAGCTTGAGCGAGCCCGGCCGCACCACCACGTGGCGCGACCGCTGCAGAGTGCTGAATCCGCGCGCTGCGGCGAAGTCCGCCCCCGGCGTGCCGACCGTCACCCGTGAGCGCAGGGCCGCGACGCCCGACGGCGAGGCTTCCGCCGCCTCGCGCAGCCGGCGCAGGAGCTCCGTGCCGACACCCTGCCGGCGGTGGTCCCGGGCCACCTCGACGTACGCCCAGTGCCGCTGGGGATGCAGCGCGGAGGCGTACACCACGCCCGCGGCAACAGGGATGCCCTGGTCCTCGGCCACGACGCAGCGCCGCCACGCCCCCGGTGCCGAGCCGGCGCCGTCGTGCGCGCCCCCGTCACCGGCGGCGGCACCCTGCTGGGCGCCGTCGGCGTCGGGACCGAAGGCGCCGCGGAACTGCTCCGCCGCGGCGCCCTCGGCGTCACCCCAGAGCTGCAGGAGGACGTGGTCGTCGCCGTCGCGCCAAGGGCGGTACGTCAGCTGGGCCACGGGCTCAGTTCTTCTCGAGGCGCTCGAAGAGGTACCCGGCCACCTTGTCGAGGGAGACGCGGTCCTGGCCCATCGTGTCGCGCTCGCGGATGGTCACGGCCTGGTCCTCGAGGGTGTCGAAGTCCACGGTGATGCAGAACGGCGTGCCGATCTCGTCCTGGCGGCGGTAGCGGCGGCCGATGGCGCCGGCGTCGTCGAACTCGATGTTCCAGTGCTTGCGCAGCTGGGCGGCGAGGTCGCGGGCCTTGGGCGAGAGGTCCTCGTTGCGGCTCAGCGGCAGCACGGCGGCCTTGACCGGCGCGAGGCGCGGGTCGAGCTTGAGCACCGTGCGCTTGTCGACGCCGCCCTTCGTGTTGGGAGCCTCGTCCTCGGTATACGCGTCGACGAGGAACGCCATCATCGAACGCGTGAGGCCGAACGAGGGCTCGATCACGTAGGGGATGTAGCGCTCGTTCGTGGCCTGGTTGAAGTAGGCGAGCTCGTGGCCGGAGGCCTTCGAGTGGCTGCCCAGGTCGTAGTCGGTGCGGTTCGCGATGCCCATGAGCTCACCCCACTCGTTGCCCTGGAAGCCGAAGCGGTACTCGATGTCGATGGTGCCGGCGGAGTAGTGGGCGCGCTCGTCCTCGGGGACGTCGAAGCGGCGCATGTTCTCCGGGCTGATGCCCAGGTCCACGAACCAGTTCCAGCACTCCTCGACCCAGTGCTTGAACCACTCGTCGGCCTCGCCGGGCGCCGTGAAGTACTCGATCTCCATCTGCTCGAACTCGCGGGTGCGGAAGATGAAGTTGCCGGGGGTGATCTCGTTGCGGAACGCCTTGCCGATCTGGCCGATGCCGAAGGGCGGCTTCTTCCGGCTCGTGGTGACCACGTTGTTGAAGTTCACGAAGATGCCCTGCGCCGTCTCGGGACGCATGTAATGCAGGCCCTCGGCGTTGTCCACCGGGCCGAGGAAGGTCTTGAGCAGGCCCGAGAACATCTGCGGCTCGGTCCACTTGCCCGTGGTCCCGCAGTTCGGGCAGACGATGGAGTCCATGCCGCCCTCAGGCGCGCGGCCCTTCTTCGCCTCGTACGCCTCGATGAGGTGGTCCTGGCGGAAGCGGTGGTGGCACTGGAGGCACTCGACGAGGGGGTCGGTGAACGTCGCGACGTGGCCCGAGGCCTCCCAGACCTGCTTGGGCAGGATCACGGAGGAGTCGAGGCCCACCATGTCCTCGCGGCCGCGGACGAACGTCTGCCACCACTGCTCCTTGATGTTCTCCTTGAGCTCGACGCCGAGCGGGCCGTAGTCCCAGGCCGAGCGGGAGCCTCCGTAGATCTCACCCGCCTGGAAGACGAATCCACGGCGCTTGGCCAGGGAGACGATCGAGTCCAGTGGGGTCTTCGGTGCCAAGGGGGTTCCTCCGTACTTCTCAGGCCGCTGGGTGCGGTCCGGCGGTGTGCACCAGTGAGTCAGGCGCACAGACGAGCGTGCAGTGACAAGCCTACCGGCGCACGACGCCGCCCGGTCACCTCGAGCGGATCATGCGCCGGTTCCACGGCAGGGTCGCCAGGACCATCGCGACGA
Organism: Sinomonas flava; assembly: GCF_039531875.1. Lineage (NCBI taxonomy): Bacteria > Bacillati > Actinomycetota > Actinomycetes > Micrococcales > Micrococcaceae > Sinomonas > Sinomonas flava. The sequence goes on along the minus strand of NZ_BAAAQW010000005.1, from coordinate 555,157 downwards.
GGGTCGCCACGGTGCCGACGACGGTGGGGAGCGCGACGACCGTGCCCGGCGCGGGCGCGAACGCGTCGAGCGCGAGGGAGCCGAGCAGTTGGCCAGCAATCATCCCGAGGCCCGTCAGGAGCACTCCGAGGCGACGGACGAGCACGGTGGCGACGGCGATGAACACGACGCCGAGGGGGCCACCCGTGTAGTACCACCAGTCCCCCGGGAAGTCGGCGGGTAGGGGCCCGCCCGGGCCTGCTACGGCGACCTTGACGGCCCACGCGACCGTGAGCCCGACGATGCCCGAGACGAAGTTCATGAGCGTGGCCGCGAGGAGGCTGCTGTAGGCCACCGCGCTGGCCCCGTTCATGGCGGACTGGAAGCTCTGCGCGAACCCAGCCGCGAAGGGCAGGACCACGAGGGCGGTCAGCGTGGCGAGGTCCTGCGCTGCTCCGAACTTCGGCGCCACGGCATAGGCGACCGAGGCGAGGGTGAGGACGGTCGCGAAGACGCGCATGCCCGTGAGCGGACGCTGCCGGCCCTGCGCAAAGCCCACGCGGTCCACGAGGAGGCCGCTCATGGTCTGCCCCGTGACGGCGGCGATGGTGAAGACCGCAATCCCGAGGACGCCGACGGTGACGGCCTGCGCGACGACGAAGAGCGCGCCGCATAGGCCAGCCCCGAGGTACCACCACGGAATCTCGCGCGACCGCACGGCCGGCCCGATGCCCCGCACCCCTGCGCGGCCTGCGGGCAGGACCGCCGCCAGGAACGCGAGGACCACGAGCCCGGTGCCGAAGCTGGTCAGCGCTGCGGCGACGCCATCTCCGAGGCGAGCGCCGAGCGCCCCGTTGATGCGGCCCTGCGCGGGAACGGCGACGCCGGCCGCCACGGCCGCGGCGAGGCCGAGCGGAAGGGGAAAGGGTCGGGGCGCGGTCACTGGAGACAGCCTAGGGGCTGCACGGCCTACAGTTGCACCATGTCCCCCAGCGAATTGCGCAGCACTCCCGCCCCCGACGACGGCCTCGACACGGTCGAGATCCGCGAGGGGACGATCCGCCTCGGACAGGTCCTCAAGCTCGCGTCTCTGGTCGAGGACGGGGTCGAGGCCGCAGAGCTGATCCGCAACGGGCTCGTCAAGGTCAACGGGGAGATCGAGGAGCGCCGGGGGCGCCAGCTGAGCGCCGGGGACGTGGTCGAGGTCAATGGCGCGCGGGTGCAGCTCGTGTCGCGAGGCTGACCGCCCGGGCGGCCCCGCGCCGTCGTGCGTACCCGAGAGGCTCGGGGAAGCGATTTCGCGTACCCGAGACGGTCAGCGGCGCGATTTCGCGTACCCGAGACGGTCAGGGCTTGAGGACGGCCTGCTCGAGGAACTCCTTGACGTGGGCGATCTCGGGCCCGCTGATGCTGTGGCCGATGCCGGGGTAGGTGATCTTGGTCAGGGCGACGTGGCCGCGCACCCAGCCCATCGTGTACTCGACCTTGTCGGCCGTGATGACCGGATCGGCCTGGTCGCGGCCCCAGAACAGGGGCACGCTGCCGGTCAGCTCTGCGTCGCGGAAGTAGGAGTAGTCCGCTGCTCCAGCGGCGGAGGGATCGACGGCGAAGCCGGACAGGCCCACGACGGCGGCGAAGTCCGCCGGGCGCCGGCGCAGGAGGGAGGTGGCCATGGCCATGCCCATCGAGAATCCGAGGAGGGTCACGGAGGAGTGCTGGGAGCGGACCTCGTCGAGCCACGCGAGGGCGTATTCGACGGCTGCCTCGACGGAGTCCATCGTGAAGTCCTGGGCGGCCATGAGGGGGAACCACTGGTAGGCGCCCGGCGCGAGCGTCTGGGGAGCGCGCAGCGCGGCGACCGTGAAGTCCTCGGGAAGGTAGCCCGCGAGTCCCATGAGGTCCGCCTCGTTCGAGCCGTACCCGTGGAACATCACGATGAGCGGTGTGCCAGCGCGCTCGGGCTCGGGCCGGCTCCACAGGATCTGGTGGTCGGGGTAGTCGGCCGGGTAGGCCTCGGGACGCTGGGCATCGGTAACGGCATCAGTCATGGGTCCATTCTTGCACGTAGTTGAACTGTCAACTAAATGCTGGCCGCCTTGGACTCCACGCTCCCGCGGCGCACAATGTACCCGTGAGTACGATCTCTGACCGGCTCTCCCCGGGCGTCGAGGACGGACCCGACGGCGACCACCACCCGTGGCACCGCTACGTTGCACTCGGCGACTCCTTCACGGAGGGAATCGGCGACCCCGACCAGAACAATCCCGGACGACACCGCGGCTGGGCCGACCGCCTCGCGGAGGAGCTCTCCCACGGCACCCCCGACTTCGCCTACGCCAATCTGGCGATCCGAGGGCGGCTCCTGGGACGCATCCTCGACGAGCAGCTCGAGCCCGCGCTCGAGCTGCGGCCGGACCTTGTCTCGCTCTCCGCGGGCGGCAACGACCTCCTCCGGCCCGGCAGCGACCCAGACGCCCTCGCGCTCAGGCTCGACGGCGCCGTCAGCCGCCTGGCGGACTCCGGCGCGACGGTGCTCCTGTTCAACGGACCGGACATCGGCTCGACGCCCGTGCTCTCGGCGATCCGCGGCAAGGTCGCGATCTACAACGAGAACCTGCGCGTCATCGCCGCTCGCCACGATGCCGTCATCGCCGATATGTGGGCGCTGCGCAAGCTCTCCGACCCGCGCATGTGGGACAGCGACCGGCTCCACTTCTCCCCGCTGGGCCACCACACGATTGCGATCATGGCCCTGGAGGCCCTCAATGTGAGGCACAGCCTCGAACCGATGGAGCCCCGCCCGATGCCCGCGCGCAGCTGGCGAGCGGCCCGCAGCGAGGACCTCGTGTGGGCGCGCGAGTACTTCGTCCCGTGGGTGGTCCGCCGGCTCCGGCACAAGTCGAGCGGCGACGGCATCCTGGCCAAGCGCCCGACGGCGCAGCCCGTCTTCGGCGCGGGCGCTCCCCTCGGGTCCGGGGAGGCCAGCGCCAGCTGAGGCGCGCCGGGTCAGTCCCGGCCGGCCGACCGCAGCCTCAGCGCCTGCACGGGGCACAGTGCGACGGCGTCCTGCGCCGCCCCGGCAAGCCCGGAGGGAACCGGCACGTCCCGGCCGCCGCGTCCGAGCGGGTAGCCCCAGTCGTCGCGGACGAGGAGTTCGGGCAGCAGCTCGGTGCAGAGGCCGCGCCCGTCGCACCGCGTGAAGTCGATGTGCAGCGCGAGGCGTTCCCGGCTCATGGCCGCCACCCCTCGGCGCCCGTGCAGTGCCCGTCCAGATGGGCACGCACCTCCTGCCGGAACACCGTCAGCGTGCTGCGGACGAACCCTGCCGTCGCGTCGGGGTGGTGGCACGCTCCCCTGCCCGTGACAAGGCCCGCCAGTCGTTCGGCCTCCGCCGCGAGCCAGGGGCTCCGCTCCCCCGCGGCGATCCGTTCGAGGACGGCCGCCATGGCGGGCAGCCCGAACGTGCACGGCCCGCACTGGCGCGCCGAGCTGTCGGCCAGGTAGCGCGCGATGGGCGCGGCTGCCGCCAGGCCGCAGCGTCCCGCGGCGAGGGCGACGAGCACCCCGGCGCCGGGCCGGGCGCCGTAGTCCGCAAGACCTGCGGCTGTCGCGCGCCGGCCCAGGGCCTTCGCCGGCACCCAGGCGCCGTGGAAGCCTCCGACGAGGACGGCGGCCAGGGAGCCCGGGTCGGCCCCGGCGCCGAGAAGGATGTCACGGAGCGGCGTGCCGCCGGGAACCTCCGCGACGTGGGGCGCCGGGACGTCCCCCGAGACGCTGACGAGACGGGTGCCCGGATCGTCGTCGGTCCCTGCGGTGCGGAACCAGTCGGCGCCGTACCGGGCCACGAGCGCGAGCTGGGCGAGCGTCTCGACGTTGTGAACGAGGGTCGGCAGTCCCCGGTACCCCGCGGTGGTCAGGCGCGCCGCGCTGTCCCGCGGCAGGGCAACCCCCGTCTCGAGCGCCGAGACGACCGCGCTGGCCTCCCCGGAGACGAACGTTCCCGGCGATTCGACGAGCGAGACGCGCCGTCCGTCGCGGCGTTCGGCCAGGGCGGCGGCCACGCCCGCGAGCGATGCCGCGGGCGCATAGACGAAGAGCTGCGACGCGTTCAGCGCCTCGGCCGCTGTGAGGAGACCGTCGAGGACGAGGTGGGGCGCCCCGGTCAGGAGCGCGGCGTCCTTGCGGCTCAGCGGCTCGCCCTCGGCGCCGTTGGCCACGACGACGGCGCGGCGCGCTCCGAGCGAGGACAGCTTGCGCCAGGCGGGGAATCCGGCGCCCCCGCGCCCGGCGAGACCCGACGCCTCGAGCTCCGCGAGCAGCGCCTCGCGGGTCCAGCCGGTCCTCGGCGGCCCGTATGCCGCCTCGTGGGCTGCCAGACCCGGACCGGCGGACGCGAAGAGCCGTCCGGTGCCCAGGGCAGGCAGTCCGAGAGCCGTCTCAGTCATGGGCGCTCACACCCGCCCGAACCGCGCGGCGGCAGTCTCCGCGAATCCCGCGCTGAGGCGCCAGAGCACGGCGGATGCCGCGGCCCCGGCGCAGGCCCACGCGTAGGCCTGGAACCACAGCGACCCCGCGTCCGTCCCCGAGCCCAGCGCGTGGGCGAACGCGATCGGCCAGAGGGCGTAGGCGGCCCAGTGAATGGCCCGGAAGGCCCGCTGCCCGAGCCGGTGGCGCAGCAGTCCCGTCACCACGAGGGCCACCACGAGATCGAAGGCCGTCGTGCCGAGTCCCACCCAGAACGGGTTCCAGCCCGCCACGAAGGGCACGACGGCGTCGCTCAGGCCGAGCTTCGCGTGGGGGTCGAGCATGAGGGTGCCAACGTGCAGCACCAGGAACGTGACGGCGGTCAGGGCGGTGCTGCGGTGGACGAGCGCCACCGAGAAGCGCGGAAGCCCGGCGAGCGGACGCCCCGAGCGGCTCACTATGCCCAGGACGAGCACGGCGGTGAGCAGCGCGAGGGAGACGATCCCGCTCGCCCGGCCGAAGGCCCACAGGACTTCGTTCATCGCCGGGACCCTGCCGGGAGGGCCGGCCGGTGGTCCGCGGAGTCGGTGGGCCAGCCGTTGAGCTCCACCACGTCGCCGTCGGCCCGCACGAGACGCGCGGGGTATCCCAGGCCGCGGAGCCCTGCGACAGCACCGGTCCCACGCACGACGGCGGCGGTGCTCGCCGTGTTCGCGCTGACGCAGTCGGGAGCCGCCACCGTGACGCTGCGCCAGACCTCAAGGGCCGGGAGGGCCGTCCAGGGGTCGAGGATGTGGTGCGCCTCGAGCGTTCCCGAGCGCCGCCGTCGCTTCTGCGTGCTCGACGTCGCGATCGCCCAGCCGCCGGCCAGGCTCACCTGGCATGCGGGGTCGGTCGGGAGGTCCTGCACGAGCACTTCCCACGCGGCGTCGCCGGCCGTGGCGAGGTCCCCGCCGAGGGAGACGAGGACGGACGTGCCGAAGCGGGCGTGCACTTCCGCCGCCGCCCGGTCGGCCGCCGCCGCCTTCGCCGTGGCGCCGAGGTCGAGGCGGACACCCGGCGGGATGGCGAGCACGCCGGCGTCGAGCGTGACCTTCCGCCAACTCTCCGCGGGGAGCGGGCGGGTGGACACCGCCGGGCCGGGCGCAGCGGGCGCGTCCTCCGCCGGCGGCCCGAAGCCCAGATGGATCAGCTCGCGGCCCAGTGTCGGGACGACGGCGCCCCCGGACCGGTCAGCGGCGTCGAGCGCAGTGCGGATCAGGCTCGCCAGCAGCGGGGTCACCGTCCCTCCCCCGGCCCGCTCCAGACGGCTGAGCTCCGAGTCGGGGCGGAAGCTGCTGGCGGCCTCATCGACGCGGCCCAGGAGCTCCTCGACGTGGGCGAGGGCGGGGCCGAGAGCGGCGGGGTCCGTGACGGCCAGGCGGCACGCACAGGTGAACGCCTCGAAGTCCGCGACAGCTGCCACGTCAGGACCCCATGGAATGGCCGACGGCGCCGCCGCCGCGCGAGGGGCCGAGCCCCTGCTGGGACTGCTGGCTTCCGGAGCTGGAGCTCGAGCCCGGCGACCGGTGGCTCTGGGTTCCCGGGCCGGAATGCTCCTGGGGCCCCTCCTCGGGGTACCCGCCGGAGCCGGACCCGTCGTCCGAACCGGTCGTGCTGCCCACGGTGGTCGATGCCGCCTGCGCGGCCGGAATGTACACGGCTGCCGCGACGGCGCCCGCGGCGACGGCACTCGCCGCGCCGACCGCCATGGCCGTCAGGCGCGCCCGGCGCCGTCCCGTCTCACGGATGCCCTCACCCATCGCGCTCCTCCTCTGGTCTGGTTCCAGCATGGACGCGCGAGTTATGCCTTCGAAGGGAGAAAGCTGTGTGCAGGCTGTGCTTTCGCACCGATCAGAGCGTGAAGACCTTCCGCCGGAGCTCGCCGCCGAGCTGGCCGATCTCGGTGAGGAACCCGTCGTGGCCGATCTTGGCATCGATCGAATGGACGGGGACCTCACCGGGGAGGGCGCGTGCGAGCTCGTCGCTCTGCTCGGGGAAGTAGAGCCGGTCCGAGTTGACGGAGGCGAGGAAGAACTCCGCCTTCGTCTTCGCCAGTGCCCTCACGAGGCCGCCGCGGCCGCGGCCCACGTCGTGGCTCATGAGCGCCTCCGTGATGGCGATGTAGCTGTTGGCGTCGAACCGGTTCACGAGCTTGGCGGCCTGGTGGTCGAGGTAGCTCTCCACCTGGTAGCGGCCGCGCTCGGCGGCGTGGCCGGGGGCCTCGATCGGGTTCTCGGCGCCCTGGCCGCGGCGGCCGAAGCGGAAATTCAGCTCCGGCTCGGAGCGATAGGAGATGTGGGCGATCCGGCGTGCCAGCCCGAGCCCGGCCACGGGGGTCGGGCCGCCATAGTAGTCGCCGCCGTTGAAGTGGGGGTCCTGCCGGATGGCGAGGACCTGCGCCTGCGCGAGGGCGATCTGCTCGGCGGTCGAGTAGGCGCCGATCGCGACGACGACGCAGTGCCGCACCCGCTCCGGGTACGTGGCCGCCCACTCGAGCGCCCTGGCGCCTCCCATGGACCCGCCGAGGACGGCGTGCCAGGCGCGGACGCCCAGCCGGTCCGCCAGCCGGGCCTCGGCGCGGACCGAATCGCGGATGGTCACGAACGGGAACCGCGAGCCCCACGGCACGCCCTCCGGGTCGAGGCTGCTCGGCCCGGTCGAGCCGTAGCACCCGCCGAGCATGTTGGCCGCGACCACGAAGTACTTCTCGGTGTCCACCGGCTTCCCCGGGCCGACGAGGGCCTCCCACCAGCCCGGCTCGTCGCCCTCGCCCTGGGCCACGTGCGTGTCCCCGGTGAGCGCGTGCTGGATGAGGACCGCGTTAGTCCCGTCGGCGTTGAGCGTTCCCCACGTCTCGTAGGCGAGCTCGACCTCGGGGAGGGCGCCGCCCGCCTCGAGCTGGAGGGCGCCCACGGCCGTGGCGCGCACGACGCCGTCCTGCCTGGTCCCGCTCGCAGGCGCCGCCGTCGTGCGCTCGCGGCTCCCGCCGGGGGCCGCGCCGTCGATGGCCGACCGGTCGAGGATCGTCACGCGACGGGCTCCGCGACCGGGTCGGCCACAGCCTCCGCGGCCGAGGCGTCGCCCTCGCTGTCCTGAGCCGCGGAGGCCGCGGCGGCGAAGCCCTTCTCGAGGTCGGCCAGGATGTCGTCGATGTGCTCGATCCCCACCGCGAGGCGCACGAGGCCCGGCGTGACGCCGGCCGCTCGCTGCTGCTCCGCGGACAGCTGGGCGTGGGTGGTCGACGCCGGGTGGATCACGAGGGAGCGCACGTCGCCGATGTTGGCCACGTGGGAGTGCAGCTCGAGGGCGTCGACGAACGCGGCGCCGGCAGCGGCGGGGGAAACCCCGGAGGCGTCCTCCAGCGCCAGCTCGAAGGAGACGATCGCGCCGGCGCCCTTGGGGGCGTACTTCTGGCCCAGCCCGTACCACCGGCTGGACTCGAGCCCGGCGTAGGCCACAGACGCGACATCGGCGCGCTCCTCGAGCCACCGGGCCACCTTCTGGGCGTTCTCGACGTGCCGCTCGACGCGGAGCGAAAGGGTCTCGAGGCCCTGGGCGATGAGGAACGCGTTGAACGGCGCGACCGCGGAGCCGAGGTCGCGCAGGAGCTGGACCCGGGCCTTGAGGATGTACGCGAGGTTGGCCCCGAGGAGCCCGTCCGCGCCGAGGTCGCGCGCGAAAACGAGCCCGTTGTAGCTCTCGTCCGGCGTGTTGAAGCCCGGGAAGCGCTCGGGGTCACGGGCGAAGTCGAAGGAGCCGCCGTCCACGATCACCCCGGCGATCGCGGAGCCGTGCCCGCCGAGGTACTTCGTCGCGGAGTGGACCACGATGTCTGCCCCGTGGTCGAGCGGGCGGACGAGGTACGGGGTCGCGACCGTGTTGTCGATGATCAGGGGGACGCCGGCGGCGTGGGCGATGTCCGCGACCGTCTCGATGTCCAGGACGTTCTGGCGCGGGTTGGAGATCGACTCGGCGAAGAACGCCTTGGTGTTCGGCCGCACGGCGGCCTTCCACTCCTCGACGCTGTCGGGGTCCGTGACGAACGTGACCTCGATGCCGAACTTCGCGAAGGTGTGCTTCAGGAGGTTGTAGGTGCCGCCGTAGAGGCTCGCGCTCGCGACCACGTGGTCCCCGGACTCGGCGACGTTCAGGAGCGAGTAGGTGGTCGCAGCCTGTCCCGAGGAGAGCAGGAGGGCCGCGAGGCCGCCCTCGAGGCTCGCGATGCGCTGTTCGACCGCGTCCTGGGTCGGGTTGCCGATGCGGGTGTAGATCGGGGCCAGCTCGGCGAGCGCGAACCGCTTCGCGGCGCTCTCGGCGCTCGGGAACACGAACGAGGTCGTCTGGTAGATCGGGAGGGCGCGGGCGCCCGTCTCGGAGTCCGGGGTCTGGCCGACGTGGATCTGGCGGGTCTCGAAGGACCACTCGGGGTTGCTGGACATAGCAAGCTCCTTTGCGCTGCGCTTGACCGGCGGCTCTCGCCGGACCAGGTCTTCACCCGGGGCACCCCACCGCATCAGGAGGGTTGCCGGCCAGCAAACCGGGGTTTCGCGCTGGCACTCATGACCTTTTCAAGAGTCTAGGGAACGCTGCGAAGGGGCAGGCAACTCTGTGACGGTCTGTGACCCCCTCACCCCTCCATGAGCCTCCGCCGGTGCCGCAGCTCCCTGACCCACGCCCGAGTCTGTGCGGGGGCGAAGGGCGAGGGGCCGCCGTCGTCCGCCTCGAGGGAGGCCAGCAGCGGGCCCGCCGCCCGGAGTGCCACGGCGAGCACCCCCTCGGCGGCGCGGGCCGGCAGCCCCAGTTCCCCCGACCACGCGAGGAAGTGGCGGCGGGAGATCCCGGAGCGCTTCCCGCCCAGGGGGAGGGCGAGGGTCCGGTCGCCGTAGGGGACGGTCGAGGGGATGTCGTACACCGGTGCGACACGCCACTCCCCCGGCGCCTCGGCCGTGGCGGGACCGGGCGCGGTCCTGACGAGGGAGACGTTCTTGGCGTGGAGGTCCCCGTTGCCCGTGAGCCAGGCGAACGCCCCCTGCAGCACGAGGTTGCGCAGGGCCGGGAGCGGCGCCGCGCACCGGCGCGCCATCTCGGAGATGAGCTCGCCATAGCCCACGTTGTACTTGTCCGCCGGATAGAGGCCGAACAGCTGGGAGCCGTCCTCGACCGCGAGCCGCACGGTCGCCACCCCGGGCGCGCTGCCGGCAGGCTGGGGCGGGCGGTCGAAGCGCTCCACGAGGAGCCCGGCGCGGCCGGCGACGTCGTGGACGATCCTGGCCGTGCTCACCGGGATGCGCAGCCTGGCCGCGTGTCGGTACATGAGGTGCTCGTTCTCCACGACATGGGGGAACTCGGGGGCGTTGAGCTTGAGGATGTAGCGCCGGCCGGACTGGGCGGCCGGAACCGAGATCATCCCCGCGCTGACCTTGTCCTGGACCCCCGCGAGGGCCTTCGGGTCCACGAGCGACGGGTCGTCGACGAGGGCCGCGAAATCCGGCGGCCGGCGGGGGTCGAGCTCGACGGCGTGCTCCGGGCCCTCCGCCGGGACGCCGGTGCCCGCGTCGGCGGGCAGGGGCTCGCCGTGGGGGACGATCTGCACGTCGCCCACCGGGTCCGATCCGGCGGCCATGAGGAGCCCCAGCTCGTCGTCCGCGCTGGTCTTGACGGCGCGCCGCAGGGATGCGAGGCGGCGGCCCTCTGGGAGGAGGCCGGTGAAGAACGGCGGGACCGCGCCGGATCCGGTGTCCACGGGGCGGTCGGTGAGGGGCAGCGTCGTCGCGACCGGCTCGCCGCGGGAGGCGAGATAGGCCGGGAGGTAGGAGAAGCGCGTCCCGCCCTCGAAGCGCTCGAGCCGTGCCGCGAGGACGCCGGCCTTGTAGACGTCCGCGATGCGGTGGCGCGTCATGTGCCCCTCCTGCGGACCACGAGCTCGAGTCCGAGCGCGTCGAGGACGGCGAGGAGCGCGTCGAGCTGGATGCTGGGCTTGCCCTGCTCGACGAAGCGCACGAACCGCTCGCTCACCCCCGCGAGGTCGGCGAGGTCCTGCTGGCTCAGCCCGAGCGCACGACGCCGCCCCCGCACCTCTGCGGCGAGGGCGAGGCTCACGTCAGGTGAGGGGACCGGCACGTTCATTCCGTTTTCTAGCGTGAGCACCGGAAGGCTGTGAGTCAAGCCACACACCAGCGGACGGATCGGCACGATCGTTCCGCTCTCTCCGACCCGGAACGCGCTTCCCGGTTCTTAGAACCGTCTTAGACCGCCCGGCGCACGATGGACCCATGACTCCACAGAACGACGCAAGGCTCAGCGTCGAGCCGGCGCGCGAGCGCCCTGCCCGCAGCCGGCTCCTGCAGCTTCCCGAGCTCCGTCACTGGATCGCGGTGCCTTTCGCGATGAGCATCGTCGTGTTCGCGCTCGGCCTCGCCGCCATGACCCCGGCGTACCAGTCCTCCGAGCTCGCGATCGACCAGCGGCTCAGCACCGAGCACGTGGCCTGGCTCAACGCCGTCTCGCTCGCGATCGAGCAGATCCTCGGCCCGCGCGGGGCGATCGCGATCCTCGTGCTCCTCCTCATCGGCCTGTGGGTGGTGCGCCGGACGCCGGTGGACGCGATCGCCGTCGTGGGCGTGACGGCCTTCGGCTGGGTCTTCAGCCTGATCTTCAAGTACGCGATCCATCGGCACCGCCCGGATCCGGGCCTGCTCGCCGACCCGCTCTCCCCCGAGATGGATCCCAACAGCTTCCCGAGCGGCCACGTGTGCTTCGCCGTCTCGCTCACCATCGCGCTGTACTTCCTGCTCCGCCACCGGCGGTGGAGCCCGTGGATCCTCGTGGCCGGCTTCGCGGTCTCGGCCTTCGCGGCATGGACCCGCGTGTACGTCGGCGTGCACTACCCCATGGACGTCCTCGCCTCGTTCCCCGCCTCGATCGCGGGGATCCTGCTCTTCTCCGGGATCTGGAACCGTTTGGCCCCGCCGGTCCTCGGGAAACTCCCCTTCATTGCCCGTCTCGAGAGCCGCTGATGCCCCATGCTTGATCCCACATCCCTCCTGTTCGACGCCGGCCCCTGGGTCCTCGGCGTCGTGGCCCTGCTGGTCTTCATCGAGTCGGGGCTCCTGTTCCCGTTCCTGCCCGGCGACTCCCTGCTGTTCACGGTGGGCCTCCTGCACGCCCAGCTCGGACTGAGCCTGCCCCTCCTCATGCTGGTCGTGGCGGGGGCGGCCGTCGCCGGGGACCAAGCGGGGTACCTCCTCGGCAAGTTCGTGGGGAAGAGGTGGTTCCGCGCGGACGCGAAGGTCCTCAAGCTCTCCTACCTCGACAGCGCCGAGGAGTTCTTCGGACGCTACGGCGGGAGGGCGCTCGTCCTGGCCCGCTTCGTCCCGATCGTGCGCACGTACGTCCCGCTCGTGGCCGGCATGGCGCACTACCCGTACCGGAAGTTCCTCGGCTGGAACGTGCTCGGGGGCGTCGCGTGGGCCGTGTCCATCACCCTGCTGGGCGTCTGGCTCGGACACGTCGAGTTCATCGCCAAGAACATCGACGTCCTGTCCGTGCTGATCGTCGCGGCGTCCGTCATCCCGATCACCATCGAGATCGTCCGACGGCGGCGCAAGGCCGGCCAGCCCGAGCCGGTCCGGGTCCGCGCCGACGAGGACTGACACCCCCCTTCCCTCTGGGGGTCACCTCCTGGGGGTCACCTCCTGGGGGTCACCTCCTGCGAGTCAGGTCCGCTTGGCACAATGGCAGCCATGGAGCCCAGACATCCGCGGACGGGGCCACCCCGCATCCTCCTCGTCGAGGACGACGGCCAGCTCGGCCCCCTCGTTGCCGAGCTGCTCGGCGATGCGTTCGCCGTCACTCTCGCCGCGGACGGGCGCGAGGGCCTCCGCCTCGCGCTGGGCGAAGCGTGGGATGCCCTCGTCGTCGACCGCGGGCTGCCGCTCGTGGACGGCGTCTCCCTCGTGAAGACCCTGCGGGCGAAGGGCATCGGGACCCCGATCCTGATGCTCACAGCCCTCGGGGGCGTGCGGGACAAGGTCGAGGGGCTCGACGCCGGAGCCGACGACTACCTGCCCAAGCCCTTCGATTCGGAGGAGCTCGCAGCCCGGCTCCGGGCGCTCACCCGCACCTACGAGGCGCCGCCGCCCGCGCTGCTGTCCGTCGGCGCCTGGGACCTCGACCCTGCGGCACGCGTCCTCACCTCGCCCTACGGCGACCGGGTCGAGCTCTCCGCCGCCGAGTCCGCCCTCCTAGTACGCCTCGCCCGGGAGCCAGCGCGCGTCCACTCCCGGGCCGAACTCCTCGCAGCCGTGTTCGACGCCGGCGACACCCCCGGCGTCGTCGACACGTATGTCCACTACATCAGGAAGAAGACGCACAAGACCGTGATCAGGACCGTGCACCGGGTCGGCTACCAACTCGGCGGCCTCGAATGAGCCCCCGCCCCTGGACCCCTCGACCGCCGCGGCGGCCCCTGAACTCGGACGAGATGGCGCTGCGGCGCGCCGCCATGAGGGTGGGGACACAGATTGCCGCAGCCGTCGCCGTCGTCGTGGTCGCGATGATCGCCGCAGCGGCGGTGTACGTCGCCGTCAAGTCCCAGCCCGCCCAGGTCCTCGCCCACCTCGAGCGGGACCAGCCGCAGGTCGTCCTCGACACCGTCGATGTCCTGCTCGCCCTCGTCGTCGGCGGGGTCGCGGGGATCGTGCTCGCCGGAGTGGTGGGCGTCCTGGTCGCGCGGCAGGCCGTGAGGCCGCTCGGCGAGTCCCTGGCGCTCCAGCGCCGGTTCGTCCAGGACGCGAGCCACGAGCTCCGCACGCCGCTGACGGTCATCGACACGCGCATCCAGCTCGCGCAGAAGCGTCTGGGTCCCGACAGCGAGGCCGCTGGGGTGCTCGCCGAGCTGCGCGGGGACTCGGCGAAGCTCGCCGCGGTCATCGAGGACCTCCTCCACAGCGCCTCCGGCGGCCCTGATGTCCCCAATACGCCCACCGACCTCGCTGACCTCGCCCGCGACGTCGTCGGCGACCTTGCCGTGGTCGCCGGAGACCGCGGGATCGCGCTCTCGGCCCTAGCCCCGACCGACCCCGTGCCCGTAGCCGTTGCCCCCGCACCGCTGCGGCGCGTCGTCGTCGCCCTTGCCGACAACGCGCTCAAGTACACGCCCGACGGCGGCCGGGTCACCGTGGGCGTGCGGGTCGCCGAAGGCGGACGCGGCCCGGGAGGCGCGACGGCGGTGCTCACCGTCGCGGACACCGGTCCCGGCATTGCCGGACCGGCCCCCGAACGGGTGTTCGAGCGGTACGCCGGCGGCGCCCTACCCGCCCCGGGCGGGAGGCGGAGCTTCGGGCTCGGGCTTGCCCTGGTACGGGACATCGCCGTGCGCAACGGAGGCTCGGTGCGCATCGCGCAGACCGGGTCCGGCGGCACCACCATGGAGGTCTCCCTCCCCCTCGCCGCTACTTAGGCAAACCTAAGCTGAGGCGCCCATCACAAAGTGGCACCATGACTTCCATGCGTATGGACCATGTTTCTTATGCCTGCGAAGCGGACGGTCTGCTGGCCACGACGGAGCGGATCGCCGACGCCCTCGGTGTCGAGGCCGTCAAGGGCGGGGTCCACCCGCGTTTCGGTACCCGCAATATGATCATTCCCCTCACGGACCACCATTACCTCGAGGTCGTCGAGGTCCTGGACCACCCGGCGTCGGACAAGGCGCCGTTCGGCCAAGCGGTCCGCGCCCGCAGCGCTGCGGGCGGGGGCTGGATGGGCTGGTGCGTCGAGGTCCGGGATCTCGCGCCGTTCGAGGAGCGGCTCGGGCGCCAGGCCGTTCCCGGCAACCGGAAGTTCCCCGACGGGCGCGAGCTCGTGTGGAAGCAGATCGGCATCCTCGGGCTCATCGCCGACCCGCAGGTCCCGTACATGCTCAAGTGGGAGGGCGACCCGTCCCTCCACCCCTCGAACGCCTACCCGGCCACGGTGCGCATGAGCCGGCTGACCATCGCCGGCTCGGCGGAGCGCGTCACCGAGTGGCTCGGCGAGCCGGTCGAGAAGCCTCTCGAGGACGTCGAGGTCGAGTGGGTCTCCCCGAAGGGCACCCCCGGCATCATGTCGGTCACCTTCGAGACGGCGAACGGCGCCGTCACGATCTGACCAGAGGACCGGACGACGGGGGCGCACGGGACCCCGCATTCGACGGGACGGGACCCCACAACGTTTGCGGGGTCCCGTCCCCTTCGTTGCGGGGTCCCGTCCCCTTCGTTGCGGGGTCCCGTCCCCTTCGTTGCGGGGTCCCGTCCCTACCCCAGGCCCATGGCCTTGCCGGCAATGCTGAAGCCCACGAACGCGACGATGTCCAGCAGGGCGTGCGCGATGACCAGCGGCATGACGCGCCCGTACCTGCGGTACACGAAGGCGAACACGACGCCCATCACCGCATTCCCCACGAAGGGCCCGATCCCCTGGTACAGGTGGTAGCTGCCGCGGAGGAGCGCGCTCGCCGCGACCGCCGCCGGCGCCCCCCAGCCCAGCCGCCGAAGCCACCCGAGCATGAACGCCACGACGATGACCTCCTCGACGAGCGCGTGCCGCACAGCCGAGAGGATGAGCACCGGGACCGTCCACCAGTACTGGTCGAGCCCGCTGGGGATGATGGCCGTGGTGATTCCCAGCACTCGCCCCGCCCAGTAGAGGCCGAGCGACGGGATCCCGATCGCGAGGAACAGCCCCGCGCCCCACAGCCAGTCGCGCCCCGGGCGGGCGAGGTCGAGCCCGAGGCGCGCGAACGGCGTCGTCCATCTGGCGGCGACGGCACCACGGCGCGCCGCGGCGTCCCACACGAAGTAGAGCACCAGCGCCACGGGCACGAGCGCGAAGAGGATGTCGAGCAGCTGGTAGGTGAGGTCGAAGTACTCGCGCGAGTTGAGGGACCGGTTGAGGGTGGAGGTCCCCTCGGACAGCGGCGCGCGGGTCGCCTTGTCGATGAGCTGGACGACCGAGTAGACGGCCGACTGCCCGAGCGAGAGGCCGAGGACGATGAGCAGCTGGGCGCGCCACCGGGGACGGGAGGCGGAACGGACGACGGCGGGTGCTTCCGGCATGCACCCATCTTGCCTGCCGTCGCTGGGCGCCTCCTGCAGGCTGGGCGCCTCCTGCAGGTTGGGCGCCTCCTGCAGGGCGGCTGGCCTACGCTAGGGTTCCATGAGCGCGCCGCGGCAGATCATCATGGTCCGGCACGGCCACTCGGCCGCCAACCTGGACACGAGCATCTACGAGCGCGTCCCCGACTACCGGATCCCCCTGACCGAGCAGGGCGTCGACGAGGCGCGCCGGGCAGGGCAGCAGATCCGGCGCCAGCTGGACGGCGAGCGGGTCCGCGTCTACGTCTCGCCGTACCTGAGGGCATACCAGACGCTCGAGGCGCTCGGGATCGAGGATCTCACCGACAGCGTCGTCGAGGAGCCGCGGCTGCGGGAGCAGGACTGGGCGAACTACCAGGTGCCCGAGGAGATCGAGGAGCAGAAGCGGCTTCGGGACACCTACGGCCACTTCTTCTACCGGTTCCGCGACGGCGAGTCCGGCAGCGACGTGTACGACCGCGTGACCGGCTTCATGGAGACCCTGTACCGCCACTGGGCCAGGCCGGCCTACCCGCCGAACGCGCTTCTGGTGACGCACGGGCTGACCATGCGCCTGTTCTGCATGCGCTGGTTCCGGTGGACGGTCGAGTACTTCGAGTCGCTCAACAACCCCGAGAACGCCGGCGTCCACACCCTCGTCCGCCAGCCGAGCGGGCGGTACCGGCTCTCGCCGCCGTTCAGCCAGTGGGCCGTGCGGACCACGAGGGACACCGTCCTCGAGAGCACCCTCGACGAGCCCTAAGGCGTCGCCGGGTGGGCGCGCGGAACGCACCCGGCGACGCTTGCACAGGACCGGTGCAGAGCCTAGAGTTGACGGTTAGCCCGACCGCAGGGGCCGCCGATTCCGTTTCCCGCGGCCGCCCGAGGCGAAGACGCCGCATCCGATCTGCCGCGCCGCCACCAGCGCCAAGCCAAGCACCTCAACCCGGCCGCCCGCCGGGCTCCCCCTCCGGAGAGGACCCATGACCACGCAGCAGGACCAGCACCTCGACCTCTGGGCCGGAACCGAAGCCGTCCTCTTCGACCTCGACGGCGTGCTGACACCCACGGCGACAGTGCACGAGCTCGCCTGGCGGCGCCTCTTCGAGGGCTACCTCGACGAAGTCGGGGCAGGTCCGGCGTACGAGGACGGCGACTACTTCGACCACATCGACGGAAAGCCCCGCTTCGACGGCGTCCGGGACTTCCTGGCCTCGCGCGGAATCGTCCTGCCGGAGGGACCTCTCGACGACAGCCCGGAGAACGCGAGCGTCCACGGCCTCGGCAACCGCAAGAACCGGATCTTCACCTCGATCATCGAGAATGAGGGGGTAGAGCCCTTTGCAGGCTCCGTCCGCTTCATCGCCGAAGCAAAGTCCCGCGGCCTGCGCGTCGCGATCGTCTCCTCCTCCCGCAATGCCCCGGCGGTCCTGCGCGCCGCCGGCCTCGCGGACGAGTTCGGCGTCGTCGTCGACGGCGCAGCGGCCGCAGCCGAAGGTCTGCCCGGCAAACCGGACCCCGCAACGTACGAGAGGGCGGCCGAGCTCCTTGGTACGCCCGCCTCTGCGTGCGTGGTCATCGAGGACGCAGTCTCCGGCGTCCAGGCCGGCGCTGCGGGCGGCTTCCGCGCTGTCGTCGGGATCGACCGGGGCGCGGGCCGCGGCGCACTGCTCGAAGCCGGCGCAACCGTGGTCGTGCAGGACCTCGACGAGCTGCTCTGACCGCCCCGGAACACGCAGGCACCTCAGCACGACCCGTCCGATCCCCTACTCCCCTGCAGGACGCCCCCATGACGCTTGTCTCCGCTGACCGCCACCGCTTCCCGGCGGAACCCTGGTCCCTGGTCGAAGCCGGCCACGCGCCCGGCGACACAGGAACCCTCGAGACCCTCTTCACGCTCGGCAACGGCCATCTCGGGCTGCGCGGAGCCCACGCCTCGGCGCAGGACGCCCACCTGCCCGGGACGTTCATCAACGGCTTCCACGAGACGTTCGACATCCGCCACGCGGAGAGCGCCTACGGCTTCGCCAAAGAGGGCCAGCGCATCCTCTACGTCCCGGATGGGCAGGAGTGCGCGGTGCGGATCAACGGCGAGGAACTGGCCCTGGCCACGACGCCGGTCCTGGACTACCGCCGCACGCTGGACTTCGCCTCGGGCGCCTACGAGTGCACGATCGTCTGGCGCACATCCTCGGGCGCCGTCGTGACGACCCGCGAGCGCCGGGTCGTCGGTGCGGCCTCGCGCGCATCTCTGGGGATCGAGCTCCTCGTGACCGCGGACCGGCGCGTCGTCGCGGACGTCGCCTCCGCCGTCGTCAACCGTCAGGACCAGCCCGCCGAGGACCACTCAGAGCACGACCCCCGCCGCGCGGGCCGGCACGCGGGCCGCGTCCTCTCCCCGCTGCGCGCCGAGGGGCTCAACGGCTCCCTCCGGCTGGCGTGGGCGACGGCGGCTTCCCGGCAGCGGATAGCCCTGGCCGTGGACCACCTCACGAACGGGCCCGTCCCGCCGTTCTCCACCGAGGCGGACTGCGACCGCAGCGCTGTCCGTTACGTCCTGCCGCTGGACCCGGGCGAGGAGTTCCGGCTCGAGAAGCGACTCGCCTATGCCGTCGAGCCGGCGCCGGAGCCGGACTGGGACTCCGATGACCCCGCGCTTGCGGCCGATGAACCACTGCAGGGCCGATCCGCAACGGCCGGGGACGCGTCCGACGGCGTGGGCGCGCTCCTGGCCGTGGCGGAGGCCTCGCTGCGGGGGATCGAGGACCTGACCGTGGAGAGCGCCGAGCACTACCGACGCCACTGGGCCACGGCCGACGTCGAGATCGGCGGTCAGCCCGAGCTGCAGCAGGCGGTGCGCTGGAACCTGTTCCAGCTCGCGCA
Organism: Sinomonas flava; assembly: GCF_039531875.1. Classification (NCBI taxonomy): domain Bacteria; kingdom Bacillati; phylum Actinomycetota; class Actinomycetes; order Micrococcales; family Micrococcaceae; genus Sinomonas; species Sinomonas flava. The sequence continues at coordinate 536,678 of NZ_BAAAQW010000005.1, read as the reverse complement.
GGCCACGTCCCAGGCGGGTGTGGCCGGCATACCGGCCAAGGGTGTGAGCGGGTCCGGGTACGAGGGCCACTACTTCTGGGATCAGGAGGTGTACCTCATGCCGTACCTGACATACACGTGTCCGGAGGCGGCCCGCCAGGTCCTCGAGTTCCGGCACCGCATGCTGCCCGCGGCCAAGGCCCGCGCCGCAGAGCTCAACGTGGACGGAGCCCTCTTCCCCTGGCGCACGATCAACGGCCAGGAGGCGAGCGCGTACTACGCCGCAGGCACGGCCCAGTTCCACATCAACGCCGCGATCGCCTTCGCCGCGTCCCGGTACACGTGGGCCACGGCCGACTCGTCGTTCCGCGACGGCGAGGGAGCCGAGCTGCTCGCCGAGACGGCCCGCATGTGGTCTTCGCTGGGCTTCTTCGGCAAGGACGGGAAGTTCCACCTGCACGGGGTGACGGGCCCGGACGAATACACGGCAGTGGTGAACGACAACCTCTACACGAACGTCATGGCGCGCTTCAACCTCCGCGCCGCGGCGGCGCTCGAGCATACCTCGGTCCGTGAGGCGGACCGCCTGCTGTGGTCCACAGCTGCCGAGCGGATGGCGCTGCCCTACGACGCGGACCAGCGAGTCCACGCGCAGGACAACGACTTCATGACGCTCCAGCCGTGGGACTGGGACACGCCCCGGGAGAAGTACCCGCTCCTCCTGCACTTCCACCCGCTCGTGATCTACCGCCATCAGGTGCTCAAGCAGGCGGACACCGTGCTGGCGATGTTCCTCCAGTGGCAGGACTTCACCGCGGAGGAGAAGCAGCGCGCCTTCGACTTCTACGACCCGATCACGACTGGCGACTCGACCCTGTCCGCATGCGTCCAGGGGATCATGGCCGCCGAGGTGGGCTATGTCCGCACGGCGCTAGGGCACTTCACGCATGCGGCGTTCATCGACCTGGACGACCTGCACGGCAACACGGTCGACGGCGTGCACACGGCGTCGGCAGGCGGGGTCTGGGCGGCGCTCACGAACGGCTTCGCGGGCTTCCGGGACCAGGGCCGGACGCCCCGCTTCGACCCGCGGCTGCCCGAGGGCTGGGAGAGCCTCGGGTTCCGGCTCCGGATGCGGGGACGCACGCTCGCCGTGCGTCTGACGCCCGGGATGATCTCGTTCCGTGCCGAGCCTGAGGTCACCGCCGCGGCTGGCGAGGCCGACGCACGCGCCGACCTCCAGCGCACGGACCGCTTCAGCGAGGGCCCCCTCGAGGTCGAGGTGCGCGGGCGCGTCTACGCGGTCGGGACGGATCCGGTGGAGATCAGTGTCGAGCCGGTCGCCGAGCCCGAACCGAGCGTGTTCCCGAGCCCGCTGCCGACGGCGGGGCTCGCCGCCATCGCCGTGATGGGCTAGCGGCAGACGGCACCGGCGCCTACCGGACGCGGGTGCCCGCCCGCCAGACCGCATGGGTGAGCGGCATCCCCGGCCGGTAGGCGAGGTGCGTGGCGGAGGGCGCGTCGAGCACGTGCAGGTCGGCGCGATGCCCGACGGCGACCGACCCCACCGCCCGCTTCCCGTCGGCGTCCTCCCCTGCGTTGCGGCGCAGGGCGAGCGCGCCGCCGAAGGTCGCGGCACGGACCGCCTCCTGGACTGAGAGCCCCATCTGGAGGACGGCGGTGGCGACGCAGAAGTTCATCGAGCTCGTGTAGCTCGTGCCAGGGTTGCAGTTGGAGGCGATCGCGATCTGGACGCCGGCGTCGAGGAGGGCCCGGGCCGGGGCGAGGGGTGCGCGGGTCGAGAGGTCGCACGCGGGCAGGACGGTCGCGACGGTGCCGGCTGTGGCAACCACGCCGGCGCCTCCGGGCGATCCCGCCGCGGCCCATCCCTCCCATGTCCCGGCGAGTGCCTCGAGGTCCGCGTCGTCCACGAAGTTCACGTGGTCCACGCTCGCGGCGCCGACCTCGACGGCGAGACGTACCCCTGGGCCGCGGCCGAGCTGGTTGCCGTGCACCCGGAGCCCGAGCCCGGCGTCGCGGCACGCGAGCAGGACCCGCCGCGACTGGTCCTCGGTGAAGGCTCCCCGGTCGCAGAAGACATCGGCCCAGCGCACGTGCGGCCGCACGGCCTCGAGCATCTCGCCGCAGACGAGCTCGGTGTATGCCTCCGGGTCTGCCCCCGCCGGGACGAGGTGCGCCCCGAGGTAGGTGACCTCGTCGGCGACCTCGCCCGCGAGGACGGCGCTGCGCCGCTCGTTCTCGACGTCGAGCCCGTACCCGGTCTTGGTCTCGAGGTAGGTCGTCCCGCCGGCGACGGCCTCGGCGACGCGGGCGGCGAGCAGGCGCCGCAGCTCGCCGTCGGACGCGGCGCGGGTGGCCGCCGTCGTGACCCCGATGCCGCCGGCCGCGTAGGCCTGGCCAGCCATGCGCGCCTCGAACTCGGCGGTCCGGTCGCCGGCGAAGACGAGGTGCGAGTGCGAGTCGACCCAGCCCGGCAGGACGGCGCGGCCGCCCGCGTCGTACCGCTCGTCGGCGGCGGGCGCGGACGACGACCGCCCGACCCACGCGATCCGCTCGCCCTCGAGCACGACGGCGGCGCCGCGGATGACGCCTGCGGCCCCGCCGGAGCCGAGGCTCGCCTCGCCCGCGAGGTGCTGGGTGGAGAGCTCGCCGATGTTGTCGATGAGGAGGGTCATGCCTCCATCTTCACGTCCGGACCGAGAGGCGGTGCGGATCCAGGGCCCGCTGTGTCTCCGATACCGGACTCGCCCCCGACCGGAGCGCATCGGGACCCGCCAGCAGCGCGGCGGCGGCATCCTCAGCGAGGGCCGAGGAGGTCTGGAAGCCGTAGCCGCCCTGTCCGGCGAGCCAGAAGAACCCGGGGCCCTCGGGGTCGAAGCCGAGCACCGGCAGCCCGTCCTTGGGCGAGGTGCGCAGCCCGGTCCACGCCTTCACGATGCCGGTGACCCTGAGGTCTGCGACGGACCGGATGAGCTCCAGGGTGGCCTCGATGTCGCCGGGGCGCGGGACGGCGTCCTCGGCCCGGCTCGGCTCGGCCTCGCTCGGGGAGACCAGGGCTCCGGCCTCGTCGGGGCGGAAGTACCACGTGTTGTCCGCGGCGGCCACCATGGGCAGGTCCGGATCGAGCGGCTCGGCGAGCGAGACGATGGCTGCGGTGCGCCGGTAGGGCTGGAGGCCGAGCCGCTCGACGCCGAAGAGGATGGCGAGGTCGTCTGCCCACGCCCCGGCGGCGTTGACCACGTTGGCCGCGTGGAAGCCCTCGGCGCCCGCGCCCACGAGCCAGCCCTCACCGACCCTCTGGGCCGTGTGGACGGGCGAGCCGACCTGGATCTCGACGCCGCCGGCGCGGGCCCTCTCCTCGTGGTAGGCCAGCAGCGCGGCGGCATCCACGCGGACGGAGTCGGAGTCGAGGGCCGCGGCCTCGAACGCGTCCTCGCGGAGCTGGGGTACGAGAGTGCGGGCCTGGTCGCGGCGCAGCGGCTGCATGCCGGCATGGGACGCCTGGCCCACGTCCGCCCAGGTTCCCACGAGCATGAACCGGCTGGGCCACACGAGCGGGCGGCCCCCGGCCGCAGAGCCTGCGTCCGCCGCTCCCGCGAGTTTGGCGAGCGTGCGGCGGGTGAGGTCCTGGACGGGCGCTGGGCCGTAGCTCGGGATGAGCTGCTGCGCCGAGCGTGCTGACGTGTGGTACGCGAGGGAGGGTTCCGCCTCGACCAGCGCGACGCGGCACTTCCCGGCGAGCTCGGCGGCGAGGGAGAGGCCGGCGATGCCGCCTCCCACGATGAGGACATCGACGTCATGGGTGCTGTTCGTGGTGGCGCTCATGGGCCCACTCTAGCCCGGGCGTGAGGCAGCCCACAGGGGGCCGATGGACTCTAGCCAGCGCCTGTCCCCTGCCCGGCGACCGCCTTGCGGGCCGCGGCGAACGCGTGCACGGCCGTCTCGACGTCGTCGGCGGTGTGGGCGGCGGAGAGCTGGACGCGGATCCGGGCGAGGCCCTTCGGGACCACCGGGTACGAGAATGCCGTCACGTACACCCCGTGGGCGAGCATCTCGGCGGCGATGCGCCCGGCGAGCGCCGCGTCGCCGAACATGACGGGCACGATGGCGTGCTCGCCGGGGAGCAGGTCGAAGCCCTCCTCGCCCATGCGGCGCCGGAAGAGGGCCGCATTGGCGAAGAGCCGCTCGCGCAGCTCGCCGGAGTCGGCCACGAGGTCGAGGGCGCGCAGGGTCGCGGCGACGATTGCGGGGGCCACAGAGTTGGAGAAGAGGTACGGCCGGGCCCTCTGCCGCAGCATGGCGACGATCTCCGCGCGTCCCGAGACGTAGCCGCCGGAGGCGCCGCCGAGGGCCTTGCCGAACGTGCCCGTGTAGATGTCCACCCGGTCCGAGACGCCCGCATGCTCGGGGGTGCCGGCGCCGGTGGCGCCCATGAAGCCCACGGCGTGCGAGTCGTCGACCATGACCATCGCACCGTACTTCTCGGCGAGGTCGCAGATCTCGGCCAGGGGCGCGAGGTAGCCGTCCATCGAGAACACGCCGTCGGTGACGACGAGCACCCGACGCGCCCCCGCGCCGTCGTGCATCGCCGCGGCCTCCTGGAGGCGGGCCTCGAGCTCGCCCATGTCCCGGTTGGCGTAGCGCAGCCGGGCGGCCTTGCAGAGGCGGATCCCGTCGATGATCGAGGCGTGGTTGAGGGCGTCGGAGATGACGGCGTCCTCGGGCCCGAGGAGCGCCTCGAACACACCGCCGTTGGCGTCGAAGCAGCTCGAGAACAGGATCGCCGCCTCCGTGCCGAGAAACTCGGAGAGCCGACGCTCGAGGGCGAGGTGGGCGTCCTGCGTGCCGCAGATGAACCGCACCGACGCCATGCCGAACCCGCGCTCGTCGAGGGCCTGCTTCGCGGCGGCGATGAGGTCCGGGTGGTCGGCCAGGCCGAGGTAGTTGTTGGCGCAGAAGTTCAGGACCTCCCCGGCCGGCTGTCCGAGGTTGCCAGCCTGGATGTGGGCCGACTGCGGCGAGTCGATGTGCCGCTCCTCCTTGAAGGTCCCGGCGGCGCGGATCTCGTCGAGCTCCGCGGCGAGCTGGTCCTTGATGCCTGCAAACATGTGTGTCCTCTCCTCTTCGCGTTCCGCGGGCTCAGACGCCGGACCAGTCCAGCACCACTTTGCCGCCGGTGCCAGAGCGGGCGACGGCGAACCCCTCCTCCCAGCGCTCGGCCGGGAGGACGTCGGTCACTACCGAGGCGACATGGCGCCGCAGGACGGGGTTCGAGGACAGCATGGCGCTCATGGCGTACCAGGTCTCGAACATCTCGCGGCCGTAGATGCCCTTGAGCGTGAGCATGTGGGTGACGACCTTGCCCCAGTCCATCTCGGCAGCCTCGGCTGGCAGGCCCAGGAGGGCAATCCGTCCGCCGTGGTTCATGTTCTCGATCATCCCCTGCAGCGCGGCGGGACGCCCGGACATCTCGAAGCCCACGTCGAAGCCCTCGAGCATGCCGAGCTCGCGCTGGGCCTCGGCGACGGTCATGCGCGAGACGTCGACGGCGAGGTCCGCGCCCATCTGCCGCGCCAGGTCCAGCCTCTGGGCCGAGACATCGGTGATGGCGATCTTCCGGGCCCCCGCATGCCGGGCGACCGAGATGGCCATGAGCCCGATCGGCCCTGCCCCGGTGATGAGCACATCCTCGCCGACGAGCGGGAAGCTGAGCGCCGTGTGGACGGCGTTGCCGAACGGGTCGAAGATCGCCCCGAGTTCGGGCGTGACCGACGGGTCGTGATGGACCCAGGCGTTGGCCTCGGGGATCACGACGTACTCGGCGAAGGCCCCGTCGCGCTGCACGCCGACGCTGACGACGTTGATGCACATCTGTCGGCGGCCTGCCCGGCAGTTGCGGCACATCCCGCACACGATGTGGCCCTCGCCCGAGACGCGGTCCCCCACCCGGACCTCCCGCACATCCTCGCCCACCTCGACGACCTCCCCGTAGAACTCGTGCCCCGGCACGAGCGGGGTGACGAGCATCGACTGGGCGCTCGCGTCCCACGCCTGGATGTGCAGGTCCGTTCCGCAGATCCCGGTGGCGAGCACACGGATCTTGACGTCCGCGGGCCCAGCCTGCGGCTCGGGTCGGTCGGTGAGCTCGAGACCGGGCTGCGGGCCGGGCTTGTAGAGGGCCTTCATGGGCCCATTCAAGGCCAGACGGCGGGTCACGACAACGGGGGCGCGCGATCAGCGGAGCCGGTTGCGCCCTGCGGCGCGGACTCCCGGGCTGCGCTGCGGCGCGATGAGCACGAGTGCCGGGTAGGTGATGAGCGCGAGGGCCGCGTGCATGAGCACGAGCACGCCGACGGCCGCCGCGGGCTGGCCCTTCAGGAGGATCCATGCGTCGGGCGCGAGGCCGGCCACCGTCACCGCCACGGCGAGCCACAGGAAAGGCTTCCACGCCCTTGAGGAGAGCCACGCCATGGCCGGCCAGGCGAGGCACGCGAGCACCACACCGACCACTGTCAGCTTCGTGTACTCGCCGAACTGGAAGTGCTCGTAGCCGGCCAGGTCCGGCATCGCGGCTACCGCAGCGCCAGCGAGCGCTGCGCAGGCCATGACCGACCCGACAACCGCGACTACGCTCGCGACGACGAAGCGTGCGAGGGAGGGCTGGCGCCGCCCCTTCGGGAAGTCCAGGTCGAAGGCGCGCGCCGCGCGCTCGGCCAGAGGGCTCCGAAGGGCTCGGGCGGTGGGGTGCTGCTCGGACACGCGGTTCCTCCTGGGACGGGCTCAGATGAAGCAGTCCCAGACTAGGAGCGCGGTTCTAAGGGGCCTCTAAGAAGAGGCCTGCAGGGGCTTCAGGAGGAGACAGAGCCAGTTGCCGACGGGCTGGGCGACGGCGACTGCGGCTGGGCCGGGCTGCTGCCGTTCTGGTGCTTCATGTGGCCCTTGCCGTTCTGGCCGTTGTGGCCCTTGCCGTTCTGGCCGTTCTGGCTGCCCGGGGTGGGGAACGGGCCCTTCATGACCTGCTCGGCAGTGTCCGTGCTCCCGGATCGCATGGCCCGGACGGCCACCTCGTCTCCGACCTTGAGGTCTCCGGCGGTGAGCGCAGCGCCCTTCTGGCCGGCAGCGTGGATCTTGGTGTCGCCGCTGAGGGCGTACGAGTGCTCATACCCATCTTCGCTCTTGACCGTGAGCCTCGTGCCCGTGGCCTCGGTGACGGTCCCGCGCTGCGAGACGACCGTCGCGAACGTCCCGTCGCTCTTCTTGACCGTCATCTCGCCGTGGAGGCCGCCCAGGGCCAGACCGCGCCCGAAGGCGTGCCCCTTCCCCTGACTGCCCTGTCCCTGGCCGCCCTGCCCCTGACTGCCGTGGGAGGGGGCTGATCCCTGCGAGGGCGCGGACGGGGACGGCGTCGAGGCGGCCCAGACAGCGGCACCGCCCCCGCCTGCCAGCCCGAGGGCGAGGGCTCCGATGACGATGCCGCGGCGAACGCGGTGTGGCGTGGTAGAACTCATGACTCCATCTTGCGCCGCTGGGACCGGAAGCTGTGCGGAACCCGTGGCAACTGACAGGAAACCGCTAGGAGCGTCACAGGTTCAGTTCTCGAAGAGGCAGAACGGGTGCCCGTCCGGGTCGAAGAAGACGAGGACGTCGTCCTGGGGCTGGTGGTCGGCCCTCCGCGCACCGCACTCCTTCGCGTGCGCGGCTGCCTTCTCGAGGTCGTCGACAAGCAGGTCGAGGTGCATCATCATCTGCTGCTTCCCCGGTTCCTCGGGCCAGACAGGACGCTCAAAGTCCTCCTCGAACTGGAACGAGAGCTTCGGGCCCCCGGCCGGGTTGAGCACGGTGGCCCATTCCCGCTCGTCGTCGCCCAGTTCCCAGCCCAGCAGGTTGGCGTAGAAGCGGGCCGCAGCCTGAGGATCCGGGGTGCCGAGGACGGTGGCGTGGTACTGGATGAGCGGCGACATGGGGCCACCCTACGCACGAGGCGCCCCGCGCCGGAAGGTTCCGTGGTCCCTTCCGGTGCGGGGCGCCGTCGTGCGCTGTTCCCGGCACAGTGCCGGGTGAGCTCGGCTACGCGTTGACGCCGAGCCTCTCGAGGATCAGCTCCTTGACGCGGCCGGCGTCGGCCTGGCCGCGGGTGGCCTTCATGACGCCGCCGACGATCGCGCCGACGGCCTGGACCTTGCCGCCGCGGATCTTGTCCGCGACGTCGGGCTGGGCGGCGAGCGCGGCGTCGATCGCCTCGAGGAGGGGGCCGTCGTCGGAGACGAGGACGAGCCCGCGGGCCTCCATGACCTCCGTCGGGGTGCCCTCGCCGGCGATGACGCCGTCGAGCACCTGGCCGGCCATCTTGTTGTTGAGCTTGCCACCCTCGACGAGGCCGTTGAGCTCCACGATCGCGGCCGGGGTCACGCCGAGCTCGGCCGGGTCGACATCGGCGGCCTTGGCGCGGCCGACGATCTCGCCCATCCACCACTTGCGCGCAGCCTGCGGGGTCGCGCCGGCAGCGATCGTCTCCTCGACCGAGTCCATGACACCGGCGTTGACCACGTCGCGGAACTCGGCGTCAGCGTAGCCCCAGGCATCCTTGAGGCGCTTGCGGCGCTCGGCCGGCGGCTCGGGCAGGGACGCACGGAGCTCCTCGACCCACTCGCGGCTCGGGACCACGGGCACAAGGTCCGGCTCAGGGAAGTAGCGGTAGTCGTCGGCGTCGCTCTTGGGGCGGCCGGCCGTCGTCGTGCGCGTGTCCTCATGCCAGTGGCGGGTCTCCTGGGTGACCTTCTCGCCCGCCGACAGGACCGCAGCGTGGCGCTGGATCTCGAACCGCACGGCGTGCTCCACCGAGCGCAGCGAGTTGACGTTCTTCGTCTCGGACCGGATGCCGAACTTGTCCGCACCCTTCGGCATGAGCGAGACGTTCGCGTCGCAGCGGACGTTGCCTCGCTCCATGCGGGCGTCCGAGACGCCGAGGTTCTTCACGATCTCGCGGATCGCCGCGACGTAGGCACGGGCCAGCTCTGGCGCGCGAGAGCCCGCGCCGACGATCGGCTTGGTGACGATCTCGACGAGCGGCACGCCCGCGCGGTTGTAGTCCACGAGGGAGTACTCGGCGCCCTGGATACGGCCAGTCGCACCGCCCATGTGGGTGAGCTTGCCGGCGTCCTCCTCCATGTGCGCGCGCTCGATCTCGACGCGGAACACGGTCCCGTCCTCGAGCTCGATGTCGATCCAGCCGTCGTGGGCGATCGGCTCGTCGTACTGCGACGTCTGGAAGTTCTTCGGCGTGTCCGGGTAGAAGTAGTTCTTCCGCGCGAACCGGCAGGACTCGGCGATCTCGCAGTTCAGGGCGAGGCCGATCTTGATGCTCGACTCGACGGCGGCCCTGTTCACCACGGGCAGGACGCCGGGCATGCCGAGGTCCACCTCGTTGACGTTCGAGTTCGGCTGGTCGCCGAACACGTTCGGGGCCGAGGAGAACATCTTCGTCTTGGTGTTCAGCTCAACGTGGACCTCGAAGCCGAGGACCGGCTCGAAGCGCTCCATGGCCGTCTCGAAGGAGAGGATCTCGTCAGTGGATGCCATCGTTCGTTCTCTCCTTAGAGGGCCGGGGCCTGGGCGAGCAGCGGGCCGCCCCACTGCGCCTCGAGCAGGGATTCGAGCGCCGCGCCGACGCGGTACAGGCGCGCGTCCTCGCGGGCGGGGGCGAGGAGCTGGATGCCCACGGGCAGGCCGTCCTCCTCCGCGAGGCCGCCAGGCAGCGACAGGCCGGGGACACCGGCGAGGTTCGCCGGGATCGTCGCGACGTCGTTGAGGTACATGGCCAGCGGGTCGTCGAGCTTCTCTCCGAGCGGGAACGCCGTGGTGGGCGCCGTCGGGGAGATGAGGACGTCCGCCTGGGCGAACGCGTTGTCGAAGTCGCGCTGGATGAGCGTGCGGACCTTCTGCGCCGAACCGTAGTAGGCGTCGTAGTAGCCGGCCGAGAGGGCGTAGGTGCCGAGGATGATGCGGCGCTTGGCCTCGTCGCCGAACCCGGCGGCGCGGGTCGCGCCCATGACGCGCTCGATCGTCATGGGGCCGTCCTGGGGCAGGACCCGCAGTCCGTACCGGACGCCGTCGAACTTGGCGAGGTTGGAGGAGACCTCGCTCGGCATGATCAGGTAGTACGCGCCGAGGGCGTACTTGAAGTTCGGGCAGGAGACCTCGACGACCTGCGCGCCGGCGCCCTTGAGCAGCTCGAGCGCCTCGTGGAAGCGGGTCTCGACGCCGGCCTGGAAGCCCTCGCCGCCGAGTTCCTTCACGACGCCGATGCGGAGCCCCTCGAGGCCTCCACCGGCGGCGCCGGCCCTCGCGGCGGCGACCAGGGTGTCGAACGGGTCGGTGAGGGAGGTCGAGTCGAACGGGTCGTGGCCGCCCACGAGCTCCTGGAGCAGCGCCGAGTCCAGGACGGTGCGCGAGACGGGGCCGATCTGGTCCAGGCTCGACGCCATGGCGATCGCGCCGTAGCGGGACACCGCGCCGTAGGTGGGCTTGACGCCGACTGTGCCGGTAACAGCCCCGGGCTGGCGGATCGAGCCGCCCGTGTCGGTGCCGAGGGCCAGCGGGGCCTCGAAGGCGGCGACGGCCGCGGCGGAGCCGCCCCCGGAGCCGCCGGGGATGCGGTCCAGGTCCCATGGGTTGCGGGTCGGCCCGAACGCCGAGTGCTCGGTGGAGGAGCCCATGGCGAACTCGTCGAGGTTGGTCTTGCCGAGGATCGGCAGCTTCGCGGCCCGGATCTTCTTGATCACGGTCGCGTCGTAGGGGCTCATCCACCCCTCGAGGATGCGGGAGCCCGCCGTCGTGGGCTGCCCGACCGTGACGATGAGGTCCTTGATCGCGATCGGGACACCCGCGAGCGGGTGGAGGGCGGCGGCGTCGTCCCCGCCGGCGGCGCGGGCCGCGTCGACCTCGCGGGCGACGGCGAGCGCCTCCTCCGTGTTGACGTGCAGGAACGCGTGGACGCCGCGCTCCCCGCCGTCGACCTCCGCGATGCGGTCGAGGTGCGCCTGCGTGACCTCCTCGGAGGAGACCTCCTTGGCGGCGAGCCTCTCGGCGAGGGCCGAGGCGCTGGACGTGATGAGGTCGCTGAGGTTCTTCTCGCTCATGGGTTACTCCTCGTCCAGGATGGCCGGGACCTTGAAGCGGTCCTCGTCCGAGTCGGGGGCGCCTGAGAGCGCTTCGGCGGGGGTCAGGACGTGGCCGACGACGTCCTCGCGGAAGACGTTGCTCAGCGGGATCGGGTGGCTCGTGGCCGGGACGTCGGGCCCGGCGGCCTCGCTCACGCTCTTGACGGCGTCGACGATGTGGGCGAGTTCGCCCGCCATCTTGTCGAGTTCCGCCTCGCTCATCTCGATCCGCGCGAGCTGCGCGAGGTGCGCAACGTCGTCGCGAGTGATCTCAGCCATGGATCTCCCTGTGAAGTGGGTGCAGAAGGTTCGCGGTCCAGTCTAGTCGCGGGCCGGCGCGGACGACGGCGACCGCTCCCGCGCAGAGCCTCCCCACGCCTGAAGGTCACCTCCTGTTGGCCAATGCGCGGACAAAGACCAACAGGAGGTGACCTTCAGGACGTGACCCCCAGACGGAGGGGTGCGGGCTAGCCGATCGCGATCGCCCCCACGAGGAGGCCGACCGCGAGCATCACGAGCGAGATGACCGCCGTGCGCCACAGGACCAGCTTGTGGTGGTCGCCGAGCTCGACCTTCGCGAGCGAGACGAGCAGCAGGATCGCCGGGACGAGCGGGCTCTGCAGGTGGAACGGTTGGCCGGTGATGGAGGCGCGGGCCATGTCCGCCGCACCGATCCCATAGTGCGCGGCCGTCTCGGACAGGACGGGCAGGACCCCGAAGTAGAACGCGTCGTTGCTCATGAAGAACGTCATCGGGATGGACAGGATGCCCGTGATGACCGCCATGAACGGGCCCGCGTCCGCCGGGATGACCGAGACGAGCCAGGTGGACATCTCCGTCACGATCGTCGTCTCGCCGATCTTTCCGGTCAGCACGCCGGTGAGCACGGAGGCGGCCATCACCATGGACACGACGGCGACGACGCTCGGCGCGTGCGCCACGAGCTGCGCGGCCTGGTCCTTCACCCGCGGGAAGTTGACCACGAGCGCTACGGCCGCGCCGACCATGAACACGTACGCGAGGGGCAGGACATCCGCCACGAGCAGGACCATGATGCCCACCGTGAGGGCCAGGTTGAACCAGAACAGCTTCGGGCGCAGCGTCCTGCGGTGCGGGTCAAGCGCGGTGTCCGCCATGGCCGAGTCCATCTGGTCGACCAGCTCCGGCGCGTCGAGCAGCGCAACCCCGCCACCCGGCGTCGTGGGCGAGCCCTTCGGCGAGCCGAGGCCGCCGCCGTTCGAGGCGCCGCCGGACGAGGCGACGCCTGCAGCGGCCGCAGCGCCCGCCTCCGGGCCCCACAGCTCAGGGCGCTCGACGGCGAGCCGCTTCCGCTCGCGCAGACCGAGCCGCCAGGCGAAGAGCATGACGATCGCGAGGCCCGCGATGAGCGAGGGGACCATCGGGACGAAGACGTCGTTGACGTCGATCTTCAGCGCGGTCGCAGCGCGGGCGGTCGGGCCGCCCCACGGCAGGATGTTCATCGTGCCGTTCGCGAGGCCGGCGACGCAGGTCAAGACCACCGGGCTCAGCCCCAGGCGCAGGTACACCGGCAGCATCGCCGCGGTGGTGAGGATGAACGTGGTTGAGCCGTCGCCGTCGAGCGAGACCGCCGCGGCCAGGATGGCCGTGCCGAGCACGACCTTCGCCGGGTCGTTGCCCAGCTTGCGGAGGATGAACTTCACGAGCGGGTCGAACAGGCCCACGTCGATCATGAGCCCGAAGTACACGATCGCGAACATGAGCAGGGCGGCCGTGGGGGCCATGGACTTCAGGGACGTCATGACCATCGGGCCGATCCCGAGCCCCGCCCCAGCGAACAGGCCGAAGATGGTCGGGACGATGATCAGCGCAAGCACCGGGGTGAGCTTCTTCGTCATGATGAGCGCCATGAACACGGCGATCATCGCGAAGCCGAGCACTACCAGCATCGGTGGCTCCTCTCTTGTGAACCGCATCACCGCGGTGTGATGCGCGCTACGAAAGTAGCTGGGCCGCAGGACGCGCCCCGGGTTTGCCGGCATTGGCTGATCTTCTGCTCATTCGACGGGTTCTGCGCATTCTGCTCACCGCGTGGAACCGGGCCTACGATGGGCAGATGCGCTTCTCGACCCGCACCCTCCTGCTGCAGGTCGGGGCGGTCGCGCTCGCCGTCGTGCTTGCCGCGGGGGCCCACCTCTGGCTCGCCTACGAGCGCCTCTGGACCGAGGCGGAGCAGAACGCCCTCACCCTCGGCCGCACACTCGCCTCCGACCCGGTGCTGCGGCGTACGACGGCGCAGATCGCCGCCGGTGCCGGCACTCCCCCGCCCGCGGAGCTCGCCTCGGGGCCGGTGATGGCTGCAGCGGAGTCGGCACGGGCCAGCACGGGGGCGCTGTTCGTCGTCGTGACCGACGAGGAGGGGCTGCGGCTGGCGCACCCCGATCCGGCGCGGCTCGGCGAGCGGGTGAGCACGCCCCCGGATGTGGCGCTGTCCGGGCGCGAGGAGACCACCAGGAACACCGGGACCCTCGGCCCCTCGGTGGGTGCGAAGGTGCCCGTCCACGCCCCGGCCGGCGCTCCCCAGGGCGAGGGCTCGGTGGTGGGCGAGGTGAGCGTCGGGTACGCGCGCTCGGGCGTGGCCGAGGGGCTCGGCGCCGATGCCCTCGCCGTCGGGAGCACCGCGGTGCTGGCCCTCGCGGCCGGCGTCGTCGCGTCGCTCGCGCTGCGGCGGAGGCTCGCGCGGCTCACGCTCGGGCTCGAGCCGGAGGACATCGGCACCCTCGTCCAGGACCAGGAGGCCGTGCTGCGTGGGATCGACGAGGGCGTGGTCGGGGTCGGGCGGGACGGCCGGGTCACCGTCGCGAACGACGCCGCGCGGCGCTTCCTCGGCGTCGACCTCACCGGAGAGCGGTGGGACTCGGCGTCGGTGCCGGCCGAGCTGCGCGAACTGACGGCCGGCGACGTTCCCGCGGAGGCCGACGGCGGGACAGGGCGGCAGCTCGTCGTGGGCGAGCGGGTGCTCGTGGCCAGTGCGCGGCGCGTCGTGCATGCGCGGGAGGAACTCGGGTGGGTCGTCATGCTCCGCGACCGCACGGAGCTGCGCGGTCTCACCCGCCAGCTCGACGCGGTCGGCGCGCTCAGCGAGGCCCTGCGCGCCCAGCGGCACGAGTTCTCCAACCAGGTCCACACGGTGGCCGGTCTGCTGGACCTCGGCGAGGTGGCGGAGGCCCGCTCAGTGCTGGGGCGGCTGGGTGCGACCGGGCCCCTGAGCTTCCCGCTCGAGCAGGCCGAGCTGCTCGGAGACCCGAGCCTGCAGGCCTTCCTCGGGGCGAAGGGCATCGAGGCCTCGGAGCGCGGCGTCGTCCTGCGGCTCGGCGCCGAGACCCTCGTCCGGAACCCGGTGGCGGCCGCGCAGGACGTGACCACCGTGCTCGGCAACCTCGTCGACAACGCGGTGCGCGCCGCCGTCGCCGGCTCTCCGGATGCCGGCGGCGAACGCTGGGTGGAGGTCGAACTGCTCGACGACGGCCCCACGCTTCATGTCGTCGTCGCCGACTCGGGCGACGGCATCGGCGGGATCGAGCCGGAGCAGCTATTCGAGCGGGGGTTCACGACGGCGCCGCCCGCAGCGGAACAGCCCGGCGGCCACGGCCTGGGCCTGCACCTGTCGCGGCAGCTGGCGCGCCGGCACGGCGGAGACGTGTGGGTGATCTCCCCCGGGCGCCCCGGCGGGCCGGGGGCCGTCTTCGGTGCCCGCATCGTGGGGCTGACGGACGAGGAGAAGGCGGACCGGGACTCGAGGCTCGGACGGGCCGGTCCCAGGGGGAGGACGGGGAATGGCTGATCTGAGGGTGCTCATCGTCGACGACGACTTCCACGTCGCCCGGCTCCACGCCACGTGGGTCGACGCGGTGCCCGGCTTCGCGGCGCTGGCCCCGGTAGGGACGGCGGCGCTCGCGCTCCAGGCCGCCCACTCGCTGCGGCCCGACCTCGTGCTGCTCGACACCTACCTTCCGGACACGACCGGGCTCGAGCTCCTGCGCACGATCGACACGGACGCGATCATGCTCACGGCCGCATCCGATCCGGAGTCCGTCCGGACGGCCCTGCGCCGCGGGGCGCTCGGGTACCTCATCAAGCCGTTCAGCGCCGACGACCTCGCCGCAGCCCTGCGCGGCTACGCCCGGTACCGGCGGGTGCTGGCGGGGACCGGCTCGCTCGACCAGGCCGGGCTCGACCGGGCCCGGCGCGCGCTGCTCGGGGGCGCGGACGCGCCGTCGTCGGGGGGCCCGAGCCGGTCCCGTTCAGCGACCGAAACCGCCGTGCTTGAGGCTCTCGCGCAGGGTCCAGGCTCCGCCCGGGCACTGCTGTCCGCGGCCGAGGTTGCCGCCGTCGTCGGCGTCTCGCGGGCCACGGCGCAGCGGTACCTCGCGGCGCTCGCCGAGGACGGCGCGGTGGAAATCCAGCTCCGCTACGGCTCGACGGGGCGCCCCGAGCACCGCTACGGACTCTCCGCCTGACCCGAGGTCACCCCGTGTGCCGCCGAGATCACCCCAGACCTGAGGTCAGAGTGGTTTGACGTACACGGGCAGCCAGATGTCGGTGCCCGGAATAGGCCAGTCGCGCTCGGGCGCACGCTCGTAGCCCAGCCGCGGGTAGAGGGCGTTCGGCCCCTCCCAGCCAACCCCTGTGGTGAGCACGACGGCGCTCGCGCCGGCCCGCCGGGCTCTCGCCTCGACCTCGCGGACCAAGGCGCTCCCAGCCCCACTGCGCTGGACTGCGGGGTCGACGACGAGGAGCCGGAACTCGAACTCGCCCTCCGTGGCGACCTGCTCGAAGCCGTCGCCGAACGCCATGACCGTGACGGAGGCGACGATCCTTCCGCCTCGTTCAGCGACCAGGACGGTGCCTCGCGCAGCCCGGTAGGCGACGTCCGCCACCTGCCTCATGTACGGGTGCTCCGGGTCCTCGAAATACCCTGCCGCGAGGTACGCCTCGGCGGCAATGCGGGCGATCTCGGGATAGTCCTCAGCGACCGCCTCGCGGATGGCCAGAGGGTGCGCGATCTCGCGCTCCGAGGGGTCAGCCACCCCGGTCACTCGATCGGGAAGCGACCGGAGAACTCGATGCTGCCTGCGCAGGTCCACGCTGCGAGACGCTCTGCATCGGAGGGGCCGCCGTCGAGAGGGCTGGTGAGCGCAGGCCGGCGCACCCAGCAGCCGGCCTCCTCGGCGATGAGGGCGCCCGCGGCGAAGTCGTGCTCGTTGAGGCCGCGCTCGCCGTACGCGTCATGCGTGCCATCAGCGACGAGGCAGAGGTCCAGCGCTGCAGATCCGAGTCGGCGCATGTCCCCGAAGCCGTCCATGAGGCCGGGCAAGAAGGCCGCCTGTTCTGCGCGGACGCCCGGGTCGTAGCTGAACCCGGTCGCAAGGAGCGCGGACCCGGCGCCGGCGCGGCCCGCTGCGGGGCCTTCCAGCTGGCGCGGGTCGCCACGCCCGTCGGAGCGGAACGCTCCCCCGCCCCGAACGGCCCAGTACTCCCGGTCTAGCGCCGGCGCGCTCACGACGCCGGCGAGCCAGTGGCCCTCGGCATCGGCGACCGCGACGCTCGTGGCGTAGTAGACGATGTCCCGGATGAAGTTCGTGGTCCCGTCGAGCGGGTCGATCGACCAGCGGAAGCCGCTCGGATCCTCGACGGTTGTGGTCCCGTCTTCCTCGCCCGTGATGACGTCGCGGGGCCGTTCCGACGCGAGGACGTCCCTCACGGCCTTCTCCGCTGCCAGGTCGAAAGCCGTGACCCAGTCGCTGCCGGAGCTCTTCGTCTCCTGCTCGGCGTCACCCACGGCAAGGGTCCCCGCCGCGCGGCCGGACAGGACCGCCGCCCCGGCGGCAGCCGCGCGCCGGGCCGTCGCGAGCAGGCCCGCCAGAAAGTCCAGTGAGTACTGGGCGCTCACGGCGCTGGCTCCTCGTCCGTCTCCGCGTCCTCCTCGGCCTCGCCGATCCGGGCGGCGAGTTCCTCGCCCGTGGAGGCGCCGTCGTCGACCGCGGGATGCCCCGCGACCGGTGCCGCTTCGCCCTCATCCACCGCAGCCTCCGCATTCCCCGGGCCTTCGGCGAGGAGCTTGACGAAGCCCGCCTCGTCCAGAATGGGCAGACCGAGCTGTTCGGCCTTGTCGAGCTTGGATCCTGCGCTCTCGCCGGCCACCACATAGTCGGTCTTCTTGGACACGCTGCCGGAGGCCTTGCCGCCGCGGATGATGATGGCCTCCTTGGCCTCGTCGCGGCTGAAGCCCTCCAGGCTTCCAGTCACGACGACGGTGAGCCCCTCGAGCGTGCGGGCCGCAGACGCGTGCTGCTCGTCGGCCATCGCCACGCCCGCGGCCTTCCAGCGGTCGACGATCTCGCGGTGCCAGTCCTCGGCGAACCATTCGATGAGAGCGTCCGCGATGATCGGCCCGACCCCGTCGACCTCAGAGAGCTGCTCGCGGGCGTCCGGGGCCGCGAGCACCGCACGCAGGGCATCCATGGACCCATAGCGGGTTGCGAGTGCGCGCGACGCCGTCGGCCCCACGTGCCGGATGGACAGCGCCACGAGCACGCGCCACAGCGGCTGGGACTTGGCCTTCTCGAGCTCGCGGAAGAGCTTCTCGGTGTTGGCCGTGGGCTTCGACGGCGTCTTGGCCGTGGGCTTGGTGTAGAAGTACGGCACGAGCTCCCATTCCCCCGTGCCCGCCCCCTTGGCGCGCTTCTCGCGGCGGATCATGACGTCGCGAAGGTCCTCCGGAGCGAGGTCGAAGATGCCCGCCTCGTTCTCAAGCGGAGGAGTCTCGGGAGCGGCGGGCTGGGTCAGAGCGATCGCTGCCTCCCAGCCGAGCGCCTCGATGTCGAAGGCCCCGCGGCCTGCCAAGTGGAACACGCGCTCGCGCAGCTGGGCGGGGCAGGAGCGCGCGTTGGGACAGCGGACGTCCACTTCGCCTTCCTTGGACGGCGCCAAGGACGTGCCGCAGAAGGGGCACTCGGAGGGCATCACGAAATCCCGGACCGGCGGATCCTGCTGCTCTCGGAGGGCGAGGACCGGCCCCACGATCTCCGGGATCACGTCGCCGGCCTTGCGCAGCACGACGACGTCGCCGATCATGACGCCCTTGGCCTTCACGACGTCCTGATTGTGAAGGGTGGCCATCTCGACGGTCGAACCGGCGACCTTCACGGGGACCATGACCCCGTAGGGGGTGACCCTTCCCGTGCGACCCACGTTGACGCGGATGTCGAGGAGCTTGGTGTGCACCTCCTCCGGGGGGTACTTGAAGGCGACCGCCCAGCGCGGGACCCGCGAGGTGTGGCCGAGCGCGCGCTGTGTCGCGAAGTCGTCCGCCTTGACCACGATCCCGTCGATCTCGTGGATGAGGCTGTGGCGCTTGTCGCCGTAGCGCTCGATGAAGGCCAGAACCTCCTCATAGGTGTCGAGAACCTCGTAGTAGGGGCTCGTGGGCAGCCCCCACGCTTTGAGGAGCTCGTACGTCTCGGCCTGGCTCGACGACGAGAGCCCCTCACGGGCACCGATTCCGTGGACGAACATGCTCAGGGGCCGCTTGGCGGTCTCGGCCGGGTCCTTCTGGCGCAGCGATCCGGCGGCGGCGTTGCGGGGGTTGGCGAGCGGCGCCTTGCCCTCGGCGATGAGTGCTTCGTTGAACTCGTTGAACGCCTTGGTGGGTATGTAGACCTCGCCGCGGATCTCCACCTCGTCGGGGTGGCTGTCCCCGGCGAGACGCTGGGGGATGTCCTTGATGGTGAGGACGTTGTGGGTGACGTCCTCACCGGTGCGCCCGTCACCGCGGGTCGCCGCGCGGACGAGCTCGCCCTTGCGGTAGAGGAGGTTGACGGCCAACCCGTCGATCTTCAGCTCAGTGAGCCATCTCGCGGGCGGAAGTCCGACGGCGGCAACGCTCGCCTCTGCGCGGCGGATCCACGCTTCGAGCTCATCGATCGAGAAGACGTCCTCGAGGCTGTACATGCGCGCGAGGTGCTCGACGGGGGCGAACGCAGCTGTCGCTTCGCCGCCCACCTCCTGAGTCGGCGAGTCGTTCGAGACGAGTTCGGGGTGCAGGGCCTCGAACTCCTCCAAGCGCCGGTACAGGACGTCATACTCGGCGTCGGAGATGAGCGGCGCATCCTCGTTGTAGTACGCGGCGCGGTGCCTGCGCACCTCGTCTGAAAGGGCCTCGTACTCCTCCCTCAGAGACTCGGGCGGGACTACGGCCTCGTCGGAGACGGCTTGGCTCACGGATTCAGCGCTCACGGTGACTATCTTGCCCTAACCCTCCGACACTGTTCCGTGCGGTCTCTTCGACGGTGCCACCGCAGGCCTTCCTTAGCCGAGGCTCCAAGGGTGGGAGGCTGCCGCGATGGTGTGTCGAACCGGCTCCGCACCTCCTCGCGTCCTCGCTCCAAGAAGCAGCCGCCGAGGACCCGGGCCCTCGCTGGCGAGGCAGCGGCCGGGCCCGGTACGCGCCGACCGCGGCGATGCGACGGTTCCTCGGCGCGCGCGACCGCACGTGCCGCTTTCCCGGGTGTGACCGACCTGCAGCGGCCACCGCGGCGGACCACACTCACGAGCGGGCCGACGGCGGTACGACCGAGACCGACCATCTCGCCCTCCTGTGCCGGGATGCGGTCGCCCGCGGACGAGCGGCGATGGACGACCCTGCGGATCAGAGACCACAGCCGGGCACGCTCGAATGGACGTCCCCCTCGGGCCGAACTACGTGACCTGTCCGCACAACGACGCTCCTCCGCCGTTCTGGCGTCAGACGGTCAGGTCCTCGTACGCCGTCTGCACCTTGAGCGCGCGCCCGCGGGCCACGTAGTAGCCGCGGCCGGGGACGTACTTGGGGTTGCGGATCCTGCCGAGTGGCGTGCTGAGCAGCGAGTCCCCGTCCATCTCGGTCGGGTTGAGCAGGAGCCCGCGCCGACCGTTCTTGAACGGCTGGGACAGGCTCCACGCGGAGCTCCAGCCCGAGGTCTCGGACTCCCCGACCGCCCACAGGCCTTCACGGTCCATAGAGGTGATCAGCGACGAGAGCCCCGCCTCGGCAAGCGTCGAGTCGAACTCTGGCAGCCCTTCGACGAACAGGGCGAACTCGCGCACGCCGACGTCCAACTGGAGCCCATCCGCCGCGGAAGCGACCGCATCCTCGCCGACATAGCTCGCGTCCCACAGCGGCAGCCCCGCGATGGGGGACTTCCGGGGCCCGACGTACACGCGCCGCACCCCGGGCCGCGCGCGCCGCAGCGCGGCCGCGAGGGCCACCAGTGCGGTCGTGCGTCCCGACCCCGGCGGCCCGCTGAGCATGAAGGCCCCGGACGGGTCGACGAAGAGCGGTTCGAGCGTCGAGTCCTCGAGGCCGAGCGCAACGCGGCCGCTGTCGAGCGGGAGGTCAGCGCCCACGACGATGTCGGGCAGGTTCCGGATGCCCGGCGCCTCCGCGACGTCCTGGCGATGCATCGCGGCGGCAAGCCTCGCGACCTCGCGCGCCTGGACCGCCACGTTGGCGTTGCCTCCCAGGACGGCGAGCTGGACCTCGAGTCCGTCGACGACGCCGCGTCCCGGAGGGGACTGGGGCGTGACAACATCCTTCGGCTGGCCGAACATCATGTAGTCGTCTTCGCCAGTCATGCGCAGGACGATGCGCTTCTGGACGCTCGCCGCGATCGAGGCCGGGATGGAGTTGGTGCGGTCGCCCGTCATGACGAGGTGGACCCCGACCGCGCGGCCATCCGACGCCAACTGCGTGAGCACGTCGAACACGTCGTTGTCCGCCGAGTACTCGTAGAGCTCGCGGAACGCGCCCATGCCGTCGATCAGGACGATGATGCGTGCCTCGTCAGGGCGGTCAGCGAGGCGCCTGTACTCGCCGATCGTGCCCGCCCGGGCGGCGGCATAGCGCTCCGAGCGCTCGTCGACCAGTGCGGCAAGGTGCCGCATGAGCCGCCCCACGCGCTCGGCGTCGTCCGCGTCGATCACCGCGCCGACGTGGGGCAGGTCGGCGAGCATGTGCAGGCCACGCGACCCGGCGTCGATCCCGTACACGTGGACGGGGCCGCCGCGCACCGTGACGGCGGAGGCGACCGCGATGGTCCGCAGGGCGGCCGACTTGCCGGCGCCGCCTGTGCCGTACAGGGCCATGTTGCCGTCGCGGTCCGGCTCGTAGGAGAACGTCGGCTGGCTCTGGTGGGCCGGGTCGTCGACGACGCCCAGCAGGAGCCGCTCGTCGGTGCGGGGGTTGGGGAGCTTCGCGAAGTCGTAGGTCTGCGGCAGCTCGGCCAGCCACGGCTTGCGGGGAACGTCGATCGCGAGGCGGTCCGCCGCGGTCGAGACGGTGCGGACCATGCGGGCGATGTCGTTGGGACCCTCAGTTTCCGGGCCGCGGTCCGCGGGGTCGGCCGGGGACTCCCAGGAGGCTCCCGTGCCGAAGTCCATCTCGGCGATGTCGATCCGCGGCTTCGCCGGCCGGTCCGTGGTCCATCCCGAGGCGTAGCCGGTCTGGAAACCCTGGACGCGGCCCGGCCCGGTCTTGGCCGCGCCGCGCCCCGGAATGGACGGATCGAAGTAGGCGGCCGTCTTCTCACCGAGGATGTCCTCGGAATCCGCCTCGTCCGCCATGCGCAGCGCGATGCGCAGGTTCGTGTTGGCCCTCAGGTTGTCCTTGATGACGCCGGCGGGCCGCTGCGTGGCGAGGATGAGGTGCAGGCCGAGGGACCGTCCGCGCGCCGCGACGTCCACGACGCCGTCCACGAATTCGGGCACCTCGGTGGCGAGCGCGGCGAACTCGTCGACGACGATCACGAGGTACGGAGGCGTATCGGGGTCTCCTGCCCGCTCCATGGCGAGGAGGTCCTTGGCCTTCTTCCGGTTGAGCAGGTGTTCCCGGTGGTGCAGCTCGGCGCGCAGGGAGGTCAGCGCCCGGCGGACCAGGTGCGGGGACAGGTCGGTGACGAGGCCCACCGTGTGCGGGAGGTGGACGCAGTCCGCGAACGCGGCGCCGCCCTTGTAGTCGACGAACAGGAAGGTGACCCGGTCTGGGCTGTAGGCGCTCGCCATGCCGAGGACCCACGACTGGAGGAACTCGGACTTGCCCGCGCCGGTGGTGCCGCCCACGAGCGCGTGCGGGCCGTCGTTCTTGAGGTCGAGGAAGAACGGCTCGACCCCTTTGGAGCCGACGAGCGCGCGGAGGCTCCCCTTCGCCTTCGGATTCGGCACGGCGGTCCCGCGCACCGAGTTGGACTGCCTCCAGCGCTCGGCGACCGTGCCGGCGTCGTCCGCGATCTCCTTCCCGGCGAGGGTGACGTAGGAGACGGACCGCGGGAGGTCGGAGTCGTCGTCCACGGGCTTGCCGACGTCCACGACCGGCGTCATCATCCGGCCGAGCTGGACGGCGAGCGCCGCGTCCACGCTCTCGCAGCTCACGGGGTACGTGTGCCGGCCGAGGCGGACCTGGCCGCTCGTGGCCCCGTGCTCGCCGTCGACCACAATGAAGTCGCGGCAGCACTGCGGAAGCTGCTCGGCACCGGCGGCTACCCACACCACGTGGATGCCGAAGTCAGGGCCCAGCTCGGCGATCCGCGTCAGACGTCCCCGGTCCACGGGAGCGTCGTCCTTAACGAGGACGACGACGGTCGGCACGATAGCCTCGGTCACGCCCTCGTGCTCGTCCTTGACCGCGCCGCGCCGGCCTCCCGCGGCGCGCAGGGCGGGCGACGACGACGGGTCAGCCCCGGCGCGCACGGCCAGGAGCTCCTCGAGCCGCATCAACAGGAGGCTTCCCGCGGCCGACCCGGCCGCAAGATGGTCGCCGGCGAGGGGCGAGTGCGGGGACCCGACGTGCGGGAGCCACTGGAGCCAGGCCCATCGCTCCTTCGACCCGTGCGAGGCAAGCCCTGCGATCGCGACCTCGGCGGGCGAGTGCAGCCCCGCGATCTGGAGCACGACGCCGCGCGCGACGTTCTCGACGAGGCCGCGCGGCCCCGCGATCCCAAGTCCGCCGCCCTGCCGCAGGCTCGCCGTGATGGGCACGGCGTCGACGACCGCGAAGCGCTCGGCGGCCTCGTGCAGCCGCCGGGTGAACTCGGGCAGGGTCTGGCCCTCCTTGGGGAGCGAGACCCGGACGCGGCTGGGTGCCGCGCCGAGCCCGAGCCGGACGGAGAGGAACTCGCGGTGCTCGGGCGCGTGGGTCCACAGCAGCGGACCGAGCCGGTAGACCGAGTCGACGGTCTCGGCCACCGAAGGCGCCTCCTGCAGGCGCACCGCACGTTCGACGTCCTGCAGCTCGGTCATCTGCCGGGCGAACTCGGCGAGCCGCTCCTCGAAGATGCGCGTCTCCTCGCGCAGCTCCTTCCTCGTCTGGCGCCGGAACTCGAGCCACATCCCGATGGCGAAGAGCGGCATCATCGCCATGAAGATGATCGACAGGACGCTCTGCAGGACCACGAACATGACGACGCCCATGACGATGGGCAGCATGATCATGACGACCGGGAACGGCTGGTCCTTGGGCCGCTGCGGCCCTTCGGGCAGTTCGCGTTCCTGCTGCGGGAAGCGGGGCACGACCCGCGGCGACCGGTTGAACGGAACGAGCGGAGACGTCTGCGACCGGCCGGCGCCGTGCCCGAGGCCGACCACCGAGACCGTCGTGTCCCCCAGCGTCACGGCGTCCGACGACGCCAGCACGGCCCGCGAGACGGTGTGCCCGTCCACGACGAGGCCGTTGGACGAGTTGAGGTCCGCGATCTCGATCGTCTCCCCGACCGTGATGCGGGCGTGGCGCTTCGAGGCCAGCGGGTCTGTCAGCGGAACGTCGACGCCGTCACCCCGGCCGATGAGGCTCGCCCCGGCCGGCAGCGAGAACTCCTTGCCGGCATCCGGCCCGCTGAGCACGCGCAGGGTCGCTGCAGCCGGCCCGCGGTCGATCCCCCCGGCGGGGGAGTCTGGGTCGACGCGCGAGATCGACACAGTCGATCCCTGCCGCAGCCCCGACTCGAGCAGGTTCGCGGCCGGATCGAGGATCCTTCCGGTCATGCCCCCGGCGAGCACCGACTCGTCCACACGCAGCGTGAGGCCCGAGAGCGCTCCCGCGCTGATGTGTCCCTCCTGGCGGCGAGCGGGGTCAGCGAGCCACAGCTCGCGTGCCACGTCGCCGACCGTGGCGAGGCCGTCCACGGTCACGGCGAGATCCGCCGCGGCCTCCGGGTCCCGCCGGAGCGTGAGCCTGATCCGCACCTAGTCCCCCTCTGCCCCGTGCCGCGCGCGCCCCGCCTCGGCCTGGCTGTCCAGCAGCGCCAGGTCGGCGGTCGTCACGAGGTGGGAGCTCACGGCGTGCTCCACGAGCCGCGCCCTGCGGTTGGTGGCGAGCTTCCCCCCGCCGGCGCGCAGGCCCACGACGCCGACCCGGTCGAGCTTGTCGCACACGTTGTCCAGCTTGCGGTTGAACTTCGTCAGCGCCCACCCGAGCCGCTTCGCAGCGGCAGCGGAGGTCGGGATGGAGCTCAGGCCCGTCCCGTCGCGGCGCAGCATCGGCTCGGCCAGCGCCACGATGACGGCCTTCTGCGAGTCGGTGAACGTGATGGGCCCGATCGTGGTCTCGCCGATGTCGTCGCCGGCATCCTCGGCAGGGCGCTGCCGGAACGCCGGGGTGCGCAGGCGGACCGAGAACTCGTACGTGGTCGAGCCCGCCGTGAAGATCACGTTGGTGTGGCCGAACACGAGGGGGATGCGCGCCCCCGGGACGACCCATGCCTGCAGCCCGCCGCTCACGTCGGCGACCGTCGCGGACAGCAGCGACCCGACGTTGGCGAGCCACCAGATCCCGTCCACGTGGGAGATCTCGAGGAAGCGGCGGTGGAGGTACGGGTTGTCGTCGACCTCGAGGTCGCCCTCCCGGCCGATGCTGAACACGTCTTCCGTGTCCGGGCGGAACAGTTCGCCGCAGAACTCCACGACAAGGTCGTGCGCGGCAGCCCCCGAGCCACCGTCGGTACGTGCAGTGCCGTCCGTACGTGGTGTGCCGTCGGTATGTGCAGTGTGGTCCATGTGCCTTTCGCTCCCCAGCTCGGCGTGTGGTTGTCCCGCGTCCCGTCTCAGCCGGGGACGCATGCGCTCGGTGCGCTCTCGTCCATCGCCCCGGCACTCCCGTCACTGCGCCGCACGACGACGCGCACGCACGTCTGCCCCGGTTCCTTCGGGACGGTGACGCTCGGCTGCGTGACCGAGGTGGGCGGCTGCTGCCCCGTGACCCGCAGGACTGTGACCATGTACGCGTCGCCGGGCTTCGGATCGGGGTTCTTCCACGTGAAGGTGACCCCGGAGGCCGCCGCCGTCCCCCTGAGGTCTGCCACGCTCGGCACGGCTCCCGAGTCGACCGCGTCGACCGGCGGGGCGCTGTGCGCCGTCTGGTTCGGGGCCGGCCGCGCCGCGAGGCCAGGGGCAAGCAGCACGCCCGCCACCACCGCCCCCACGAGGACCGTTCCCGAGGCCGCGGACGCGATGAGCGCACGACGGCGCCGCGTCGCCCCGTGTGCGCCGGCGCCCCCCGCGGCGTTGGCGGCCTCGGGCCCGGCAGTGGTCGGGTGTGGGCGCTGACCGGGTCGCCGCGGGGCCGCGTGGTCCCGGTCGCCGCGCAGCACCGTCGCGTCCCCGCGGAGCACGGTCGCGTCCCCACGCAGCACGGTGTCGCCGGCTCGGAGCTGCACCGAATCGTCCAGGGCACGCGCCGAACGGTCCCACCCGGGCGCCGCATCGCCTCGCGGCACGGTCGGGTCTGCGAGGCCGGTCCCTGCGCCGGCGCTGGGCGCGGTCTGGCCGTCCCCGGTGCCGGTGCCCGGCCGTACCCGAAGGACGGTGGAGTCCTCCGCAGGCGGCACCTCCGCCGCAGCCTCCGGGGAGCGCTGAGCCCCTGCCCGCGACCGGGCGGTGCGACTGGAGGCCGGGCCGACCGCGCGCCCGGCCTCTCCCGTGCTCTGTGGGCTGATGGATACTATGCCGCGCACCCGGGTCTGCTCGAAGGCGGAGTCCGGATCGTCGTCGTCCGTGGGTTCCTCGAGCACCTCGAACGGCGTCACGGAGAGGTTCAGCTCGCTCTGGATCCGCTGGAGCGCGAGCGCGAACGTGTGGGCGGACGAGTAGCGGCCCTCGGTCGACTTGGACATCGCCGTGGACAGGACGAGCTCGAGGGACCCGGGAACGTCCGCCCGGCCGATCGGGGGGACCGGGGAGGAGTGGATGCGCTGGACGAGCGAGCGCTGCGAGTTGTCCCCGCCTGGGATGACGAACGGCGACCGTCCGGCGAGGAGCGTGTAGAGGGTGGCGCCGAGGGCCCACACGTCCAGGGCGACGCCGTCGACCGCGCCGCCGCGGAAGGACTCGGGCGGCGACCACGGGATCGACATGCCCATGTCGGACTCCCCGCCGCCCTCGACGGTGCCCGAGATGCCGAAGTCGGTCAGCGCCGGGCGGTTGTAGTCGGTGACCAGGATGTTGGCGGGCTTGATGTCCCGGTGGGCGATGCCGGCCCGGTGCGCGGTCTCGACGGCCGAGGAGACCTGGATGCCGATCGCGAGCACCTCGTCGACGCTGAGCGGCTCGCGGCGGTAGCGGATGTCCAGGCTGGGCCGGGAGCAGTACTCCATGGCGAGGTACGAGTGTCCGTCGGCGGTGGTCTCGGCCTCGTAGATCGTCACGATGTACGGGTGCGAGGAGAGCTGGGCCATGAGGTTGGCCTCGGACTCGAACTGCCTGCGCGCGCTCTCGGTGCGCAGGTCCGAGACGAGGACCTTCACGGCGACCTTCCGGCGGGGCCGGTCCTGCTCGTACAGGAACACGTCCGAGAAGCCGCCCGAGCCCAGCAGGCTCAGGTAGCGGAAGCCCGGCAGCTGCGGCGGCGGGGCTGGCGGGCGCTTCGAGCTCACGGCACCGCCTCGAAGCGCAGCGTGACGCCGTCGCCGAGATCGGCGATGTCGCCGTCGAGCACGATCATCATCTCCCCCTGCGCGAGCCGCCGCGGCGCCTGCCCGGGCCGCTCCAGGACGGTCCCGTTGGTTGCCTTGAGGTCCCGCACCATGACGTGCCACCCCTCGAGGCGCACCTCGAGGTGGTTGCGCGAGATGTCACCGGACGGGCTCGTGACCGACACCAGCCGAGGCATGCCCCCGCTCGCGACCCGCGAGACGGACGGCTGCCGCCCGACCACGAGCGGCTGGCTCAGCTCGATCACCTCGCCGTCCGGGAAGCGGACCCTGCCCAGGGCCGGGCGCGGCAGCTGCTCCGGCTCCCCCGAGATCGGGTCGCCGCAGGAGGCGCACTGTGCGTACGACGGCGGGTTCGCGTGCCCCTGCGGGCAGCGGCGCCCGACGACGAGCGGTCCCGGTGCGCGCCTGCCTTCGGACGACGCCGGCCGGGCCGCCTCGCCTGCCGGCCGGCCCTGGGACTCAGGCGGGACCGTGAGGTCCAGGGCGTCGACGTCGCTGCGCATGACCGTCTCGCCGTCGTGGTCGCCGAACAGCTCGGAGGTGATGGAGCGCTCAGGGACGGTGTGGTGCTCGGGCCGGTCGGAGGAGGGGCCCCACGGCACCGAGTCGATGAGCGGCGGTGGAGTCCAGGGCGCGGGCTCGGGGTCAGCAGCGGGTTCAGGCCCGACAGCCCGCTGAGATTCGGCAGCCCGCTGAGATTCGGCAGCCCGCTGAGATTCGGGCGTGCCAGTGGGAGGCATGGCAGCGGGTGCTGCGGTGTTCGCGCCGTGGTCGACGTCGTTGTCGGGGACGCCGTCGGCGTCCTCGGAACGGACGGCCGCGTCCTCGACCGAACGCAGGACTGTGCTTCCCCACAGGTGGTCGTAGCCGGAGGTGGTGGTCGGGAGCTCCTCATCGGGGACCGCGGAGGGTGCCTCCGCCGCCTCGGAGGCCACCGCATCGGCGGCAACCGTCATCTCGGGGGCGACGGTGGCTTCGGGAGCCAGCGTGGCGTCGGGCGCCACAGCGTCGGGCGCCAGGGCTTCGGCCACGCTCGTCGCGTCAGGGGCCGCAGGCACAGGCGCGCGTGTACCGGCCGAGACGACGACGGCGTCCGCTCGCACGGCGCCGCCCAGGAGAGGGAGCGTCCGTCCTTCAGCGCCGTCCTGCGAGGCCGCGCCCAGCAGCTCGACCGCCGACCACGTCGCGAACGCGCGCTCGAGCCACGTCCCCACCTCGGCGCCGCTGACGCGTTCGGCGCCAGTGGGCGTCGTGACGGTGGCCCGGACGTCACCGCGGACGAGCAGCCGGAGCCGGTCCCCGTGCTCGGCGACGCCGAAGGACGGGAGCCGCCCCACGCCGAACTCCGCCGTCAGCGAGTCGAGGACTGCGTAGAGGTCTGCGCCCTCCGACGCGAGCGTCTCCCAGAGCCGCCCAAGGATGGCGTCCGGGAGCGTGGCGGGGACAAGGACGGTGAGGGACCCCCGCACGAGGAGCATGGCATCGCGCCCAGGCCTGTACTCACGATGGCCGTGCTCACGCGCCGTCATCGGTCGCCCCTTCGTCACGCCCCTGCTCGGCTGTGGGCCCTGCGTGGGCGGCCGGCCCGGTGCCGTCTGCGTCACGGTCCCGCGTCTCCTGCCCCGGGGCGAGCCGCGGCGCCGTCTCGGGCAGGGCGAGCTCGCTGGCGGTGTCACGGGCATCCACCACGATGACGGTGACGTTGTCGCGTCCGCCGGCCTTGATCGCGGCGTCGATGAGGGCGTCGACCGCGTCCTGAGGGTGCTGGCGGGTCATGAGGACGCAGTGGATCTCCCCGTCGCGGAGCTCGCTGGTGAGTCCGTCCGAGCAGATGAGGAGCCGGTCTCCGTCCTCGACGGGCAGCAGCCAGAAGTCGGCCTCGGCGTCCTCCCCGGTGCCGAGCGCCCGCGTGACGACATGCCGCCGCGGATGGACCAGCGCCTCCTCTGGGGTGATCTCGCCTGCATCGACGAGTTCGCGGACCTCGGAGTGGTCCACGCTGATCTGGTCGAGCTGGCCCTGGGCCGAGAGCCGGTACGTGCGCGAGTCGCCCACGTTCGCCACGAGCCAGTAGGGAACCGAGGAGATCTCGATCAGCACCGCCCCGGTGAGCGTCGTGCCCGCCCGGGCTCCCGTCGCTTCACGGATGCGCCAGTCGGCGCGCTCGATGATCTGCTGGATGTCCTGGGCGGAGGCGCGGTGCGTCCCCGGCTCGAGCTCGGGTGCCTCCCGGAGGGTGTCGACAGCGAGCTGGCTCGCGACCTCGCCCGCCTCGTGGCCGCCCATCCCGTCCGCGACCATGAACACGGGGTCCTGGGCCAGGAACGAATCCTCGTTGAGCTCCCGGCGCAGGCCCCGGTCGGTGCCGAATCCCACGGTGAGGGTCAGCCGGGGCTCCAGCTCGGGCGAATGTCCCTCGGTCACGCGCGGCTCCTGCCCACAGAGAAGAAGTAGTCGCCGAAATGCACGACGTCCCCGGCGTCGACCTCCACCGGCTGACCGGCCGGGGCCGGCGACGAGCCGCCGTCACCCCGCACGATGCGCGTCCCGTTCGTCGACCTGCGATCCTGCACCCAGACCCTGCTCCCGTCGCTCCATACCGCCAGATGCGTCTTGGAGACGCTCTTCCCCGGGTCGTCCACCGCGAGGAGTTCCTGGACCGTCTCTTCCTCGTACCCTGCGGGGTTGCGGCCCACCAGCACCGGCCCGCGCAGCGCGACGCGCCGCCCGTCACTGAAGCTCAGCACGACCTCGTCTGCGCCGGCCCGCTCGCCCGCGACCCGGGAGAACCGCGTCTGTCCCACCTCGGCGTCGGGATGCACCTCGGCGGCGGGGTGCACGGCGGCGGAGGGCTGGCGGTCGGGGCGAGGCACGGACGACGGCGCGCTGGTCACCGGGGCCGCGCTGGTCACGGGGGTAGGACTGCGCACGGGCATGGGGGAGGCCACTTCCTGCACGGCAGGGAGCTCGGGCCGCGGCGCGAACGAGGCGGGTCCATTGATGCCGCCGGTCGTGAGGGGGTCCCGCCCGGCCCGGACGTCGAAGACGAACGTCCGTGCGGCCTTGTCATGCCAGCCCTGGCGCTTGCTGTTCGGGTCGAACGCGTTGGAGATGAGGGCGAGGATGACGCCGACGAACGGGATGAGGCAGATGAGCCCGAAGACGAGGTTCCGGACGAACACGGCACCCCAGCCCGGGGCGAACCCTTCGAGGCTGCTTGTGCGCAGGCCGAGCATCGCCTGGCCGGGAGTCTTCCCGGTCTTGGCCTCCCACGCCCAGCAGAACACCCAGAGGGCCATCCCGAGCACGCCGCCCACCACATACCAGACGGTGGCGGCGAGGAGGGCCTGCTGGTCGGCGCTCGTCGGGTAGCGGCTGCCGGACAGGCTCAGGAGCGACGCGGCCCCGAGCGCGAACGGGACGAGCTGCAGGAGCCACGCGATCCCGAGGTCGATGAGCTTCGCGCCCGCCCGTTTGCCGGTCGACGCATTGGCCAGCTCGAGATTCACCACGGTCCCCACCATCCCCTCACGTCCGTGCCCCTCACGTCCCGGCCGCTCGTGACCCGGCCGGCTGTCTCCCGGCCGCCCGTGCCGCTGCAGGCCGTGCGGTTGAACCGCGACGTCGCTGGAAGGCGCCCCAGGCGCGGGACCGTCGTGCGCCAGCACGCCCCGGACCGGGCCAGCTCCGTGCCGGCGTGGAGCCGGGGTACCGCAGGTGGGGCAGTAGAGCGCCCCCCGCCGGACCATACTGCCACAGGCGGCGCACACGTCAGCGCTCACGGCGTCCCCTTCGTCGTGCCGCGCGGTCCGCGTCGCCGCGCCAGTGCCACGGCACGCCGGGCCGCGAGGAACACGCTGGCCTCGGCCACCAGCGACCGCGGCGAGTACCTGGCGCGCTGTCGGCGCCAGAAGCCCACCGAGCCGCGCATCCTCTCGAGCGAGCCGTCGACGTCGGCCCAGTACGCCTCGATCTCGGCCTCGCTCGGGTTCCCCGCCCCGAACACGGCGGCGTCCGCGCGGTGGGCGAGCGCCGTCGTCGTGCGTGCGGTGTCCGGGAAGGCCTCCCCGAGGGCAGAGGCGGTCTCCCGCCGCGTGCTGCGCGTGTCGAGGCTCGCGCCGAGGTCCGTCGCGGCGTCGGTGACCTCGCTCCAGCCCCCGCTCACGCGGTCGGCCGGGCGCTCGGCGCCCAGGCGCCTGCGGCGGCGGCGCAGCTTGAGCCAGGCGATGAGCAGCAGCGGGAGCGCCAGGACGGCGACCGGGATGAGGCCGATGCCGATCACGGCGAGGATCGGGCCGAGGAGGAGCCAGAGGTCGTTCTTCTTCTCCTCGTCGTCCAGCACGTCCGGGCGCGAGTCCGGCGGCAGTTCCACCGGGGCCTGGGGCGGGGGCGGGGGCTGGAGGACCTGGGGGCGGGGTTTCGACTGCGCCTGAGGGTCCGGCGGGATGGGGACGTTGTCCTTGGGCGGCGTCGGGTCGAACGCAACCCACCCGTACCCGGCGAAGGCCACCTCGACCCACGCGTGGACGTCCTTGCCCTTGATCTCGAGCCTCGCGCCCGCGGGCTGCGGCTGCTCGGGGTAGAAGCCCATGACGACCCGGGCGGGAATGCCCAGTTCGCGGGCCATGAGCGCCATGGTCACCGCGTACTGCTCGTCGTCGCCGACCATCTGCTTGGCGGTGAGCATCGCCCGGAGCCTGCCGGCGCCGTGGCCGGACAGGCTCGGCACCTGCCCCTCGGCGATGAGGCCATTGCTGAAGGCGCCGAACTTCTGGAAGTAGGACTCGAGGGTGCGCACCCGCTCGATCGGCGTCTGGCTGTCGGCGAGGATGTCCCCGGCCTTCGCCTGGAGCACCTGCGGCACGCCGTCGACCGTGGGCAGGGTCGTCTTGGCGAACTCGGCCTGCGCGAGCTGGGCGTCGTCGGGGCGCCTCGGCTCCTGAACCTGGACGGTGTAGCGGTCGCCCTCGGCGAGGCCCGCCGTGGTGATCGCGGTGTCGGTGAGCGGGTTGAAGTAGAGCCCCTCCCCCGCGGCGCTGTCCGCGTCCGCGAAGGCGATGCCCGTCGTCATGCGCCCGCTGGGGAGGAAGTAGCCGCGGTAGCCGCCCACGGTGACGTCGAGCGCGTAGCGGGTGCTGCCGGTGCCGGACGCGTCGGCGGCGGCGATCGACGCCGCGTCCCCGACCTTGGCGAAGCTGCCCGACCCGCTCTGGTCGACGTTCGCGACGGTGCCGTCGTAGGAATCGAGCGCGGCCAGGCGCACGCGGCCGCCCTCGGGCAGGCCCGCGACCGTGAAGAGCGTCGTGTCGCGCTGGTCCTTCACGAGGCTGCGGAAGCCCGCGAGCGGGCTGATGTAGCTGCGCGGGTCGAAGGGGGGCACGACCCGGTCGCGGAGCACGTCGCGCTGGGCGCCGGCCGTCAGCGCGGGCGCTGCGAGGAGGCTCAGCGCCGCGGCCACGGCGACCATGGCCGCGCCGAGTCCTGCCCGGCGGAGCCGGCTTGCCCTCGCCGATCCCGCGTCCGGCACAGTCGTCTCGCCGGAGACCACGTGGGTGGTCCGGCCCCGCTCTGCGTGCCGGCGGAAGGACGCCCAGATGACGCCGACGACGGCGAACGCGACGCCGCGCGGGAGGGCGAGGAACGCCTCGTTGGTGCCGAACGCGATGCCGATGGCGAACAGGGCCGCGAGCGGGAGCAGGGGCCAGTACGGACGGCGCACGCGCCACGCGGTGAGGCCCGCGGCCAGAGTGCATGCGAAGGCGCTCAGGTAGGGGACCACGAGCATGCCGGCGCCCGTCCCGAGCGGGGCGGCGACGGTGAGGTTGTCCTTCCACGACACGACGATTCCGAGCAGGAGCGTCCGCAGCGACGCGAGGGTGGGCACGACGCCGGCCGCGGACTCGTCTGGGGTCGCGACGAGGCTGCCGACGAGGAGGTAGGCGAGGAAGGCGGCGGCCACGGTGACGAGGACGCCGAGCCGGAGCCGTGCCGAGGCGAAGGCGACGCCGAGGCCCAGGACGGCCCCGGCCAGGCCCGCGAGCAGGTAGTGGAGGTCGCCGCCGTACGCGAGGTGGAACCCCGCGATGGCGAGCCCCGCGAGGACGAGGATCGCCGCGGCGTCGACCGCCTGGCGGAGGGCCGCCCGCTCGGCGCTCATGCGGCGGCCTTCCGCAGCACGGGGGCGAGCTCGTCCAGGTCCCCGACGGTGAGGACGTCCAGGTCGGCGATGCTCGCACGTGCCGGCGCCGCGCCGGTGTGGCAGCGGATCGCAAAGGTCCGGATCCCCGGCGGGATCGCGGCGGCGGCCGCACGGAGCTGCGTGGGGGTCACGTGCGCACCGACCACGAGGAACACGACGGAGGCGTTCGGCACGGCGTCAGCGGCCATGCGGGCGGCATCGACCGCGGTGGGCCGCATCGCAGCGGCCTGGAGGCGGGTCAGGTCGTCGAGGAACCGGCGGGGGCTGTCGGCGCGGAGGGGGCCGCGCTGCGTCAGGGCGCTGAGCTCGCGCTGCTCCGCGAGGGCCTGCCGCCCGATCGACCCGGCGACGGAGACGGCGAGCTCGAAGTCGTCGTCGTGCTCGTACTCGCCGAGGTTCGCCGAGAGGCACACGGCGAGGTGGGCCCTGCGGGTCTCCTCGAACTGGCGGACCATGAGCGTGCCGGTGCGGGCGGTGGTCTTCCAGTGGATGTGACGGCGGTCGTCTCCGGGCACGTACTCCCGCAGGGCGTGGAAGGACACGTCGGAGCTGGCGAGCTCGTTCGTGGGCAGGCCCTCGAGGTCCCGGATGAAGCCCGCGGCGGAGGTCCCGAGCACGGTCGTGCGGGGGTGGACGTAGAGGTCCTGCGGGTCGGTCCAGGTCACCTGCCGGCGCAGGAGGCCCAGCGGATCGGCCCGCACCGAGCGCACGGGCCCGACGACGATCACGGCCCGCCTCTGCGTGGGGATGGTGAACAGCTCCTCGTGCGGGACGCCCGGACGCATCCGCGGGAGGTGGAACAGCGCCGTGACGGGGCCCACGGGGAGCTCGAGGAGCGAGGGCAGGACGGGGCGCTGGGCGGTGTTGACCACCTCGATGCTGCCGACGGCGTGGTCCCCGACCGCCACACGGGTGCGGGCGAGGTCGAGCGAGACCGCGTAGGTGCTGCGGCCGAGGACGAACGGCACCGAGACGAGGAACAGCGCGACGCCCAGCAGCGCGGCTGCGGTCGCCTCCTGCCATCCCCAGACTGCGCCGGCGACGGCGAGCACCGCGGTGGCGGCGGCGACGAGCCAGCCGAGCGGGCTCACGGTCGACGCGACCGGGTCGACACGCCTGCGGTACAGCGCAGCGGCGCGGGCGACCCAGGGCGTCGCGGCGAGCGTGACGAGCTCCCCTGCCTCGCGCAGGGAGCGGAGCCGGATCCGCACGGCGTCAGACGGCGGCGCGCGACTGCGGCGCGGCGACCTCGCCGAGGACGCGCTCGAGCACGCGCTCGGCGGTGACGCCGGCGAACTCGGACTCGGGGTCCATGACGAAGCGATGGGTCCACACGACAGGGGCGAGGTCCTTGACATCGTCCGGAAGGACGAAGTTCCGGCCGTCGGACGCGGCCCAGACCTTCGCGGCGCGGACCATGGCGATCGCGCCGCGCACGCTCACCCCGAGCCGGGTCTCGGGCGCGTTGCGGGTGGCCTCGCACAGCCGCGAGATGTATTCGAGGACGGCCGTGTCCACATGGTTCTGGGCCGCCAGATCCGCCATCTCTGCGACCGCGTGGGTCGTGATGATCGGGCTGAGGTCCCGGGAGCGGTCCTTGACCGAGGAGCCGCCCAGGAGGCGCACCGTCGAGGCGTGGTCCGGGTAGCCGATCGAGGTCTTGATGAGGAAGCGGTCCAGCTGGGCCTCCGGCAGCCTGTATGTTCCCGCCTGCTCGATGGGGTTCTGGGTCGCCATGACCATGAAGGGCCGGCCGGCGTCGTAGGTCACGCCGTCGACGGTGACGCGGGACTCCTCCATGACCTCCAGGAGCGCGGACTGGGTCTTGGGGGAGGCGCGGTTGATCTCGTCGGCGAGGACGATGTTGGCGAAGATCGGGCCCTTGTGGAACTCGAACTGCTGGCTCCGCTGGTCGTAGATCGTCACGCCGGTGACATCGGAGGGCAGGAGGTCGGGAGTGAACTGAATGCGGGAGTTGGTGCCCTGGACGGTGGCGGCGAGGGCGCGCGCAAGGGAGGTCTTCCCCGTGCCGGGGGCGTCCTCGAGCAGGATGTGCCCCTCGGCGAGCATGGCGGTGAACGCGAGGCGCACGACGTGCTCCTTGCCGAGCACCGCCTGGCCGACGTTGGCGGCGAGCCGTTCGAAGGTCTCCGCGAACCACGCGGCCTGTTCGGTCGTCAACGTCATGAGTTCCCCCTGGAAGTGGTTGTTCCTGCGTCCGGCCTACGGGCCCCGAGCCCGGCCGCGACGTCCCGGAACAGCCTAGTGGGTTCCCGCGGGGGCCCGCGATGGGGAGGCCTCCCCGTCCCGGCCGGACCCGCCGGCGCCGCTCAGTCGAGCACAATGCCCGGGCCGGTCCCGGGGCGCAGCGCGACGGGGTGGATCTCCCCGAAGCCGCGCACGAGCTGCGGGGCCTGCGGGTCGAGCACGAACCGCTCGTCCTCCCCGAGGGCCTTCGCCGTGATGTCATCGATGAGAACCTGGCCTGGCTCGGCGATGGCCGTCAGCCGGGCAGCGAGGTTGACGGTGGGGCCGTAGATGTCCCCCAGCCTGGAGAGGACGCGTCCCCAGACCATCGCAACGCGGCACTCGGGCAGGATCTCGTCCTCCGCGAACTCCCTGGCCAGGGCGAGCGCGATCTGGGCCCCCGCCACCGGGGTCTCGGCGATGTAGAGGACTTCGTCGCCGATCGTCTTGACGAGCCGGCCGCCGCCCACCGAGATGATCTCGGCGCAGCGGTTCTCGAAGCGCTGCACCAGCTGGGCGAGGGTCCTCTCGTTCATGCGCCGGGACAGCGACGTGTAGGAGACGAGGTCCGCGAAGCCGACGGCGCGCGCGAGCGGCAGCGGCGCGTCGTCCTCGGAGCCGTCGCGGCCCTCGGCGCTGCGCTCGAGCCCGGCCTGGGCCCGCAGCGCCAGGCGCTGCACGCCCGCGGTGAGCTGCCGGCGCCACGAGTAGACCAGCATCTCCTCGAGCGGGCCGATGAGCTCCGGGATCCGGTCGATGAGGGCCCTTCGGGCCTCGGCGTCGGAGAGTCCCTCCGTGGACACCATGTCCTCGATGAGGGCCTCGACCTGCCACACCACCATGCGGTCCGTCATCTGGCCGATGGCGCGGGTGACCGAGATGGCGGCGTCCTCGGTCAGGACGCCGTCACGGACCAGGCGCGGCATCACCTTGAGGTGCTCGAGGTCGGCCTGGGTGAAGGCGAGGTCGTCGTCGGTGAAGTTGGGCATCCCCAGGGCCCGCCAGAGCTTGCGGGCCGAGTACAGCGACAGCCCCACCCCGGCCGCGACCTCGCGGCGCTTGAGGGTCCGCTCGCCGCCGAGCAGCATCGCCTCGAGCTCCTTCGGGGAGATACGCCGCTCCTGGGGCGGCGCCGGCTGGACCGCGCGCGACTCCTGGTCGCCGAGATCCTGCTCCTCGAACGCAGGCTCGTCATACCGCGGCTCGTCAGGCACTGGCTCCTCCATCACTCCCCTCCCCTCATTCATCCCTCAGCTCCCACGGCAGCGACTCGTCGGTGAAGTCTGTGATCGTCTCGTCGTCGTCGATGGGCACCCACTCGGCGGCGGGGAGCTCCTCGATGGCGTCGAGGACGAACTGCCGGAAGCGGCGCACCTGGGGCACGTCGGTCAGCGTGAGCTGCGCCGCATGGCCCGAAGCCAAGGTTAGCGTCCCAGACCCGAGCATCCCTTGGAGGACGCCCTGCCGGACGTCCACGTCCCGGACCATCGACAGGGGCATCTCCCGGTCCAGACGGCGCAGCCCCCGCTGGCGGCGCATCACCCGCCGGCTCGTGAGGACGTAGCTCACGGACCGCCACGCGACGACCCGGCGCAGGCAGTACCCGAGAGCCACCCACGCCGCGAACGCCACGGGCACGAACGGGAGCCACGCGCGCGTGGCCGGGGGCACCCAGGGAAGCAGGCCTTCGAGCCGCCCTCTCCAGAGCCATCCGGCAGCGAAAGCCGCGGCCCCGCAGACGGCCACGAAGGCGACCGCGGGCAGCACGAGCATGCGCGGCTGGCGGCGCGTGCGGACGATAAGCTGCTCCCCCGGTGTGAGGATCCTACGCATAGCCGCCGGCGGCAGGCCGGAGGTGCACGACGTCGCCCGCCGCCACGGCGTGCCGCGCACCGTCGTCCTCGACCACCAGCAGGGCTCCGTGGCGGTCGAGTCCGGTCGCCCGGCCTTCCAGCATGCGGCCGCCCGGGAGCTCGACGCGCACCCGCTTGCCGAGCGTGACCGTCGCGTCCTCGACCTGGCCGGCGAGCCCCCGGCCGCCTGCAAGCGGGGCGTCGGGGTCGCCGTCGACCGCGCAGAACTGCCGGTACCGCCGCGCGAACGCGGCGAGGTAGGCGGAGAGGACCTGTTCGCGGGGCAGGTCGCGGCCGGTGGCCACACGGACGCTCGTGGCGGTGGGAACGGGCAGCTCCTCCTGCGCCTGGCCCACGTTGATCCCGGTGCCGAGCACGACGGCGGGTGGCTCCTCGTGCGCGCCGGGTGCCAGCTGGGCGAGGATGCCGGAGATCTTGAGGCCGTCGACCACCACGTCGTTGGGCCACTTGACGCTGGCTTCGAGGCCGGCGGTCTCGGCGAGGGCCTCGCGCAGCGCCAGGGCGGCGAGGGGCGAGAACCACGAGTAGCTCTGGGTCGGCAGGGGCCGGCCGGCCCGGTTGTGGGGGCGCAGGAGGACGGAGACAGCGATCGACGTGCCCTCCGGGGACTCCCAGTGCCGCTGGAGCCTGCCCCGCCCGGCGGTCTGGTGGCTCGCTGCCAGGACGGCGAGGTCGCCCCACTCCTCGGGGGCCTCGCTGGCGAGCCGGGTGAGCTGGGCGTTCGTCGAGTCGGCCTCGTCGACGATCTCGAGCCGGGACAGCCCGGCCTCACGCGCGGCGTCGACCCCGAGGAGCGTCCTGTCGAGGGGTCCGCGGGCCGGGGTCTGCGCGTGTTCGTCCATGCGTGAATCCTACCGACGCCGCCTCTGCCGAAGGCTGCGGCACCGCCAGCCACGGGGCGATTCAGAGGAAGATGTCGGGAATCAGGCGGTCCTCGGGCGCGCCGAGGCTGTAGGGCGAGAAGTCGGTGACGCCTGAGGCGCGGAGGACGTCCTCGTCGATGAAGAAGTTCCCTGTCGTGGCCCGCGGGTCGGAGGTGAGGACGGCGTAGGCGGCGTCGGCCACGATCTGCGGCGAGCGGCCGGCGGAGGCGAGGGCGTCGCCGTCGGGCATCGCGCGGATTGCCGCGGTGTCGATGAGGGTTGCGGGCCACAGGGAGTTGACGCCGATCCCGTCCCCGCGCAGCTCCTCGGCGAGCCCGAGCGTGGTCAGGCTCATGCCGTACTTGGCCATCGTGTAGGCGAGGTGCCGGCCGGCCCACACCGGGTCGAGGTTCAGTGGAGGGGAGAGCGTGAGGATGTGGGCGCCACCGCCCGACGCCGCGGAGGCGCGCAGGGCCGGGAGGGCCAGCTTGGAGAGGAGGAACGTGCCACGGACGTTGATGTCCTGCATCAGGTCGTAGCGCTTCATGTCCACGGCGTCCGTGCGGGAGAGGTCGATCGCAGAGGCGTTGTTGACGACGGCGTCGATGCCTCCGAAGCGCGTCATCGTCGCCTCGACCGCGCGAGCCACGTCCTCGTCGCTGCGCACGTCGCCGACGATCGGCAGGGCGTGGCCGCCCGCAGCCTCGATCTCCGCGGCCGCGGTGTAGACGGTGCCGGCGAGCTTCGCGTGCGGCTGGGCCGTCTTGGCCAGCAGCGCGATATTCGCTCCGTCTGCTGCGGCGCGCTTGGCGATCGCCAGGCCGATCCCGCGGCTGCCGCCGCTCATGAGGATGGTGCGGCCGGACAGGGACGCGGCGGAGCCGGGTGTGATCGAGGTCATGGGAATAGTGTAGGCGATGATGTTACCGACGAGTAACAAGCGGTCCGGGCGATACCCGCCCGAGCCGGCCCGCCGCCGTCGTGCGCCACGCGACCGCCGCAGGCCAGAAATTGTAGGGTTCCTACAGCCGCCCGCCGCGGACGCCTCACTAGACTGAGGTGACGTGTCCGCCGGTTGTGCGGAACCTACAGAGCACCCCGAGGGCGCATGGACCGACAGCTGGAGAGAGCGTGACCCACGACCTGACCACGACCGCAGGCAAGATCGCGGACTTCCGCGACCGGCGGGCGGCCTCGCTCGCGCCCTCGGGCCAGGAGGCGATCGAGAAGCAGCACGCGCGCGGGAAGAACACCGCCCGGGAGCGCATCGACCTGCTCCTGGACGAGGGCAGCTTCGTCGAGTTCGACGCGCTCCGCACACATCACTCCACCGCGTTCGGCATGGAGAAGAAGAAGCCGCTCGGCGACGGCGTCGTGTCCGGCTACGGCACCGTGGACGGCCGCCTCGTCGCGGTGTACAGCCAGGACTTCTCCGTCTACGGCGGCTCGCTGAGCCAGGTCAACGGCGAGAAGATCGTCAAGGTCCAGGAGTTCGCGCTCCGCAACGGCTGCCCCGTGGTCGGGATCAATGACGGCGGCGGCGCGCGCATCCAGGAGGGCGTGGCCTCGCTGGCGATGTTCGCGGACATCTTCCGCAACAACGTGGCCGCGTCCGGGGTCGTGCCGCAGATCTCCCTCATCATGGGCCCGTGCGCCGGCGGCGCCGCCTACTCCCCCGCCCTGACCGACTACGTGGTCATGGTGGACAAGACGAGCCACATGTTCATCACCGGCCCCGACGTGATCAAGACGGTCACGGGCGAGGAAGTGGACATGGAGACCCTCGGCGGCGCGCGCCAGCACAACGCCACGACCGGCACCGCGACCTACCTCGCTTCCGACGAGGCCGATGCGATCGAGTTCGTGCGCGAGCTGCTCGACTTCCTCCCCTCGAACAACCTCGTCGAGGCCCCCGTGCTCGAGTCCGACCAGGAGCTCGAGGAGAGCCCCGAGGACGCCGTCCTCGACACCCTCGTCCCGGATGCCGCCTCGCAGGGCTACGACATGCGCACCGTCATCGAGGGGATCGTCGACGACGGCCACTTCCTCGAGATGCAGTCCCTGTACGCGCCGAACGTGATCATCGGGTACGGACGCATGGAGGGCCACACGGTCGGCATCGTCGCGAACCAGCCGATCCAGTTCGCCGGGACGCTCGACATCGCCGCCTCGGAGAAGGCTGCACGGTTCGTTCGGCACTGCGACGCGTTCAACGTCCCGATCATCACGCTCGTGGACGTCCCGGGCTTCCTGCCCGGCAAGGACCAGGAGTTCCAGGGCATCATCCGCCGCGGCGCGAAGCTCCTCTACGCCTACGCCGAGGCCACCGTCCCCAAGCTCACCGTCATCTGCCGCAAGGCGTACGGGGGCGCGTACATCGTGATGGGCTCCAAGAAGCTCGGCGCGGACCTGAACTTCGCCTGGCCCACGGCGCAGATCGGCGTCATGGGCGCCCAGGGGGCCGTCAACATCCTGTACCGGCGCGAGCTGGCCGCAGCCGCCGCCGACGAGAACGCGACGGCCGAGGGCGTCGACGCCAAGCGCGCCGAGCTCATCCAGCAGTACGAGGAAGAGCTCCTCAACCCGTACCAGGCCGCCGAGCTCGGCTACGTCGACGCCGTCATCGCGCCGTCGGAGACCCGCGTCCAGCTGCTGCGCGGCCTCCGCGGGCTGCGCGACAAGCACGCGTCCATGCCGGCCAAGAAGCACGGGAACATCCCGCTGTGAGCACGGCCCAGAACGCCCAGGCGCACGACGGCGGGGACTCGCCCGCCGTCGGCCCGCCGCCGCTCTTCTCCGTCACGAAGGGCAGCCCGACCCCGGAGGAGCTTGCCGCGCTCACCGCGGTGATCGCCGCCGCCGCGCCCGCAGAAGCCGTCGAGACCCCCGCGGCCCCGACCCGGCGCGAGCGCATCCGCCAGGCGACCCTGCGCCCCAGGCACATGATCGCCCAGCGGCGCGGCCGGCTCTAGTCCGAGCGGCTCTGGTCGAGGCCGCTCTGGTCCGAGCGGCTCAGCCGGCGTCGAAGCGCTCGCCGGTGCGCTCGTCGTCGTCCGGCTCAGGCTCGTCTCCCGAGGCGTCGGCGCCGGGCCCGCCGCCGGAGATGGCCTGGCTGACCTCGGTCGGCTGGCCGTAGGTGCGGTCCGGGAGCCCCCGCAGGGCGCGCATCACGTCCTCGTCCGCACCGCTCTTCTCGGCGGCGGCGACGAGCGTGTTCCGGTGGGCCGGATAGTCCACGCCGCCAAGGAACTCGTGCGTCTGGATGGGGTCAGAATGCTCGGCCACGGTCCACTCCTCACGTCGGTACCGGCGCGGCGGACCGCCGCACCGGAGGCATCTGCCGGGAATATCAGCCTCCCCGGGAACACCGCCTTCGTACCCGCCAGCCCTCCCCGCAAACGGCCAGACGCCCCGGCCCGGCGGATGCGCAGGTGTCCTTTCACAGCCGCGGGACGCGGGATAGGCTCGACGGGTGACTCAGAACCGCGACGAGACCACCACGACCGCCGCCCACCGCGAGCCGACCGCCGTCGACTCGATCGCGGACAGCTACACCGCGCGCCTCCTCGCGCTGGACCCGTCGCTCGCCACCGAACTGGGCTTCCCCGGACGCGAGACGGAGTACCCGGACTACTCCCCCGCCGGCCACGAGGCCAAGGCCGCCCTGGCCCGCGCGACCCTCGCCGAACTGAACACTGCAACAGCAGCCGACCCGACCGACGAGGTCACGCTCGACGCGATGCGGGAACGCCTCGGGCTCGCCCTCGAGATCCACGAGAGCGGCTGGAAGCTGGCGCAGCTGAACAACATCGAGTCCCCGGCGCAGGGCATCCGGGCGATCTTCGACCTCATGCCCACCGACACGGCCGAGCAGTGGGGCCACATCGCGGGGCGGGCGGCCAATGTCCCCGCTGCCCTCGACGGCTACCTCGCCTCGCTGCGCGCCGCCGCCGCGGACGGCAGGGTGGCCGCCGCACGGCAGGTGCGCACCGTCGTCGGGCAGGCCCGCGCGTACGCCGAACCGGGCACGGGGTTCTTCGCCCAGCTCGCCGCGGACGCCCGGCTGGGGCAGGCACCGGAGCGCGCGGCGTCGTCCACGGCGCACGACGCCGCCGCGCCCCTCCCGGACGACGTCGCCGAGGCCCTCTCCCGCGGCTGCGAGGCGGCGTCCCGGGCGTACGCGGCCTTCGCGGACGCTCTCGAGGCCGAGCTGCTGCCGCAGGCGCCCGAGAAGGACGCTGTGGGCCGCGAGCGCTACGCCCTGGCCTCGCGCGAGTTCCTCGGCGCGGCCGTGGACCTCGAGGAAACCTACGCGTGGGGCGTCGAGGAGCTCGACCGGCTCATTCAGGAGCAGGAGCGCGTCGCGGAGGAGATCAGGCCCGGCGCCTCCGTCGAGGAGGCGAAGGCGGTCCTCAACGCGGACGCCTCCCGCCAGCTGAAGGGCACCGACGCGCTCCGGGCGTGGATGCAGCGCCTGTCCGACCGCGCGATCGCGGACCTCGCGGACACCCACTTCGACATCCCCGCGCCGCTGCGGACGCTCGAGTGCCGCATCGCCCCCACGCACGAGGGCGGGATCTACTACACCGGGCCGTCCGACGACTTCTCCCGCCCGGGGCGCATGTGGTGGTCCGTCCCCACCGGCGACGACTCGTTCACCACGTGGTCCGAGACGACGACCGTCTACCACGAGGGGGTCCCCGGCCACCATCTGCAGGTGGGCACGGCGACGTACCGGCGGGACATGCTCAACGCCTGGCGCCGCACCATCTGCTGGGTCTCGGGCCACGGCGAGGGCTGGGCCCTGTACGCGGAGAAGCTCATGGAGGAGCTCGGCTACCTCTCCGATCCGGGCGACCGCATGGGCATGCTCGACATGCAGCGCATGCGGGCGGCCCGCGTGGTGTTCGACATCGGCGTGCACCTCGAACTCGAGATGCCCGGGCGCTGGGGCACCGGGCCGTGGACGCCGGAGAAGGGCTACTCCTTCCTCCGGGCGAACCTGCCGATCAGCGAGGGCCAGCTGCGCTTCGAGTTCACGCGCTACCTCGGCTGGCCGGGGCAGGCGCCCTCGTACAAGGTGGGCCAGCGGCTGTGGGAGCAGATCCGCGCAGACCTGGCCGAGCGGGCGGAGACGGCCGGGCACGGGTTCGACCTGAAGGAGTTCCACACCCGGGCCCTGAACCTCGGGTCCGTCGGCCTGGACACGCTCCGCCGCGCGCTGCTCGGATGACGGCCCGAGGAACGTGAGAATGCCCACAGCCGACGAGGGAATAGCGTAACAAACGGCCGGAAAGCCGCTGGATGCCGCGGCGCATCCGCAAGAGTAGGCGTCACACTCGATGTCACATTTCGCAATACAAGCTTCGTCTGCTAATAATCCTCCCCCTACGGTGTTCCGGTGAGCACCTCCACCAGCACCCAGACCGGCGCGCGCCGGCTCCCGAAGTGGGCCACAGCCTTCGGCCCGCAGATCATCGCGGCGCTCGTCGTCGGCGTCGCCCTCGGCCTCCTGGCCAA
Source organism: Sinomonas flava (assembly GCF_039531875.1). Classification (NCBI taxonomy): domain Bacteria; kingdom Bacillati; phylum Actinomycetota; class Actinomycetes; order Micrococcales; family Micrococcaceae; genus Sinomonas; species Sinomonas flava. The sequence goes on along the minus strand of NZ_BAAAQW010000005.1, from coordinate 492,818 downwards.
GTACACCGGGCACACGGCGAAGACTCCGAACGCCCTCGGCGACACCCTCAAGACGATCGGGTCCAGCTACGTCTCGCTGCTGCAGACCGCCGTCGTCCCCCTCATCTTCACCGCGGTCGTGAGCTCGATCGCGAACCTCCGCCAGGTCTCCAACGCGGCGCGACTCGCGTGGAACACGCTCCTGTGGTTCGCCATCACGGCGTTCGTGTCCGTGCTGATCGGAATCGGGCTCGGAGTCGTCTTCCAGCCCGGCGCCAGCACCGGCATCACTCAGGAGGCCAAGTACACCGGCAAGACCGGCGACTGGTGGGCCTTCCTCACCGGCCTGTTCCCGAAGAACTTCCTCGGCCTCGGCGCCAGCTCCACGGTGGCCGACGGAGGCGCCGTCACCACGAGCGTGAGCTTCAACGTCCTTCAGATCCTCGTGATCGCGATCGCCGTCGGCGTCGCCGCCCTCAAGGTCGGCGCGAAGGCCGAGCCGTTCCTGAACCTCAACGCCTCCGCCCTGGCCGTCATCCAGAAGGTCCTGTGGTGGATCATCCGCATCGCGCCGCTCGGCACGGTGGGCCTCATCGGCAACGCCGTGGCGGTCTACGGCTGGGACACCATCGGCGCCCTCGGCAAGTTCACCGGAGCCATCTACGTGGGCCTCGTCCTCGTCCTGTTCGTCCTGTACCCGGTGCTCGTGAAGTCCCACGGCCTCTCGGTCAAGCAGTACTTCTCCGGCGTGTGGCCGGCCGTGCAGCTCGCGTTCGTCTCGCGCTCCTCGATCGGCACGCTCCCGCTCACGCAGCGCGTCACGGAGCGCAACCTCGGCGTCCCCTCGGGGTACGCGTCCTTCGCCGTGCCGCTGGGCGCCACCACCAAGATGGACGGCTGCGCCGCCATCTACCCGGCCGTCGCCGCGATCTTCGTGGCGCAGTTCTTCGGGATCAACCTGGACTTCAGCCAGTACCTGCTGATCGTGCTGGTCTCGGTCCTCGGCTCCGCCGCGACCGCAGGCACCACGGGCGCCGTCGTCATGCTCACGCTGACGCTCTCGACCCTGGGCCTGCCGCTCGCCGGCGTCGGCCTGCTCCTCGCCATCGATCCGATCCTGGACATGGGACGCACCGCCGTGAACGTCGCCGGTCAGGCCCTCGTCCCGACCATCGTGGCCAAGCGCCAGGGCATCCTCGACGAGGCCCTCTACAACGCCCCGCGCCACGGCGATCCGTTCAACGACGAGTCGTCCGCGGAGTCCGCGCCTGAGGCCTCGTCCGCCGAGGCGCACGACGGCGAGCTGGCCGCCTCGCGCTGACCCCCTCCAAACGCGCGGCTCTCCGCGGTGGGGGCGCGGCCCCGCGTTGAGGGGTCATATCCCTACTTTGACCGGCCAATGACTCGGCACGAGACGCCCTGTCGCGAATGAGACGTCCTCAGGCGATCTCCTTGGCGACAGGGCGTCTTTGCGCGGGCGAGGATACGACCGCTCCTCGCAGGGACATGACCCCTCAACCTCAGCACTGCGCGGAGTGCAAACTTGCTCTCAGTGCAAAGTTGCACCTAGTGTAAATACGTGACCGCCGAAACATCCTCCCGACGCGAACTGAACAAAGCCGCGACCCGGGAGTCGATCATCGCCGCCGGCCTCGAGCTCGCCTCGTCCAGAGGCATCGGCGGCTTCACCATCGAAGAGCTCGCCGAGGCCGCCCGCGTCTCCCGCCGGACCTTCTTCAACTACTTCGGCAGCCTCGAGGAAGCCCTCGCCGCCCCCACGTTCGGCTTCCTCGACGCCGCCCTCGGCAAGCTGGGCGACCGGCCCGCCGGCGAGCCCCTCCTCGAGTCCGCCCTGCACGTGCTCACCGGGCTGGCGGACAACGAGCTCATCGCGCCAATGGCCCAGTCCTTCATCGTCGCGAGCGGCCACGACCCCGTCACCCGCTTCCAGCTCCAGGCCTTCGACGAGTGCGGCGAGAAGATCGCGGCCGCCATCCGCGAACGCGACGGCGGCGCCGATCTCCCCGAGCTGTACGTCCGCGCCCTCGCCGGGTGCGTCATCGCCTGCGGCAAGACCGCCCTCGAGGTGTGGATGGCCGAACGAGGAGGCGAGCTCACGCAGTCGTCCCTCAGCCGGCTCCGCGAGCTCCTCACCGACTCCATCACACACCTCCAAGCCGGCTTCGCCGCGCCCTGAGGCTGCACGCCCCTCCCGTCCCGCCCACCCACCGCAGAAGGCTCCCCATGGCTACCCTCCTCTACCGACTCGGCAGGTTCGCCTATGACCGCCGCTGGCTCGTCCTCGCCGTCTGGCTCGTGGTCGTCGCCGCGGTCGGCGGCTCCGCGGCCGCGTTCCACGGCCAGATGACCAACAACTTCCAGATCCCGGGCACCGAGACCCAGCGCATGGCGGACAAGCTCAAGGCAGACCTGCCCTCAGCTTCCGGCGGTAGCGCGTCGATCGTGTTCGAGTCGCTTAGCGCCGCATTCACCGACGCGCAGAAGCAGGCACTCAGCGGGAAGCTGAACGAGATCAAAGGCCTCGACGGCGTCCGCAACGTCACCGACCCCTTCACCACGCAGGCCCAGCTCGACGGCGCCGCCGCCCAGATCGCGGCCGGCAACCAGGAGATCGCAGCGAACGAGGCCAAGCTCACCGCGGGCGAGCCGCAGCTGGCCGCGGCCAAGGCCGAGCTGGACGCCAACCGCGCCAAGCTCGACGCCGGCCAGACCCAGCTCGACGCGCAGAAGAAGGCACTCGCGGCACAGGGCCTCCCCGAGGCGGGGATCGCCCAGGCCACCGCCGCGGCCCAGGCGCAGCTCGACGCCGCGCGCGCGCAGCTGGCGGCGGGCCAGGCCCAGTACGACGCCGGCCGCACCCAGGCCGACCAGGGCGCCGCGAAAATCGCCCAGGCCAAGGCCGACCTCGCCCGCGCCACACGGCAGGCAGACGCGGCGAAGGACATCCGCTTCGTCTCGGGCGACGGAAAGGCCGCGATCGCCTCGATCCAGTTCACCGGAGCCACCGACGGCCTCCCCGCGTCTCTGCGCAGCGACATCCAGCGCATCGCGGGCGAGGTCCCCGGGGTCGAGGCGCACGCGAGCAAGGAGCTCACCCAGGACATCTCCTCGATCTTCGGCACGTCAGAGGCGATCGGCGTCGCGGTTGCGGCGATCGTCCTGCTCTTCATGCTCGGCACGTTCGTCGCCGCGGGCCTGCCGCTCCTCATGGCGCTCGCCGGCGTCGCCGTGGGCGTGGGCGGCACGTTCGCCCTCACCGGCGTCGTCCAGATGAGCTCCGTGACCCCGATGCTGGGCCTCATGCTGGGCCTCGCGGTGGGCATCGACTACTCGCTCTTCATCGTCAACCGGCACCGCACGCAGCTCCTGCGCGGCATGGACCCCCGTCAGTCGGTGGCCCTCGCGATCGGCACCTCGGGCAACGCGGTCGTGTTCGCCGGCCTCACCGTGGTGATCGCGCTGGCCGCGCTCGTGGTCCCGGGCCTGCCGTTCCTGGCCGTCATGGGCCTCTCCGCCGCAGCGACCGTCGCCGTCGCCGTCCTCGTGGCCATCACGCTGCTGCCGGCTGTTCTCGGCTTCGTGGGGCGCCGGATCATCTCGAAGCGCCGGTGGGCGCGTGCCGAGGCGGAGAACGCGCGCGCCGGGCACGAACAGGAGGAGGAACGCGAGGACCTCGCCGCGTCCAACCGCGGCTGGGGCGCCTGGGTCACCAGGCACCCTTGGCTGTCCCTCGTGGCGTCCGTGGCGCTGCTCGGCGTGCTCGCCGTCCCGGCGGCCTCCCTGCGCCTGGCGCTGCCCGACGGCGGATCGGAGCCCGTCGAGTCGACCGCGTACAAGGCGTACGACGCGACCGGGAAGTACTTCGGCGCGGGCATGACCGGCCCGATCATCGTTGTCGGCGAGCTTCCCGCGGGCCTGGACGAGAACGCGGCGAAGGCCAAGCAGTACGACGTGGCGGAACGGCTCCGCTCCGTGGACGGCGTCGTCGCCGCCGTACCGGCGACCCTGAGCGAGGACCGGCGCACCGCCGTCTTCCAGGTCATCCCGACCGACGGCCCGGCGAGCGCGAGCACCGTCCAGGTGGTGCACGACCTGCGCGCGAAGGGCGCGGACATCCAGTCCCAGACCGGCGTGACAATCGGCCTCACGGGCCAGACGGCGGCGAACGTGGACATCTCGGCGAAGCTCGCCGACGCCCTCCCGCCCTACCTGACGATCGTCGTCGGGCTGTCCTTCGTCCTGCTCCTTCTCGTGTTCCGCTCGCTCCTCGTCCCGCTCCTGGCCACGGGAGGGTTCCTCCTCACGCTCGGGGCGGCGTTCGGGTCGATCGTCGCCGTGTACCAGTGGGGCTGGCTCGGGCCCGTCTTCGACGTCACCCATCCGGGGGCGATCCTGAGCTTCCTGCCGATCCTGCTCATCGGCATCCTGTTCGGCCTCGCGATGGACTACCAGGTGTTCATCACCTCCGGCATGCGCGAGTCCTACGCGCACGGGCAGGAGGCGCATCTGGCGGTCCGGACCGGCTTCCACCACGCCGCCCGGGTCATCACGGCGGCCGCGATCATCATGGTCAGCGTCTTCGCGGGCTTCATCTTCAGCCACCTGACGATGGTCCGGCCGCTCGGCTTCGGGCTCGCCCTCGGCGTGCTGCTGGACGCCTTCGTGGTCCGCATGACCCTCGTGCCCGCGGTGATGCGCCTGCTGGGCAGGGGCGCGTGGTGGCTCCCCCGCTGGCTCGACCGGCTCCTACCGGACCTCGACATCGAGGGCGCCAAGCTGGAGCGCACGACGTCGGCCGCCCGCCCCAGCGCGGCCGGGGAACCCGAGCCCGTAGGCCGGTGAGCGCGGGCCGTTGAGACATCCTTGCCGCAGGTCTATCCTGACGGCAGCAGGGCGGGCACCCCGGCGCACCTTCCGTGTGCGGGATGCCCGCCCTCGGCGCTTGGAGCGGTTGACCGAGGAGGTGCCGCGATGGCCGGTTCCGTGGACGCCGCCCGTGAGGCCTTCGCCGGACGGCACTGGGACGTGGCCGTGCAGGAGCTCGTGGCCACGGACAGCCGGGCTCCCCTGGACGCGCCGGACGTCGAGCGGCTGGCCACGAGCTACTGGATGCTGGGCCGCACTGCCGAGACGATTGCCGCCCTGGCCAGGACCCACGACGAGTACGAGCGCGCCGGCGACGCCCGGGCTGCGGCACGGGTGGGGATCTGGCTCGCGTTCTACCTCCTGATCCGCGCCCAGCCCGCGCAGTGCATGGGGTGGGCCGCACGGTCCCAGCGGCTCCTCGACGAGCTTCCGGGACCGACCCCCGAGCACGCCCTCGCCCTCACGCCGGGCGCGTTCGCCCTCGAGTTCAGGGGCGACCAGGCGCAGGCCGAGGAGCTCTTCCGCCGCGCGCTGAAGATCGCGCGGCCGCTCGGGAACCCCGAGGTCGTCTCGATCGCCGAGGTGGGCCTCGCCTTCTCGCTCGTCCGCTCGGGCGGGTTCGACGAGGCCCTCGGACTCCTCGACGAGGCCATCGCGATCATCGGGTCAGGGGCCACCGGTCCGATCGCCGCGGGGCTCGTCTACTGCCACGCGATCGAGTGCTGCCATCTGGCCTTCGACCTGCCCCGCGCCCGCGAATGGACGGCGGCGCTGGATGCGTGGCGGATGGCGGAGGGACCCCTCGTGGAGTTCAGCGGGAAGTGCGACGCCCACCGGGCCGAGCTCTTCCGCCTCCACGGGGCGTGGGACGACGCGGTCCGCGCCGCCCACGAGGCGCAGGAGAAGTTCCGCGCGGGCGACTTCAGCGCAGGGTTCAGCTCGTTCTACGAAGAGGCGGAGGTCCTCCGGCTGCGCGGACGGTACGACGATGCCGACCGCGCGTACTCCGAAGCCCTCCGCTGCGGCTGGGACCCCCTGCCCGGCCTGGCCCTGCTCCGGCTGGACCAGGGGCGCCCCGCCGAGGCCCAGTCGCTGCTGCGCCGCTCGACCCTGAGGGACGACGGCGCGTACCGGCGCCAGCTGCTGGCGGCGACCGTCGAGGTCGAGCTGGCCGCCGGCGACGAGGACGCGGCCACGGCGGCCTGGGAGGAGCTCTCGCGGCTGGCCGAGCAGCACGGGACGCCGTGGACCCGGGCGCTCGAGGCCGCTGCCGCGGCACGGATCCGGCTCGTCGCGGGACGGTTCGCCGAGGCGCTCGACGCCGCCGATCGGGCCTGGTCGCTGTGGTCGGAGCTCGGCGTGCCGTACGAGGCCGCCCGGTGCCTCGTCCTCAAGGCCCGCGCCTGCCTTGCGCTCTCGGACGCGGCCCCGGCCCGCCTCGGGCTGACGCTCGCGAGGGACATCCTCGCCGGGCTCGGTGCGCGGCCCGCCCTGGACGGGCTGCCGGCCGACGGCGGGGCGACCCGTCCCTCGGGCGGCCCGACGACCCCGCCCGCCCCGCCGCCGTCGGACGCGCCCCTGAGCGCGCGCGAGCTCGACGTGCTCCAGCTCGTCTGTGCGGGCCTGTCCAACCAGGGAATCGCGTCGCAGCTGTTCCTGAGCGAGCGCACGGTCGCCCACCACGTGGGGAGCATCCTCGCCAAGCTCGGCGTGCCATCCCGGACGGCCGCGGCAGCCCAGGCGTTCCGGACGGGCCTCGTGGCACCTGGGCAGAAATAGCCTGCATAGAAGTAGCCACTGCCCGCGGGCGGCCCGGGCACAATGGGCCGCGGTGCCGATTCGGGGGCGGGGCGCCGCGCGTACGGTCGAGGCATGGAAGCAGCGGTCCTCGCCGGAACAGTCTCCACGGCGCTCTTCGCGGCCAGCAACGCGCCGATGCTGGTCAAGGCCGCCCGGACGAGGAACCTCGCCTCGTACAGCCTGGCGAACCTCGTCCTGGCCAACGTGGCAAACGGGATCCACACCCTCTATGTCCTGAGCCTGCCCGCCGGGCCGATCTGGGCGCTGCACGGGTTCTACGTGGTCACCATGGCGTTCATGCTCGTCTGGTACGTCAGGTTCGTCCGGCATGGAGACGGTAGCTCACGGCGCCGGTGCGACCGGCTGGCGCAGGATGGTGCGCAGCTTGGCGGGCTCGGTCCGGCGGACATCGGAGAGGTAGACCTCGTGGTGCCTGCCCCGCAGTACGAACCCGTGCTGGGGGATGAACTCGCCGTGCATCCGCGCGAGGACCGGCCCCTCGTCGTCGTAGGAGCCGAGGTGCAGGACCTGCACGCTGGTGCCCTCGGCGTACCGTTCGAACCGGGCCCGTCCCAGAGCCGCCAGACCCTTCTTCTCGGCGCGCGCCGTGGCCGCCGCGAGGATCTCGGCACCGACCCACTCGGGCTGGGAGATCATCATCGTCCAGTCCCAGGCCCCCCTGTCCCGGGTCACGAAGGCGGACGGATCCTCGGCGCTCCACAGACCTTCGAGCGGCGCCACCGTGTGGACGCGCCCGAGCCTTTCCTTCGTCACCGCGCGCACGGCGTAGGAGAGGGCGTAGAGCGCCTGGACGGCTTCCCCGTAGGCGGGCGAGACGTTGGGGTCCCCGTGGCCGTCGACCATGACGAACTGCTGCTCAGGCACCTCCACGACTGCCATCACACCCGCCCGCGGCGCGTAGAGCCCGGGGAGGGCCTTCTTGACGTCATAGGTCGCAGGGACGCCGTCCGGCTCACCGTCCATGGCGACATCCTCCCCCGCTCCGGCCGCCGGGGGACAGAGCCCGGCGCGGCAGGATCTTGCCCACCAGGACTAGGCTGGCGCCGTGACCCTCCACGCCGCGCCGCCCGCCCCGCCCACCCTCATCCTCGCATCCAAGTCGCCCGCACGGACCAAGCTGCTCGAGGAAGCAGGCGTCCCCCATCGGATCCTCGTCTCGGACGTGGACGAGAACGCCGTCGCGTCCGGACATCCTGACGCGACGCCGGCGGAGACCGCGCTGCTCCTGGCCCGGGCGAAGGCCGAGGCCGTCGCTGCCCTCCCCGCCGCTGCGGACGCGCTCGTGCTCGGTTGCGACTCCGTCTTCGAGCTCGACGGCCAGGCCCTCGGCAAGCCGTACACCCCCGAGGTGGCCCGCGAGCGGCTCGCCGCCATGAGCGGCCGCGCCGGCGTCCTCCACACCGGACACTGGCTCGTGGACTGCCGCGCCTCGCACCACTCACCCGCCGACGGCACGCACGACGCCGCCCCCGCGCCCGGGCGCGGGGCCCTCGCCTCCGCGGGAGTCGAGTTCACCGAGATGAGCGCGGCGGAGATCGAGGCGTACGTCGCCACGGGCGAGCCGCTCCACTGCGCGGGATCGTTCACCATCGACGGGCTCGGGGGCGCCTTCCTGGCCCGCGTCGACGGCGACCCCCACGCGGTCGTCGGCCTGTCCGTCTCGGCCCTGCGCACCCTCCTGGGCGAAGCCGGGGTGAGGCTCACGGACTGGTGGAGCGCCGCCGTCGTCCGGTGACGCCCCGCCGGGCAGCACCGGGCACATTTGTAGATCCCCTACAAAGGATCCGGCATGGAGCCGCCGAATACCGCACTGATATGGGCGAATCCACCAAAGGAGCGCTAGGCTTCCGGCAGTACAGAACGGAGTAGCCTTGTCCCCCATTGCCGCCAGCAGGCCCCTCACGAAGGTGCTCATCGCCAACCGAGGCGAGATCGCCGTCCGCGTCATCCGCGCAGCCCGCGACGAGGGCATCGGTTCGGTCGCCGTCTACGCCGAGCCGGACCGCGACGCGCTCCATGTCCGGCTCGCGGACGAGGCCTTCGCCCTGGGCGGCACGAGCGCCGCCGAGTCGTACCTCGTCATGGACAAGATCCTGGATGCCGCCCGCGCCTCCGGCGCCGACGCGATCCACCCCGGCTACGGCTTCCTGTCCGAGAACGCCGAGTTCGCGCAGAAGGTCATCGATGCGGGCCTGACCTGGATCGGTCCCTCGCCCGAGGCCATCGCAGCCCTCGGAGACAAGGTCCGCGCCCGGCACATCGCCGAGAAGGTCGGAGCGCCGCTCGTGCCCGGCACCGCGGACCCCGTCGCCTCGGCGGACGAGGTCCTCGCGTTCGCGCAGGAGTACGGCCTGCCCGTGGCGATCAAGGCCGCGTACGGCGGCGGCGGCCGCGGGATCAAGGTCGCCCGGACCATGGACGAGGTCCCCGAGCTGTTCGAGTCGGCCGTGCGCGAGGCCATCGCGGCGTTCGGCCGCGGTGAGTGCTTCATCGAGCGCTTCCTCGACGCGCCGCGCCACGTCGAGACCCAGTGCCTGGCGGACGCAGCCGGCAACGTGGTCGTCATCTCGACGCGCGACTGCTCGCTCCAGCGCCGCAACCAGAAGCTCGTCGAGGAGGCGCCGGCACCGTTCCTCTCCGAGGAGCAGACCAAGCGCCTGTACGAGGCGTCCAAGGCCATCCTGAAGGAGGCCGCGTACCTCGGGGCGGGCACGTGCGAGTTCCTCGTGGGGCAGGACGGCACGATCAGCTTCCTCGAGGTCAACACCCGCCTCCAGGTGGAGCACTGCGTGTCCGAGGAGGTCACAGGGATCGACCTCGTGCGCGAGCAGTTCCGCCTCGCACGCGGCGAGGAGCTCGGCTACGACGACCCGGAGATCCGCGGCCACTCCTTCGAGTTCCGCATCAACGGAGAGGACGCCGGCCGCGGCTTCATGCCCGCGCCCGGCACGGTCGAGACACTCACCTATCCGACCGGACCCGGCGTGCGCGTCGACTCCGGGGTCGTGGCGGGGGACGTCATCTCCGGCAACTTCGACTCGATGCTCGCCAAGCTCATCGTCAGCGGCCGCACCCGGCAGCAGGCGCTCGAGCGGTCCCGCCGCGCCCTCGACGAGCTGACGATCACGGGCATGCCCACGGTGGTGCCGTTCCACGCCGCCGTCGTGCGCGACCCGGCCTTCGCACCCGAAGAAGGCCCGTTCAGCATCCACACGCGCTGGATCGAGACCGAGTTCGACAACACCATCCCGCCATACCCGGCGGCTGCGGGCGCCGGCGCCGAGGCGGACGACGCCGGCGAGCGGCAGAGCGTCGTCGTCGAGGTCGGCGGCAAGCGGCTCGAGGTGACGATCCCGGCGGGCCTCTCGCTCGGCGCAGGCAAGCCGGCCAAGGCCAAGAAGAAGGTCCGGGGCGTGCGCGGCGCCGGCTCGTCGGCTTCGGCGGCCGGCAGCGACGCCCTGACCGCCCCGATGCAGGGCACGATCGTGAAGGTCGCCGTGGCCGACGGCGACGTGGTCGCCGAGGGCGATCTCGTCGTCGTGCTCGAAGCCATGAAGATGGAGCAGCCGCTCACCGCGCACCGGGCGGGGACAGTGCGGGGGCTCACGGCCCAGGCGGGCCAGACGGTCTCCGCGGGCGCGCTCATCGCCACGATCGAGGACTGACCGCTAGAGGGACGGATCCGCCGTCACCACGGATCCGTCCCG